>CAYSHL010000005.1:0-111764 GCA_964430865.1 uncultured Sphingomonas sp.
ACGGCTTCAAGCCGGTCAACGACACGTTCGGCCACCCGAAGGGCGACGCGGTGCTTCGGGCGGTCGCCAAGCGCCTCGTCGACGAGGTCAGCGAAGACGGTTACGTCGGGCGCATGGGCGGCGACGAGTTCGCGATCGTCGTCACCGACGCTCAAAGCCGCCGCACCGTCGAGGGCATGTCCGACCGGATCATCCGGGCGATCGCCGCCCCGTACATGATCGACCAGACCGAGATCCGCATCGGAGTCTCGATCGGCGGCGCGTTCGGGCCGATCGACGGCGCCACCGTCGACGATCTGATCCTCAAGGCCGATCTTGCGCTTTACGAAGCCAAGGGCGCCGGCCGCGGCATCGCCCGCTATTTCTCGTCCGAGCTTCAGTCCGAGCAGGAGGACCGGGTCCGGCTCGAGAACGACCTCCGCCAGGCGATCGCCTCGAAGCAGTTCCATCTCGCGTTCCAGCCGCTGGTCAACGCCAAGGACCAGAAGCTGATCGGGTTCGAGGCACTGATCCGCTGGAACCATCCGCAGCGCGGGCTGGTGCCGCCCAACGTCTTCATCCCCGTCGCCGAGGAGGCCGGGCTGATGCCGGTGATCGGCGAATGGGTGATCGATGAAGCCTGCCGGGCGTGCGCGACCTGGCCCGAGCCGATTACCGTCGCTCTCAACATCAGCCCCAAGCAGATCGCGCTCGCGGCGCTGCCCAACACGGTGAGCGAGGCGCTCGCCCGCCACAAGGTGCCGGGCAACCGGATCGAGCTCGAGGTGACCGAAGGCGTGTTCCTCGGCGACAACGGCTCGACTCTGGATGTCCTGAAACGTCTCCGCCAGCTCGGCGTCGGCATCGCGCTCGACGATTTCGGCACCGGCTATTCGTCGATCGGCTATTTGAACAAGGCCGTGTTCCACAAATTGAAGATCGACGGCAGCTTCGTCCGCGAAGCCGGTGTCCGGCCGGAGAATGTCGCGATCATCCAGTCGATCGTCCAGCTCGCCAAGAGCTTCCGCATGTCGGTCACTGCCGAGGGCGTCGAGACCGCCGAGGATTTCGAGCGCATGCGCGACCTCGGTTGCGACACCATCCAGGGTTATCTGTTCGGCCGGCCGCTGAGCTATGAGCGCGCCAACCAGATGGTCATCGGCCTGGGCGCCAAGCGCATGGCCGGCTGATCGCCTAGCCGGCCTGGTCCGTCCGCCGGAATGGAAGCACGTCGCCGCTTTGCCCCTTGGTCAGCAGGTCCGCGACCCGGCGCGCCAGCTCGCCTTGCCGGAACGGCTTTTGCAGCCGCGGCAGATTGGCTCCGCGGCCCGACGCGATATCCGAATAGCCGGTGATCAGCATCGCCTTCATGTTCGGCGCAATCTCGGCCGCATTCTCGATCAGATCGACGCCGTTCATTCCCGGCATCAGATAATCGGTCACCAGCACGTCGGGCTCGCAGCCCGAGCGAAGCAAGCGCAGCGCCTCGGCCCCCGAGGCCGCCTGGACGACCTCATAGCCAAGGTCGCTGAGCAGGTCGGCGGTTCCCATCCGAACCAGCTCTTCATCGTCGACCAGCAGGATCGTCGCCCGGTGGGGCGCGACGATGATTCCGGTCACGTCCGCGTCGGCCGGGATCGGCGCTTCGGTCGAGACCGGCAGCCAGATCGAGGCCGTCGTTCCTCCGCCCGGGGTGCTGCTCAGCTCGAGCGCCCCGCCCAGTTGGGCCGCCAACCCGTGAATCATCGACAGCCCGAGGCCGGTGCCCTCGCCGATTCCCTTAGTCGAGAAGAACGGTTCGACCGCACGCAGGAGCGTGTCGCGGTCCATCCCGAGCCCGGTGTCGCGCACGGACACGCAGACATAATCGCCTGGCTGAAGGCGATACCCGGCGCCCACGGTTTCCGCCCGCGTCTCGATCGTGAGCGCGCCGCCACTCGGCATTGCGTCGCGCGCGTTGATCGCCAGGTTGAGGATCGCGAGCTCGAGCTGGTTGGGGTCGACCCGCGCCGCCGGAAGGCCTGGCTCGGAGCGGATTGTCACCGCGATGGTTGGCCCGATCGATCGGCGCAGCAAGTCGCTCATTCCCTCGACCAGCGCGCCGACCTCGACCGCCCGCGCCTGGAGATCCTGGCGGCGGGCGAACGCCAGCAGCCGCTGGACCAGCGTCGCCGCGCGGCTCGCGGCCTGCAAAGCGACGTCGATCAGCCGGTGCTTGTTGTCGTCGGGCGGCAACCGCCGGCGCAGCAGATCGAGGTTGCCGATCACCGGGGTGAGCAGATTGTTGAAGTCGTGGGCGACCCCGCCGGTCAACTGGCCCAGAGTCTCCAGCTTCTGCGCTTCATGGAGCTTCGCCAACGCCTGCTCGTGCTCGCGGGTCCGTTCTTCGACGCGGGCCTCGAGCGTTTCGTTGGCGGTCTTCAGATGCTCTTCGCTCTGCTGCAGCGCCTCGAGCCGGGCGCGGGCGTCATATTGGCGGCGCCGAGCCCGAAGCGCCGACCGGGCAAGGCTGATCAGGGTCGTCGGGTGGAACGGCCGTTCGAGAAAAGTCACGTTGCCGAGCATGTCGAGGAACCGGCCGGCGTCGGGATTCCGCTCGAGGCCGCCGCCGCGCCGGGTCAACAAAACGAACGGCAGGTCCGACCATTCGGGCTGGCTGTTGATCCACGTCGACAGTCCTCGAAGATCCTGGCCGAGCAGCGCTTCCTCGGTGACCAGGACGAAGCCGACGCCCTTGCCGAGCTCGCTCGCCAGCCCGGCAATGCTCGCGCAGACGGTGCTCTTGATATGCGATTCGGCGAGCATGTCGGCGGCGATCACCGAATCCCGTCCGACCGGCGCCAGGATCACAGCGCGCTCGGATCGGCCTTTCATGCGCGCTGTTCGCCCAGCAGTCCATGGTCGCCGATGATCTCGGGAACTCCGCGCAGCACGCCCTGGAAGTTGGTCAGCGGCTCGCCCAGCGTGATCCCGTCGCGGCCGATGGTATATTCGCGGATCGTGTCCTCGTGCGCGCTGGTTCGCTTCTTGATGATCGAGATCGCCCGGCGGACCCGTCCGGCCGCCTCGAAATAGCGCAGCAGGACCACCGTATCGGCCAAATAGGTGACGTCCACCGGCGCCCGCATATCCCCGACCAGCCCATGCTGCGCGACCGTCAGGAAGGTCGTTGCGCCCTGCCGGTTGAGGAACTGCAGCAGCTCATGCATGTGGAGGATCAGCTGCTTTTCCTCGGGCATCGACGCCTGGTAGCCATTGAGGCTGTCGATCACGACCGTTCGAGCGCCATGCTCGTGGACGCCGGCCCGCACCCGCTGCGAAAATTCGCCGGGCGTCATTTCGGCCGCGTCGATCTGCTCGATCAGCAGTTTGCCGCCTTCCTGAAGTTTCTTGAGGTCGATTCCGAGGCCCTTGGCGCGCTCGAACAGCAGCCCGAGCTCCTCGTCGAAGATGAACAAAGCGGCGCTCTCACCGCGCTGCACGGCCCGCACCGCGAAGGTCAGCGTCAGCAGCGACTTTCCGGTCCCCGCCGGGCCCAGGACGAGCGTGCTCGATCCGCGCTCGATCCCGCCACCGAGCAATTTGTCGAGCGCTTCGCTCTCGCTGGAGACGGTCTCGCGCTTGAACTCGCTTTTATGCTCGGCCGAAATCAGCCGCGGGAACACCCGCACTCCGCCGGTCTCGATGACCATGTCGTGATAGCCGCCGCGAAACCGCTGGCCGCGGTATTTGACCACCCGCAGCCGGCGCCGCTCGGCGCCATATTCCGGCGCCGTTTCCTCCAGCCGGATAACCGCGTGGGCGACGCTGTGGACCGTCTTGTCCAGCGTCTCGGTGGTCAAATCGTCGAGCATCAGGACGGTCGAATCGTTGCGCGAGAAATAATGCTTCATCGCCAGCACCTGGCGGCGGTAGCGCAGCGAGCTTTGCGCCAGCAGCCGGATCTCCGAAAGGCTGTCGAGCACAATCCGGCTCGGGTTGACCCGCTCGATCGCCTCGAAAATTCGCTTGGTGGTTTCGCCCAGTTCAAGGTCCGACGAATAGAGCAGGCTCTGCTGCTGGTCGTCGTCGAGCAGGCTTTCCGGAGGCACCAGCTCAAACACCTCGTTGGGCGCCTCGAACTTCCACCCGTGCGACACGGCCGTCTCGCGCAGCTCCTCCTCGGTCTCGGACAAAGTGATGTACAGGCCGCGCTCTCCGGCCGCCGCCCCGGCCAGCAGGAACTGGGTCGCGATCGTCGTCTTGCCGGTGCCCGGGCTGCCCTCGAGCAAATACACCCGCCCGCGGCGAAGCCCGCCGACCAACACGTCGTCGAGCCCCACGACCCCGGTTCTGGCGATTAGATTCATGTCATCCATTCGAACCACTATCGATCAAAGCGGATTAAGTTCCGGCTGCCGAACGGATTGCCGCTGCCGAATTCGGCAGGGCTTTTCACCGCTTCGCCAGCGCCCCCCCCCACCGCCTTGTCGAGCGCGTCGGCGCCAATTCGGTGACAGAATTCGGTGACAGTTTACTGAATGCACTTAATTGCCGCCGTTGGCGCGCGTCTTTCGCCCCGCTTCCGACGTCCGCCCGCTTACGCTACACCGGCCGCGCTCGGTGGCAGGACAATCGCAAGGCGCGCAGCGGGCCCGAAGCCCCGGCCGCCCGATCTGAGGGCAGATTCGTGCATTTAGTAAACTGTCACCGTAATCCACCGTAATCCCACCGTAATCCCGTCACCGTAATCCCCGGTGAAATATCGCTCAAGTGCGATAAGGTTCCCCGCCTGCGCGCAGGAAAGAACCCGAAATCAACGAGCTGATGGTCGCCGTCAGGCGCATCGGCGCTCGGAGCGGGACTTGCCTAATTCGTCGGCGCCAGTTTTGTGTTGAGCACCCAGCCGACATTGTCATTGTCGTCGGCGACTTCCCACCACAAGCCCTTCTTGGCGCCGGTCGGATAGACGATCGAGCCTGCCGGCAGCATCCGGATCACCTTGGCGCCGGCAGCGCCCGTCGCGCGCATTGCGACCGCCGCCTGGGCCGTAAATGTCTTGGTCGGCGCGGCCTCCGCCGTACCCGCGGCGCCGGCGCTCAGCAGGCCGAGGTCGGTGACCATTTTCGAATAGGCCTGGATGAACGCCAGGGTGACGATGCGCCCGATGTCGGTGTTGTCGTAGCCGCCCCCGACTAGCGCGGCTCCGCCTGCGCCCCAGAAGCCGCCGCCACCGCCGCCGAAGCTGAGGCTGTTCTTGGCTGCATAACCGTCCTGGACCGCGATCGTCTCGGTCGTCCGGACGTTGGTCAGCGAGAGGACGGTGTTGGCTTCCATCTTGCGGCTGCTGATTCCGCCGAGCAGCCCGCCGAAGCCGCGGCCGATCATGTTTCCGGCGGCCGCCCCAACGGCGCTTCCGCCCGAATTGCGGTTGGCCGCCTGGACTTCGGCGACCAGCACATAATCGGCGGCCTTGATCTGGCCTTGCCCGACGTTCGACCGGCGCTGCAGCCCGAGGTTGCCGCCGATGTCGCGCTCGCGTTGCGCGGCGCTCAACCCGGAGCCGCGATCGACCAGGTTGAAGCAGCCGGAGCGCTGCACCAGCACCTTCAGCAACTTCTGCGGCCCGGCGAGCTGGAACTGGGTCCAGCCTGACGGGTCGTCGCCATCCATCACCGACAGAGTGCCCAGCTTTCGAACGCAGCGCGGCACGTCGTTCATGGACGCCTGCTGCAGCTTTTGCGTGCCGGACGGCCCTGCCGGCCGCGGCGCGGCTTGGACCGGAAGCGCGACCAAAGCCGAAGCCGCGAGAAGGCCTGATAGTCGCGTAAGCATTGGATATCCCCCCGAGTCGGCTCCGTAACGACCTAGCGCGGAATCGGTGCGTGCGAAATGGCCGTTTGACGGGCGCTTGGCTAAGACCTCTTGCGCATCTCCGCCCCCGCCAGCGCGCTCCGTACCGCCTTGTCGAGCGCATCGGCGCGGAACGGCTTGGTCAGCAGCGGCGCCTTGGGCGCGACCCGGCGAACGGCCTCGGTCTCGCTGTAGCCGGAGACGAACAGGATCGCCTGGTCCGGAACCTCGGCGAGGATCCGGCTGGCGACTTCGGCGCCGGACAGGCCGGGCATGATGAAGTCGAGCACCACCAGGTCGGGGCGCTGGCTGGCGAAGGCCTCGAGTCCCTTGCCGCCGTCGCCCGCCTCGGCGACCCGGTAGCCCTGCTCCTCGAGGCTGCCGACAATGAAGCCGCGAACGTCCGGGTCGTCGTCGATCACCAGCACCGACGCGTCGCGGGCCTCGTCGAGATCGCGGCCGGAATCCGCCTCGCCGGCATCGGCGGCGACGGCCGCCTGCTGAGCGACCCGGAACAGCAGCTTGACGGTGGTTCCCCCGCCCGGCGCGCTGACGATGCGGGCGCTGCCGCCCGACTGCCTGGCCATTCCGTAGACCATCGACAGCCCGAGGCCGGTGCCCTTGCCGACCTCCTTGGTGGTGAAGAACGGCTCGAACGCGCGCGCCGCGACCTCTTCGCTCATTCCCGGCCCGGTGTCGGTGATCGACAGCTCGACATAGCGGCCGCTGTCGAGCTCGGGGTCGTGGTCGATTTCCACCGGCCGGGTCGAAAAGGTTAGCACGCCGCCTTCGGGCATCGCGTCGCGGGCGTTGATCGCCAGGTTGAGAACCGCGACCTCGAGCTGGGTCGGATCGGCCATCACCGGCAGCTCCTCGTCGTCGAGGTTGAAGCGCTTCTCGATCCCCGGGCCGAGCACGTTGCGGAGCAGCGGCCGCATGTTGACGATTAGCGCCGCGACCGGGGTCGGCCGGACCTCGAGCCGCTGCACCCGGCTGAAGGCGAGCAATTGCCCGGTCAGCCGGGCGCCGCGCTCGGCGGCGGCCAGCGCGTTCTCGGCATAGCGCTTGAGCTTGTCGTCGCCGGCGCGCTTGGCGACGATATCGAGGCCGCCGACGACCACCGTCAGCAGATTGTTGAAGTCGTGGGCGATGCCGCCGGTCAGCTGGCCGAGCGCCTCCATCTTCTGGCTCTGGCGGAGCTGCTCCTGCGCGGCCTTGAGGTCGGTGATGTCGCGCGCTTCGAACAGCAGATAGATGATCTTGCCCTGAGGGTCGCGGACCGGCTGCACCGAGACATCGAGGTAGGCGGTCGCAGCGCCTTCGCGCTCCATCGTCACTTCCTCGTTGAACAGCACGCCCTTGGCCGCCTGCTTGACCGCGCGCTTCATCAGCGGGACGTGTTGCGGATAAGCCTTGAGCGTCGGCGCGTCCCAGATCTTGCCGCCCAGCGCCTGGTCGTGGTTCTTGTCCCGCCACGCCGCTTCCTTGCTGTTCAATTCCACAATGGTGCCGTCGGGTTTGAGGAGGACGAGGACTTCGAGCACCGTCTCGAAGATCGCCCGGAACTGCGCCTCGCTCTGGGCTAGCTTGGCGGTCCGCTCCTCGACCTGCGCCTTCAATTCGAGCTCGGCCTCCTTGGCCAAGGTGATGTCCGACGCGACGCCGATGAAGCCGTTCAATTCGCCATCGGGCCCGAAGCGCGGCGACGACACGCTGCGCAGCCAGCGATATTCGCCGTCCGCCCGCATGTACCGCCCCTCGAGCGCGAACGGCTTGAGGCTCGCTTCCCCGGCGATGCTCTCGTCGATTACGCGCCCGATGTCGTCGGGATGGATCCGGGTCCGCCAGTCGAACTTCCCCGCTTCCTCGGGCGGCAGGCCGACGAACTCGGCGTAGGCGTCGTTGACGAAGTCGCGGGTGCGGTCGAGCCGGGTGACCCACATCATCACCGGCGCCGAATTGGCGATCCGCCGGAACCGCTCCTCGCTTTCGCGCAGCGCCCGCTCGGCGGCGCGTTGCTCGGTGACGTCGGCGACGACCACCACCAGCCCCTTGACCGCCCCGCCATCGGTCCACGGCACGTAATCGACCTGCAGGGTCAGCGCGCCGCGGCTCGGATGGTCGTACTCGGCGGCGAAGAACAGCCGCTCGCCGGCCAGCGCCTGCGCGACCAGCGGCCGCCGCTGCTCGTAAGTCGCATCGCCGAGCAGCTCGCGAAGCGTCCGCCCGAGGATCTCCGAGCGCGGCCGGTCCATCCACTCGGCATAAGCGCGGTTGCAAAAGCGGAAGCGCTCGTCGCGGTCGAGGTAGGCGGTCATCACCGGCAGCAGGTCCGCCAGCGCCAGCATCCCCGGCGGCGAGAACATCTCGGGCGGAAGCTGTCCGGGGGACAGCCGAGCATCGAGATCGGGGGGAATTTGCACGGGGAGGGACTGAGCATCGAGATCGGGCGGGAGGTCGGCAACGGCGACCTCGGGAGCGGGCTTGCGCGGAGCAACGCCGCCGCCGCCGCCAGCGCCTCCCAGCCCCTTGTCCGCCCGCCTCGCCATCGCCGCCAAGATTGGGGCAAATCGCGGCGCGAGTCACTGGGTTAGGTTAGGGCTTGATACCCTCACGCCCCACCATCGAGGGGAAGGGCAAGAAACTGCTGTCCTACAGCTAACCAAATGGGTTATGCGAGTCGGAATGAACCAGATCCCAGTCATTTGCGACAGCTGCGGCGCCAGCGGCCGGGCCGGGGAGGGCGACTTCTCCGACCTCGGCGACCTGCTCGACTTCACGGCGGTGCCGCGCCAGCTCAAGCGCCGCGACGGCTGGACCGGAGTGCTGCAGCGCGAGTTCATCGCCCGGCTGGCGCGGACGGGTTCGCCGACGCTGGCCGTCGCGGCGATGAACAAATGCCTCAACGGGGTGAAGAAGCTGCTCAAGGACCCGGGCTCGGACGGCTTCCAGGCCGCCTGGGAGCGCGCGGTCGAGATCGGCGAAGCGGCCGAGGCGCGGCGGCGGATCACCGAGCTCGCCGGCATCGACCAGCGCAGCGCGCATTTGACGGCGCCGTCGCGGCGGCGCTCCGGTGGGGATGCCGACGACGGCTACCCCGACCCGATCGACCCCGAAGAGGAGGGCATGAGCGAGGACGGCAAGCTCGAGATTTTCGACCGGCTGGTCCGCAAGTTCATGGGCAAGGTCGCCCAGGAGCGCTCGGCGCGGATCGGCGGCCGGGTCGTCGAGGCCGACTTCTATCTGCGCCAGATCACCTGCCTCGAAGTCTCGTTCGACCTGCTGACCGAGCGCGCCGGCAAGGATGCGTGGGAGGTGATCGCCCACTGCCGGCGCGGCCGCCACGGAATCCTCCAGATCGGCGACACGCCGATGAGCCGGCTGCTCGACAACGCCCGCCGCGAGCAATGGGAAAAGATGGGCGAGCCGCAGCGCCCCGAGCACCCGCCCGAGCGCTTCCTGGTCGACCACGGCACCCACCGCACCGAAGCCGCCGAATGCCTCGGCCCGGCGAGCCCGCCGCTGCCGGGTTACGATCCGGACGAGTGGGCGGCGATGAGCGTGGACGAGCAGAAACAGGCGCAGGACGAGCAGTATAAGCGCGACGCGGCAGAGCAAATAAGGTGGGAGGCGCAGTCGGAGGCGGAAGCGGCGGAGTGGCGCGAGCGACAGGCCCTAGATCCGCCCCGGGACGGGGAGGGGGACCAGCCTTAGGCTGGTGGAGGGGGCGGCCGCGCCAAACCAAAGCGAAGGAAACCAAAATGACCAACCCAAGAACCTTCACCCTGAAGGACCAGGCCCCCGCCGCGATCGCCTACGGCAGCGCCTGCCGGATGGGGAGCCGCGACGGGTGCCCGGCGACGTCGACGCCGGGGCCGGGCGGGGAAATCCTGCCTGAGGGCGGTTTCGAAGCACGGGACTCCGCGCGCGAGTGGCTCGCGCATGTTCGGGCGGGGCGGATTGGGTGAGGCAGGGCCTCGCGTAGAATTTTTCTACGAGAAAACTGTTGCTGCTCTAGGGAAATATTGACGACCTGCGGAAAAATCCGCAATCTGCGAACAGCGTCGGTGGTGACTACGCCGCCGTCGTCAGGGGAGTCTAAAACCCAAACGAATACTGGTTAGGCCAGCGCCGGGTGTGAGCACGCACGTGCTCCTCCCGGCCAAGCCGCCAGCGACGATATGCGCGTACAAATACCCGCATATGCCACCACCTTTCCGAATCTGGGGCAGAGCCCAGGCTCCGGGGTGCCCTTTGCCCCCGCCCTCATTCAGGGGCGTCGGGTTGGAGCTCAGCCACCGACTTTACTATCGGATGAGGGTCGAATCGGAGTCAAGTGTTCTTAAACTGTTCCGCTGTGGATAATCGGGAAAACGAGTCGAGCCGAGTCTATTGTCCGTCAAAACCACAAGAAACATTAGAGGTCTGAATGGGCTTGCTGAGTGAGGAAGGCGTGGACGTAATTCATCACTACACGCCACTGCATTACCTGCCCTTCATAGGTCGTGATCGAGCGCTACTCACTAAGCCGTCGCTGGCCGCGAAGGGCTTCGCTCCCTCACACCTGCGCTCTAAGTCGAGCCCTCACGACGTGTCGCGAGGTTTTGGCAAGTATGGATTCCTAACGCTAGAACGTCATCCGAAAATTCTGGCCGCCAAACTGAAAGGTGGCTTCCCACACGTCGACATCATGGTCCCGGCGGACGTTGTTGACGGCACAACCTACGACCTCTGTCGGTATAATGTGGCCATGACTCGCCAGCTTAGGCGTGGCGGCAAACCCGGCTTCTCGGAAGCGGAGACCAACGGTCGCTACTACGACACTCACCAGATTCCGGTAGCTCGTACAGATAGCGACAAACGCGCGGTCCTGCGTAAACACTACGATCATACGATGATCGAAGTGCTAATGCATCACGACCTACAATTGCCCGACGAAACTCGCGTCCAAGTTTATTCCTTGGGTGATGAGGCGTTGGCGAAGAATACCCTCAATGCTCTCCAAGTCCCGTGGGTCGTAGAACTGGTAGACCCACCTGGGTCTTACCTCAGATCTGCCACCTACGCACAGGCAGTTGACGAATTCATTCAAAAGGCCTTGAGTGACCCAAGTTGGCTCGGCAACGGACTCGAATATGACAAGGTTTAGATGCCGAGAGTTTTGTTGCTTAGCGGTCCAATTGCGAGCGGAAAGACGTCCCTGGCTGACGAGCTTATAGCTCGGCACGGGTTTAAGCGTCTCAGGTCGAGCGACCACTTGAAGGCTGTCTGCCTGCAGCAAGGCTTAGACGTTTCTCGCTCAAGCCTACAGCAACTTGGCGACCGCTTAGACCAGGAGACGGACTTCCGCTGGCTAATTGATGAGGTTGCACAACCGCAAATCGTCGCGGAGCCGAGTCAAGGGCGCTGGCTAATCGACAGCGTCCGCAAAGAACGGCAGGTAGCCCACTTTCGGTCCACTTTCGGTTCCGACGTCACCCACGTTCATGTTTGGGCTTCGGAAGAAGTACTCCTGCAGCGATTTGAAGGCAGGCGGAACTCTGGATCCCACAGCGAGGGGTCAACGGAGTACGCCGCCGCAATATCACATCCGAACGAGGTATCCGCTCGCGCGCTTCTAAAGATCGCTGATCTGGCGATAAACCTCGGCGAGATTGCTCCAAGGAGCGCTGGTGAACTGATCATCGATCACCTCGATGAGGGCTTCTGATGCACCGTGTTGTAGTCTTGTCGGGCCATACGCGCACTGGAAAGACCAGCCTAGGTGAGGCGCTTGAAAAGCGCTTCCAGTTCTACCGGATCAAATCCAGCGTCATCGTCAGAGAGCATGCAGTACAGCATCATATGCCTCACGATCGAAAGGGACTTCAGAAACTGGGCGATGTTCTCGACGCGAAGATCGGAGATGATTGGCTATATCGATACGTAGAACAGGTAATTAGTGTCCTAGACCAGAACAATCATGAAGACAGGGACATTGTAGTTGATAGTGTCAGAACGTGGGATCAGCTAGTCTTTTTTAGAAATTCTTCCACAATCGACTTGGTTCATATTCACTTATTCTCAGCTGTTGATCAGATCATAGAGCGTGCAGCCCGTAAATTTGGGCAAGATACCGCGATCGAAGAACACGATATCATTAAGCGCGAGCAAGACATCAAAAGCTTCAAAGATGACGCTGACATCCGGATCAACACGGATTTCACCGACACGGATGACACACTCGTGAGAGTGGTGGCTCGGCTTGGCCTCCTACCGCCAGCAGATAAGCGTCAAGTTGACGTTCTCATCGGGGGCCAGTTCGGTAGCGAAGGCAAGGGTCACATCGCTGCGTACCTAGCTCCTGATTATGATGTCCTGGTGCGAGTTGGTGGCCCTAACGCGGGGCACACCGTCTCTGGTAGCGAAGGCCTCTACACCTATCACCATCTTCCTTCCGGGACGAAGGACACGGACGCAGAGATTTTGTTGGGCCCGGGTTCGACCTTGTTTGTTCCAAGCTTGCTCAAAGAGATCGATGATTGTCAGTTGAGCCCGGACCGCCTGTACATTGACCCGCAGGCGATGATTATCAGTGACGAAGACCGTTCTAACGAAGCCGGATTACGCGACGACATAAGTTCTACGGCGAGTGGAAGCGGCCTTGCAGCCGCGCGCAGAATTACGGGGCGCGGTAAGGAATCCACTCTGTTGGCGAAACATGTTCCGGAGCTTCGCGCCTATGTTGGCACTGCTCCGGAGTTTCGCGGCAGAACTCTGCGACGGTTAGAGCTCGCATATAGCCAAGGCAAAACCGTCTTGTTGGAGGGCACTCAAGGTAGCGGCTTGAGCGTATTCCACGGACCCTATCCGTATGTAACTTCCCGAGACACAAATGTCGCGGGCTGCCTTGCTGAGGCTGGGATTTCACCCAGCCGGGTGCGACGAATTCTAATGGTGGTACGATCAACCCCCATTCGCGTGGCCAACCCTGCTACAAAGCAGACAAACAAATGGATTAGGCGAGCGAGACGACTGCTTCATATGGTGTCGGCAAGTGCCGAGGGGACGACGTCAGGGCCTCTGAAACATGAGACGGACTTCGATGCCGTCGCCAAGCGGGCCGGCCTCAGTGGCGGTGAACTCAAAAAGAACGAGGTTACTTCCACGACGAAGCGAGATCGCCGGGTAGGGTGGTTTGAGTGGGATCAGTATCGGGACGCCTGCGGCATAAACGCCCCAACAGACATCGTACTCACCTTCGCCGACTATATAGATGGCAACAACACCAAAGCACGTAGGTTTGAGCAGCTGTCTAGAGACACAATTGATTTCATTGAGGAGCTAGAGCGAGTCGCCAATGCTCCAGTTTCGCTAATAGCGACCCGCTTTCCTCGAACCGAAACTGAAAGACTGGACCGGAGAAGCATTTTAGATCGCAGGGGCTGGCAAACCAGAAGAGCACGACAGCGATTTGGCGCGATTGACCCTTTCTCACCCGAGGCCAAGATCGAGGAGGAGTTTGAGACACTTAGAGCACGCGTAGGAAGGATTAGAACTTTTTTGGCATTCACAGAGGGTGCCAGGGCGAAGGCAGGCCACAACGAATGACACCGATTGGGTCAGACTCAGACAAACAATTGCTGGACCACGGCTGGCGGCATTTCGAGTTTCACGCTCAGCAGCGCCTGGGTCTCTTCAACTTTTACGTGGTGCTTTGCGGTTTGATCGTCGCCGCTTGGGCAACAATTATGACATCTGAGGATAGATTGCCAGAAGTCGGTTCTTTCCTGAGCAGTTTGCTAACGTTCTTCTCATTCATTTTTTGGAAGATGGATCAACGGAACGCAGACCTGACCAAGCGCTCGGAGGCACTGATGGGAGCTGCCGAGTTGCGCCTTTTCAACGCCGGCGAGTTTCTTTTCTGCCAGGACGAAATCGACAAACCACTTCACAGCAATCGTCCTCTGCTTCTAAGGCAATGGAGCCATGGGCGGTCCCTGCGCGTGATGTTCTTTTTCGTGGGCGCGCTCGGAATGGCGGGTGTCGGTTATTCAGCTTTCGGCGAATTAGCCCAGAGTCAAATTCCTGCCTCACCACGTGCAGAAGTGTCCGTCACGAAGTGAATTCGTGACGTTGGTAGTGTCAGGTCTCACCGCAGGCCAGCCGAATCGCCGTAGTTTCTACGCCTAAGCCGAAGTGGCGCCGCGCGCCTTTCGCCTTAGGATCGGCTACGGAGAATGATTGCAGGCCTGCCCCCAGCATGGCCCGGCATCATTCTTCCCCCATCCTCAACGCAGCAATGAACGCCTCCTGCGGGATGCTCACCGACCCAGCGCTGCGCTCGGTCAGCACCCCATGCTGACGCGTGCTCGCGCTTCCCGCATCCGTGCTCATTCTTCGCTCATTCGGAGTGCGGCTATGAAAGCTTCCTGAGGGATGCTTACAGAGCCGTACTCGCGCATTCTTTTCTTCCCCTCCTTCGGCTTCTCAAGCAGCTTCCGTTTCCGCGTCGCATCGCCGCCGTAGCATTTCGCCGTCACGAGGTCGGCTTTGGGTTCACGCCCCACGTGAACCGTCGCCTCGCTTCCGCAGCGCCGCGCCGACCCTCTTGTGCTCAATCCCCCGGATTGAGCATCCGGGCCGCTCTCCCACGCGATGATGTGGAGGGAAACAATAGCTGCCTCATTCTTCTCCCATGCGGAGCGCGGCAATAAACGCTTCTTGGGGGATGCTCACAGACCCGTACTCGCGCATGCGTTTCTTGCCTTCCTTCTGTTTTTCCAGAAGCTTGCGCTTTCTGGTGGCGTCCCCGCCGTAACACTTGGCTGTGACGTCCTTGCGGAGGGCAGCTATTGTTTCCCGAGCTATTATTTTCCCGCCGATCGCGGCCTGGATGGGGATTTTGAACAAATGCCTCGGGATCAGCTCCTTCAACCGCTCGCACATGCCGCGTCCTCTCGCCTCGGCGTTGGCGCGGTGGACGATCATGCTCAGCGCGTCGACGGGTTCCGCGTTGACCAGGATGCTCATCTTGACGAGGTCGCCGGCGCGGTGGCCGATCATGTGATAGTCGAAGGAGGCGTAGCCTCGCGAAATTGATTTCAACCGATCGTAGAAGTCGAACACGACCTCGTTGAGCGGCAGCTCGTAGGTGAGGAGCGCGCGGGTGCTCGTGCCGTGGCCGACATAGGTCAAATTCTTCTGGATGCCGCGGCGGTCCTGGCAGAGCTTGAGCACGCTGCCGAGATATTCGTCGGGGACGTAGATCGTCGCCTCGATCCACGGCTCCTCGATCGCCTCGATGCGGTTGGGGTCGGGCATGTCGGCGGGGTTGTGGAGCTCGATCACCTGGCCGGGCTCGGTCTTCGAATGGCTCAGGTGGATCTTGTAGACGACGCTGGGCGCGGTGGTGATGAGGTCGAGGTCGTACTCGCGGGTCAGCCGCTCCTGGATGATCTCGAGGTGCAAGAGGCCGAGGAAGCCGCAGCGGAAGCCGAAGCCGAGCGCGGCGCTGGTCTCCATCTCGAAGCTGAACGAGGCGTCGTTGAGGCGCAGCTTGTAGAGGGAGTCGCGGAGCTTCTCGAACTCGGCGGCGTCGGCCGGGAACAGGCCGCAGAAGACCACCGGCTGGACGAGCTTGAACCCCGGAAGGGGTGCGCCGGTTGGGGTTTTCGCGTCGGTAATCGTGTCGCCGACGCGGGTCTCGGCGACTTCCTTGATCTGCGCGGTCATGAAGCCGATCTCGCCGGTGCCGAGCCTGTCGAGCGCCTCGAGCTTGGGGCGGAAGCAGCCGACGCGGTCGACCAGATGCGTGGTCCCCGCGGCCATGAACTTGACCTGCTGCCCCTTGCGGATTGAGCCGTCGATCACGCGGACCAGGATGACGACGCCCAAATATGGGTCGTACCAGCTGTCGACCAGCATCGCTTTGAGCGGAGCGTTGGCGTCGCCTTTGGGGGGCGGGATTTTCGCGACGATGGCGTTGAGGACGTCTTCGATCCCCAGGCCCGTCTTGGCCGAAGCCAGCACCGCTTCGCTGGCGTCGAGGCCGATGATGTCCTCGATCTCCGCGCGCACCCGCTCGGGCTCGGCGGCCGGCAGGTCGACCTTGTTGATCACCGGGACGATCTCGTGGTCGTGCTCGATGCTTTGATACACGTTCGCCAGCGTCTGGGCTTCGACGCCCTGGGCGGCATCGACGACGAGCAGCGCGCCTTCGCAGGCGGCCAGCGAGCGCGACACTTCGTAGGCGAAGTCGACGTGGCCGGGGGTGTCCATCAGGTTGAGCACGTAGCCCTTCCACTCGAGGCGGACCGACTGCGCCTTGATGGTGATTCCGCGCTCGCGCTCGATGTCCATGTTGTCGAGGACCTGCGCGTTGCCGCTCATCTCGCGGTCGCTGAGGCCCCCGGTCGCCTGGATCAGCCGGTCGGCGAGCGTCGACTTGCCGTGGTCGATGTGGGCGATGATCGAGAAGTTGCGGATGGTGTCGAGGGGCGTCATCGCGCGGCGGGCTAGCAGAGCGGTTGGAGCCTGTCAGCACGGGCGGCCAATCCCGCCGTTGGTCGAAGCGGCGGGTGGGCTGGTCGAACCGTCTTGCGTTCGGCGGAACCAGCCTTACACAGGCGGCACATCCCCAAAAATCCGGAGCAAAAATCGATGATTCGCAGTCGCTTGATTGTCCTGCTCGCAAGCGCGTCCGCGCTCGCCGCCTGCGCCACCACGCCGCGCGAGGCCGTGATGGTCGCGCCGCCGGCCGAAGCGGCCCCGGCGGTTGCCGTTGCGCCCGAACCGGCGCCGGTCCCGGCGCTGGTCGAGCAGGTCGCGATCCCGCACCAGAGCTTCCGCCTCGCCAACGGCCTCACGGTGATCGTCCACGAGGATCACAAGGCGCCGATTGTCGCCGTCAGCACCTGGTACAATGTCGGGTCGAAGGACGAGCCGAAGGGCAAGACCGGCTTCGCCCATCTGTTCGAGCATCTGATGTTCAACGGCTCGGAGAACCTCCCCGGCGACTATTTCACCTATCTGCAGCAGATCGGCGCGACCGATTACAACGGCACCACCTGGTTCGACCGCACCAACTATTTCCAGACCGTTCCCAAGGCGGCGATCGAGCGCGCCTTGTTCATGGAATCCGACCGAATGGGCTATCTGCTCGGGGCGGTTACCCAGGAAAAGCTCGATAACCAGCGCGGCGTCGTCCAGAACGAGAAGCGCCAGGGCGACAACGCGCCCGGCGGGCTGGTTGAGTATGAAGTGCTCGGCAATCTGTTCCCCGAGGGCCACCCGTACCATCACTCGACGATCGGCTCGATGGCCGACCTCGACGCGGCCAGCCTCGCCGACGTCAAGCAGTGGTTCATGGACAAATATGGCCCCAACAATTCGGTGCTGGTGCTCGCCGGCGACATCACCGCCGCCGAAGCTCGCCCGCTGGTCGAGAAATATTTCGGAGCGATCAAGGCGGGCCCGGTGAACACCCCCGCGGCGGCCGACGTGCCGATCCTCCCGGCGCCCAAGTCGATCGTCATGAAGGATCGCGTTGCCGCGGTTCAAATCCAGCGCAATTGGGCGGTCCCCGGGCTGCTGTCGGACGAGCTCGCTTCGCTCGGCCTCGCCGGCTCGATCCTCGGCGGCCTCGCCAGCTCGCGCCTCGACAACATCCTGGTACGCGACGAGAAGCTCGCGGTCGGAGTCACCGCCGGACTGCAGCCGTTCCATCGCATCGGCATGTTCGAAGTCACCGCGACAGTGAAGCCGGGGGTCGATCCCGCGGTCGTCGAGAAGCGGCTCGACGAGATCATCGCCGAGTTCATTGCCAACGGCCCGACCGAAGACGAAGTGCGCCGGGCGGCAACTCGAGAGGTCAGCGGGCGCATTCGTGGGCTGGAGCAGGTCGGCGGCTTTGGCGGCAAGGCCGTCGCGCTCGCCGAAGGGCAGGTCTACGCGAACGATTCCAATTTCTACAAACGCACGCTCGACCAATATGCGACGACGACGCCCGCCGCGGTGCGCGCCGCGATGCAGCAATATTTGACTCGCCCGGCGTTCACGGTCCGGCTCGAGCCCGGCGACCGGCCGCCCTATGAAGAGGCGAAGGGCGGCGCCAAGAAAAAGAAGAGCGCGGACATCAAAACTCCGCGCGTGCCGCGCGAGGTGCCGCCGATCGGCGCCGCACTGCCGCTCGATTTCCCCGAGATCCAGCACGTGCAATTGTCGAACGGCGTCAAGGTCGCCTACGCAAACCGCGCCGCGGTGCCGATCACGCAAGTCGCCTTGTCGTTCGACGCCGGTTTTTCCGCTGACGCTCCGAATGCCCGGGGTCTTCAGAATTTGACCATCGGACTGCTCGACGAGGGCGCCGACGGCATGAGCTCGCAGCAGATCGCCGAGGAGCAGGAAAGGCTCGGAGCGCTGATCGGCGCCTCGGGCGGGGCCGACCGAAGCACCGTCGGACTGTCGGCGCTCAGCGCCAACCTCGCGCCGTCGCTCGACCTGCTCGCGGACATTGTCCAGCGCCCGACCTTCGATCCGTCGGAGATCGAGCGCGTGCGCACGCAGGTGCTGACCGGAATCGCTCAGGAGCAGAAGAATCCAACCTCGATGGGGGCGCGTTTGCTGCCGGCGCTGCTGTACGGCGAGAACCATCCCTATGCGACAACCGCGAGCGGCCGAGCCGAGGCGGTCAAGGCGTTCACCCGCGACGATATCGTCGGTTTCGCCCAGCGCTGGCTGCGTCCCGACAATCTGGAAATCTTTGTCGTTTCCAGCGAGCCGCTGGCGACCGTCCAGCCGCTGCTCGAGCAGCGCTTCGGAAGCTGGGCGGCGCCGACAGTCGCGAAGGGGGTGAAGAACTTCGTCGCGCCTCCGGCCCGGCCGAGCAGCGAGCGAATTGTGCTCGTCGACCGTCCGGGTTCGCCCCAATCGGTGATCCTCGCCGGCCAGGTGACGCCGATCGATCCGCGCGGCGAATTTGCCGCGATCACCGGCGCCAACGACATCCTCGGCGGCAACTTCCTGTCGCGCATCAACATGGACCTGCGCGAGACCAAGGGCTGGTCGTACGGCGTGCGCGGCACCGCGCAGCTGACCGCCAATCTGGTGCCCTATCTGATCACCGCTCCGGTGCAGGCCGACCGAACCGGCGATTCGATCCGCGCGCTGTCCCAGGACGTCCGCGAATTCCTCGGCGCCAAGGGCGTCACCGAGGAAGAGCTGAGCCGGACGATCGCCGCCCGCATCAACCAACTGCCGGGACAGTTCGAGACGTCCGATGCGGTGCTTTCGGCGATGCAGACGAACGCGCTGTACGGCCGTCCGGACGATTATTACGAGCTGCTCGCCGGCAAGTACCGGACACAGACGCGGGCGACGCTCGATGCCGCTCTGCGCGGTGCGCTGGACCCCAACGGTTTCGTCTGGGTGGTGGTCGGCGACGCGGCCAAGATCCGTCCGCAGCTTGCCAAGCTGCGGATGCCGATCGAGGTTATGGAGCCGCGGTAGGCAGGAGCCACCGAGCGCAGCGCAGCGATTGCAAAGCGATCGCCAGCAGCGCGAAGAGATGGCGACAGCCGGCCAGCCTGCGCGAGCCGGGCGAGCGACAGGACTGACGTCACGGGATTCACTCCCGTGACGGCCCCGGCCCCTCCACCATTCAGTCTTCGCTGAATGGTCCCCCTCCCCGTTCCGGGGAGGAATTAGGGCCTGACGCGCGTTACGTGCCCCATCTTTCTTCCCGGCCGGGCCTCGCCTTTGCCGTAGATATGCAGGTGCGCGCCGGGCTCGGCGACGTGATCGGGCCAGCGGTTGACATCGTTGCCGATGAAATTGTCCATGGTCACGGACGCGCCGGTCAGGTCCGTCGGTCCGAGCGGCAATCCGCAAATGGCGCGAATATGCTGTTCGAACTGCGAGGTGACCGAGCCTTCGATCGTCCAGTGGCCGCTGTTGTGGACGCGCGGGGCGATCTCGTTGACCAGCGGACCGGAGCTGGTGGCGAAGAATTCGACGGTGAGGACGCCGATGTGATCGAGCGCTTCGGCGATGGGGAGCGCCATCGCCCGGGCCTGCTCGACCTGAGCGAGCACCGCCTCGCTTGCCGGGACGGCCGAGCGGCGAAGGATGCCGTCGCGGTGGACGTTTTCGGGTGAGTCCCAGAACAGGCCGCCGGGCTGGCCCTCGGAGCGCGTCAGGATGACCGAGAATTCCGCGGCGAAATCGACTCCGGCCTCGGCGATCGCCGGCTGACCGCCGATCGAGTTCCAGGCCGCCGCAGCCTCCTGCGCCGAGCGGATCCAGGCCTGCCCCTTGCCGTCGTAGCCGTAGCGGCGGGTCTTGAGCACCAGTGGCAGGCCGAGCTCCCCAACCGCCGCCGCGACGTCTTCGAGACTCGCGACCGGGCGCCACCGAGCGACCTTCCCCCCGGTCGATTCGATGAAGGCCTTTTCCTCGGCCCTGTCCTGGGCGACGGCCAGCGAACGCACGCCCGGGCGAAGCTTTGGCCCAAGCGCGGCCAGCGGCTCGGTCGCGAGGTTCTCGAACTCATAAGTGGCGACGTCGACCTGGCTCTCGAACCGTTCGAGCGCCGCGCGGTCGTCGAACGCGGCGCGGGTGAAGGCCGCGGCGACGTCCGCCGCGCACGGGCGCTCGTGCGGATCGAAGATGTGGCATTTGTAGCCGAGCTGAGCGGCGGCGAGGGCCAGCATCCGGCCGAGCTGGCCGCCGCCGACGATGCCAATGGTGGACCCGGGCTCGACGATCATCCGGGCGTTTCGGCGACCGACTTCGTCTGGGTTTCGCGGAAGGAGTCGAGCCGGCCGGCAAGCTCGGAATCGCCGTCGGCGAGGATCGCGGCCGCCAGCAAAGCCGCGTTGATCGCTCCGGCCTTGCCGATCGCCAGCGTCCCGACCGGCACCCCGGCTGGCATCTGGACGATCGACAGCAGGCTATCGATCCCCTTCAACGCCTTGGTCTCGATCGGCACTCCGAGCACCGGCAGCGGGGTCATCGACGCCGTCATTCCAGGCAAATGCGCGGCGCCGCCCGCGCCGGCGATGATCAGCCTGAGCCCGCGCTCCTTGGCCGACGCCGCATAGTCCTGGAGGCGCCTGGGAGTGCGGTGCGCCGAGACGATCCTGGTCTCGTGAGCGACCCCGAGGCTGTCGAGGGTCTCGGCCGCGTGGCGCATGGTTTCCCAATCGGAGCTGCTGCCCATGATAATTCCGACCAGCGGCTCGCCCATCACCGTCCCGATTTGCCACGAAAACCCAAGCCGGGCCGTTTAGGAACATGCGGTGACGGGCGCAATCGCTGCCTGCCGGTTCGGTTTTGCCCGAACGCGCGATTCGAGCTATATTCCCGCGCCGGGGGAAGCAAAAACCGATAATGGCTGAACAGCTTATCGATCCGTCCAACAGCGCGCAGCTGGCCAGCGAAATCGGTCGCCTGCGCGGCGAGATCGCGCGGCTGCAGGCGACGGTCGAGCGGCTCGACCAGCTGGCGCACCTCGATCCGCTGGTCGAGCTTCCCAACCGCCGCGGCTTCCTCCGCCAGCTCGAGGGGCTGATCACGCGGGTGAATCGCTACGGCGAGGATGCGGCGATGCTGTTCGTCGACATCGACGGGCTCAAGCGGATCAACGACAGCCACGGCCATCGCGCCGGCGACGAGGCGCTGATCATGGTGTCGCGATTGCTGGTCGGCGGAGTGCGCAGCGGCGATTGCGTCGGTCGGCTCGGAGGCGACGAGTTCGGGATCCTGCTCGAGCGTGCCGACCAGGCGATTTCCGAAGAGACCGCGACGCGGCTGGTCGAGCGAATCGCGGAGTGCGATTTCAAGCATGCCGGAGCGGCGCTTCCGCTCGGGGTCGCGATCGGCATCGGAATCATCGCCGCGGACGACAATCCCGAAATCGTGATGGCCCGCGCCGACCAGGCGATGTACGTCAAGAAGGCCGCCGCCGCAGCAGCTTAGGCGGGGCGCTCAGCCAGATAATAACGCTCGCGGACGGCAAGCTCGTCGTCGAGTTCGTAGACGATCGGCTCGCCGGTCGGGATCTCGAGCTTGACGATGTCGTCGTCGCCGATGTTCGACAGATGCTTTTCCAGCGCCCGGAGCGAATTGCCGTGGGCCGAGACCAGCACCCGCTCGCCGGCCCGGAGCGCGGGCGCGATCTCGGCTTCAAAATAGGGCAGGACGCGGGCGATGGTGTCCTTGAGGCTCTCGCTCCGCGGCACGTCGATCCCGGCGTAGCGGCGGTCGCGGCTGACGTCGTAGCGGTCGCCGGGCGGCATCGGCGGCGGCGGAGTGTCGAACGAGCGCCGCCAGATCTGCACCTGCTCAGCGCCGACCTTGTCGATCATCTCCTGCTTGTTGAGGCCGGTCAAAGCGCCATAGTGGCGCTCGTTCAGTCGCCAGTCCTTGACGACCGGGAGCCACAGCCGGTCCATCTCGAGAAGCAGCAGATGGAGCGTCCGAATGGCGCGCGTCTGGAGGCTGGTGAAGCAGCGGTCGAAGTCGAGCCCGCGGTCCTTGAGCAAGACTCCGGCCGAGCGCGCCTCGGCGACGCCCTGGTCGCTTAAGTCGACGTCCCACCAGCCGGTGAAGCGGTTTTCGAGATTCCATTGCGACTGGCCGTGGCGAAGGAGGACCAGGGTCGGCATCAGGCGGCCCGCGAAGCGCTCTTCCGCTCGGCCTTGAGCTCGGGAAGGATCGCGTGCAGCGCGTCGAGGCACGCCGACGCGAGATATTTGCAGCGCTGCGGCGACCAGCCGTAGATCGGGTCGGGCAGCTTTTCATTGTCCTTGAACGGCATTTCCAGGGTCATCGACACGCAGCCGAAGCGCTCGGCCAGCTGGGTCGTCGACATCGACATATTGGCCTGGCCGGGCGCCGGAATCTCGTAGCCCTGCGCGGTCTGGAAGTCGGGCGACAGGCGCTCGAGCGTGTCGCTGAACAATTTGAACAACCGAGTCTGCCGCTCGCTGATCGACGGGATGCCTTCGAAGCCGGCGAGGAAGTTGGCGGGGATCGCCTCGTCGCCGTGGACGTCCATCGCGAAATCGACGCCCGTGGAGTCCATCGCGTTGCGAACGCACAGTACCTCGGGGCTCTTCTCGGGGCTGGGCGCGTGCCATTCGCGGTTGAGGTTTACCCCCGCCGCGTTGGTCCGCAAATGGCCGCGGCGCGAGCCGTCGGGGTTCATGTTCGGGATCACCCGGAAGGTGCAGTCCCGGCGGAGCACCCGGGCGACCGGGTCCTCGGGGTCGCACAGCTTTTCGAGAGCGCCTTCCATCCACCATTCGGCCATTGTCTCGCCGGGGTGCTGGCGGGCGTAGAGCCAGACATTGATGGCGCCTTCGCCGATGGTCAGGCAGTCGATGTCCTGGCCGTCCAGCGACTTGCCGAGCGAGCTGTAGCCGACGCCTTCTAGGGCCGCGATCGCGGTCACCAGATCGTGGTGCCGCTCCATCGAAAAGGGCGCGAAATAGGCCAGCCAGACGCAGTCGGTCGGCGGCGTCAGCTTCACCGTCAGGATGCCGTCGGCGTAGCTGGTGTCCGGAACCCGCACCCATTCCTCGCGGTCGGCGGACAGGCAGGCGCGATAGTTGGGCCAGCCGTTCGGATAGGCGGAGCCGGCGCAATTGACGATACGCAGGGTGACTTCGCGGCCCGCGGCGCCCGCCAGGCGGAAGTGAAACCACTGGTAGAAGTCCGACTGATGGTCCTTGACGATCTCCAGGTCGACGACGTCGCCGTCCTGCCTGACGACACGGATATTGCCCGCGTCGAACGCGCTCGAAATGGTGATTGTCATCGAACCTTCTTGGGAATTGGGGGGTGAGGATCAGCGCGGCCTGATAATCGCAGCATAGTCGCGTGGAAAGCCCTGCGCGCATATCGGGACAGCGTTCCGGGATGAGTTACGCCCGTGATACACAATGAACGCGGGGGCGGGCTGCCGACTGGCGCGGAATGGCTTCATCGGCTAGCGACCCGGCCCCATGACCAAGGTTCCAGTTCTCGTCACCGGCGGCGCCGGCTATATCGGCAGCCACGCCGTCCTCGCGCTCCGCGATGCGGGGTGGCCAGTCGCCGTGATCGACGATTTGTCGAACGGAACGCGCGGCGTGGTCCCGGACGGAGTGCCGTTCTTCGAAGGGTCGATCGCCGACACGGCGCTGGTCGATCGAGTGCTTCGCGAGCAGCGGATCGGCGCCATCCTGCACTTCGCCGGATCGATCGTGGTCCCGGAATCGGTCGTCAAGCCGCTCGAATATTATGCCAACAATACCCTCGCCAGCCACGCGTTGGTCTCCGCCGCGGTGGCCGCGGCAGTGCCGCACATCGTCTTTTCGTCGACCGCCGCGGTCTACGGAGAGCCCGAGCGGGTGCCCATCGAGGAGGGCGATCCCAAGGAGCCGATCAACCCGTACGGCGCGTCCAAGCTGATGACCGAGCGGATGCTCGCCGATTCGGCGGCCGCGCTGCCGCTCAATTATTGCGCGCTGCGCTATTTCAACGTCGCGGGCGCCGATCCGGACATGCGCGCCGGGCAGGTGGGCAAGGGCTCGACGCATTTGATTAAGGTCGCGGTCGAGGCGGCGGTCGGCAAGCGCGACCATGTCGCGGTGTTCGGCACCGATTACGACACCCTCGACGGCACTTGCGTGCGGGATTACGTCCACGTCACCGACCTCGCCGCAGCGCATCTGATCGCCCTCGAGCGGCTGATCGCGCAGCCGCAAGACAATTTGGTCCTCAACTGCGGATACGGCCAGGGCCTGTCGGTGCTCGAAGTGCTCGACGCGCTCGACCGGGTTCTGGGCAAGCCGGTGCCGCGGCGCGAGATGCCGCGCCGGCCCGGCGACGCGCCGGCGCTGGTCGCGTCGAATCGCGCGCTGGTCGAAACCCTCGAGTGGAGCCCGCGCTTCGCCGATATCGACACGATCGTGACCCACGCGCTGGAATGGGAGCGGCGGCTGCTCGATCGAGCCCCGGCATGAGGGCACGCCTGGCGGCTATCGCTTTGGCGCTGCTGTTGCCGGCGGCGTCGGTTCCGGCCGAGGACGCGGCGGACCGAGTTCGCGGCCATGTCCAGTTCCTCGCCAGCGATGAGCTCGAGGGCCGCGACACCGGCTCGCGCGGCTATGCGGTCGCCGCGCAATATGTCGCCGCGCAGTTCACCGGCCTCGGTCTCAAGCCCGGCGGCACCGGCGGGGGCTGGTATTTGCAGGTGCCGTTCCGGCGGGCCAGCCATTCCAGTCCGCCGCAGGTTCGGCTGCGCGTCGGCAATCGCACGACCACGTTGGCTCCGGGAGTCGATGTCGCCCTGCAGCCGAGCCTACTCGAGCAGAGCCGAACGATCGAAGCGCCTCTGGTTTTCGTCGGTTACGGGCTGAACGAACCGGCACTCGGCCTCGACGATTATGCCGGGCTCGACGTGCGCGGGAAGATCGTGGTCGCTTTCTCCGGGTCGCCGGCCGGCCTGCCGACCGACGTTCGAGCCCATCTCGATGGCTCCAAGCCCGAGGCCGCCGCCGGTCGCGGCGCGATCGGGCTGGTGGAGATTACCGCCGAGCCCAGCGGGGCGCCGGAGCGCTTCGGCTCGATGGCCCGGCCGCGGGTCGACTGGACCGACGCTTCGGGCAAGACCGGAGCGACATCCCTGCTGCGCGCGCGCCTGGCGCTGACCGCGAAAGCCACCGAAATTCTATTCCAGGGGGCGCGGACGCCGCTCGCGAAGCTGCGCGCTCAGGCGCGGTCGCGGCGGCCGATGCGCGGCTTCGCCTTGCCGGCGCGGCTGTCGATCAACGCCCAAAGCTCCTGGCAGGATTTCACCAGCCCCGAGGTGATCGGACTGCTGCCGGGCAGCGACCCGAGGCTGGCGCACGAATATGTCGTGCTGATGGGCCACCTCGACCATCTCGGGCTCAAGGAAGGCGCCAAGCCCGGCGAAGACGCGATCTACAACGGCGCGCTCGACAATGCGGCGGGCATCGCCACCATGATCGAAGCGGCGCGTGAGTTCGTCGAGTCCGGCAAGCGTCCGCGGCGCTCGATCCTGTTCATCGCCAACACCGGCGAAGAGAAGGGCCTGCTCGGAGCGGACTATTTCGCGTTGCACCCGACGGTTCCGATCAAGCAGATCGTCGCCGCGGTCGACCTCGACATGCCGTTGCTGACCTACGATTTCACCGACGTGGTCGCGTTCGGCGCCGCCAATTCGACGGTCGCCCGCACAGTGGCCCAGGCCGCCCGAGGGATGGGGATCGCGGTCTCGGCCGACCCGATGCCCGAGCAGTCGATCTTCGTCCGCTCCGACCATTACCAGTTCGCTCGCCGCGGAGTGCCGGCGATCCTCTTGTTCACCGGCTATGCGAACGGCGGCAAGGCGCGGTGGGATCATTTCTTCGCCAAGGTCTATCACCGGGTGAATGACGACATCAGCCAGCCGATCTACTGGCAAGCCGGCGCTCGCTACGCCAAGCTCAATTACGAGATTGCCCGGGCGCTCGCCGACGCCGACGCCCGCCCGCGCTGGTACCGCGGCGACTATTTCGGCGACCGCTTCGCACCCGGCCAGCCGCGCGCCGAGCGCTAGGGCGCACTTTGTCCGACCAGGGGAGCCTCAGGCGCGGTGAATCCCCGGCCCATAGTGAGACAATTTCAACGATTTGGAACTAATCCAGTCGTTCGACGATGAATCCCACCTATTTGCGGGAGCGGGTTAGGCATGCGTTTGGTTGCTGTTCTCTGCTGGTTACTGGCGTTTGTCGCCCAGCCCGCCTGGGCGGCGTCGTCGCCGAGCATGCAGACGCTCGAACAGCAACTGGCGTTTTTGGCCGCTTCCACTCCCGGCGACGTCGGCGTTGCCGCGGTCGACCTCAAGAGCGGCGAACTGGTCACCATCAACGGCGAAAAACCGTACCCGATGGCAAGCACGGTCAAGATCGCGATCGCCGCCAACTATCTGGCCCAGGTCGAGCACGGGCGCCGCTCGCTCGACGACAAGATCGGCGGCCAGACGGCGGCCCGGCTGATGGAGGCGATGATCATCCACAGCAGCAATCCGGCGACCGACCTGCTGCTGCGGGACCTCGGCGGGCCGAAGACCGTCCAGGCGTGGCTGACCCAGAACAATCTGACCGGTCTGCGGATCGACCGAAGCATCGCCCAGCTGCTGCGCGCTAAGCGCGATCTCCACGACATCCGCGATTCCTCCACTCCCGAGGCGATGGTCGACCTGCTTCGGCGGCTCGACGGCGGGCAATTGCTGCGGCCATGGAGCCGGTCGTATTTGCTGGGGCTGATGAGCCGCTGCAAGACCGGCAAGAACCGCATCCGCGGGCTTCTGCCGTTCGGAACTCCGGTCGAAAACAAGACCGGGACTTTGAACGGCCTGACCACCGACGTCGGCTTCATCACCTTGCCGGGCGGGCGCAGAATCGCCGTCGCCTTCTTCGCGCGCGGCGGCAGCAACCGACCGCGAGCGATCGCCGAGGCGGCGCGGACCATCTACTACGGCTTCGCGGCAGCGGTGCGGACCTCCTTCAATGCGGCCGTGAACCCGAGCGGCCAGACCTGGACCCTGCAGTCGCAACCTTGACTTGGGGACAGCCCCACCGTAGGGGCGGCGTCGGTTTTTCAAGACCTTCCGACATCTTGAACGAGAGAAACGAGCAGGCGCCCGGCCATGAAGATTCGCAACAGCTTGAAGTCCTTGAAGGCGCGCCATCGCGACTGCCGGGTGATCCGCCGCCGCGGCCGGACCTACGTCATCAACAAGACCAACCGGCGCTTCAAAGCGAGGCAAGGCTAGGCTCTGCAGCCTGGCGGCACTCGGTCCGTCGCACTCCACGCTCGACCCATCGTCAGCTTCGGTTCACGAATTTCATGGTACAGGGGACCATGAGGAGTTTTGCGATGACCCGCGTTTCCCCGACCGCCTTGATCGGCACGATCGCCGTTGCGGCGACCCTCGGCTATGCCGCGGCCGCCGTCGCGCAATCGCTCCCAAAAAACTGGAATTATGAGATCAAGGACGGGAAGCGGGTGCCCAAGGCGCAGCGCCTGACCAATCCCGACGGCAGCTGGCGCGAGGAAGTCCGCCAGGGCAAGTGCATCACCGTCAAGGAAAAGTCGCCGACCGGCGAGTATAAGGAAACGCGCCGCTGCGAGTGAACTAGCCGGCTTTTGGCGCGGCTTTTTTGATCACGCATTGAGGTAGCCCGAGCTCGGCCAAATCCTGGCACGGGCGGACTTGGGCGCTGCCGTCCGGACCGGCGAAAATCGCCCATTGCCGGCGATCGTCGCAACTCGCGGTCCACATCGACAGATTCTCATGTTCCTGGACGTAGCCGGAACTGATCACCCGCTTGCAGGTGTAGCCGGACGCGTAGATCGCGCGCTTGAGAGCGATCGCCCGGTTCATGTCGTCGAGCTGGTGGAGCTGGTCCTGGGCCTCGCTGCGGACGACGATCGGCTGCCTTGGCTGGGTCGGCTGCTGCTCGCAGGCCGCCAGTAACGCCGCCGCGCAAGCCAACAGATATCGTCCGCGCATAACTCTTTCTCCACCTCAGGCGACCGCGCTGACGGCTCAGCGCTGGTAGCGAATGACGACCTTCGCCGCAGCGGCAACCGCCGTCGAGCGCGCCTGTTCCACCGAGGCCCCCCGGGCCAGAGCGACGCCCATGCGCCGATTGGGGAGAGTCCGGGGCTTGGCGAACAGGCGAACGTCGACGGGCGCGTCCGGCGTTCCGAGCGCCAGCGCCTCGGCCACTCCATCGAAGCCGAAGCGCTCCGAATCTTCGCTGGCCAGGATCACCGCCGATGCCGAGGGCCCCGCCAGCTCGATCGCCGGGATCGGCAGGCCGAGGATCGCTCTCAAGTGCAGCTCGAACTCGTTGGGCGACTGCGAGATGAGCGTCACCATGCCGGTGTCGTGGGGACGCGGGCTGAGCTCGGAAAAGATCGCCTCCTCGGCGCGGATGAAGAATTCGACGCCGAAAATGCCATGCCCGCCGAGCGCCTCGACCACCTTGCGCGCCTGGTCCTGGGCGGATTCGAGGGCGGTGATCGGAAGCTCGGCCGGCTGCCAGCTCTCGCGGTAATCGCCCGCCTCCTGACGGTGCCCGATCGGCTCGCAGAACAGGACTCCGGTCCCAGTGGCGACGGTCAGCAAGGTGATCTCGCTGTCGAAGGCGATGAACTCCTCGACGATCACCCGCGGCCGGTCGCCGCGCATCTTGGCGACCGCATAATCCCATGCCACGCCGACGTCTGCCGCCGAGCGAGCGGTGCTCTGGCCCTTGCCCGAGCTCGACATCACCGGCTTGACGACGCACGGCAGCCCGACCGTTTCGGCCGCGGCCACCGCCTCCTCGCGGCTCTCCGCGAACAGATATCGCGACGTGACCAGACCGAGATCCCGGGCCGCGAACTCGCGGATCCCGTCGCGGTTCATGGTCAGCTGCACCGCCCGCGCCGACGGCGCGACGCGCCAGCCTTCGCGCTCGAGCTTAGCCAAGGCGGCGGTGTCGATGGCCTCGATCTCGGGGACGATGACGTCGGGGCGATGCTTCTCGACCGCCGCGCGCAAGGCACCGCCGTCGAGCATCGAGAAGATTTCGAACGAGTCCGAGCATTGCATCGCCGGCGCCCCGGCATAGCGGTCGCAAGCGATCACCCGGCAGCCGAGCCGCTTGGCGGCGATGGCGAATTCGCGGCCGAGCTCACCCGAGCCGAGCAGCATCAAGGTTGCGAGGTACATGGCGGCGGCGATAGCGGCGCGCCCATTCCTCGGCTAGACCGCGAGCAGCCGGAGAATCCTCATGTCATCGATGCTCGTCCTTCTCGCGCTGACCGCCCAAGCCGCGACAGCCCCCGCCAAGCCCGCCAAGCCGGCGACTCCTTCCGAAGTGGTCGCTGCCGCGCCGCCCAGCGCGTGGCGGACGATCAGCCCGGACGACCTGTTGGTCATCGAGCTCAAGAACGGCGGCCGCGTCGTGGTCCAGCTCGCGCCGGCCTTCGCTCCGGTCCATGTCGCCAACATCCGGGCGCTCGCGGGCGGCCAGTGGTGGGACGGCGCCGCGATCTACCGGGTCCAGGACAATTATGTCGCGCAATGGGGCAATAACGAACGCGAGCGGCCGCTCCCGCAAGGCGTGGTGGCCAAGCCGCCGGCCGAATACACAAGGCCGCTCAAGGGGCTCAACGTCCGGCCGCTGGGCTATGCCGATCCCTATGCGCCCGCCGCCGGCTACGCGCTCGGCTGGCAAGTCGCCTACAGCCCGAAGGCTGGTTGGGCGAACCTCGCGCATTGCTATGGAAGCGTCGGCGTCGGCCGCGACCTGTCGCCCGACACCGGCACCGGCGGCGAGCTCTATGCGGCGATCGGCCACGGCCCGCGCCATCTCGACCGCAATATCGCCGTCGTCGGGCGGGTGGTCGACGGCATCGACCGCTTGAGCTCGCTGCCGCGCGGGACCGGCGATCTCGGCTTCTACAAGGAGCGCAGCGAGGACGTGCCGATCGTCCGGGCGCGGCTGGCGAGCCAGATCAGCGCCGGAGAGCGGCCGTCCTACCAGTATCTGGACACGAGGAGCGCCAGCTTCGCCGACTATCTGCGGCTGCGCGCCAATCGCAAGGACAGCTTCTACATCCGGCCGGCGGGCGGCGTCGATCTGTGCAACGCGCCCGTGCCGGTCCGCCGGACCCCGTAGGCCCGCGGGCTAAGCCGCCCAGGCTTGGGCGTGGTGGCGATTCTTGTGCTGGATGATCACCGGCGCGACGTGCGAGCGCATGCTCGCTTCGGCCAGCGGCAGGGCCGTCGCGCAGAACGCGCATTCGGCCGACACCCGGCCGATCAGCCAGTGCGTCCGCCCGCAGCCCGGGCAGTGATTGACCTCATGCTCGTGGTAAACGGCATGGTAGCCCCGCCCCGCAGGGTCGTATGTTTTCGGCATTTCGGTCGGATTGGTCAGCATCACAGGACCTTCCTTTCGACCCGTGAACGAGCGAAGTTGGACCCGGTTGCATCAATTTGCCTTGAACCGGCGCGTTAACCCCAGGTCGTGATGGTTGCGCATCAGTCGCGATCGGGGCGGTTTGAAAGCCGCCGGCAGGACTTTTAATCGGCGCCCAGGCCCTCGAGGCAGATCGGTTCGGCGAACTCGGCGCCGAGGTTGGAGCCGGCCGTCCATTTGACGACTGCATTGGCGCGCTCGCGGCCCGGAAGCATCAGCCAGACCCGCGACCCGACCTGAAAACTGCCGTCGGATTCGGCCATGAAGCCGCTCTCCGAAATGTTGATGATCCTGGCGTCGATGCCCGTTTCGCCGAGCTCGCGCAGGCGTGCGTCAACGTCGACGGAGTGGCGCTCGGAGCGGCGGCGGTCGCCCGGATCCCCGGCATCGGCGATACGGGCCTTGATCATCGAAAAATCCATCTCCACCCGGGCTACTCCGCGCGCCGGTCGAAATTGATGCCGATTCGTCCGTCGCGAACCCAGCGCACCCGGGCCGACACCTGGCCCTGTTCGAGCAGCTGAAGCGAAACCTGCTCCCCGATATGCGGGACCAGCGGGAAGATTACCATAGCTCCCGAGGGCGAGCTGTTGACCAGCCGGACGACATGCTTGCGCCCGCGGAACTCCATCACGGCGGTGTCGGAAGCGGCCGGCAAGCGCTCCTCGGAGCGATGGTCGATCATGCGCTTGACGGTCCGCGGGATCATCGCTCCATCGAGGCCGAACTTGCCCGCCACTTCCGAAATCCTCCCTCAGGACAATTCGAAGCTAGTCGCCGCGTCTTAAGGATTGGTTTTCGGACGCCTTACCATTGTTGGCGGCTGTGGCCCCCGCGTCACTGGCAGCGCCCGTTCATCGCGTGTATGTGTCGGGTGGGCCATTTAGGCCTTGGCCGAACGGCTGTTGTCATTGAAAATGAACGGGTTGGCGATGGGCAAGCGAGTGAAATTCTGGGTGACATTCTCGGCCTTGTCGGCGCTTCCGGCCGCCTGGGCAACCGCGCAGACGGCGTCGCCCGTGGCCGCCAAGCCTCAGGTGCAGCCGCCGGCAGCCCAGCCGCCGGCAACCGCGGCACAGCCCGCCGCACCCGATGTTCCGCCGCCGCCGGTCGTCTATCCGACCTTGATGTGGCACCCGCGCGACGCGCAGGACCTGCTCGCTTTCATCCAGCAGATCGGCTCGGAAGGCCTCGACCCGGCCGACTATGACCCGGCCGGGCTGGCCGTGGCGCTTCGCTCGGGCAATCCGCTGCTCCTCGCCCAGACCGCGACCGACCGCTTCAACCGAGTCTCCGGCGACCTCGCCTTCGGCCACGTCCCGCGCGCCGAGCGCGATGGCTGGCATATCCAGGACAAGGATCTCGACCGCGAGCGGCAATTCCTGCTGATGCAATCGGCGCTCGAGCAGCACAAGGTACCCGACGCCCTGCGCGGGCTGCTTCCGACGCACCCGCAATATCGTGATCTCCGGAACGCGCTGATGACGACGCCGCGGACCGATCTCGCGAAGATCAACCGAATCCGCCTCAACATGGACCGCTGGCGCTGGCTGCCCCGCGACCTCGGGCCCAAGTACATCATCGTCAATGTGCCGGCCTTTTATGTCGCACTGGTCGAGAACGGGACGACCAAATGGCGCCAGCGGGCCGTCGCCGGCGCGATCAAGACCCCGACTCCGATGCTGTCGGTGATGGCGACGGGCGTCAGCATCAACCCGTCCTGGTACGTGCCCAAGAGCATCGAGCCGGAAGTGCGCGGCAAGGCCGGATACGTTCCGATCAAGGGCAAGGATGGCAAGGTCAAGGGATGGCGCCAGCCGCCGGGGCCGAACAATGCGCTCGGCGAGCTCAAGTTCGTCATGTACAACCCGCAGAACATCTATTTGCACGACACCAACGCGCGCAGCCGCTTCAACAGCCAGATCCGCTCGCTCAGCCACGGCTGCATCCGCACGCAGAACATCGTCGACCTGGCTAAGACGCTGTTCGTCGAAGAGGCCAACGCGAAATGGACTCCGGCGAAAATCGACGAAGTGCTGGCCAGCAAGAAGACCGTTCAGGCGGATTTCGACAAGCCGATCCCGGTGTACATCGTCTATTTCAGCGCCGCCGCGTCCACCGACGGGCAGATTGTCAACTATGGCGATGTCTACAAGCGCGACCCCAAGGTGCTCGCGTCGTTGCTCGACAAGCGGCCGGCGGGCGAGACGGTCGCGACTCGTTAAGTTGAATTGAGCGGGGTTTGTGGGGCCGTCACGGGAGTGAATCCCGTGACGTCGGTCCTGTCGATTCTCGGGGCTGACGCCCGCTCGATCGCAGGCCGTCCGGGGCTTCACGTCTCTTCGCGCTGCTCCGGCGACGCTTCGCGTCGGCGTCGCTGCGCTCGGCGCTACGCCAACTTATCCGCGTAGATCATGCGGCCGCCGGCGAGCTTCTGCATCACCGGCCACTGGTCCTTGCGCGAGAAGGCAAAGCAGCCCTGCGAGCGGCCGAGCTTGCCGTGCTGAGCGAGGACGTCGGGCTCGGCATACCAGGCATTGTGGATGACGATCGCGCGCGGCTCGGCATTGTTGTTCGACCAGTCATGCCCGTGGGTCTTCATCGAAAGCCCATACTTGCCGTGATAATATTCGCCGGTCGTGTAGGTGCCGTTCGACGTGGCGTAAGAACCAAAATCGTTCGAGAAGCGGTCGAGGAAGCCGTTGTGGTTCGGGTCGGAACCCTGGCCGTGAGCCACATGGAAGCTTTCAACCTGGCCGTTGCGCAGGTCGACGACGTGGAAGCGCCGCTCGCTCGACGGAAGCGAGAAATCGGCGATGCCGATGAAGTCGCGATGGTAGATCCGGTGAGCGTCAAGGGCCGCCCGGGCGCGCTCGAAAATGCGCTGGTCGACACCGAACGGTGCGCGCGGGGCGGCGGGAATCGGCTGCGGCACCGGCAGCGGACTGCGCGGAGCCTGGAAGACGAGCGAGGGAAGACCGACCGAGCTCGCTGCGGAGGACAGCATCGCCCCACCGACGCCGACCGCGCCAAGCCGCAAAATTTCCCTACGATTCAACGACATTCATCCCTCCGCTCAAGAAGTGGATGTAGCAGTCGCAAGGTTAATTCGCGATAACCAAGGACGGCCGCCGCGGTCCCCCACCGCAGGAGGTCAACGGCTCGTCGCACAAACCAAAAAAGTTCCGAGAAAAGCGACTGGGTTGAACGCTTTTGCGGAGACTGTTATGGCCCCGCGCCGCCGTAGGCCCGCCTGCGGCGAATAATTTGCATTGGAACGACCTTTTTGTGGCCGCGCGTCACCCAGCGGTCGTTCGGCGCATTTGGAAGAAATTTAGGAGTGTGACGGCTTTTTATGCAGATCATCGTTCGCGACAATAATGTCGAGCAGGCGCTGCGCGCGCTCAAGAAGAAGCTGCAGCGCGAAGGCGTCTACCGCGAGATGAAGCTGCGCCGTCATTACGAGAAGCCGTCGGAAAAGCGCGCCCGCGAGCGGGCCGCCGCGATCCGCCGCGCCCGCAAGCTCGAGCGCAAGCGCGCCGAGCGCGAAGGCACCGCCCGTTAAGCCTTCCACTGCCGCCGCCTGAACAGTAGGCCCAATTCAATGTCCGTCGCCACGCTTGCCCATCCGCAACGCCGAAGCAGTGGCAAGCTGTGGCTGGCCCTGCTGCTGCTGGTCGCGGCGGGCGTTGGACTGGCCTGGTTCGGCGCCGGATCGCTGCGCGGCGAGACCACCGCCAGCGGTCTCCAGTTCCGGACTATCAAGGAAGGCACCGGCGACCCGGTCAAGGCCGTCGACGGAGTGCTGATCGAATATGAAGGCCGGCTTGAGGACGGCACGGTGTTCGACACCAGCGAGGGCCGCGGCCCGACGCCGATGATCGCCGGCCAAGTCATCCCCGGCTTCGCCGAGGCGCTGACCAAGATGCAGAAGGGCGGCCGCTACCGGATCAACATCCCGTCGGAGCTAGGCTATGGAGCCACTCCGCAGCCCGGAAGCCCGATCCCGCCCAACGCCAATTTGGAGTTCGACGTCCACGTCGTCCAGGTGGTGCCTAACGCCGCTTTGATGCAGGGCGCTTCGCAGGACCCGTCCGGGCAGGCCGGGCAACCCGCGCAGCCCGAGCCGGCGCCACCGCAGCCGTAACCGTTTCGGGAGCCTCTCCGGCGTCCGCGGCGCGATATTTGCTGAGCTCCTGCAACGTCACCTTGATGGTGGCGAGGATCGAATCGGCCAGCAGCACCCCGAGCAATCCGAACAAGGCGCCGAACAGCAGCTGCGTCGCGAGCACCACCGCCGGGGCGAGGTCGACCGTCCGCCGAGCGATGTACGGAAGCACCAGATAGCCGTCGATGTTCTGAACCAGAAAATAGACGATGATCGCCCACACGCCCTGCTCGGGCCCGGCGCTGAAACCGACCGCGACCATCAGCAGCCCGGAGACGATCGCGCCGATATTGGGAATGAAGGCCAGCAGCCCCGTAATCAGTCCGAGCAGCGCCGCCATCGGCAGCGGCGGAACGCCGAACAACTGGCCGACCCAGGCGAGCATGAAGTAAGTGAAAATGCCTTCGAAAATCATCCCGACGATTCGGCCGGCGAGCAGCCTTCGGAGGGTGAACCCGACCCGATCGCCGATGTTGTAGAAGCGCTCGCGGTAGCGGAGCGGCAGCATCCAGGCGATGCCGCGGTCGTAGAGGTGCGGCTCGATGGCAATGAAGATGCCGATGACGAGGATCAGGATGATGCTGGTCACCGCCCCAAGCGCGCTCCCGACCGCGGTGGTCAGGCGCCCGACCGAGCCCATCAATTGCTGGCCGATGCTCCCTGGGGTGGGATCGGTGACGAGGCCGAAATCCTGAGCCCATTGGTAAAGCCGCGCAGCCTGGATCTCGACGACCGCCCGAAGGGTCTCGAATTGGGCGGCGAACGTGGTGCCGGCGTAATAGAAGACCCAGCCGACGAAGCCGAAGCCGAGTAGGATGACCAGCAGCAGCCGCCAGCCGCGGGCGATCGGCAGGACTCGCCCGAGCAGCCGGGTGCCGCCATCGAGGACGACCGCGAGAACCATCCCGCCGATGATCAGCAGCAGCGGCTGGGCGAGGAAGATGACTCCGGCGATGAGCAGCGCGACCCCGAACCAGACCGCGGCGCGCTGCAGCTCGCGGCGGACGATCGGGTCGCTGAACTCCGTTGGGCCTGGCCGCTCGACGTGCGGCTCGTCCGCGGGCAGCTCGGCCATCTATTCGCGGCTCCCGCGAAGCGAACGTCCCGCCCGGCCTGAGCGAAGCGCCCGGAACCAGCTGACCGGGTTCAGGATCTCGGTGGTGCCGTCGAGCGAGAAGGTGATGAATTCGGCGCGGCCGCCGATATTCTCCCACGGCACCGGGCCGCCGAGCCCGTTCTCGGGCGGTCCGAGGCCGAAGCGGCTGTCGGCGCTCCGGTCGCGGTTGTCGCCCATCATGAAGACATGGTCGGCGGGCACCTTGACCGGCCCGAAATCGTCGCCGGGGCTGACTCCAAGGTCGATGGTGTCGTAGCTCGGCCCGTCCGGCAGCGTCTCGCGGACGATCGGCAGCCGGCAATATTCGCGCCCGCCCGACCGGACGACGGAACCCAAGAACGCATCCCCGCACGGAACGTTGGGGTCGACCGGGATCAGCGCCGGCGGCCGAACCTGCGAGGGCACCGGACGGCCGTTGAGGATCAGCCGGCCGCGGCGCACCTCGACCGTGTCGCCGGGCAGGCCGATGACGCGCTTGATGTAGTCGTCGCTCTGACCCGGCGGAGTGACGATGACGATGTCGCCGCGCCTGGGCAGCTTGCCGAGCAGGCGGCCATGCCAGTGCGGGAAGACGTGGAAGCTCGGGCTGACCCACGACCAGCCGTACGGATATTTGCTGACCACCAGCCGGTCGCCCTTGAGCAGACCCGGCATCATCGATTCCGAGGGGATGTAGAACGGCTTGGCGGCGAAGCTGTGGAAGGCGAGCACCGCGATCAGCACCCACAGCAGGCCCTTGACCTCCCGCCACACGGCCGAGCCCTTCGACTGCTTGCGTTCGGCGGGGACCCGCTGCTCGTCGGCAATGTCGGTCAATCAAGGCTCCATCTTGCGTGCGGTCAGGATGACGAAGGCCTGCGCCCAAGGATATTCGTCGGTCAGGGTCAAGTGAATGTCGATGGCGTGGCCCGGCGGCGCAAGGGCGTCAAGCCGCCGGCGGGCGCCGCCAGTCAGCTCGAGCGTCGGCGCTCCGGAAGGAGCGTTGACGACGCCGATGTCCTTCATGAACACGCCGCGCTTGAAGCCGGTGCCGACCGCCTTGGAGAAGGCTTCCTTGGCGGCGAACCTCTTGGCCAGCGTCCCGGCGCGGGTGAACGGGCGCGATTCGGCCTTGGCGCGCTCGGTGGCGGTGAACACGCGCTCGAGGAAGCGCTCGCCGAACCGCTCCAGCGACCGCTCGATCCGCTCGATGTTGCACAGGTCGGAGCCGATGCCGACGATCAAGGAAAAACCCTCACCCCAACCCTCTCCCGCGCGCGGGAGAGGGGGCAAATGCGCGCCTCCATCATCCCTCTCCCGCGCGCGGGAGAGGGCAGGGTGAGGGTCCTTCTTGCCTTCACCGCGCGCTGTCCATCAGTTCGCGCATTTGGCGAACGCTGGCTTCGAGGCCGGTGAAGATCGCTTCGCCAACGAGGAAATGGCCGATGTTCAATTCGGCGAGCTGCGGAATGGCGGCGACCGGGACGACATTGTCGAAGGTCAGGCCGTGGCCGGCATGGGGCTCGATGCCGTTCTTGACCGCCAGCGCGGCACAGTCGGCAATCCGCCGCAGCTCTTTCGCCCGTTCCTCGCCGTCGACATGGGCGTAGCGGCCGGCGTGGAACTCGACGACCGGAGCGCCGAGACGAAGCGCCGCGTCGACCTGCCCCTCGCGCGGCTCGATGAACAGGCTGACTCGGATGTTCGCTGCGCCGAGCTTGTCGACGTAATAAGCGAGATGATTGTGCTGGCCCGCGGCGTCGAGGCCGCCTTCGGTGGTCCGCTCCTCGCGCTTTTCGGGGACGATGCAGGCGGCGTGCGGGCGATGGGCGAGGGCGATCGCCAGCATTTCCTCGGTCGCCGCCATCTCCAGGTTCAGCGGCAGGTCGATCTCGGCCATCAGCCGGTCGATATCCTCGTCGGTGATGTGCCGCCGGTCCTCGCGCAGATGGGCGGTGATGCCGTCGGCACCGGCCTTGGCCGCCATGATCGCAGCGCGCACCGGGTCCGGATGGTCGCCCCCCCGGGCGTTCCGGATCGTCGCGACATGGTCGATGTTGACCCCGAGGCGGAGCGGCTTCGTCAAGCGATGGCCCGGCTTCCGGGCTTGATCGCTGGTATCGAGGCGAGTTCGGGCGGGAGATCGTCGGCCGAAAAAGTCGGGACGTCGATCCGGATCAGGGCGGTCAGCGGCACCCTCAGGTCGGCGGTGCCGCCCGAGCGGTCGACCAGCGCCGCCGCTCCGACCACGGTGCCGCCGGACTCGCCGATGGCGGCGATCGCCTCGTGGGACGACAGGCCGGTGGTGACGACGTCCTCGACCAGCAGCACCCGCTCGCCGGTGGCAAGCCGGAAGCCGCGGCGGAGCTCGAATCGCCCCGCCGGGCGCTCGACGAACATCGCCGGCTTGCCCAGCGCCCGGCCCATCTCGTGGCCGATGATCACCCCGCCCATCGCCGGCGAGACGACCGCGTCGACCTGGCCGCGGACGTCGGCCGGAAGCTTGGCGGCCAGCGCCTTGGCCAGCCGCTCGGCCCGCGCCGGGTCCATCAGCACCCGGGCGCACTGCAGATAGCGCGGGCTCCGCAAGCCCGACGAGAGGATGAAATGACCCTCGAGCAGCGCTTCGGCGGTCCGGAACTCGTCGAGGATCTCGTCGTCGGTCATGCCGTTCCCATTGCCGTTAGCGGCCGCGTGAATAGGCCGCTCGCGGGGCTGCTTCAACAGCCGCCCGCCAAAGACGGAAGTCGCCCTTGAGGGAGGCTAAAGCCGCGCCTATAAGCCGCGCAAATCCGGGGCCCCGCGGCGGCGGTCCCAGTCCAACCCATGTCACCGGGGTCGTGAATGAAACTGATTGGATGGGCGATTGCACTCGCCGCGGCCGGGCTCACTCCCGCAGCGGCCCAGGCGCCACAGGCGGCAGCTCCGGCGGCCGAGACCGCGCAGGCTGCGCCGGCCGCGGTCGACCATTCCGCCCATGCCATGCCCGCCGCGCAGGTGACTCCGCCGACTCCGGGCATCGGCGTCCCGGTCGGCGGCAAGGGCATCCAGGAACAGGTCACCGGCATCGGCCAACAAGCCGCGGGCTTTCACAACAATTGGCTGTTGGCGCTGTGCGCGATCATCAGCCTGTTCGTGCTCGGGCTGCTCGGCTACGCGATGGTCCGCTTTCGCCGCGGCGCCCACCCCGTGCCGTCGCGCAACTCCCACAACACCGTTCTGGAAGTCGTCTGGACGCTGGTCCCGGTGCTGATCCTGGTCGCCATCGCGATCCCGTCGATCCGCCTGCTGAGCGCGCAATATTCTCCGCCCAAGGCCGACCTGACGGTCAAGGTGATCGGCAACCAGTGGTTCTGGACTTATGAATACCCCGACCACGGCGTGACTTTCGACAGCTACATGCTCAAGGAAGCCAACGACAAAACCCGCAAGCCGAACGAGCGCGCCCGAACCGACGCCGACGGCCCGCCGCTGCTGGCCGCCGACGAGCGGATGGTTATCCCGGCCGGCAAGGTGGTGAAGTTCATCATCACTTCGAACGACGTCATCCACGCCTTCTGGGTGCCGGCGTTCTGGAACAAGATCGACGCCAACCCGGGCCAGCTGAACGAGATCTGGGCCAAGGTCGATCGGCCGGGAGTCTACTTCGGCCAGTGCACCGAGCTGTGCGGCGCCCGCCACGCCTACATGCCGATCGCGGTCGAGGCGGTGGCTCCGGCGCGCTTCGCCGCCTGGGTCGCCTCGAAGGGCGGAGCGATGCCCGGAGCCCGCCCGGCGGCAACGCCGGACAGCACGGGAGCGTCACCGGTCAGCGAAGCGGCGGTCCCGGCTGCCGCCCGGACCCAGGCTCCCAATCCTTCGGCGGCCGATCCGGCGGCGGTTCAGCAGCCGGCGACCAACCAGGCCGCGACGGCCCAGAATTAGAGCGGAACGAGTAACATGAGCACCATCCCCGCCGACGCGCTGCCGCTCAAGGCCCACGAGACGCACGACGCGCATCACGATGCCGACCACAAGCCGGGCTTCTTCGTCCGCTGGTTCATGTCGACCAATCACAAGGACATCGGCACGCTGTATCTGATCTTCGCGATCGTCGCCGGGATCATCGGCGGCGCGATCTCGGGCATCATGCGCGCCGAGCTCGCCGAGCCCGGAATCCAGATCCTCAGCCAAGGCTGGCCGCTCGGCCCGGGCACCGCCAATTTCGATCAATGGGCGCACCACTGGAATGTGCTGATCACCGCCCACGGGCTGATCATGGTGTTCTTCATGGTCATGCCGGCGATGATCGGCGGCTTCGGCAACTGGTTCGTGCCGCTGATGATCGGAGCGCCCGACATGGCGTTCCCGCGGATGAACAACATCAGCTTCTGGCTGCTGATCCCGGCGTTCGCCCTGCTGCTGGGCTCCAGCTTCGTGACCGGCGAAGCCGGCGGCGGGCTTGGCGCCGGCACCGGCTGGACGGTTTACGCGCCGCTTTCGACCTCAGGGTCCGCGGGACCGGCAGTCGACATGGCGATCTTCGCGCTGCACCTCGCCGGCGCCAGCTCGATCCTCGGAGCGATCAACTTCATCACCACCATCTTCAACATGCGCGCGCCGGGGATGACGCTGCACAAAATGCCGCTGTTCGTGTGGTCGATCCTGGTCACCGCGTTCCTGCTGCTGCTGGCCCTGCCGGTGCTGGCGGGCGCGATCACCATGCTGCTCACCGACCGCAATTTCGGCACTACCTTCTTCGACGCTTCGGGCGGCGGCAATCCGGTCCTGTACCAGCATCTGTTCTGGTTCTTCGGTCACCCCGAAGTCTACATCATGATCCTGCCCGGCTTCGGGATGATCAGCCAGGTGGTCGCGACGTTCAGCCGCAAGCCGGTGTTCGGCTATCTCGGCATGGCGTACGCGATGGTCGCCATCGGAGTCGTCGGCTTCGTCGTCTGGGCGCACCACATGTTCACCGTCGGAATGGACGTGAACACCAAGATGTACTTCACCGCGGCGACGATGATCATCGCCGTTCCGACCGGAGTGAAGATCTTCTCGTGGATCGCGACCATGTGGGGCGGCTCGATCACTTTCGAGACGCCGATGCTGTGGGCGATCGGCTTCATCTTCCTGTTCACGGTCGGCGGAGTCACCGGAGTCGTCCTCGCCAACGCGGGCGTCGATAATTACATGCACGACACCTATTATGTGGTCGCTCACTTCCACTACGTTCTGAGCCTCGGCGCGGTGTTCGCGATCTTCGCCGGCTTTTACTACTGGTTCCCGAAAATGAGCGGGAACATGTACAACGAGCTGCTCGGCAAGGTGCATTTCTTCGTCATGTTCATCGGCGTGAACATGGTCTTCTTCCCGCAGCATTTCCTCGGCCTCGACGGAATGCCGCGGCGGATTCCCGACTACACGCCCGCGTTCGAATATTGGAACCAGATCTCGACCATCGGCTACATGATCACGATTGCCGGGGTGGCGGTGTTCTTCGTCAACATCCTGTGGTCGCTGGCGGCCGGCAAGAAAGCGCCCGACAATCCGTGGGGCGAGGGCGCGACGACGCTCGAGTGGACGCTGCCCAGCCCGCCGCCGTTCCACCAGTTCAACACGCTGCCGAAGATCGATTAGGGGCCGAAGATCGACCAGGCCGCGGGCCTGGCCGTCATCCGCTGCGCCAAGGCGTCGGCCGAGCACGACGCCTCGCCGCTCAGCCACATCCGCAGCATCGCCAGCTGACCCGCCGCCGCGCCCATCGCGACCAGCGCCGGCGGCACGGCCGGGCGGGGTTCGGCGGCCAGCCGGGTTTCAATCAGCGACGCGAGCTTGCGCTGCAGGTGGGGCATTGTGCGCGCGGTCAGGATCGCCCGCCCCGGCCAGCGCTGTGCCCACAAATGGTTGAGCGTCGCACGCAGCTGGTGGCGTGACGCGCGGCCGACCGCGGCATTGGCCAGAGTCAGCAGCAGCGGCTCCATCGCCGCCAGCAGCACGTCGTCCTTGCCGCGGAAATGCTCGTAAAAGGTCGAGCGCCCGACGCCCGCCTCGGCGACCAGCTGCGCCGTCCGGATCTGCTCGTAGCGCCGCTCGAGCGCCAGGCGCGCGAAGGCGCCGAGGATCGCGGCGCGCGTGCGGTCAACCCGGGCGTTCATTCCGGACTTCTAGCCGCTTTCGTCCGGAAACGCATTTTCGCGCCCGGTCGGCGCTCGCGCAGGTCAAAACTCTCGGGCATGGTCGCCGCAAATCGAGGGGAGCGGCCGAATGAGCGAAACCCATCACGTCGTGGCGATCGTGCCGTGCGGCGACATCGAGGCGAGCGAGGCGTTCTACACGCGGCTCGGCTTCACCGTCGTCAGCGACTATGGCCATTATCGCATCCTCGCCGACGGGCGCGGCTGGCACCTGCATTTGAACCAGGTGGACGGCTGGCCGCGCAACATCGAGGACAATCCGCTTGGCATCTATCTGTATGTCGAGGATGTCGACGCCGTAGCCGCCGGCGTTCGCGAATTGATTATCGAGAAGGGTGCCCCACATCTGAAGCCGTGGGGCACCTATGAGTTTTCGGTGAGCGACCCGAGCGGAACCTTGGTCCGGGTCGGCCGGATCGCCGCCTGACCGCTTATTGCCCGTCAGGCAGCCGCTGCGCCTTGCGGATCTTGACCACCGGCTCGAGCATCTGGCCTTTCATCGGCCCTTCGCCCTTGGTCGGCGAGACCGGGGCGGCGAGGATCGCCTTCACCACCTCCATCCCTTCGACGACTTTGCCGAACGGCGCGAAGCTGCCGTCGAAGGACGGCACGTCGGTGGTCAGGATGAAGAAGTCCGAGCGCGCCTCCCCAGGCGCTGTGCTGGCCATCGAGATGGTTCCGGCGGTGTGGCGGATGCCGGTCTTGCTCGGCGGCTCATGGGCGATCGGCGGGCGAAGCTTGCGGCCATCGCTGGTGATGCCGCCCTGAATCAATCCGCCGTTGGTCAGCTTCATCGCGCGGTAAAAGCCCTCGCCGTCGAACTTGCCGCCGTCGACATAGCCAAGGAAGTTGGCCGTGGTGATAGGCGCGCGGGCCTTGTCGAGCGCCAGGACGATCCGGCCGGCACTGGTGTCGAGCGCGACCTTGACCGGCTGATTGGCCGGCGGGACGGGCTGGGCGAGGACGGCGGTGCTGGCGAAAGCGCTCAGCGCCAAAGCGAATCGAAACAACATCGCGCCAGCATAGCTGGCCGGCGCTGGGTGGGGAGGGGTTTTCGCCATGCCGCCCCCTCTCTATAGGAGCGGACGTGACCAGCCTCCCGATGACCAGCGATCAGGCGCTCCCCGCGGACTGGCGGGATTTCCTCGCGCTGACCAAGCCGCGGGTGATGAGCCTGGTGGTGTTCACCGGGCTGTGCGGAATGCTCGCCGCGCCGGTCCTGCCGCCGCTGGCGATCGGCTTCACCGCGATTTTGTGCATCGCGCTGGGAGCGGGCGCGGCCGGGGCGCTCAACCAATGGTATGAGGCGGACCTCGACGCGCTGATGCGGCGCACCGCCAGCCGGCCGTTGCCCGCCGGGCGCATGGACCGCGAGACGGCGCTGCATTTCGGGGTCGGGCTGGCCGCGTTCTCGGTGGTGCTGATGGACGTCGCCGCCAACCATCTCGCCGCTCTGCTGCTCGCCGCGTCGATCCTGTTCTACGTGTTCGTCTACACCGTCTGGCTGAAGCGGCGGACCGCGCAGAACATCGTCATCGGCGGTGCCGCCGGAGCGTTCCCGCCGCTGATAGGCTGGGTCGCCGCGACCGGCGAGATCGCCCCGTTGCCGCTGTTGCTGTTCGCCATCATCTTCCTGTGGACGCCGCCGCATTTCTGGGCGCTGTCGCTGTTCGTCCGCTCCGATTACGCGGCCGCCAAAGTGCCGATGCTGCCGGTCACCGCGGGCGTCGCGTCGACTCGCCGCCAAGTGTTCCTCTACAGCCTGCCGATGGCAGGGGCGGCGATTGCACCCTGGCCGCTCGGCCTGGCCGGGCCGCTGTACGGGGTGATCGCAGCGGGGCTTAGCGCGGCGTTCGTGGTCATGGCCGCGCAGGTGCTGGCCAACCGCGCCACCGAGCCCGCCGGGATGCGTCCCGAGAAGCGGCTGTTCGGCTTTTCGGTGATCTATCTGTTCGCGTTGTTCGCCGGCCTGGTTGCCGACCGCTGGATCGGCGCATGACCCAGCTCGAGGACGAAGTCGTCAAGCGGCAGCGCGAGCGGGCCCGGCTGATGGCCTGGCTGCTCGGCGGCTTTGTTGTTTTGCTGTTCCTGGTCACAGTCGCCAAGATCGGGCTCAACCGATGAACCGGAAGACCCGCACCGCTTTCCTCGCGGCGTTCCTGGCCGCGTCGATGGTTGGGGTCTCGTTCGCTGCGGTGCCGTTGTACCAATTGTTCTGCGACGTGACCGGTTTTGGCGGCACTCCGTTGCGAGCCGACAAAGCGCCCGGCGCGGTCGCCGGCGAGGTCGGGGTTCGCTTCGACGCCAATATCGACCCCAAGCTGCAGTGGCGGTTCGAGCCGGTCGAGCGCACTGTCCGAATCGCGCCCGGCGCCCGCACCCAGGTCGCGTACCGGGCGACCAACCTCACCGCCCGCCCGACCACCGGGCAGGCGATGTTCAACGTCACTCCGGCCAAAGCCGGGCAGTATTTCTCGAAGATCGAATGCTTCTGCTTCGTCGAGCAGACCCTGAAAGCGGGTGAGAGCGTCGACATGCCGGTAATCTTCTTCGTCGACCCGAAAATCCGCAGCGATCCGGCGACGAAGGACATCGACGAGATCACCTTGAGCTACACATTTTACCCGGTGGAATCTCCGGGCCGGGGCGGCTAGAGCCGCTCGCACCAGAAGAGGGACAAGCGACCCACATGGCGGCAACCAAGCACCACGACTACCACCTCGTCGATCCCGATCCGTGGCCGATCATCGGCGCGATGGGCGCGTTCGCCTTGTTCGGCGGCGCGGTCATGTGGATGCACGACAATCCGTACGGCAAGTTCGTGTCGGTCGGCGGGCTGCTGGTGGTGCTGGTGACGATGGCCAGTTGGTGGGCCAACACCATCCGCGAGGCCCACAGCGGCGACCACACGCCGGTCGTCCAGCTGCACCTTCGCTACGGGATGATCCTGTTCATCGCCTCGGAGGTGATGTTCTTCCTCGCCTGGTTCTGGGCGTTCTTCGACTCGTCCTTGTTCCCGTCCGCGGTCGAGGCGGTCGGCGGGCAGTGGCCGCCCAAGGGCATCGAGGTGCTCGATCCGTGGGGCTTCCCGCTCTTGAACACGATGATCCTGCTGTGCTCCGGAACCACGGTCACCTGGGCGCACCATTCGCTGATCCACGGCGACCGCGACGGGCTGAAGCTGGGGCTGCTGCTGACGATCCTGCTCGGCCTCCTGTTCACCAGCATCCAGGCTTACGAGTACGTCCAGGCGCCGTTCGACTTCAAAGGCAATATCTACGGCGCGACCTTCTTCATGGCGACCGGCTTCCACGGCTTCCACGTGATCGTCGGGACGATTTTCCTGATCGTCTGCCTGATGCGCGCCCGCCAGGGCCATTTCACTCCGCGCCAGCATTTCGGCTTCGAGGCGGCGGCCTGGTACTGGCACTTCGTCGACGTCGTCTGGCTGTTCCTGTTCGTGTCGATCTACGTGTGGGGCGGCTGGGGCGCGCCGGTCCACGGCTGAGAATCCTCCCTGCCCGCCTGCGGGAGGGGATCGAGGGGAGGGCCTGTCGAAGGCACTAACATGGAAACAGTCCCTCCCCCGCCCCCTCCCGCGAGCGGTAGGGGAGATCGTAAGCTGCCGCTGCTACCGACGCTGGTCGTCGGCGTCGCCATCGCGATCATGGTCGCGCTCGGCTTCTGGCAGCTGCGCCGCGCCGAAGAAAAAGAGGCGCTGCTCGCGCGTTATCGAGCCGCCCAGAATCTGCCGCCGATCAGCTTCCCGACGTTGCCGATCCACAGCGACCGATTGCCGCTGTTTCGTTATTCGACCGGGGTCTGCCTGCGGCCGGTGTCCAAGCGCAGCACGGCCGGCCAGAACCGCCGCGGCGAGCCCGGCTACGTCCATATCGTCGACTGCAGCACCGGCGCCGAAGGGCCGGGGATGAGCGTCGAGCTCGGTTGGTCGAACAACCCCAACGTCGCGCTCAACTGGCGCGGCGGGCCGGTCAGCGGGGTCATCGCGCCCGACCGCAAGACGCGCATGCGGCTGGTCGCCGCGACGGCTCCGCCGGGCCTCGAGCCGAGCGCTCCGCCGTCGATCGACCGGATCGCCAACAACCACCGCTCCTACGCGCTGCAATGGTTCCTGTTCGCGCTGATCGCGGCGGTGATCTACGGGCTCGCGCTGCGCAAGAAGTTGAAGGACGAGGCCAGCAAGAAATGACCGCCGAACTGCACCGCCTGGCGAACGGACTGTCGGTGGCGCTCGACCCGCTGCCCGGCGCGGAATCGGTCGCGCTCGGCCTGTACGCAAAGGTTGGTTCGCGCTCCGAGCCCGAGCCGCGGTCGGGCCTCGCGCACCTCGTCGAGCATATGGTGTTCAAGGGCGCCGGCGGCCGCGACACGCGCGCTCTGGCCGAGGCGATCGAGGACGTCGGCGGGCATTTGAACGCCTGGACGTCGAGGGACCAGACCGCGTTCCACGGCCGCGCCCTGGCCAAGGACCTGCCGCTGCTCGCCGAGCTGATCGCGGACCTGGTCCGAGCGCCCCACTTCGACGGTTCGCATCTCGAGCGCGAGAAGCAGGTGATCCTGTCTGAGCTCGGCGAGTGCGTCGATTCGCCCGACGATCTGGTCCACGACCATTTGTTTGAAGCGGCGTTCGAGGGTCAGGCGATCGGCCGCTCGGTGCTCGGCCGGGCGGAGACGGTGCGCGCCATCGCCCGCGACGATTGCTTCGGCTGGCTGGCGCAGCAGTTCGTGCCCGCGCGGCTGATCTTCGCGGCGAGCGGCAAGGTCGACGGGGAGGCGCTGCTCGACCTCGCCGAGAGGCTGTTCGGCGACATGGAGGCCAAGCCCGAGCCGGCAATCGAACCGGCGCGATTCACCCACGGCGTCCGCAACGACCGCCGGGTCTTCGAGCAGGCGCATTGGTGCCTCGCGCTGCCCGGCTTGCCAAGCGGCGACCCGCGGGTGCCGGCGCTGTCGATTTTCGTCCAGGCGCTGGGCGGCGGGACGTCGTCGCGGCTGTTCCAGGAGCTTCGCGAGGAGCGCGGCCTGGCCTATTCGATCTACGCCTGGAACCAGGGATTCGCCGACACCGGGCTGGTCGGCATCGGCTGCGCCGCCGAGCGCGCCCGGGCCGCGGAGTCGATCGCGCTCGCCCGCGAGGTGCTCGGCCAGGCCGCCGAGCGCCTGACCGAAGCCGAGGTCCAGCGGGCGCGCGCCCAGATCGAGGCGGGGCTGCTGATGAGCCAGGAGACGGCCCAGGGCCGCGCCGACCATATCGCCCGCTCGGTCGAAATCTTCGGCCGGATCGTGCCGATCGACGAGATCGTCGGGCAGCTCCGGGCGGTCGACGCGGCCGCGGCCCGGGCGGCCGGCGCAGCTTTGCTCGACGGTCCAGTCGCGGTTGCATCAGTGGGGGCGAAGCTGGCCCTCGCCGCGTGAACTCGCTCGCCACCCTGATTGCCGAACCGTGGGCCGATTGGGCGCTGCTCGATAGCGGGGGCGGCCAGAAGGTCGAGCGTTACGGGCCGGTCACGGTGGTGCGGCCCGAGCCGCAGGCGATGTGGGCTCCCGCTTCCAACGATTGGGACCCCGACGCGACGTTCGTACCGGGCTCGGACGACCAGGGCGGCGGGCGCTGGGTCGAGCACCGGCCGGTGCCCCGCGAGTGGCCATTGTCGCGTGGCGCGGTGCGCTTCCACGCGTCGCTGACCCCGTTCCGCCACCTCGGATTCTTCCCCGACATGGCGCCGCAATGGGACTGGATGCGCGAGCGATCGGCCGGTGCCGAGGTGCTAAACCTGTTCGGCTACACCGGCGTCGGAAGCCTGCTCTTGAGCGATGCCGGCGGCCGCTTGGTTCACGTCGACGCATCGAAGAAGTCGGTCGAGGGCGGCAAGGCCAACGCCGCTTTGTCGGGCATGGCGGACCGTCCGATCCGCTGGATCGTCGATGACGCGCGCAAGTTCACCGCGCGCGAGGTCCGTCGCGGCCGGCGTTACGACGGGATCCTGCTCGACCCGCCCAAATTCGGACGCGGCCCGGAGGGTGAGGTCTGGCGGCTCGAGGAGCATCTCGGCGGTTTGCTCGCCGGCTGCCGCGCGCTGCTCGATGCCGACAGCCGCTTTCTGGTGCTCACGGTTTATGCGGTGCGGATGTCGGCGCTGGCGATCGGCGAGCTGGTCCGCCAGACGCTTGGCGATCTCGGCGGCACCGTCGAGTCGGGGGAGATGGCGGTCCGCGAGGAAGCGCGCGGGCTGCTCCTCCCGACCGCGATCTTCGCGAGATGGGCTAAGTCCTAGACGCCCTTATTGCGGCGCCGGCGACGAACGGCGCTCCGGCGCAGAGCAGCAAGGACACCGCCGTCTCAACCAGCAAAGCGCCCGAGCCGCCGTCGCCGCTCGCCGCCGCTCCGAAGATCAGCAGCGGCACCGCGAGCGGCAGAAGCAGGATCCCGGCCAGCGCTCCGGCGCGCGGCAGGCCGGCGGTGAGCGCCGCGACGGCGACCGCAAGCGCCGCCAGCCCGGGAGTCCCGACCGCCAGCGCGACGAGCGTTAGTTTCAGTTCCTCAACCTCCATCCCGAGCAATGCCGACCCGGGCACCGCGGCGAGCAGGAGCAGCGGCGCAAAGGTCAGCCAGTGCGCGACGATCTTGGCGATCGCGACGCTCTCCTCGGTCAGGCCGCGAAGCGCGAGCTGGTCGAGGACTCCGTCGGCGCGGTCCGGCTCGACCAGCCGTTCGATCGGCAGCAGCGACGCGGTCAGCGCCGCGATCCACAAAGCCCCGCCGCCGATCCGCGATAGCAATTGCGCGTCGGGCCCGACCGCAAACGGGACCAGGGTCGCGACCAACAGGAAGAAGGCGACTGGGAGCCACGCCGCGCCGCCGATTGCGCGGCGAACGTCGCGAGCAATCAGCGCGCCGATCATTGTCCGAGCTCCAGCCGCGCCCAATCCCCGGCGAGCGGCGCATGCGACGCGGCGAGCACCGCTCCCCCCGACGCGCGATGACCGGCGACCAGTGATTCCAGCCGCTCGGCGCCTTCGGCGTCGAGGCCGTTGAGCGGCTCGTCGAGCAGCCACAATTTCGCGCCCGACGCCGCCACCCGCGCCAGCGTTGCGCGCTTGGCCTGGCCCGACGACAGCAGCCGCACCGGCACGTCGCCCAGCTGGCCAAGTCCCGTGGCCTCGAGGGCCGCGTCCAGACTCTCCGCGCCGGTCCAGAACCGCAGCGCCTTGCGCAGCGACAGCTCGCGGTCGAGCGCCAGCGCTTCATCGGACAGCGCGAGCTCGACACGCTCGACGCGGCCTGACTCCGCCCGCAGCAATCCCGCGGCCAGCCTGATCAGGCTGGTCTTGCCGCTGCCGTTGGGGCCTGTGACGTGAAGCGCCTCACCGGGGCCGAGCTTGAAGTCGAGCCCCTTGAACAGCAGCCGTCCGCCGCGCCGCAGGGTCACCGCGTCGAACCGCAGCAGCGGCTTCACCGCACCGACTCCTCGAGCGCGTGCATGTCGGCGTCCGAAAAGCCGAAATGATGGCCCGCCTCATGGATCAATATGTGCGCGACGAGGTGTTCGAGAGTGTCCTCGCCGTCGGCCCATTCGTCGAGGATCGGCCGCCGGAACAGCAGGATGCGGTCGGGCAAAGTACCGGAAATGTCGACGCTCTTCTGGTTCAGCGGCAGGCCTTCGTAGAGGCCGGTCAGGTCGAACGGATCGTCGATCCCCATCGACTGCAGAATCTCGTCGCTCGCGAACTCCTCGACTATCAGCACGACGTCGCGCAAATGGCTGGCGAACGGCTCGGGTAAAGCGTCCAGCGTCCGCCGCGCGATCGCCTCAATGTCGGCAGCGGAGGGCGAGGGTCCGAGGGCGGGCATCCAAGCGCACTAGGGTCGGGCCGCGGGAGCGGCAAGCTTGCCCGGATGAGCGCCCCACCCTAGATGAACCCGCTTCCAGGCGTTTCTGGTTGGGCACCCGTCCGGGTGCGGCGGAGCGGTGGCCGAGTGGTCGAAGGCGCTCGCCTGGAAAGTGAGTATACGGCAAAACCGTATCGAGGGTTCGAATCCCTCCCGCTCCGCCAGCCACTGTTCAGGTGAATGCGCGCTAGAGGCTGACCGATGATCGATCGCAGGACCTTGTTCGCAGACGGGAGCGCGGCGGTGGCCGCGGCGCTGCTGTTCGGGCGCTCGAGCGATGCGGTTGCGGCGCGGTTCGCGGTGAACAAGACACCGGCCCAATGGCGCAAGCAGCTCGGGCCGCAGCGATTCCATATCCTGCGCGAGGCGGGGACCGAGCGGCCCTATTCGAGCCCGCTCAACAAGGAGCATCGCCGCGGGCGCTTCCTGTGTGCCGGCTGCGCGCTGCCGCTGTTCGCGTCCTCGACCAAGTTCGACAGCGGCACCGGATGGCCGAGCTTCTTTCGGCCGCTGCCCAAGGCGGTCATCACGCGCGAGGACCGCAGCCTGTTGATGTCGCGCACCGAGGTTCTGTGCGCTCGTTGCGGCGGGCATCTCGGCCACGTCTTCAACGACGGCCCGAAGCCGACCGGGCTGCGCTATTGCATGAATGGACTGGCGTTAAGGTTCCAGCCAGCTTGACCGTTCCACGCGCGGAACAATGCTGATTTTCCTGCTCGCCTATCTGGGCGGCGTCCTGACCATTGTCAGTCCGTGCATCCTGCCGGTGCTTCCGTTCGTGTTCGCGCGCGCCGGTGGCAGCTTCATGCGCAGCTCGCTGCCGCTGCTGGCCGGGATGGCGGCGACCTTCGCGATCGTCGCGACGCTGGCCGCCGTGGGCGGCGGCTGGGCGGTGCAGGCCAATGCGATCGGCCGCTGGGCGGCGCTGATCCTGCTCGCCTTCTTCGGCATCGCGCTGATTGTCCCGAGCGTTTCGGAGCGCATGACACGGCCGCTGGTCGCGCTTGGGTCGCGGCTGTCGCAGCGCCAACCGGGGCAGCGCGAAAGCGTCGGCTCGTCGGTGGTGCTCGGGGTGGCGACGGGTCTTCTTTGGGCTCCGTGCGCCGGGCCGATCCTCGGCATCATCTTCACCGCCGCGGCACTCAACGGCGCGAGTTTCAGCACCACGCTATTGCTGCTCGCATATGCGCTGGGCGCAGCGACCTCGCTCGCGCTGGCGTTGCTGGTCGGAGGCAAATTGTTCGCCCGGATGAAGCGGTCGCTGGGCGCGAGCGAGCGCATCCGCCAGGTGCTCGGAATCCTGGTGCTCGCCGGGGTCACCGCGATTGCGCTGGGGCTCGACACCCGCGTGCTGGCCCGGCTGTCGGCAACCCAGACCGCAACTCTCGAAACCACCATCGCCCGCCAGCTCGGCGTCAAGGCGATCGCGCCCGACAGCAAGGCGACGATCGGCGCGGACGGGCAGTTGATGCTCGGCGACGAGGGCGCGCTGCCGCCGCTCGACGGATTGGGGCCGTGGATCAACAGCGGCCCGCTGACCCGCGAAGCGTTGCGCGGCAAAGTCGTGCTGATCGACTTCTGGACGTACAGCTGCATCAACTGCCTGCGCTCGATCCCGTTCGTCCGCGCCTGGCACGAGCGCTACGCGAAGGACGGGCTGGTAGTGATCGGCGTCCACGCGCCCGAATTCGCGTTCGAGCGCGACCCGGACAATGTTCGCAAGGCGGTGAGGGACCTCGCTATCCGCTACCCGGTCGCGCTCGATAACAAGTACCAGCTGTGGAGCGCGCTCAAGAACAATTACTGGCCGGCGCACTATTTCATCGACGCCAAAGGGCGCGTGCGCTTCCACCATTTCGGCGAGGGCGGCTACCGCCGGTCGGAGCAAGTGATCCGACAATTGCTCGCGGAAGCCGGGCGCGCGCCGAAGGGCGGGCCGATGGCGCGCGCGGTCGCACTGGACGACGCCGAAGCGGCGGCGGCGATCGCCGCGCTCAAGTCGCCGGAGACCTACATCGGCTATTGGCGAGCGGCGCGCTTCGTCTCGCCCGGCGGCCTGGTCCGTGATCGCGTCGCCGAGTATCGCGCCGCGCCGCTGAAGCTCAACGACTGGGCCCTCGAGGGCGCCTGGACGGTCGGCGAGAAAAGCGCCCGCTCAGGGACGCCGGAAGCCAAGATCCACTACCGCTTCCACGCCCGCGACCTGCATTTGGTGCTCGCTTCGCCCGGCGGCCGGCCCGTGCGGTTCAAGGTGACACTGGACGGCGGGGCTCCGGGAGCGGACGCGGGCGGCGACGTCGCGGCGGACGGCAGCGGCACGGTCTCGGGAGAGCGGCTCTACCAGCTGATTCGGCAAAAGGGCGAAGTGCGCGAGCGCAGGTTCACGATCGAGTTCCTCGACCCCGGAGTCGAGGCCTTCGCCTTCACCTTCGGCTAGGCAACGATGCGCAATTTGCCTTTGCGCTTGGGCACGTAGCAGACCATGCCGAGCTCATCCTGGAGCTTGGCGGCGAGGTCGCGCTGCCTGGCTTCCTTGCACGCCTCGGCGTAGCGCTGTTCGCACTCGGCCTCTTCGGCGGTCTGGTCGCGGAAATAAGAGATCGACAGCTTGCGGCCGAACACGTCGTCGCCGCGAAGCCGCAATTCGGCTTCGGAATCCGACGGAAGGGCTTCGCGTACTTCGTTCAGCTTGGCGATGAGGTCCTCGAGCGAGGAATGGTCCTCGATCTCGATGAACTCCTTGACTCGTCTGCTCATTCAAGACCCCTCCCCGGTCCCGGGGCTGCTAAATACTCGTGGCGCGAATCCGAGCGCAACGACTAATCCAGGTTTATCCCCAGCGAAGTTGCGGGGCTGTGAATCAACTGGACATGCGAGGTGCAGAAATGAGCTCTCCAAAACCGCTGATTTTGTCCACAGCCAACCTCGAGCTAACCCTAAGCCCCTCGATTGGCGGCAGTATTTCCGCGCTCGAGTGGATCGCCGGCGACCGCCGGGTGCCCGTATTGCGCAAATGCAACAGTAATATTGAAAACGTTTTGGAAGCCGGCAGCTTCCCGCTCGTGCCCTACGTGAACCGCATCCGCGGCGGCCGTTTCACCTTCCGCGGCCGCGAGGTCGTGCTCGCTCCCAACATGGCTGGCGATCCGAGCCCGCTTCACGGCCAGGGCTGGCTGGCGCCGTGGGAGGTCGAATGCTCGGCAGCGGACCAGGCAATGCTGTCGTTCCGGCACCCGCCCGGCGAATGGCCGTGGGAGTATCGCGCCGAGCAGCATTTCGAGCTCGACGAGGGCGGGCTCTCGGTTCGGCTCGCGTGCCGCAACTTGTCGGAGGGGCCGATGCCCTGCGGCCTTGGCCAGCACCCTTATTTCGACTGCGGCCCCGACACCCGCATCGACGCCAGCGTTAGCGACGTGTGGACCATCGACGACCATGTGCTCCCGGTCGAGAAAATCCCGGCGACCGGCCGCTTCGACCTCGCCGACCGCCTGGTCTGCGGGCAGGACCTGGACCACGGCTTCGGCGGGTGGGGCGGTAGCGCGAGGATGACCGATCCGGGCTGGCCCTTCGACCTCGAGCTGACGTCTCCCGACGCGCGCTTCTTCCAGCTCTACTCACCCGCATCGGGCGGCATCTTCGTTGCCGAGCCGGTGAGCCACGCCAACGCCGCGCTCAACGCGCCCGAGGACCAGTGGGAAGAGCTTGGCATGAAGGTGCTGCAGGCGGGTGAAGAGATCAGCCTCGACATGCGGCTCGAGGTGACGGCGAAATAGCCGGGATTCAGGTTGAAGCTTGCGGCACCGGATTATATAGCCCCCGGCTCTGTGCCGCTTCCGGAGACGTGGGTGAGTGGCTGAAACCAGTGGTTTGCTAAACCGCCGTACGGGGTTAACCCGTACCGAGGGTTCGAATCCCTCCGTCTCCGCCAAATCCGTAGTCCGGCACAAAGCGGGCGCGCGGCGGTTTGTGTGGGGATGCCGAGGAAAGTCCGAAAGCTCGCCCGCAAGCTGACCGCTGCTGATGCCAGGGTTGTGAAGGCCGTCGCCCCGAGCGGCAAGGCACAGGCGAAACTGGTCGAGGCGGTCGGCAAGCTCGGCGACCAGCCCGAGCTTCGAACGCTGTCGGCGGGGGTGATCGCCGCGGGCCTGCTGACCGCCGATCGCCGGCTGGTGCGCGCGGGGGTCCGGATGCTGCTGGCGCACGAGATCGCGACGCTGGCCAAGGATTTGATCAAGGAACGCATCGACCGCACCCGGCCGCACAGCGCCAAGACCCATTCGGACCGGGCGGTGAAGCCGGGGCGGCACACGGCCAAGACCAAGACCAGCTTTCCGTCCGGCCACAGCGCCGGGGCGACCGCCGTGGCGCGCGCTTTCGGGCGTGAGTATCCCCAGCTTCAGGCGCCGGCGCTCGCCGCCGCGGCGGTGGTCGCCGGGATGCAGGTGCCGCGGCTCAACCATTTCCCGAGCGACGTCGCGGCGGGCGTCATGCTCGGCGCAGCATCCGAAGCCGCGGCCAATCTGATCGTCGGCGACGACGAGCTGGACTCTAAACCCGAAACGCCGCCGCGGCCTCCGCTTCGCGCTTGAGGTTGCGCGCGAGCTGCGCCTGGCCATTGAGATATTGCGGGGGCACGTGGATGTCGCGGTAATCGAGCGCGGCGGCGGCGCGCAGGGTCCACATCGGATCGATCAAATGCGGTCGGCCAAGCGCGACCAGGTCGGCGCGGCCGGCGGCGAGGATCGAATTGGCATGGTCGGGCTCGTAGATGTTGCCGACGGCCATGGTCGCCACCCGCGCTTCGTTGCGCAACTTGTCCGAAAAGGGCGTCTGGAACATGCGGCCGTAAACCGGCTGCGCCTGGGTCGAGGTCTGGCCCGCCGAGACGTCGATCAAGTCGGCGCCTTCGCGCGCGAACGCTTCGGCGATGGCGACCGAGTCATCCGGAGTGATGCCGTCGTCTCCGGCCCAGTCGTTGGCGGAGATGCGCACCGACATCGGCTTTTCCGACGGCCAGGCGGATCGCATCGCCGCGAACAGTTCGAGCGGAAAGCGCAGGCGGTTGTCGAGCGAACCGCCAAATTCGTCGGTCCGCTTGTTCTGCAGCGGGGTGATGAAGCTCGACAGCAGATAGCCGTGCGCGGCGTGCAGCTCGACCATGTCGAAGCCCGCCTCGAGCCCCATGCGGACCGCGGCGACGAACTGCTCGCGGACCATGTCCATGTCGTCGCGGGTCATCGGCCTGGGCCTCTGGTTGACCGGCGACCAGGGCACGTCCGACGCCGCCATGACCGGCCAATTGCCCTCGTCGAGCGGCACGTCATTGCCTTCCCAGCCCAATTTGGTCGAACCCTTGCCGCCCGAATGGCCGAGTTGGAGGCAGATTTTCGCGCGGCTGTTGGAATGGACGAAATCGACGATCCGCCGCCACGCCTCGACATGCCCGTCGTTCCACATGCCGGTGCAGCCGGGGCTGATGCGGCCCTCGGGCGATACGCAAGTCATCTCGGTGAAGAGCAGGCCGGCGCCGCCCAGTGCGCGTTGCCCGTAATGGACCAGGTGAAATTCGTTGGGGGTGCCGTCGACCGCGGAATACATCGCCATCGGCGACACGGTGATGCGGTTCTCGACGGCCATCTCGCGCAGCTTGAACGGAGCGAACATCGGCGCCGCCGCCTTGCCCGGGACACCGGCGCGCTCCCAGAACCAGCGTTCGACGCTTTCCAGCCAGTCCTTGTCCCGAAGGCGCAGATTCTCGTGGCTGATGCGCTGGCTTCGGGTCAGCAAGGAGTAAGCGAATTGCAGCGGCTCGAAGTGCAAATAGCGGTCGAGCGTCTCGAACCATTCGGTCGAGTTGCGCGCGCTGTTCTGCAGCTTGAGCACCTCGAGGCTGCGCTCCGCATGATATTCGAACAACGCGGCTTCGAGCTCCAACGGCTCGTCATTGCGACCCCGGCCACGAGCCGGGGGAAGCAATCCAGCTCCTTGTTCTGGCTGGATTGCCGCGTCGCCTGCGGCTCCTCGCAATGACGGACCGGAGACCCGCGTCAGCACGTCGGCCAGCTTGATCGCATCCTCGAGCGCCAGCTTGGTCCCCGAGCCGATCGAAAAATGCGCGGTGTGGGCGGCGTCGCCGAGCAGGATAAAGCGGCCGTGGTGCCAGCGCTCGCACTTGATACGGCGGAAGTTGAGCCAGGCGGCGGACCCGAGCAGATGCGCGGCGTTCGAGACCAACGCGTGGCCGTCGAGATATTTGGCGAAAATTCTCTCGCACAGAGTGATCGCGTCGGCTTGGTCCATCCGGTCGAAACCGAGCCCGCGCCACGTATTTTCCGAGCATTCGACGATGAACGTCGAGCAGTCGGGAGCGAAGCGATAGGCGTGGGCCCAAATCCACCCGGCCTCGGTCTCCTCGAACGCGAAGGTGAAGGCGTCGAACGCTTTCGACGTGCCGAGCCAGACGAACTTGTTGGCCCGCTGGTCGACGTCGACTCCAAACTCGGCGGCGAAGCGGTCGCGGACTCGCGAATTGATGCCGTCCGCGGCGATCACTAGATCGTATTCGGCCCACGTCGCATCGTCGGGATCGCATTCATGCTCGAAGGTCAGCTCGACCCCGAGCTCGGCCGCGCGCTGCTGCAAGATTTCGAGCAGCCGCATCCGGCCGATGCCAATGAAGCCGTGGCCCGACGAGGTGATGCACTCACCGCGGACATGGACGTCGATGTCGTCCCAATGCGCGAATTCGCCGGCGATGACATCTGCCGACTTGGGGTCGTTGGCGGTCAGATTCTCGAGCGTCTGGTCGGAGAACACCACGCCCCAGCCGAACGTCACCCCGCGCGGGTTGCGTTCGAACACGCGGACCTCGTGCGCGGGATCGCGCAGCTTCATGGAGATGGCGAAATACAGCCCCGCCGGCCCGCCGCCGATGCAGGCGACCTTCATCGCCCGGCCCCTCGAAAAGTCTCAAACGTCGCACTGCATCGCGTGCGTGCGTACGCGCGCGCGCGCGAGGGCAGCGAAGCCGTTGCAGAATGGGCCCGGGCACAGTGCAAGCGCATCGCCCCGACCATGCCACACCATCGCGCCTGTAGGACAGCCGGAATGGCCGCGTTGGGTGGAATGCGAACTAAGCGGCTTGCTCCCATGCTTCCGCCAGTCGCGCTCGGACGAACTCATCGACTTCGGCCACAGAGCGCAGTTCGAGGTGGTGAGTAAAGCGACCCGGGTGGGGTTCAACGACTTCCTTCCACCTTGGTGAGTCGTCCCGACGCCGGAGATAGATGCTCAAGACGAGCGGCGCCGCTCCTCGACCGAGATACTGACGAGCCTTCCATGTCGCTGCGAAAGGGTGCTCGCGATAGAATCCAACTTGGCTCCTGGACACCCTAATACGTGCAGGTCCGATCCTGGAGATCGCGGCGGCCACCTGTTGATGCAGCGCAAGCGCCAGGGGGTGGCCACTGAAGAAATCTGCCGCATCCATGCCCGCAGAATCGCATGAACTTGCTCGATCCGGCAAATCCCGCAACGGGCCGAGGGCGGACGCTCGGGCGCAATCATCCCAGCGGCGCCACGAACTCCTCGACGAGGCGGTTGAAATCGACGGGCCGCTCGATGTTGGCGAGGTGGCCGGCGCCGGCGAGGATGTGTAGCTCCGCGCCGGGGATCGACTCGGCCAGGTCGCGCGACAATTCCGGTGGGGTGACGGTGTCCTGGTCGCCGACCAGAATAAGGGTCGGCACCGCGATCGCCGCGACGCGCTCGCGCTGGTCGGCGAGCCAGACCGCTTCGGCGCCGTTGCGGAAGGCCTCGGGGTCAATCCGAGCCATGGTTTCGCGCACTTCCTGGTGGAGATCTTCGGATGCGCCCGGCGCGAGGAGCACCGGAGTCCGCGCGGCGGCGAGCTCGCTCATCTGCTCGCTTGCGGCGATTGAACGGTCGTAGATCGCCTGGCCGTCGGGATGGACCGCGAACGTGTCGGCGAGGATCAGCGAGGCACAGCGCTCACGCGCTGCGTGATGCAGGGCGATCGCGATCACCCCGCCGAGCGACAGGCCGCAAATGTGCGCCTGCTCGACACCGAGCGCGTCCATCGCCGCCAGGACCGCCGCCGCGAAATCGTCGCGCGTCGTTCCGGGGGTGGCCGGGTCGCTCTCGCCATAGCCTGGGTAATCCAGCGCGATCGACCGCCGGGTGGCGCCGAAATGCTCGAGCTGCGGCGCCCACACCGATTTGTCGGAGCCGACTCCGTGCAGGAAGACGATCGGGACGCCGCCGCTGCTGCCCGCTTCGTCGACGCCGATCGCCTTGCCATTCGCAATGGTCACCCGCCCCATAATGCCCTCACGCCGTCACCCTGAACTCGTTTCAGGGTCCATTTGCCCGCCTGCGTCGCCCTACGAACAAAATGGATGCTGAAACAAGTTCAGCATGACGGCTCGGGGGATGTTCGGCTAGCCTGTCCCCATGACGCGAATGACGGTCAACGGCGAGCCGATCCACTATTTGTTGGACCCGCAGACGCCCTTGCTGTGGGCGCTTCGCGACGCGTCCAATCTGACCGGCACCAAGCATGGCTGCGACAGCGGCGACTGCGGGGCCTGCACGGTGATCGTGGATGGCCGCGCGGTGACCAGCTGCCGCACCACGATCGCCTCGCTCGAGGGTTCGGAAATCGTCACCATCGAGGGCCTGTCGGCCAACCGCACGCACCCGGTGCAGCGGGCGTGGGCGGCCGAACAGGTCAGCCAGTGCGGCTATTGCGAGCCCGGCTTCATCATGGCCATCGCGGCGCTGCTGCAGTCGAGCCCCAGGCCAAGCCCCGAGGCGATCGACGCGATCCCCAACATCTGCCGCTGCTGCGCCTATCCGCGCATCCGCAAGGCGATCGCCCGGGCAGCCGCCGCGGCGCCCGCCACGGCCGCTCCAGCGCAATCGAAACGGTTAAGCAACGGCTCATCTGGCAAGGAGCAATTTTCGACCGACAGGGAGTCGAGTCCACAAGGATGATCGCCATGCCAAAGAGCGTCCTTTTCCTGCTTCTTGCAACTGCCGCGGCGCCGGCCATGGCCGCCGACGAAATCGACGACCGAATGGCGCGCCGCGAAGCCGCCCGAGCCGAGCGCGCCGAGCGCGCCGAGGCTCGGTCTGAACGGGCCGAACCCCGCGTCGAGCGCGAGCGCCCGGCGGTCGTCGAGGCGGTCCGCGAGCGGATCGTGGAGCGCCGTGAGCCGCGCGTCGTGGACGTTGAAGCGGTTCGACCGGCGCCCGAGCATCGCCACGAAGTGGTCGAGCCGCGGGTTCGCGAGCACCGCGGCCCGCGCAACATCGACGTCGATTCCTCGGGTCCGGAATTCGAGGTCCGCGATGCGCCCGCGAGCGTCCGCAATTGGCGCCGGGCCGAGCGCGGTGGGGGCGGCACTCCGGCGCTCGTCCAGCAACGCACCGACACCGGCTGGGAGCCGGCGCGCCGGCACCGCGACCAGACCGTCGACGCTGTCCGGGATCGGATTGCGCCGATCATCAGCCGCACTCCGCGGGAAGGCACTCAGCCGCCGCTCCACGTCGGTTCCGATCGCTCCGGAACGACCGCGCATCGCTGGCGCGGGGACTGGCGGCGCGATTGGCGGTCCGACCATCGATACAATTGGCGCGACCATCGCCGCCGCCACCGATCGCTGTTCCATTTCGGTTTCTATCGCGATCCGTTCGGCTGGAGCTATCGGCCTTATTCGATCGGTTGGCGGCTGTGGCCGAGCTATTACCGGAGCAGCTACTGGCTGCACGATCCCTGGAGCTACCGTCTGCCGTACGCGCCGCCCGGCTACCGCTGGATTCGCTATTATGACGACGCTCTGCTGGTCGACACCTGGGACGGCACGGTGGTCGATGTGATCCGCGACTTCTTCTGGTAGACAGCATGTTTGCGTTGGTCGAAGGGGCGTTGCGTTTGCCCGCAGCGCCCCTTTCGTTTGATGACTCCAAAATTCCTTCCTGAAAGAATTTCGAAAATGCCGAGCCTGATCCGCCGACTGACCCTCTCCGCCTCGCTCCTCGCGCTGGCCGCCTGCGCGTCGGTCCCGCCGCCCGCGCCGGTCGCGACTCCGGTTGCGCGCGAAGCCGCGCCGCCGGCCCCGGCGGTTGTCGAGAAGAGCGCTCACGACCGGCTGTTCGACCTGTTCAAGGCCAGCGACGAAGCGAGCCTCCAGCGCAATCCGCTCAACGCCTTGTTTCGCGGCGACCTGCGTTACGCCGATCGGTTCGGCGACGGCATCACCGACGAATATTACGCGGCCGAGCGCGCCGCCGGGGAGGCCGATCTGGCCGCGCTTCGCGCAATTCCGAGGGACCAGCTCAACGCCACCGACCAGGTCGCCTACGACGTGTTCGAATATTCGACCAGGGACACGCTTCGCGGGCTTCAGCCGGACATGCTCGCGCTGACCGCGGTGCGGCCGCTCAACCATTTCGTCGGCTTCCACACTTTTTATCCGACGGTCGCCAGCGGCAAGGGCGCGGCACCGTTCAAGACGCTCGCCGACTATGAGAACAATCTGAAGCGCCACCGCGATTTCGTCGTCTTCCTCGATCGGGTGATCGGCCGCTTCCGCCAGGGCCAGCAAACCGGCGTCGTCGAGACCAAGATGACCGTTAAGAACATGATCGAGCAGCTCGACAACCAGCTCAAGCAGAAGCCCGAGGATTCGGCCTATTTCGGTCCGGTCAAGCAATTCCCGGCGGAGATCGGCGCCGCCGACCGAGCGCGGCTGACGAGCGAATATCGCGCCGCCATCACCGAAGGGCTTTATCCGGCGCTGACCCGGCTCCGCGACTTCTTCAAGACCGAATATCTCGCCAGCGCCCGCGACGGCTACGGGATCATGTACATGAAGGGCGGCGACAAGCTCTACCGCTACCTGGTCGAATCGACGACGACGCTGCCGCTGAGCGCCGACGAAATCCACCAGCTCGGCCTCAGCGAGGTCGCCCGGATCACCGCGGGCATGGAGCAGGTCAAGCAGGAGGTCGGCTTCAAGGGGACGCTTCAGAAGTTCTTCGATCACCTGCGCACCGATCCCAAATATAAGATGAAGTCGCGCGAGGCGCTGACCGCCCGCTATTACGAAATCGGCAAGGCGGTCGACGCCCAGATTCCGCGGTTCTTCTCGACGGTCCCCAAAACCCCGCTGGAGATCCGCCCCTACGAGCCGTTCCGCGAAAAGTTCGAGGCCGGCGGCAGCTACAACAGCGGCACGCCCGACGGATCGCGGCCCGGGGTGTTCTATTTCAACGCCTATGATCTGCCGTCGCGGACGACTCCGGGGATGACGACGCTCTACCTGCACGAGGGCGCGCCGGGGCACCATTTCCAGATCAGCCTGGCGCAGGAGAACGAGGCGCTGCCGTCGTTCATGCGGTTCGGCGGCAACACCGCTTACGCCGAAGGCTGGGCGCTGTACGCCGAGACTCTCGGCTACGACATGGGCTTCTTCGAGGACCCGATCCAACGCTTCGGGACGCTGTCCGACGAGATGCTCCGGGCGATGCGGCTGGTGGTCGACACCGGCATCCACTCGAAGGGTTGGACCCGTCAGCAGTCGATCGACTACATGCTCAGCCATTCGGACATGGGCAAGACCGACGCGACCGCCGAGGTCGAGCGCTACATCGTCATCCCGAGCCAGGCGCTCGCCTATAAGGTCGGGGCTCTGACCATCCAGCGGCTGCGCAAGAAAGCCGAGACCGAGCTTGGACCAAAGTTCGACATCCGCGACTTCCATGCCCAGGTGCTGATGACCGGAAACCTGCCGCTGCCGATCCTCGAGCAGAAGATCGACCGCTGGATCGCGGAACGCAAAGCGAGCTAGCCGCGCTCGGCCAGCTGGACGAACGGTTCGAACTTCACTTCGCGCTTGATGAAGTGCGTCTCGTAGCGGCGGACCGTCGAGTCGGCGGTCAGCACCTCATCGGTGAGCTCGTTGAAGCGGGCCATGTTGGGGCAGTCGAACATCAGGACGACGTCGATTGGGCCCGCGAGGTCGTAGACGAACTGGACCTCGGGAGTCGCCAGCAAGCGGTCCTGGAGCGCGGCCTTCCCGGCATGGTCGGCATGTTCGCTCAAGGTGATGAAGATCAGCGCGCGCAGCCGGTCGTTGGTCAGGCGGCCCGACAGCAGCGCCAGGATGCGCACGATCCACCGGTCACGGCGCAGCCGCCGCAGCCGCCGCGCGATCGCCGACGGGGATAGCGGCACGCTCTTCGAAAGCTGCTCGGCGGTCTGGCTTGCGTCGCTTTGGATCTGGTTGAGCAGGGCAAGGTCGAAGCGGTCGAGCATTTATCCAGTGTGCCAAATTTTGGCGCGGAGTGCACCAACTTTGCGCACATCGGGCGATCCAATCTGGCTAGCGTATCGGTAGACCAACACAGCGGAGCTTGTTCATGCGTACCCAATTGCTTCTCGGATTGTCCGCCGTTTCCCTCGCCGCTCCCTTGGCCGCCCAAATCGTCGCTGCTCCGGCTGCAACAGTGCAGGCTGCCGCGAAGGCGCCGTTCGTCAAAGCCGAGGCCGACGCAGTAGTGCGCCAGCTGGCGACCAAGCTCGAAGAGGATTTCGTCTTTCCCGAGGTTGGCAAGGCCTATGCGAGCCTGCTTCGAAGCAAGCTCGCGGCCGGAGCCTACGCAAGCTTCGTCGACGCCGAAGCCTTCGCCGCGGCGGTGACCGGCGACCTCCAGGCGGTTCACCCGGACCGGCACCTGCGGCTCAATCCGCCGCGGGTCGACGGCAAGGGCATGAGGCGGATGATGCGCGAGCCTTCGGACGAAAGCGGGGTGGCGAAGTCGGGCTGGCTTGCCGACGGAGTGGCGTACATCCGCTTCGACCTGTTTCCGGGCAACGAGGCGACGATCGCCGATGTCCGCAATTTCCTCGACACGCACAAGGACGCCAGGACGCTGATCATCGATGCGCGGAGCCACCGCGGCGGCGGGCTGGCGGAAATGGACGTGCTGTTCCCGCAATTGTTCGCCAAGCCGACCGTGCTGGTCGGAATGGACACCAGGGTCGCCGTCGAGCAGCGGCAGGGCAACCCGGCCGGTGACGCCTCGCTGCGCAAGGTCTCGGGCCCCGAGGGCGTCGTCCGGCGCGAGCATTTTGTCGTCCCGGCCGCCCAGCCGACGCCGCTGAGCAAGGCCAAGCTGTTCTTGCTGACGTCGCGCCGGACGGGGTCGGCCGCCGAGCATCTGTCGCTGTCGCTGAAGCGCACCAAGCGCGCGACGCTGATCGGCGAGACGACGGCGGGCGCCGGTCATTACGGCGGAATGGCGCCGCTCGGGCACGGTTTTTCGGCCTTCATCCCGGTCGGCCGGACGTTCGATCCGGATACCGACCAGGGCTGGGAAGGGACCGGCGTGAAGCCGGATGTCGAAGTCCCCGCCGACAAGGCTCTCGACGAAGCACTCAAGCTGGCCGGAGTGAGCAAGACTGCCGAGCTCGCTCTCGCGCAGCTTCGCTAGCCTCTATCTGCATTTCAGGGAAGGCGACCCAGCCCTCGCTGAGCGGGACTTCCCAAGTTCCGGCCGGTCGAGTAAGCTTCGAAAATGCAACGGAAAATTCTATTACCGCTGATTTTGCTGGCAACTCCGGCGCTCGGCGGATGCGCTCTGCAGGCGGCGCTGATGGCGGCGGACATCGCCCCGCAAATTCAGGGCCCGATGGGCACCAAGAATGCGCATCTCCGCCCGCAGGCGATCCGCGAATGCACGCAGCAGGCGGGACGATATGGCTCGGTGTACATCGTCGACGTCGAGCAGCGCCGCGCCGACCGGATCATCGTCTGGGGCTCGGTCACCGATTCCCAGCAGCGGCGGCGCACCTTCGAATGCCATTTCACCACCCGCCTCGGGACTTTCAAGCTGGGCGAGTACCTCCGCCCCAGTTGACGATCAGGTTTGAGCCAGTGCCTCGGCGATCAGGCGGCGGCTGTTGTCGATGCCGTAGAGGGCGATGAAGCTGCCCATGCGCGGGCCCTGGCTGGAGCCGAGCAGGGTTTCGTACAGCGCCTGGAACCAGGCCCGGAGATTCTCGAACGGGTGGCGCTTGCCGACTTCGAAGACGATGTGCTGGATGGCTTCAGGTTCGGCGTCGTCGGGCAGCCTGGCGAGTTCCTGGTCGAGATCGCGCAGCGCGGCGGCCTCGGCCTCCGTCGGCGCCCGGCGCTGCAACTCCGGTGTGACGAAATCCCGCGCGTAATTGACCGCGAGGCCGATCAGCTCGTCAAGCTCGCGGTGGATCTCGGGTGACGTCCCCGGCGCGTAACGCTGGACGAACTTCCACACCGTATCCTTGTCGCCGCAGCCGGGCAGGCTGACGAGGTTGAGGAGCAGCCCGTAGGTCAGCGGCAAGGTGCCGTCGGGGACCTTGCCGGCATGAATGTGGTGGACCGGGTTGCCGAGCTTCTGCTCGATCGGTTGCTCGGCGTAATTGCCGCGGAACTGCCAATATTCGTCGACCGCGCGGGGGATAACTCCGAGGTGGAGACTCTTGGCCCGCTTCGGCTCGCGGTAGATGTAGAAGGCGAGGCTCTCCTCGCTGCCGTAGCGCAGCCATTCCTCAAGGCTGAGGCCGTTGCCCTTCGACTTGGAGATCTTCTCGCCGTTTTCGTCGAGGAACATCTCGTAGTTGAAGCCCTCGGGCGGCTTACCGCCGAGAATCCGGGCGATCTTGCCCGACTGGATGACCGATTCGATCAAATCCTTGCCGGCCATTTCGTAATCGACCCCGAGCGCGACCCAGCGCGCCGCCCAGTCAACCTTCCACTGCAGCTTGGCGAGGCCGCCGAGCGCCGACTGGGTAACGCGCTCGCCGTCCTCGTCGTCGAACGCGATCGTACCAGCTTCCGCGTCGACGACTTCGACCGGCACTTGCAGAACCCGGCCGGTTGACGGCGAAACCGGGAGCACAGGCGAATAGGTCTGCCGTCGCTCCTCGCGCAGGGTGGGCAGCATCACGCCCATCACGCCGTCCCAGTTGCGCAGCACCTGGCGGACGACCTCGTCGAAGCGGCCGCTGGCGTAGCAGTCGGTCGCTGACAGGAATTCGTAGTCGAACCCGAAGCGGTCGAGAAACATGCGCAGCATCGCATTGTTGTGGTGCGCGAAGCTTTCGTGCTTGCCGAACGGGTCGGGGATCCGGGTCAGCGGCCGCCCGAGATGCTCGGTGAGCATCTCGGCATTGGGGACATTGTCGGGGACCTTGCGGAGCCCGTCCATGTCGTCGCTGAACGCGACCAGCCGCGTCGGTTCGCCGGTCAGTTCGCGGTACGCATTGCGGACGAAGGTCGTCCGGAGGACTTCGTTGAAGGTGCCGATGTGCGGCAGGCCGGACGGTCCGTAGCCGGTTTCGAACAGCATCGGCTCGCCGCCGGGCTTCGGCCCCCGCTTGAGCAGCTTGCGCGCTTCTTCGTACGGCCAGGCCTTCGACTGCATCGCGGCGGAGCGGAGGGTTTCTGCGTCCAAATCCGTTGCTCTTCTGTTCTCGTGCCGCCAATGTCCGCTGGTGGCCGTTCCTTTGCCTCTTCCCGCCCTCCACGCAACCCACGCCGGAATCTGGCTGTGCGGCGCTGGCGGCGAGCTTCGTGAGGCGCCCTTGGTACGAGAAGTTGGGCGCGGCGAGGCGATCGCCCGGGCGGCGGAAACTCCGCACATCATCCTCAACGCGCCGCTGATCGGCCAGCGGCTCGGCTATCCCGATCTCTCGGGCCTCGACCTCTTAGAGCTGTTCGCGTTCATCTACCCGGCGCGGTTCGCGGTTCCGACGACGGCCGGGCTGAGCCGAGCGCTCGGGCTGGAGCCGCCGGCCAGCGAGTCCGAGGCCGCGGCTTTGCTTCCGGCGATGGCGGCGAAGCTGCTCGCGACCCTGAAGGACGACCAATGGGCCGAGCGCGAGGGGGCGTGGACCGCGAACGCGACATTGGCGCGGCTCGGCTGGGGCTGGGCGCCGCTGGTCTCTGCCCGGCTCGAGCGGCCCGAGGCCGGCGAGCGCATGCTGTTTTCGCGCCTCGCGCAGTGGGAGGAAGCCGCCGACCGGCCGCCGCCGCGCACCGTCTCGGTTCCGGCCGCGGCGGCTCAGTCGAAGCTCGATGAACTGACCGGATCGGGCCGCGAGCCGCGCGAGGGCCAGCGGGCGATGGCGGCGGCGGTCGCCGGAGTCTTCGCTCCCAAGCCGGCCGAGGGCGCTCCGAATCTGCTGCTCGCGGAGGCGGGCACGGGGATCGGCAAGACTCTCGCCTATCTGGCGCCGGCTTCGCTGTGGGCCGAGGCGGCGGGCGGCACGGTGTGGGTGTCGACGTTCACCAAGGCGTTGCAGCGGCAGCTCGACGCGGAAGGGGCGCGGTTGTTCGCCGATCCCGCCGAGCGGTCGAAGAAGATCGTCATCCGCAAGGGCCGCGAGAATTACCTGTGCCTGCTCAACCTCGAGGACGCGATGCAGGGCGCGTTCGCGGGTCGAGCCGCGATCCTCGCCCATCTCGTCGGTCGCTGGGCCGCCTACACCCGCGACGGCGACACGGTCGGCGGCGACTTGCCCGGTTGGCTGCCGAGCCTGTTCCGGCGGGCCGGCTCGGCGGCGCTGACCGACCGGCGCGGCGAATGCGTCTATGCGGGGTGCCCGCACTATCGCCGCTGCTTCATTGAGCGTGCCGAGCGCGCCGGGCGCGAAGCCGACATCGTCATCGCCAATCACGCGCTGGTGATGATCAACGCCGCCCGGGCGCGGGAAATGGCGTCGTCGCGAATCCTGTTCGACGAGGGGCATCATTTGTTCGAGGCCGCCGATTCGACCTTCGCGGTGGCGTTCGGCGGCCAGGAAGCGATCGAGCTGAGGCGCTGGATCGTCGGGCCCGAGGGGCGCTCGCGCGGGCGGCGGCGAGGGCTGGCGGCGCGGCTGATGGACGTCGCTTCCTATGATGAAGAGGGCGGGCAGGCGCTGGAGGCGGCGATCGAGGCGGCGCGGGCGCTGCCGTCCGACGGTTGGCTCGCGCGGGTCGCGGAGGGCGACCCGTACGGGCCGGTCGAGGCGCTGCTCGCCGAAGTTCGGGGCACGGTCTACGCGCGGGCCAAGGCGCAGGAAGCGGGCTACGGGCTCGAGACCGAGCTGGCCGAGCCGGACGGCGCACTGGTCGCCGCGGCGGCTGCGGCGCTGGAGACGCTCGAAGCGCTGCAAAAACCGCTGGCGGCACTCGCCCGGCGGCTCGAGGCGGTGCTCGAGGATTCGCCCGACTGGCTCGATGGCCAGGCGCGGGCGCGGGTCGAGGGAGCAATCCGCGGACTCGCCTGGCGGCGCGAAACCCTGACCGCGTGGATCGCCTTGCTGGGCCGGGTCGGCGGCTCCGCCGATCCCAATTTCGTCGACTGGCTGGCGATCGAGCGGTCCGAGGGCCGCGAATATGACGTCGCCGTCCACCGCCGCTGGCTCGACCCGACTCGCCCCTTGGCCGGGGCGGTGATGGCCCAGGCCGACGGCGTGCTGGTGACTTCGGCGACGTTGCGCGGCGGCGACGGCTGGGATGCAGCGGAAGCCCGGACGGGCGCGCTCCATCTCCCGCGCGCGGCTTCGCATTTCGAGGCGGAAAGCCCGTTCGATTACGGCGCCTGCTCGGAGGTGCTGATCGTCACCGACGTCAAGCCGGGCGACCCGGCGACGCTGGCCGGCGCCTACGCGCGGCTGATCGAGGCGGCGGGCGGCGGGGCGCTCGGCCTGTTCACCGCCATCCAGCGCTTGAAGGCGGTGCATGCGCGAATTGCCGACCGGCTGGCGCGCGCTGGGCTGCCGCTGCTCGCCCAGCACGTCGACCCGATCGACGCAGGCACCCTGGTCGATATTTTCCGCGACGATCCGAGCACCTCGCTGCTCGGCACCGACGCGCTTCGCGACGGGGTCGACGTGCCCGGCAATTCGCTCCGGCTGGTGGTGATGGAGCGGGTTCCGTGGCCGCGGCCGACGGTGCTCCACGCCGCGCGGCGGATGGCCGGCGGCGGCAGCCTCTACGACGATCGGGTGGTCCGGGCGCGGCTGGCGCAGGCGTTCGGGCGGCTGATTCGCCGCGACAACGACCACGGCATTTTCGTCATCCTGTCGGCGGCGATGCCCTCGCGCCTGCTGTCCGCTTTCCCGCCGGCCGCGCCGGTTCGGCGGGTGCCGCTGGATGTCGCGATCGAGCGGGTTGCGGCCTCGCGGCAGAACCCAGCGAACAAGCTAGTCGTCGAGCGCGCCGGCGAGCCGATCGCGTAGCGCGATGAGCCGCGACACGTCGATGCCTGGCCGCGCGGACGATTGAACCGGCTGGGACGGGGCCGGTGTGAAAGCTTGCATCGGTGCCGTTTGGGAGTCCGCGCCGCGGTCGCGAAGCAGCTTCTGGACACCGCGCACCGTGTAGCCCTCTTCGCTCAGCAGGCGGTGGATCTTGCGCGCCAAATCGACGTCGGCGGCGCGATAGTAACGGCGATTGCCGGCGCGCTGCAGCGGCTTCAGCTGCGGGAACTTGGTTTCCCAATAGCGCAGGATGTGCTGCGCAACCCCAAGCTCTTGCGACAGCTCGCCGATCGTCTTGAAGGCGCCGGGTGCCTTGTCGGCGGTCGCCACCGAATTGCCTATTTCGCGATCCTGTCGCGCATGATCTGGCTGGCGCGGAAGGTCATCACCCGCCGCGGCGCGATCGGCACTTCGACGCCGGTCTTGGGATTGCGGCCGACGCGCTGGCCCTTGTCGCGCAGGATGAAGCTTCCGAAGCCCGAGATTTTCACGTTCTTTCCGTCCGAAAGCGCGTGGCACATGTGGTGAAGAACGCGCTCGACCACGCTCGCCGACTCGGCGCGGGATAGCCCAAGCTTGCGATGGACGACATCGGCCAGGTCGGCGCGGGTTAGCGTTCCCCCAACATCCGCGTCCTTGCCCAGCCGGGCTACCCCGAGATCCGCCATGCTATTCTCCCGCCTTGAGCAGCGTGCCCCCCGCCGCGAATATTCAGCAACCTAACTGAAACAGGCCGTGTCGGCAATTCGACATTTCCCTTATTTTTCCAGAGATATCAATACCTGAGCGCCGCCGCGCCCCAGGTGAAGCCGCCGCCCATCGCTTCCAGCACGATGAGATCGCCGCGCTTGATTCGGCCGTCGCGGACCGCCGTATCAAGCGCCAGCGGAACCGAAGCGGCCGACGTATTCGCATGCTGGTCGACGGTGACGACGATCTTGTCAGTCGAAACACCCAGTTTCCTGGCGGTCGCGTCGAGGATTCGCGCGTTCGCCTGGTGCGGGACGATCCAGTCGACGTCGTCGGACGTCAGCCCGGCCTCGGTCAGCACTTCGGTCAGCACGTCGGCGAGATTGACGACCGCGTGGCGGAACACTTCGCGGCCCTTCATCCTCAATTTGCCGACCGTGCCGGTGGTCGACGGGCCGCCGTCGACGAACAGCAGGTCGTTGTGACGCCCGTCGGCGTGAAGCTTGGTCGCCAGGATCCCGCGCTCGCCGTCCTCGATACCGAGGACCAGCGCACCGGCGCCGTCGCCGAACAGGACGCAGGTCGCGCGGTCCTCCCAATCGAGGATCCGGCTGAACGTTTCGGCCCCGATGACCAGCCCCCGGGTCCCGTTGCCCGACCGGAGCATCGAATCGGCGACGCTGAGCGCGTAGAGGAAGCCGGTGCACACCGCGTGGACGTCGAAGGCGATGCAGTCGGGGATGCCCAGCGTCGCCTGGACCTTGGTCGCGGACGACGGGAAAGTCTGGTCGGGGGTCGCGGTGGCGAGGACGATGAGGTCGATCCCGGTCGCCTCGACGCCCGCATGGTCGAGCGCCTTGCGGGCCGCTTCGGCCGCCAGCGACGCGGTCGTCTCGCCCTCGCCGGCGATGTAGCGGGTGCGGATCCCGGTCCGCTCGACGATCCATTGGTCGGAAGTGTCGACCGTCTCGCACAGCTCGGCATTGTCGAGCCGCCGCTTGGGAAGGGCCGAGCCGGTGCCGAGGATCACGGAGCGACGGGCCATCACGCCGCCTCGTGGTTGAAGGCGTGGGCGCGGAAGTTGTCGAGGTCTTCGCCGATCTTGTTGGTGATGTTGTTGAGCACCATGCGCGCAGCGACGCCGATCGCGTTCGCCACGCCTCGGGCATTGGCCCCGCCGTGGCTCTTCACCACGAGGCCATTGAGGCCGAGGAAAACGGCGCCATTGTGGTTGTTCGGATCAAGCTCGACCTTGAGCAAGTTGAGCGCTGGCCGCGACAGTGCAAAACCGGCCTTCGAGCGCAGCGAGCTCTTGAACGCCCGACGCAGCAGGTCGGTGACGAAGCGCGCGGTGCCCTCGGCGGTCTTGAGCGCGATGTTGCCCGAAAAGCCATCGGTCACGACCACGTCGACGTTGCCGCGCGACAACTGGTCGCCCTCGGTGAAGCCGTTGAATCGCAGCGGCAGATAATTCGCGTCGCGAAGCAGACCAGCGGCTTCCTTGAGCTCGTCGGTACCCTTCAATTCCTCGGTGCCGATGTTGAGCAATTTGACCCGCGGCTTGTCGATTCCGAGCACGGTCCGGGCGTAGGCCGAGCCCATGACGGCGAACTGAACCAGGTTCTGGGCGTCGCACTCGGTGTTGGCGCCCAGGTCGAGCATCACGCAATCATGCTCGCCGAGCGTCGGCAGGAGGGCGGCGAGCGCCGGCCGGTCGATGCCGGGCATGGTACGAAGCGCCAGCTTGGCCATCGCCATCATCGCGCCGGTGTTTCCGGCCGACAGCGCCGCGTCGGCCTTGCCTTCCTTCACCGCGTTGATCGCCATGCCCATCGAAGTCGTCTTGGCGCGGCGGATCGCCTGGCTCGGTTTCTCGCTGGGAGCGATCGATTCAGCCGTGTGGGCGACCGTCACCCCGGATTCGAGATTGCGGTGCTTGTTGAGCTCGGCGCGGATCAGATTCTCGTCGCCGAAGAAGAGGAACTGGAGCGAACGGTCGCTCCGCCTGGCCCGCGAAGCTCCGGCCAGCATCGCCGCCGGACCGGTGTCGCCACCCATTGCGTCGATCGCGATTCGCGGACCTGAATTCATTGGCGAGCGCCCCGGCTCCGGCCCGCCGCTCAGGCCTCGCTCGGAACCACCTCGCGGCCGTTATAATGGCCGCAGGCGGCGCACAGATTGTGCGGCAGCTTCAATTCGCCGCAGTTCGTGCATTCCTGGAAGGCGGCCGGCTTCAGCGCGTGGTGGCTGCGCCGCATGTTGCGCTTGGAGGGCGATGTTTTTCTTTTGGGGACAGCCATTGCGGCACCTGCTTTGAAGAAACGAAAATTGCGACGATCTGCGCCTATCTCAACGGGAAAGTCCCGCGGCGGCGGCCGGATCGTCGCGAACCGCGGCTCCTATAGCGCATAGGGGCTACAGCGCAAGCTTCAGGCGGCAGCCAGCGCTCTGTCGCCGACATAGGGATTGGTCGCGCGCTCGTGGCCGAAGGTCGACATCGGCCCGTGGCCGGGCACGAAGGCGGTCTCATCGCCCATCGGCCACAGCCGGGTGGTGATCGAGTTGATCAACTGCTGCTGGTCGCCGCGCGGGAAATCCCAGCGGCCGACCGAACCCTTGAACAATACGTCGCCGACCAGCGCCAGCCTCGATTCCGGATGATGGAAGACGACGTGGCCGGGGGTGTGGCCCGGACAGTGGCGGACGTCGAAGGTCAGCTTGCCGACGCTCGCCTGGTCGCCGTCGGCCAGCCAGCGGTCGGGTTCGAACGGCCTTCCGGGGATTCCGTAGCGGGCGCCGTCCTCGGCGAGCTGGGCGATCCAGAAGATGTCGTCTTCGTGCGGGCCCTCGATCGGCACTCCCAGCTCCTCGGCGAGAATGCCGGCCGACCCGCAATGGTCGATATGGCCGTGGGTCAGCAGGATCTTCTCGATCTCGACCCCCGCCTGCTCGGCGGCCGCCTTCAGCCGCGGCAGGTCGCCGCCAGGGTCGACGAACGCGCCGCGCATCGTCTCGGTGCACCAAAGCAAGGTGCAATTCTGCTGCAGCGGAGTGACCGGGATGATTGCCGCCCGAAGCGGAGGCTCGCTCATTTCGCGAGCAAATTCTTCTGCCAGAACATCAGGCTCGTCCAGAATTGATAGTCGAGGTTTTCCTTCTTGGCGAAGCCGTGGCCTTCGTTTTCGCCGACCAGGTACCAGACGTCGTTGCCGCGGGCCCGGACCGCCTTGACGATCTGGTCGGCTTCCGACTTGGGAACGCGCGGGTCGTTGGCGCCTTGGATCACGTAGAGCGGCGAGCGGATCTCGGCGATCCGCCGGAGCGGCGCGATCTCGAGCAGCTTGGCGCGCTGCTTCGGGTCGCGCTCGTCGCCATATTCCGCGCGGCGAAGGTCGCGGCGATAGCTTTGCGTGTTCTCGAGGAAGCTGACGAAGTTGGAGATGGCGACGTTGCACAACGCGCCCTTGAAGCGCTGGGCATAGAAGATCGCCGACGCGTAGCACATGTAGCCGCCGTAGCTTCCGCCGGTGACCGCCATCCGGCCCGAGTCCAGTCGGCGATCGCTTGCCAGCCTGTCGAGGAAGGCGCCGATGTCCTTGACCGAATTCTCGCGCTGGAACGGCCCGTTGTCGAGGCTGACGAAGCGCTTGCCGTAGCCGGTCGAACCGCGCACGTTGGGATAGAAGATCGCGATCCCTAGCTCGTTGATCAGATAGTTGTTGCGTCCCAGGAAGCCCGGCCTCGACTGGCCCTCGGGCCCGCCGTGGATATTGACGATCAGCGGCCGCTTGCCCGGGAATCGCCGGGCGTCGGGCCGGTAGAGAAAGCCCGACACCGGCTCGCCGTCGAAGCTCCGAACCTCGACGAGCTCGGGTTCGACGTTGGCCCTGGGGTCGAGGCCGCCGGTTTCGCTTTCGGTCCAGCGGGTCAGCCGAAGCGTCGCCGGATCGAGCGAGAAAGCGTCGGAGGGGCTCTTGGCGGAGGTGACGGTAAAGCCGAGCGGCCCCCAGGGCGCGAACTCGAGGCTGGAAATCTGCCCCGCGGGCAGGCCGCCGACCGTCCGCGACCGGCCGGACGCAATGTCCAGCAGGAAGAGCCGGCTGAGCCCCGCCTCATTGACGACATAAGCGACGGTCCGCCCGTCCTTGCTGATCTCGAACTCCTCGATGTCCCAGCGGCCGTCCTGGGTGACGGGCCGGAAGCGGCCGGTCTTCGGGTCGAGCGTTCCAAGCCGCTGGAAATCGCTACCCTCGTCGGAGGTCGTCCACAGCGTGCCGTCGGCGGCGAACTTGAGGTCGCCATAATAGATCGCCCTGGAGCGATCGCCGATTGGCGCCAGCCGGCCGGTCGCGACATCGAGCAGATACGGGTTGCTCTTGGTGATCGAGATATATTCGAGAACCGCGGCCCGCTGCCCGCCGGGGGCAAAGTCCGCGATGCTCCAGCCGCCGCCCTTCACCTGCGCGACCAGCCGGTCGGAGCGCGGATTGCGCGGGTCCATCACGTAGAGGTCGGTATCGCTGCCGTTGCGGCGCGTCGAACTGTACCCGATCCGCCGGCCTTCCTTGTCCCAGGTGCCGAAATTGTTGCGGCTCTTGCCGTCGGTGAGCAGGTTGAGGCGGCCGTTGGCGAGCGTGTGCAGCTGGAAGAATTCGTCGCCGCCGACGTCCTTGGTGACCACCAGGACGTCACCCTTGGGCGACCAGTCGCCGCCGACCGGCTCGGGCTCGAAGCTGATCTGGCGGCGCATTCCAAGCGGGGTCGCGACGACGTGCAGCTGGTTGGTGTTGGCGAAGCGCGTCGCGATCAGCATCGAGCGGTTGGTCGGGTGCCAGCCGGCGAACCCGGCCGAACGGAATTCCATGTACGGCCGGCTGGTCGCCGCGAGCTCGTCGGGGACCGCCGGAATGCCGTCGGCAGTGAGCGCCGCCGGCTTGGGGGCGTCGGCGAGGGCGGTGGTCGGCAGAATGAAGGCGGCGGCTGCAAGAGCGAGACAAGTGGTACGCAAGGTTGTACTCCAGGGCTGAAAAACAGGCGAGAGGTTAGTCGGCCGGATCGAGCACCGCCAGCGAGGCGGGCTGGTCCTTCATCGACGCGGCGACGGCCTCGGCGCGGCGCATGACCCGCAGGATGTTGCCGCCGGCCAGCTTGGCGAGGTTGCGGTCGCTCCAGCCGCGCCGGATCAGCTCGGCGAACAAATTGGGATAGGTCTCGACTCCGCCCAGGCCCGACACCGTCCGGTCGATCCCGTCGAGGTCGCCGCCGATCCCGACATGGTCGTGGCCGGCGAGCCGAACGACATGCTCGATATGGTCGGCGACGTTGCTGACCGTCACCGGCGGCGCGGGGTTCGCCACTTCCCACTTCTTGAGCTCGTCGGCCTGTCGCTTGGTGTTGAAGGAGTAGAGCGATTTCAGGCGAGCTTCCTGCGCCGATCGCTCACGCGACCAGGCCCAGTCCGCGGGTGAGAGGAAGGGCGGGACGAAGGTGATCATGATCACTCCGCCGTTCGCGGGCAGCAGCCGAAGCACATCGTCCGGCACGTTTCGCGGATGCGGGCTCAAGGCGTAAGCGTTGGAGTGCGAGAAGATCACCGGGGCTCGGCTGGCGGTGATCGCGTCCGTCATCGTCGCCGGGGCGACGTGGCTGAGGTCGACCAGCATTCCGAGCCGGTTCATTTCCTTGACCACTTCGAGGCCGAACGGGCTGAGGCCGTCGTGCTTCGGGTCCTCGGTCGCCGCGTCGGCCCACTCGGTGGTCTGGTTGTGGGTCAGCGTCATGTAGCGCGCGCCGAGATCATAGAAGCGGCGCAGCGCTGGGAGCGAGCCGCCGATCTGCCGGCCGCCCTCGATCCCGAGCAGCGAACCGATCCGGCCGCGGCGATGGATTCGGACCATGTCGTCGGCGCTCGCGGCCAGTTCCAGGTGCTGCGGATAGGCTTCGATAATCCGGCGGGCGGTGTCGATTTGCTCGATCGTGGTGCGGATCGCCTCGTCGCCGACGAGGGTCCCGGTGATGTACACCGACCAGAACTGCCCGCCGACGCGGCCGGCTCGCATCCGTTGCATGTCGGTGTGGAGCGGCTTCTCGCGCCGATCCGTCCCGCTTTCCAGGTTCTCGACGCGTTGGCCGTGATTCTCGCGCAGCGCCCAGGGCAAATCATTGTGGCCGTCGATCAGCGGCGTCCGCTTGAGGATCCAGTCGATTCGCGCCTGGACCTTGGGGTCGATCGGCTGCGCGGACGCGGCGCCAGCGGCCAGGAACAGCGCCAACGCTAGCGTGGCTTGGATCGGTTTTCTCATGCGGCTCGATCTAGGCGGTGCCAGGCGGGCGCGCAATTGCCCGGGGGCTTGCCGCGCCGCGCCCCGAGGCCGATTAGAGGCGGCATGGGCACCCGAACCGAAACCGCGGATCTCGAGGAGACGATGCGCTTCGACCCCGACGAGGGCATTCTCGACATCGACCGGCATCTCGACCAGTTGATGCGCTCCGCCAAGGAGCGGGGCATTGAGTTCGACCGGCACGCGGCCCGCAACGAGCTCCAGGCGGCGACTTTCGGCCGCAAGCGGCCCGCGGTGGCCCGGCTGCTCCTGTCGCCGACCGGAACGATGGCGATCGAAGTCCGCGGAGTCCGCTAGCTCAGGCGGCGAGCGGAAAGCGAAGCAGCCGGTCGGACACCGGGACCAGCGCCGCCGCATCGCTGCCGACATTGTCGAGGATCGCGGGATGGGTGGCGTCGAGGCCGCCGGTCAGCGACCCGAACGCCGGCAGGATCAGCTTGGTCTGCGACAGCACGAAGCAGCGCCGCGACACGCGCCGGCCTTGCAGCTGAAGCCGCAACTTGGGGTGGAAATGGCCGGACATTTCGGGCTTCGGATCGTCGCGCACCGCTTCGTGGCGAAGGACAATCCCGGCGACCTGCAGCTCGTCGGCGAGCCGGCCGCCGCAATGGTCGGAGAAGCCCGGATCGTGATTGCCGACGATCCACACCCAGTCGAGCGCCGATGTCATTTGCAGCAACAGATCGCGCGCCGCGACCGGCAGGCGATCGCAGCCGAAGCGGTCGTGGAAGCTGTCGCCGAGGCAATAGAGGCGAGTGGCGCCGCTGCGCTCGACCTCGCGGGCCAGGGCACTCAGCGTCGCCTGCGAATCGTACGGGGGGAGGAACTGCCCGAGCCGAGCGAACCAGCTCGCTTTCTCGAGGTGCAGATCGGCGACCAGCAGCGCCTGCTGCGACGGCCAGTAGAGCGCCCCCTCGGGCCCGGCGACGAACGTTTCACCTGCGAACGAAAAGGGAACCATGCGACTGATCTATCCGATTGGCGCAGATTGAAAAGCCCTCCCCATCGATGGGGGAGGGTTGGGTGGGGGTGGAGGCGGCGGATTTACTCCGTAGATGCCACCCCACCCCTACCCCTCCCCATCAAGGGGAGGGGATTTCTTATTCCAGGACACTCAAAAAGTGGTCGCGGAGCGAGCGCGCGTCGTGCAGCGCATTGTGCGGGACCGCGCTGTTCGCGGACGGGCTGAACCCCTGCAAAGTCAGCAGGCGGAAGGTCAGCGGCGGCATCGGCACCATCTGGCCCGGCCCGATCATCAGCAGCGAGCAAAATTGCGTGACGTCCTCTGGCCAGTCGGCGACCAGCTCGGGCTCGGGGTCGGTGCCCAGATAGGCCGCGAGCGCGTCGGCGGCCGCGCGGCGGGTCATCCGCGGCGACACCAGGCCGACCGGCACATTGTCGAGGTAGGGCATGACGTTGCGCTCGACCCACGGGAAAATGGGGTCGTCGCACTCCAGCGTCACGTAGAACTCCTGGCCGTCCTCGGGGACCAGCGCGAGGCTCAGCAGCGCCCCGCCGAAGCCGTTGAACTCGGTATCGAGGAAGTAACGCACCTGCGGCGGGCTACTCGCTTTGTGGTTGCTCCGCAGCCTTTTTTGCGGCCTCACGCTCTTCGCGGGCGCGCTTCTCATCGGCCTCGCGCAACTCGCGCCCGCGCTTCTCGTCGGCCTCGGACTGGCTGGTGGTCGCGGCGTCGACGCCGGCCGAGACGACCTTGACCGGAACCTTAGCCACGGCCACCGCCGTTTCCGCGACGTCCGCGACGATACAGCCGGCAAGCAGCGGCAAGGCAAAGGGGAGGGCGAGGCTTTTCATGCCGCGCCACCCTACAGCGCCATGGCCTCCTGTGCGAGGCTTTCTGCCTGGATCAGCAGGGTTTCGTCGGCCTCGCCGCCCGGCGGCATCGCCTCGCGGCCGACGATCACCATCAGCGGCACCGCCATCGGCGTGATGCGGTCGGCCTCGACATGGACCATGGTCGCCGTAGCGCGATCGACCAGCCGCACCAGCCGACCCAGCTCGGTCATCCGGGCGCGCGCGTCCTCCCAGGCGGCGCGCAGCAGCAAATGCTGGGGCTCGTAGCGGCGCAGAACGTCGTAGATGAGGTCGGTCGAGAAGCTGACCTGGCGCCCCGACTTGCGCTTGCCCGGGTGGTGCCGCTCGACCAGCCCGCCGATCACCGCGACCTCCCGGAACGCGCTCTTGAGAAGATAGGATTGCTCGACCCAGTCGACGAATTCCTGCTCGAGGATGTCGGGCGAAAACAGCGCCTTCGGGTCGCGGATCGGTTCGAGCCCGTAGCAGGCGAGGCCGTAATCGTTGGCGACGAATCCGAGCGGCTTCAAACCCAGATTCTCCATGCGCTTGGTGATCAGCATGCCCAGCGACTGGTGCGCGTTCCAGCCTTCGAAGCTGTAGGCGACCATGTAATGCTGGCCGTGGTGCTCGAAGGTCTCGACCAGCAGCTGCTCGGGCTCGGGCAGGGTCGATCGCCGGCCCTGGACCTCGAGCCATTCGCGGACGTCGTCGGGGAAGCGGTGCCAGTCGTTGCGGTCGCACAGCATGTGGCGGACGCGGTTGGCAAGGTGCGTCGACATCGACATGCGCTGGCCGCCGTAGGTGACGATCCGAGCCGATTTCGACGACGCGTGGACGAAGATCTCGCCGTCCTTGATGCGCTCGACCTCGAGGCTGAGGCCGGAGAAGAAGAAGTGATCGCCGGGCGCCAGCGTGTTGGCGAAGCCTTCCTCGACGGTTCCGAGCCGGCGGCCGCTCTTGAAGCGCACGACCAGCAGCGGCGCCTCGACGATGATCCCGGCGTTTAACCGGTGCTGGAGGGCGATTGCCGGGCGCGCGATCCGCCAGCGGCCGTCCGGATCGCGGACCAGCCGGCGGAACTTGTCATAGGCTCGCAGCGCGTAGCCGCCGGTGGCGATGAAGCTGAGCACTTCCTGAAAGGTTTCGTCGCGAAGGCCGGCATAGGGCGCGGCTGAGCGCAGCTCTGCGAGCAGCTCCGCTTCCTCAAACGATGAGGAACAGGCCACCGCGAGGATGTGCTGGGCGAGCACGTCGAGCGCCCCCGGGCGGAAATTCTCCGGGTCGAGCTCGCCGTCGTCGATTGCGTCCAGCGCCGCGCGCGCTTCCAAATATTCGAAGCGGTTGCCGGGGACGATGATCCCGGTGCTCGGCTCGTCGAGACGGTGGTTGGCGCGGCCGATCCGCTGCAGCAGGCGCGAGCTGCCCTTCGGGGCGCCCATCTGGACGACCAGGTCGATGTCGCCCCAGTCGATGCCGAGATCGAGGCTGGAGGTCGCGACGAGGCCGCGTAGGCGCCCCGAACTCATCGCCGACTCGACCTTGCGCCGCGCCTCCAGGGCCAGGCTGCCGTGGTGGATGCCGATCGGCAGCGTCTGGTCGTTGACCGCCCATAAATCCTGGAAAATCAGCTCGGCCAGGCTGCGCGTATTGCAGAAGATCAGCGTCATCCTGTGCCGCTCGATCAGCTCCATCACGTCGCGCGCGGCGTGACGACCGGAATGGCCCGCCCACGGGATCTGGCCGTCGGGGATCAGGATCGACAGGTCCGGCTCGGCCCCCGGATCGCCGGTGATGAGGTCGACCAGGCTCTCGTCGGCATCGGGCGCCAGCCAGCCGCGATAGGCGTCCGGATCGCTGATCGTTGCGGAGAGGCCGACCCGGCGCAGGCCGGGCGCGAATGTCTGCAAACGCGCCATCGACAGCGACAGCAGGTCGCCGCGCTTGTCCTTGGCGAACGCGTGCAGCTCGTCGATGACGATCGTCTTCAGGCCGGCGAATAAAGTGCCGCTCTCCGGGTAGCTCAGCAGCAGGCTCAGCGATTCGGGGGTCGTCAGCAGGATGTGCGGCGGCCGCACTCGCTGGCGCGCCTTGCGGTCGGACGGAGTGTCGCCGCTGCGGGTCTCGACGCGGATCGGCAGGTCCATTTCGCCGATCGGTCCGAGCAGGTTGCGCTGGACGTCGACGCCGAGCGCCTTGAGCGGTGATACATAGAGCGTGTGCAGGCCGACACTGTCGAAGCCCCTCCCCTTGATGGGGAGGGGCTGGGGTGGGGTGGCGTCCGACGACAAGCGCTGTTCTGGCGGAGCTTCCACCGCCACCCAACCCTCCCCCATCGAGGGGGAGGGCTTTTGGAGCTCGATCAATTCGCAGAGCGTCGGCAGGAACCCGGCCAGCGTCTTGCCGGCCCCGGTCGCCGCAACCAGCAGCCCGCTCCGTCCGGCCCTCGCCAGCTCCAGCATTTCGAGCTGGTGCCGCCTTGGCTCCCAGCCGCGTTCATCGAACCAGCGGCGGATAACCTCCGGCAGTTGCGCTCCGCTCAGAGGTCGTCGGTCCCTTCGCGCCGGCGGGCTTCCTCCTCGACATAGCCCTGGTGAGTCGCCTGTTCGGTGCGCGCGGTCGTGTCGGTCGTCTGATTCGCCTGCCGGCGCGAGCGCATGACCAGCCAAACCAGCAGGAGCAACAGGATTAGCGGGCCGACGATGGTCATCAGGGTCCACAGCGATTCGTCCATGCATCATCTCCACATCGGCCGGAACCGCCCGGCTGCTCGCTCACTATAGCTCGCGATGGCGCGTTTGGGTTCCTGGATCGAGCCTTGTCCGGAAGGCATCTATGTGCGCCCGGCGAACGCGTGGGTCGACCCGTCGGAGCCCAAGCCGCGCGCGCTCGTCACCCACGGCCACGCCGACCACGCGCGCGGCGGCCACGGCGAGGTGTGGGCGACTCCGGAAACGCTGGCGATCATGGGCGTCCGCTACGGCGAGCAAACCGGCCACCCGATGGCTTATGGCGAGTGCATCCGGTTAGGCGACGTCGAGATCAGCTTCGTCCCGGCGGGTCACGTGCTGGGATCCGCGCAGATCGTCCTCGAGCACAAGGGCGAGCGCGCGGTGGTGTCGGGGGACTACAAGCGGCGCGCCGACCCGACTTGCCCGCCGTTCGTGCCGACTCCGTGCGACATTTTCATCACCGAGGCGACGTTCGGCCTGCCGGTGTTCCGCCATCCCGACACCGGCAGCGAGATCGACCGGCTGCTCCATCGGCTGCGTGTCGACCCGTCGCGCTGCGTGCTGGTCGGCGCCTACGCGCTCGGCAAGGCGCAGCGCGTGATCATGGAGCTTCGCGGCCGCGGCCACCACGACCCGATCTACTACCACGGCGCGGTCGAGCGCCTGTGCCGCCTTTACGAGCAGTTCGGAGTCGATCTCGGCGAGCTTCGCCATTGCGCCGGAGCGACCAAGGCTGAGATGGCCGGGCATATCGTCATCGCTCCGCCGGGCGCGCTCAACGACCGCTGGTCGCGGCGATTACCCGATCCGGTGACGGCGATGGCGTCGGGCTGGATGCGGATTCGCCAGCGCGCCCGCCAGCGCAACGTCGAGCTGCCGCTGGTGATCTCCGACCACGCCGACTGGGACGAGCTCACCCAGACCATCCGCGATGTGGCGCCGAAGGAAGTGTGGATCACCCATGGCCGCGAGGACGCGCTGATGCACTGGTGCATGACCCACCAGATCAAGGCGCGGGAGCTGAACTTGGTGGGGTATGAGGATGAGGATGACTGATTGATTTGATCGCCGGCTTCGGCATGATCTGAAGATGCGGGTTGCAGATACATTTCAGATCACTGGCAGGGGGCTTGTTGTCGCCGTTGAGGGGACCACCGAACTACCTGTCGCAAAGAAGCTTGCAGCCATAGTGCGTCGACCGGACGGCACGACCATAGAAGCCGAAGCATTCAAGGAATGGCTGCTTCGACGGACTCCCGAGCCGATCGAAAGGGAGGCCTTTTTGCTGCCGGGACTGTGTAAGGACGACATTCCGATTGGCAGCGAGATTGAGCTGACGGTCACGTGATAACGCGTCAGTGCACGGGCTCGGCCCGCCTCACGCCTGATTCGGCCAGCTGACCGTCGATCTGCGCGACGAGGCGCTTGAGACCCGCCTCGTTCTTCGCTTCGGCGCGGGCGACTAGGACGTCTTGGGTGTTGGAGGCGCGGAGGAGCCACCAGCCGTCGGCGGTGTTGACCCTCGCGCCGTCGGTGGCGTCGACTCTGGCGCCGTCGGCGGACAAGCGGGCCAGCACTTCGTCGACCACGGCGAATTTGCGGCTGGCTTCGACCGGAAACCGCAGCTCCGGCGTCGCGACGGACTTGGGCATTTCGTCCATCAGCTGGGTCAAACTCTTGCCCGATTTCGCGACCGCCTCGATCAGGCGGACCGCGGCGTAGAGCGCGTCGTCGAAGCCGTACCAGCGGTGCTTGAAGAAGATGTGGCCGCTCATCTCGCCGGCCAACGGCGCGCCGGTCTCCTTCATCTTCGACTTGATCAGGCTGTGGCCGGTCTTCCACATCAAGGGCGTTCCGCCGAGTTCGGCGATCCGGTCGAACAGGATCTGGCTGGCCTTGACGTCGGCGATGATCGTCGCGCCGGGGCTCTCGGCGAGCACCGGGCCGGCAAGGATGGCGAGCAATTGGTCGCCCCAGATCACCCGGCCTTCGCCATCGACCGCGCCGATGCGGTCGCCGTCGCCGTCGAACGCAATCCCGAAGTCGAGTTCCTTTTCGGCAACCAGCGCTTTCAGGTCGGCGAGATTGGCCTCGACGGTCGGGTCGGGGTGATGGTTGGGGAAAGTGCCGTCGACCTCGGTGAAAATCGTGTGATGCTCGCCGGGCAGGCGCTGGACGAGCCGTTCGAGCGCCGGTCCGGACGCGCCATTGCCGGCGTCCCAGCCGATCCGATATTCGCCGCCCTGGAAGTCCTCGATCAGCCGGTCGACGTAAGCGTCGAGAACGTCCGCTTCCTCGACCTTGCCTTCGCCCTCGCTCCATTCGCCCGCGGCGCAGCGCCGGCCGAGCGCCTGGATCTCCTCGCCGAACACCGAGCGGGCTTTCAAGAGCAGCTTGAAGCCGTTGTAGTCGGCCGGGTTGTGGCTGCCGGTGACCTGGATGCCGCCGTCGACCTCGAGCTGGTGGGTGGCGAAATAGAGCATCGGGCTCGGGCCCATGCCGATTCGGACGACATCGAGGCCGCCCGTGGTGAGGCCGTCGAGCAGCGCCGACTCGAGCTCGGGCGAGTGGGTGCGTCCGTCGCGCCCGACGGCGACGCGTCGAGCTCCTTCGTCGGTCGCTAGCGCCGCGTAGCCGCGGCCCAACGCATAAGCGTCGGCTTCGGTGAGGGTGTCGCCGACGATGCCGCGAACGTCATATTCGCGGAGGATGGAGGGGTTGAAGGTGTGGGTCATCCGCCGGCGAACACACGAATTGGAGGCATTGTTCAATCACCAAATAGCTCTCCCCCTTGATGGGGGAGGGTTGGGTGGGGGTGGCGGTGGCGCAGCTGAGATTGATTCGAAGACGCCACCCCGCCCCAACCCCTCCCCATCAAGGGGCGGGGCTTACGCTCAGCCGGCGGCGGCGACCGGCTCGGGAACGGTCGCTCCCGGCTCCGGAACGCCGAGCCCGGCGATCATCTCGCGGAGCTCCTGGCGGGCGGTGATGTGGCCGATCCCGACCTCGCCCAGATGCTCGAAGTCGAGCAGGGTCAGGCCCTTGGGAAACAGCTCGCGGTAGATCACCCTTTCGCCGAGCCCGGGGATGACCCGGAAGCCGACTCGGCGGGCGAGCTCGTCGAGCGCGGCGCCGACGCGGCGAAGATTGTGGCTGTCGACGTGCTGCAGGCGGTTGCGGAGCACGACCCAGTCGACGCTCCGGCCGGTGTTCTTGGCGCGCTCGGTGCGGCTGTTCCAGATCAGCTCGGCGTAGAAGCTCGGCTTGGTGATCTTGTAATTCTCCGGATGGACCTGGCCGATCAGGTCGAGGTCGACGAAGCTGTCGTTCATCGGCGTGACCAATGTGTCGGCCTGGAGGATCGCCGCTCGGCTGACCGGGTCGTCGCGGCCTGGAGTGTCGACGACGATTACGTCCGCATTCTCGGACAGTCGGGCGATCGCCGCGCCCAAGCCCTTTTCGGTATGATCGTCGAGCACTTCGAAGGGCGCTTGCGGCAGTTCCTTGTCGAGCCGCCGCATGGTGGCGTCGCGGTTCTCGAGGTAGCGGGCCATCGTCCGCTGGCGCGCGTCGAGGTCGAGCGCGGCGACGCGGTGGCCGGAGGCGGCGAGGGCGATCGCCGTGTGGACGGCGGTGGTCGACTTGCCGGTGCCGCCCTTCTCGTTGGCGAAGATGATGAAATGAGGGTCGCTCATGTCGCTTGATCTTTCCCCCCGCAGCGCCGCAAAGCGCCATTGGCGGAGTGTATCGGAGGGGCCGAATCCTTGCAAATAATCCGTGACATAGAAGCCCTCGCCGGTGAAGTTTTCGCGCTCCGCGGCGGCAAGCTTGCGCTGGTGCCGACGATGGGCGCGCTCCACGCCGGACACCTGGCGCTGATCGCCGAAGCCAAGCGGCGCGCGGACCACGTCGTCGCGACGATTTTCGTCAACCCGCTCCAGTTCGGTGCGGACGAGGACCTCGATCGCTACCCTCGCCAGGAAGCCGCCGACGCCCAGAAGTTGGAGCAGGCCGGGTGCGACTTGCTGTGGATTCCGGCTGCGAGCGACATCTACCCGGAGGGTTTTGCGACTGCCGTAAGCGTGAAGGGACTCAGCGAACGCTGGGAAGGCGAAGCCCGGCCCGGGCATTTCGACGGCGTCGCGACGGTCGTCGCGAGGCTGATGCTGGCGGTGAGGCCGGATGTCGCCTTGTTCGGCGAAAAGGACTTCCAGCAGCTCGCGGTCATCCGACGAATGACCAGCGATCTCGGGCTTGGGATCGCGATCATCGGAGTGCCGACGGTCCGCGACGAGGACGGTCTCGCGCTTTCATCGCGCAACGCATATTTGTCCGCCGACGATCGAAAACGAGCAGTCGCGCTGCCGGAGGCGCTGGCGGCCGCCGGAGATGCGATCCTGTCGGGCGAGCCGGTCGAGGCGGCGCTTGGGGTCGCGAAAGACGCGATCCGCTCGGCCGGTTTCTCAAGCATCGATTATGTCGCTTTGGTCGATGCCGGTTCGCTCGAGCCCCTCGGCGAGCCGGGCGGCGCGATGCGGCTGATCGCGGCCGCGACGATCGGCGGCACTCGGCTGATCGACAATATCGCGGTTGAATTGGACCCTTCACCGCCGCGTTAACCATTTCTTTGGATTGCAGCGCTGAAAACGCCTCTGTGGAAAAAAGGGGGACAAGCCATGGGTGCCATTAGCCAGAAGGGTGCGGATTTTCTGATTCGCAGCCGTCTCGCCGACGCCGAGCGCGGTGACGTCGATGCGTTGTTCGAGCTTGGGGTGACCTATTCGACGGGCCGCGGCGGCGTTCCGGTGGACCTGATCGAAGCGCATAAATGGTTCAACCTGGCGGCGCTGTCGGGCTGCACTCGCGGCCAGCAATGCCGGGCCGAAATCGCCATCGAGATGACCGCCCGCGAAATCGCCGAGGCCCAGCGCCAGGCGCGCTCGTGGCTCGGCGCCGGGCAACATCGACACGCCGCTTAGGGAATTAGAACGGTTCTCGCGCGCCGGTTGAGCGCCAGCGCATCTTCACTTGAGCCGCCGACCGCGGGGCGCTCCTTGCCCCAGCTGACGATCGTCAGCCGGCCCGGCTGGACCCCCTGCAGAACGAGGAAATCGCGGACCGCGTCGGCCCGCCGCTCGCCGACCGCCAGCGCATAATCGCGCGGTGTGCGCTCGTCGGCATGGCCCTCGATCCGCGCCCGCATCGCCGGGTTGGCGAGCAGCCAGCGCGCCTGGGCGACCAGCGTCGCCTGCCCGGCGGCGTTGATGCCGTGGCTGGCGCCGGCGAAATAGACCATGTCGCTGCCGGTCTTGGCGACCAGGTCGGCTTGCAGCATCTCGATGGTCATCGGCGGGGGCGGCGGCTGCCCGCGCGGCCCGATCCGCGGAATTGGCGGGAGCCGCACCTGCGCTGGCGCGATTGTGCCCGCGCCTAAGGAAGCCAGGATGATGGCGGCAAGGATGGTGTTTCGCATCACCTAGCTCCCCGGTCTCGACCAGTCGGGGTCGGAGCCGTCTTGCGGAGTGACGATCCGCCGCGGCGTTCCACCGTCGACCGAGATCACGTTGAGGCTCGTCCGGCCGCTTTGCGTGCGCTGGAACAGCAGGTCGCGGCCGCCCGCCGACCAGCTCGGTTCCTCGTCCTGCGGGCCGGAGGTCAGGACTTTCTCGCCGGCTCCGGTCGCGCTCATCACGCCGATGCTGAGCGTGCTGCCGGCAAGCCGCGAGTAGGCGATCCGCTCGCCGTCCGGGCTCCAGGCGGGCGACGCATAGCGCGCACCCCCGAAGCTGATCCGCCGCGCTCGCGAGCCGTCGGCGTTCATCACGTATAATTGCTGGCTTCCGGAGCGGTCGCTTTCGAACACGATGCGGGTTCCGTCGGGCGAAAAACTCGGCGCGGTGTCGATCCCGGGCGTGCTGGTCAGCCGCTGCAGGCCGCCGCCATCGGCATTGGCGACATAGACATCGGTGTTCCCGTCCACCGCCATCGAGAAAGCCAGGCGCGTGCCGTCAGCCGAGAAGGACGGCGCGAAGCTCATCGCATTGCCCGGCAGCAACGCCCGTTCCTGTCCGCCTTCGACCTCCGCGACGCGGATGTGCGCCTGGCCGCCGGCCATGCTGACATAAGCGATGCGTTCGCCACCCGGCGCGAGGCGAGGCGCGAGCACGGTCGAGTCGCCCGCGGTCACGTAGCTGTGGGCGGTGCCGTCGCTGTCCATCAAGGCGATGCGCTTGACCTGGCTTGCGCCGGCGCCGCTCTCGGCGACATAGGCGATGCGGGTGTCGAACCAGCCGGGCCGTCCGGCGAGCTTTTCATAGACCGCGTCGGAGCAACGGTGGGCAGCTCGCCGCCACTCGGCCGGAGCGACGACGAAACCCTTGCGGGCGATCTCGCGTCCGCCGGAAAGGTCGTGGAGATAGCAGCCGACGGTAATCCGGCCGTCGGACCGCGACTGGACGAAGCCGGTGACAAGGGTCTTGGCGCCGGTCTTGCGCCACAAGGCGAAAGACGGCGCGGTCGCCTCCGGATAGGAATAGACTCGCGCATTCTCGGGCCCGATCGGAACCAGCTCGCGGGTCGATCGCAGGTCGGCGGTGATGACGTCGGCGACATAGCGGGCGAGCAGCCGCGTATCGCCGGCCGGGGTGGCGACGTTCTCCGGCGTCGCCAGCTGAGGCACGATGATCACGGCCGGAGCCGTTTCCTGGGCGTTTACGGCCGCCGGCAGCAGCAGTCCCGCCAGCACCAACGTCGCTCTTGAACTCACTCGCAGCATCATGCCCTTTCGCCGATCGCCTTGAAACGCTCGACCCACTCCTTCGGCTGGCGCTGCGGCCGGCCGTCGGCGGTGAGGAAAGCCGCGGTCACCCGCGCATCGGTCAATAGTTCGGGCCCGCGCATGACTCGCTGGTGAATAAGGACCGAAACGGCGCGGATCTGGTCGACCGTGCTGACCACGACCAGGTCGTCGCCGAGCCGAGCCGGCTTGAGGTAACGGATGGCGACGTCGGCGACCGCATAGGCGCCGCCGCCCGAATGATGGGCGGAATATTGGTCGACGCCGGCGGCGCGGATCATGTCCGACCGAGCCCGCTCCATGAACTTCAAATAATTGGCATAATAGACGATGCCGGCGCTGTCGGTGTCCTCGAAATAGACGGTCAAGGCGAAACGATGCTCGGGACCGACAAAGCCGCCGCGATAGGGTGTGTCGAAATCCGGCGAGGGGATCAGCGTCTGCTCCCGAGCTCATCGACCGTCCGGATCAGGTCGCCCTGGGCGATGGCGATGTCGGCGACGTGCATTCCCCAGCCAGGAAGGAACATGCCGAGCATCCCGACCTCGCCGCCAATGCGGTCGGTGCGCTTGTCCTTCGGGTCGACGTTGGTGCGCACCGACAGATAGCCGCGTGGGCCGTTGTTGGCGCATCGGGCGGAGACCAGCCCCTGGGTGCGCAGGAATTGGGTCGGCGGCGGGCCCTCGCTCGACCAGACGATCGGCCCGCCGGCCACCGGCAAATTGAGCCGCGTGTTCCAATAGCTGTCGAGTGTTTCCCAGCGCGTCGAGCCGGGCCGCGCCGGGTTGGTGCAGCCGACCGTCATTCCGGGCTGCGCGGCCATTCCGAACATCGCTCCGGGCGGCGGAACATTGTTCTCGCGAAAGCTGACCCAGGTCATCACACAGCCGGTTTCGGCCCGTGAAGCGCACAGCGGAGTCGATTTGAAGGTGCCGCCGACCCGCTTGCCCTGCGGCACCAGCGTGTTGAAACCGGGAATGATCGCTCGAAGCAACTGCCGGGCGACGGCCTTGCCCTCGATCTCGCGCTTGATCAGCTCCTGCAGCATCGCGGAGCCCTGGCTGTGGCCGATCAGCACGAACGGCCGGCCCTTGTTGTGGACGGCAAGGTAGCGGCTCCAGGCCGCGGCGACGTCGCGATAAGCGAGCGCACCCGGCGCGGTGAGGTCGGTCCCAACCGCCGAGGCGGCGACCGCGCTGAGCGTCAACTGGCGATAGAGCGGAGCGAAAGTGCGGCAGACACCGGCGAAGCGCGCGAACTGGCTCTGGGCGGCCGATGTTTCCGCGGCGTCGGGCGTCAGGTCGCTGTTCATGCCGCGGTCGCGCGACACGGTCGGGTAAACGTAGAAGCAGTCGACCGGCGGGTTCTTGGCGATGGGGCTGGGACCGTTCGAGCCGTAGCCGTTGGGGTTGAGCGCGGTTGTCGGCAGCGGCTTCGAGCAGGTGTCGCTGCGGCCGGGCAGGCACAGCCAGCTCGAGGGCTTCGAATAATCGGGCGCCGGAGCGGCGGGTTGGGCTGCGGCTGGCGCGGCCGCGACGGAGAGAACCGCCAGCATTGCAAGTCGAATCACTTCGGCACGGCTCCTGAATCGAACAGGCCGCTCTGGCTGCCCGCGGGCGGGGTCAGCCCGAGGTGCTTCCAGCCGCGGCCGTTGAGGCAGCGGCCCCGTGCGGTCCGGGCGATGATTCCAAGCTGAATGAGGAACGGCTCGATGACGTCCTCGATGGTGTCCCGCGGCTCCGACAGCCCGGCGGCGAGCGTCTCGATGCCGACCGGGCCGCCGCCGTAGATGTCGGCGATCATGGTCAGATAGCGCCGGTCCATCGCGTCGAGCCCGAGCCCGTCGATCTCGAGCCGGTCCAGCGCTTTGTCGGCGACCGCGGCATCGACCGCATTCGCGCCGACCGCATGGGCGAAATCGCGCACCCGGCGAAGCAGGCGACCGGCGACCCGCGGAGTGCCGCGCGACCGCCGGGCGATTTCGTGCGCGCCCTCGTCCTTGAGGTCGACACCGAGCAGGCCCGCCGCGCGACGCACCACCTGCTCGAGCTCGGGCACGCTGTAGAAATTGAGCCGGATGGGGATGCCGAAGCGGTCGCGAAGCGGAGTCGTCAGAAGTCCCTGTCGAGTGGTCGCACCGATCAACGTGAAACGCGGCAGGTCGATCCGCACCGAGCGCGCCGACGGTCCTTCGCCGATCATCAGGTCGAGCGCTCGGTCCTCCATCGCCGGGTAGAGTACTTCCTCGATCGCCGGCTGGAGCCGGTGGATCTCGTCGATGAACAAAACGTCGCCGTCCTCGAGGTTTGTCAGCAGCGCGGCGAGGTCGCCCGACTTGGCGATCACCGGGCCGGAGGTGGCGCGGAAGCCGACGCCCATTTCGCGGGCGAGGATACCGGCCAGGGTCGTCTTGCCGAGCCCCGGCGGGCCGTGGAGCAGGACATGGTCGAGCGGCTCGCCGCGCGACTTCGCCGCGTTGACGAACACCCGCAAATTCTCGCGCGCGCTTTGCTGGCCGATGAACTCGTCGAGGCTCTTCGGGCGCAGCGCGGCATCGGCGTCCTCGGGGGTGCGCTCGGGGCTGGTGATGCGGGCGGGGTCGGTGGCCATCAGTCCGAATGCTCGACCTGATCGCCCAAAATCTCAACCCAGCGATGCTTGCGCTGCTCCCACACCGAGAATTGCGGCGCTGGAAATTTTGGGTCGGCGAATGCGCCTAGCGGGATGGCGACCAGGCCATCGAACTTCCCCTCGATCGAATAGTGGACGGTCGAACCGCAATCGGCGCAGAAATGGTGGGTAATCCGGTTGCCGCTGTCGGCGAAATGGCTCCAGATTTTGGACTCCCCCTCGATCGTCACCTGGCCGGCCGGCCACCGCGCCTGGGCGCTGAACGCGCTGCCGGTCCGCTTCTGGCAATCGAGGCAGTGGCACAGCGACACCCGCACCGGCTCGCCGGTAGCGGTCGCGCGCAGCTGCCCGCAGCGGCACGATGCGGTCTTGGTAGGCGTATGATTGCCGATTTGAGCGCGATCAGAACCGTTCACTTTTCCTTGCTCTTTAGCGATCGATCCAGAGCCTCCATGCTTCGGCCGTGGGCTCCCAGGAACACGCGGGGCTCGAAGGAGAGCCTGCCCCCGTCCTCGCGAAGGCGGCCTACGGTGTAGGACGCGGTGGCCGATTCGGCCCAGTACGTACAGCTTGACCAGCCATTCATCCGGATGGTCACGCTTCTGCCTTCCAGTGCCGTGCCGGGCATATTCTCGATCACACCGTCGACGGGCGGGGGCGGGAGCGGAAGCGCCTGTTTCGGCCGGGGAGCGAGAACCTTGAGCAAGATTGTTCCGGCCGGCTTTTCAGGTGGGGGGTCGTCTAGCAGGACGTAATCGTGAAATTGCTCCCCGCCGCATGCCCACAACGGGGAGGCAGGTGTCAGAACAACTAAGCAAAAGCTGATCCAAGCGATGCGTTTCATTTCGCCGCCTTTCTGAGCGCCAGCCGGACGAGCGCGTCGAGCTGGGCTTCGGGTCCGAGCTCTTCGTGGGCGGCGGCAACTGCGGCGCTAGCTTCGGCGGGCTTGAAGCCGAGGTTGCCGAGCGCCGAAGCCGCGTCGGCGGCGGTTCCGGAGCGCGGCAGCGCTGCCCCTGCGGTTCCGGCCAGGCCCGGCGCTCCAAGCTTGCCCTGGAGTTCGTTGGCGATGCGGGCGGCGAGCTTGGGGCCGACGCCGTTGGCGCGGGCGATCATCGCCTTGTCGCCGGATGAGACCGCCTGCGACAGCTCGTCGGGGCCGAGCGCCGAGAGGATCGCCAGCGCGACGCGGCCGCCGACGCCCTGGACCGAGGTCAAAGCCCGAAACGCCTCGCGCTCGCCGGCGGTGGCGAAGCCGAACAGGGTCATCGAATCCTCGCGGACCTGCATTTCGGTCAGCAGCAGCACCTCGCCGCCGACCGGACCCAGCGCGTCGAGCGTTCGGGCACTGGCGAGCACCGCATAGCCGACCCCGCCGACGTCGATCACCGCTCCGTCGGCGCTGGTTTCGGCGAGGGTTCCGGTGAGGCGGGCGATCATCGGTGGACGCTAGCAGGCCTCCCCTCCCTTTCAAGGGAGGGGATTGAGGGATGGGTGGCGACTGAAGCGGCTCGATGCCGCTGACGACGCATCCTCGCAGGCATTGAGCCTGCTCGCCTGCCACCCACCCCTAGCCCCTCCCTTGAAAGGGAGGGGAAGAAGCCCGGGCCGAGGCCAGAAAATGGGCGTGGGTGATGGCCACGGCGAGCGCGTCGGCGGCGTCCGGGCCGGCGATCTTCACTCCGGGGAGCAGGCGCCCGACCATCGCGTGGACCTGCACCTTTTCGGCATTGCCGTTGCCGACCACCGCTTTCTTGACCAGCCGCGCAGCATATTCGCCGACGTCGAGGCCGGAGCGGGCCGCAGTCATCAGCGCGACCCCCCGCGCCTGGCCGAGCTTGAGCGTCGACTGCGGGTTCTTGTTGACGAACACTTCCTCGACCGCGGCGGTGTCGGGGCTGTGCTCGGCCAGCAGCGCTTCGAGCTCGCGAGCGATCTCGGCAAGCCGCGAGGGGAGCGGATCGGCGGTGCGGGTGCTGAACTCGCCATTGGCGAGGTGCGACAAGCGATTGCCTTGCGCTTCGATCAGGCCCCAGCCGGTCGTTCCGAGCCCGGGATCGAGGCCGAGGATTTTCATGTCCCCCTCCCGCTTGCGGGAGGGGTTAGGGGAGGGATTGTCGGTCGCTTCACGGTGGTGGCGGACATGCCCTCCCCCGGCCCCTCCCGCAAGCGGGAGGGGAGGATGAGAGCGCCCTCCCGCAAGCGGGAGGGGTGAAGGTCAAGCCAGCCGCGCCAGCTCCTCTTCCGGCACGTCGTAATTGCCCCAGACGGTCTGGATGTCGTCGTCGTCCTCGAGCGCGTCGATCAGCTTCATCAGGCTTTCGGCGTCGCCGCCGCGGACTTCGACCGAGGTCGCCGGCTTCCACGCGAGCTTGGCGCTGTCGGGCTCGCCGAGCAGCGGTTCAAGCGCCTTCTGGACTTCGTGCAGCTGGTCGAGCGCGGTCCAGATCTGGTGGCCGCCCTCGTCCGATTCGACATCGTCGGCGCCGGCCTCGATCGCCGCTTCGAGAACCTTGTCGGCATCACCGGCGGCCGGCCCATATTCGATCAGCCCCATGCGCTCGAAGCCGTGGCTGACGCTGCCTCCGGCACCGAGATTGCCGCCGTTCTTGGAAAAGATGGTGCGGACGTTGGTCGCGGTCCGGTTACGGTTGTCGGTCAGCGCCTCGACGATCAGCGCGACCCCGCCCGGGCCGAAGCCCTCGTAGCGGATCTCCTCGTAATTCTCGCCCTCGCTGCCGGACGCCTTGTCGATCGACCGCTGGATATTGTCCTTGGGCATCGATTGCGCCTTGGCCGCCATCACGGCCGCGCGAAGGCGGGCGTTCATCTCCGGATCGGGCAGGCCCATCCTGGCCGCGACCGTGATCTCGCGCGACAGCTTGGAGAACAGGTTCGAGCGCTTTTTGTCCTGCGCGCCCTTGCGGTACATGATGTTCTTATATTTGGAATGGCCGGCCATGGCGGGTCCTTATCGCAGGCCGAGCGCGATGCGATAGGTGTCGAGCAGCGCGTCCATCTCCTGCCGCGTATGGGTTTCCATCTTCCGCAGCCGGACGATCGCGCGCATCGTCTTGGTGTCGTAGCCGCTCGCCTTGGCCTCCGAATAGACGTCGCGAATATCGTCGGCCATCGCCTTTTTCTCTTCCTCGAGCCGCTCGATGCGCTCGATGAACAGCCGCAGCTGATCGGCCGCGACGGTGCCTTCCGCCATATCCTCAGATCTCCGATTCCGGGTTGAACGGCGGCTCTAGGCCAGCCGCTGCGGCCGCTCAAGCCGGGTTGAACCAGCGCGCCAACCGGCTATGCGGAAGCCCGCTTTGAAAGCGGAAGGAGCCCAGTGAGCGAAACCTTCGCACCCCGATCGCGCAAGGTGAAGATCCTGGCGACGCTGGGGCCGGCATCGAGCGATCCGGATATGATCCGCCGGTTGATGCTGGCCGGAGCGGACGCGTTCCGGATCAACATGAGCCACGGCGACCATGACCAGAAGGCCGAGCTGGTCGAGGCCATCCGGGGGCTCGAAAAGGAGCTCAAGCGGCCGACGACGATCCTGTTCGACCTGCAGGGGCCCAAGCTCCGGGTCGGTCATTTCAAGGGCAAGTCGGCGGTCCTCAAGGCCGGCGACCGGTTCACGCTCGACCGCAAGCATAATGCGGGCAGTTCCGAGCGGGTCGAGCTCCCTCATCCCGAGCTGTTCGGAGCGATTCGCCCCGGCGATCGAATCCTGATCGACGACGGCAAGGTGCGCCTGAAGACGCTGGAGGTCGATGACCGGACGCTGGTAACCGAGGTCCAGGTCGGCGGCACGGTGTCCGACAACAAGGGCGTCAACGTCCCCGACGTGCTGGTGCCGATCCCGTCGCTGACCGAAAAGGACCGCGTCGACCTCGCTTTCGCGCTCGAGCAGAAGGCCGACTGGATCGCTTTGTCGTTCGTCCAGCGGCCGGAGGACGTCGCCGAGGCGCGCGGTTTGATCGGCGAGAAAGCGGCGCTGCTGGCCAAGATCGAGAAGCCGGCCGCGATCGACCAATTGAACGACATCATCGCGCTTGCGGATGCGGTCATGGTGGCGCGCGGCGACCTCGGGGTCGAGCTGCCGCCCGAGCAGGTGCCGCCGCTGCAGAACCGGATCATCGCCTCCGCCCGCCAGTTCGGAAAGCCGGTCGTGGTGGCGACGCAAATGCTCGAATCGATGATCACCTCGCCGACTCCAACCCGGGCCGAGGTCAGCGACGTCGCGACCGCGATCTACGACGGGGCCGACGCGGTGATGCTGTCGGCGGAAAGCGCCGCGGGCGATTATCCGGTCGAGGCGGTGGCGATGATGGACCGGATCGCGACCAGCGCCGAGCGCGACCCGATCTACCCGGCGCGGGTCCATTTCACCGAAACCCGGCTGGAGCCGACGACCGCCGACGCGCTGGCCGGCTCGGCCCGGCAGATCGCCAGCACCGTCTCGGCGACCGCGATGGTCTGCTACACCAGCTCGGGGTCGACCGCTCGGCGCATCGCCCGCGAGCGCCCCGCGGTGCCGCTGCTGGCGATGAGCCCGTCGCTGACCACGGCGCGGCGGATGGGACTGCTGTGGGGCGTCCACCCGGTCCATTCGCGCGACGTCAACAATTTCGAGGAGATGGTCGAGAAGGGCAAGCGCATGGCCCTGCGCCACCGGATCGCGCAAGGCGGCGACCGGGTGGTGCTGATGGCCGGAGTTCCGTTCGGCACCGCGGGATCGACCAATGTCATCCACGTCGTCCGGCTGGTCGGCGACGAGCTCGAGCGGCACACGGCGGGCAAGGACGCCGCGGCGAAGGAATCAGCGCGGAAGTAGCGCCGGGATTTCGTCGGCGATCTCGCGGGCGAGAAAACCGATCGGCGCGACCTTGCGGGCGAGTGCGGCTCCGGCTTCGCCGTGCAGCCAGACGCCCCACAACATGGCGGCGAGCGGATCGGCGCCGCGCGACAAAAGGCCGCCGACGATCCCCGCCAGGACGTCGCCGCTGCCCGACACCCCGAGCCCGGGAGCGCCGCCGCTGTAGGTCCAGCAGCGGCCGTCGGGGTGGACGATTTGGCTGGTGACGCCCTTGGCCAGCACCACCGAGCGATACAGCTGAGCGGCTCGGTGCGCGCTGCGGATCGGGTCGGCGGTGACCTTCTCTTCGTCAATTTCAAGCAAATCGGCGAGTTCTCCGGCGTGAGGCAGAAGCACCGGCAGGATCGAACGTTCGGGCTCTCGCTCCTCCAGCGGCGACAGGCTGCGCAACAAGCCGGCATCGAGCGCGAGGCTCGCGGGGGATTGCAGCAGCACATCGGAAATGCGCTTGCAGGTATTCCCGGGCAACATCCCCGGCCCCGCAACAATCGCGTCAGCGTCGGCCGCGAGCTCCTCGATCCTCGCCACCGCCGAGCCGGCGAAGCCGCCGTTACGCGTTTCGGTCAGGCCGATCACCATCGCTTCGGGCATCGCCACCGCGACCTGAGGAGCGATACTTTCGACGGTGACGATCGTCAGCTTGCCCGCTCCGGCGCGCATCGCGGCGGTGGCGGCGAGCAGCGCGGCGCCGGGGACCTCGCGGCTGCCGGCGATGATCAGGATTCGGCCCTTGGTCTCCTTGTCGCCGTCGACGACCGGCGGAAGCGGGTTGGAATCGAGCGCTCGCCGGTCGAGCGGCGTCCCCGCCTTCATCGCGATCCGGCCATCGCGTCCGGGGCCGAGGTTTTCGCCGCGCCTTCGCTCTCGAGCGGCGCGTCGTGGTTCCACAACGCCAATTTGGGGACGCACAGGCCTTTCGCGTCCGGCTCGAACTCGTAGGCGCAAATGCCGCAGTTGAGCACGTCGGCCTGCTTGTCGATCGCCAGGATCTGCGCTTCGTCGAGCTCCTCCAAAATGTAGCGCATGCACAGCACGACGACCTGGTGGCAGACGACCAGCACTCGCCGGTCGTTGTAATGCAGGTTGATGGTGTTGAGCATCGAGCGCAGCCGCAAGATCACGTCGGCCCAGCTCTCGCCGCCGGGAGCGCGGTGGTAGAATTTGCCGAGCCGCTGGCGGTGCGCGGCCTCCTCGGGGAATTTCTCGCGGATGCCGATGGTCGTCAGCCCGTCGAACACCCCGAACTCGCGCTCGCGAAGGCGCTCGTCGACGATCGAGCGCCCCGGGCCGCCGGCGAGCGCTCCGGCCTTGCAGATCAGCTCCGCGGTCTGGCGCGCTCGGACGTAGGGCGACGACAGGATGACTTCCGGCCGCTCATCCTTGGGCAGCGCCGCGAACCAGCGGCCAGCGGCCTCGGCCTGCTTGAAGCCCAGTTCCGACAAGGGCACGTCGACATCGCGCAGGTCGATGTCGATGGTCGCCAGCCCGGCCTCGTGAGCCGCGTCGCGGGCGACATTGCCCTGGCTCTGCCCGTGCCGCACGAGCCACAGCCGCTCGGGCCAGTTCTGGCGCATTCGACAACTCCTTCAGGCGGGAGAAAGCTTGAGACCGCCTATTGTGCCCTGTTGCTAATGAGGAGCACCGAGTGAATTCGATTACCGCCCTTGCGGTCAGCGCGCTGCTGGCGGCAGCCGGCTTCGCGCCGACGGGTGCGACGATCGAGCCGTCGGGGTTCGCCTCCGTCGCGCAGGTTCCGCCGACACCGCTGCCCGACCAGCCGCCTGCGTCCGAAAACCGGCCCAGGGACGAGCGCGGCTTCTATGCGCAAATGGCGGGGATCAGCGACTCCGAGGCGGCCCAGCGACTCGCCGAGCAGCAAAAGGCGCGAGCCCAGTTCGAGAAGCTGCTGGCGACGCTGCGCAAGCGCGAAGCGGGCAATTTCACCGACGCCCGGATGGTTCACAAACCCGATTGGGCGTACGTCTTCTACTTCAAGCGCGATCCTGAGCGGACCCTCGCCAAATACACGCGCTATCCGCATTTCAAGGCGGGACGGGCCAAATACAGCACCGCGGAGCTGCAGGCGATCGCGAAGCCGTGGGTCGAGCGGTTTACGCGCCATCGACTGCTTGGCGGCCATGGCAGCGATGCGACCTATGGCGAACTGCGAATGGACCTCAACGTCAGTGAGACCGAGTTCCGGACAATCGCGGAACGCGAGGGCTGGAAGGTGCCGGAGCCCATCAAGCTGGCCTTCTCGTCGGGCGTCCAGGGTCAGGCGGTCGCACCGCAACTGATGTCGATGATTCGGATTTTCCCGCAAAGCGACCGCGACCTTGGCGCGACCAACCAGGCGCTGCTCGGCGGCCGGATCGTGCTCCGTGACGGCTGCTTCTACGTGACTAGCCCAGGCAAGCCCGCGCGACTCGCCTATTTCGCCCGCGAGGTCGCGCTCGCCCAGGACGAACAGGGGTACATGTCGCTGCGCACCCGTGGTCGCAGCCCGCGACATTTGGGGCGAATCGGCGAACAATTCAGCTGGGGCGGCCCGATCGGCACCAGCGAGGACATGCCGATGGTCGCGGAGCTTCGCCGGAGTTGCGGCAATTCGCCGCTCGAGCATGTCGGAGTGCCCGAGAGCTCGACCCTGTTCCACGTCCGGCCCTGGGTGATCGATGCGATCGCCGAGCGCCGCAAGATCAGCCGCGAAGAAGCGTGGCGGCGGTTCAAGGCGTGTCTGGAGACTCGCTCGACGACGCGCCGCTACCTCGACTGCGACACGATCTAGCTAGGCGAGCTCGCGCAGCGTTTCGGAATGCTCGAGGAAGTCGCCGAGCGCCTGGTCCAGCGGCCGAAGCAACAAACCTCGGCTGCTGGTCAGGCTGGTGTCGGCGGGCTCGACGCTCTCGGCGACCCGGACCCGGCCCACGTCGACCTTGGCCATGTCCGCGGCCTGGCGGGCGAGATCGTGCCAGCTGACCGCGCCCTGGTTGGTCAAATGCCAGATGCCCTTTTCCTGGTCGAGCAGCAGGTCGAGTGTCGCGTGCACGAGGTCGGGCACGTAGGTCGGCGAGACGATCGTCTTGTCGCAGGCGACGACGTCCTCGCCGCGCTTCAGTCGCTCGATCGAATCGTAGAGGAAATTGTAGCGGTCCCACGGTCCGAAGAAGGCGCTGGTGCGGATGATCAGCGCGTCGGCGTCGATCGCCAGCAGGCGTGCCTCGGCCTCGGCCTTGCTTCGGCCATAGGCGTTGGCCGGCGCGGTCTGGTCGGGCTCGACGTACGAGCGGCCGAGCTTGCCGTCGAACACCAGGTCCGACGAGAAGGTCACCAGCGGGATGCCGTGAATCGCGCAGGCGCGGGCCAGCAATTCGGGGCCGGTGGCGTTGATCCGGAAGCATTCGTCGGACTGCGCTTCGGCTTCCTGCACCCGGACGAATCCGGCGGTGTTGATGATTGCCCACGGCTTGTAGCGCTCGAGCGCGGCGGCGATCGACGCGTCGTCGGTGATGTCGAGATCGGCGCGGGCGGTGAGGACGTGCGCCAAGCCGCGGTGCGCGCAAATCCGCGCAAAAGCCTGGCCGAGCGTGCCGGTGCCGCCGGTGATCAGAATCGGCCGAAGGCTCGCCGCTTTGGCCGGCAGCGTGTCGTAGCGCGGCCGGGCGTGGGTTCGCCCCGGCCGCTTCCACCAGCCGGGCAGGTCGAGCAGCGGGTGGTCGAACTTTTCGCCGCGCCCGAGCCGGGCGGCGGCCTTGGCGACCAGCGTCGGGCGCGGTGTCTCGGAGCGCGTGTCGAACGCTCCGACGTCGTAGGTGCCGTCGCGGCGGGTGAGCAGTGAACGCCAATCGACGGCGCCGAACATCGCCCACATTGTCACCGCGCGGATGTCGGCGCCGCGGCGGCGCTCCTTCTCGGCCGCGCTCCAGACCTCATGGAACCAGCGCACCTGCTCCTCGCGGGTGCAGCCATGGTGGACTTCGGTGACGGCGATCGGGATGCGGTAGCGCTGCCACGTTTCGCGCAGCCGCGGTCCCGGACCGAGCTGCGGCCTCAAATGGTCGACTCGGGTCGCTTCGACGTCGACGTAGGAGTGCCGGCCATTCGATCCCGGTTCGACTCCAGGATAGCGCCCGACGCGATGGTCGAGGAACCGCTCGCTGGTCAGGTAATGGTCGAAGCCGATGAGGTCGGGCGTCGCCTCGCCGGTTGCGAGCTCGTCGAGCTCGGTTTCGGATGCGGCCTTGTTGCGCAGCCAGCGGCGGAATGGATGGCCTTCGACGACGCGCCCCGCGAGCAGGTCGAGGCTGAGCCAGCGGCGCTCGTTCTCATGATCGGCCTGGTAGGCGAGCTCCGCGGTTGCGAAGCTCTTGCCGATATCTTCGGTGACGACCAGCTGCGCGGCTGAATTGACCGCCCGGATCGCCTTCATCGCGCGGGCGATTCCGAGGCACTGGATGACGGTCGCGCGGAACATCGCATTGATGTCGTGCTGGTGCGGGTACCAGTGTCCGTACAGGCAAGAGAAGCGGGCGGTGGTCAGCGGCTCGTTGACCGGCGTCCACGCTTCGATCCACGGGTAGCGCCGCGCGACGCGCCCCGCATAATCGGCGAGCTGATCCGGGAATTTGGGGTCGAGCAGGCTGGTGTAGCGCGGACCCGAGCCGTGGTGGACGAGGCCGCCGATGACCCTGATGCCGAGCTCACGCAGCCGGTTCAGCCGCGCGTCGTGCCATGAGAAATCCGGCTCGGAGGGCACTTCGGGCGCCACCGTCTCCCACAGGATCGGATAGCGAACCGCCTTGATCCCGAGCTCCGCCATCGCGTCGAGGTCGCTCATCCGCGACGCGTGACCGGTGTCGACCAGCTGGTTGCGAAATTGGTCGCCGATCTGGACCACCGTGCATTCGACGCCGCCCCACAGCTCGAGCGGCGCGCCCGCGCCGCCGGTGATCATGCGACCGCGGCCGCAGCCTCCCGCGGCCCTCCGAGCTGCCGCCGCTCGTCCATCCGCCGGAACGTTGCCAGCGCCTGGCCGACGATCTGGTCCATGTTGTAGTAGCGATAGGTGGCGAGGCGGCCGACGAACGTGACGCCCTCGGTCGCGTCGGCGAGCGCTTCGTAGCGCTTGAACAGCTCCTGATTCTCCGGCCGCGGGATCGGATAATAAGGGTCGCCCTCCGCGGACGGATATTCGTAGGTGATGCTGGTCTTCTGGTGCTTTTGCCCGGTCAGTTGCTTGTACTCGCTGATCCGCGTGTACGGCACATCCTCGGACGGATAGTTGACCGTCGCGACCGCCTGGAACTGCTCCTGGTCGAGCGTCTGGTGATCGAACTTCAGGCTCCGGTACGGCAGCTTGCCAAAGCGGAAGTCGAAATATTCGTCGATCGGGCCGGTGTAGATGATGTGACCGGCGTCGATGTCGTCCTTGACGTCGCGGAAGTCGGTGCCGAGCATCTTGTCGATCAGCGGATGGTCGGTCATTTTTTCGAACATCGCGGTGTAGCCGTCCTTCGGCATCGCCTGGAACGTGTCGGTGAAATAGCGGTCGTCGGTGTTGGTCCGGGTCGGAATCCGCGACGTCACCTGCTTGTCGAGCTCGGACGGATCGAGGCCCCACTGCTTGCGCGTGTAGCCGCGGAAGAACAGCTCGTAGAGCTCGCGCCCGACGGCGTTGATGACCACGTCCTCGGACGTCTGGATGTCGTCGACCGGCTCGGCGCGCGACGCGAGATATTCGGCCGCCTCCTCGTCGGTCTTGAGGTCTAGCCCAAACAATTGGTTGAGCGTCGTGCGGTTGATCGGGATCGGCACCAGCTGGCCGCGCACGTCGGCGAGCACCCGATGCTCGTACGGCCGCCATTCGGTAAACTGCGACAGATAATCGACGACCTGGTCGCTGTTGGTGTGGAAGATGTGCGGCCCGTACTTGTGGTACAGGATTCCGGCGGCATCTTTCTCGTCATAGGCGTTGCCGCCGATGTGCTCGCGGCGGTCGATCAGCAGGACGCGCGCCTGGTGCTGGCTCGCCAGCCGTTCGGCGAGGACCGATCCGGCGAACCCGGCGCCGACGATCAGATAATCGTAGCGCGGCTTGTCGCGGTGCGGGGTGAAGCTGAAGGCGTTCATTCTGCCGCCACCAGCATCGCCGGGGTCTGCGCCGCGACTCGGGTCCCGAGCACTTCAGCGATCAGCCCGGCCATCCGCGCCTGGGTCGTGTGCCAGCTGGTCGCCGACAGCAGCAGGTCCGCCTCGGCAAGCCAATAGCCGGTGCGGTCGCAGCTCAGCTCGAGCGCTTTTTCGCAGCCGGCGACGAAGCTCTCCGCATCGCCCGCGATCTGCACGCCTTCGAGATGGCCGTAATGGCGCACCACGTCTTTGATCGGGGTCGACACAACCGGCTTGCCGCCGGCGAGATATTCGGGGGTCTTGGTCGGCGAGATGAACTGCGTCGATTCGTTCATCGCGAACGGCATCAGCGCGACGTCCCAGCCGGCGAGATAGGCCGGCAGCTGCGCGTAGGTCTTGTTGCCGAGGTAATGGATGTTGGGGCGGCGCGGCAGGTCTTCGTCGGCGATCTTGACGACCGGACCGACCATGACCAGCGACCAGTCGGGCCGCATCTGCGCGATCTTGTCGAGCAGCTCGATGTCGAAGCGCTCGTCGATGACTCCGTAGAAGCCGAGGCGCGGGCGCGGCAGCCCTTCCTGGTCGGCGGGGTCGGACAGGCCGCCGCGCGCCTTGGCGAAGTGCGCCCGATCGACCGACGACGGGAACAAATGGACGCTGTGGTGGCGGTCCTTCTTCGCTTCGTAGAGGCTCGAGCCGCCAGTGAAGACGAGGTCCGCCCTTTCGATCAGCTCCTGCTCGAGATCGAGCAGCATCTCGGGCGCGAAGCGGAACTTGCTAAGCTCGTCCATCGCGTCGTAAATCACGGCGTCGGCGGCGAGGTGCCGCGAGAAAGGCAGCATCATCGGCGTGTAATACCAGGTGACCAGTGGTCCGCTGAGGCCGGCCGCGAAGGTTTCGCACAGCTCGGTCAGCGCCGCTTCGGCCTGCGGCATGGAGAGGCCCTCGGGCAAATGGGGCACCGCAATCCGCACCGCCGGGCAATCGCCGGCCTGCCGCATCTCGACGTGCGCAGGCTGACCGGGGGCGATGACCACCGGCTCTTCCCAGAATACGACGTCCATGTCCTGTGCGAAGCGGCTCATCAGATGCTGCGGCCGCTGGAACACGAATTCCCACCGCAAGTGCGAAAAACAGAGCAGGGTTGGGCGTTCCGAATCCCGCGCCGAGGGCTCGGCAATAGACACAACTGGCACCCCGACGCGCTTTAGCATTTTCGAAAATATCCCACTGTTGTTAGAAGCCTAACCATCCAACGGGCGTACCTCGGGTGCGGTTCCGCAACCCTTACCCAGATTAGGACGATTGGCTGTTGTGCGGCGCAACATACACGCCGCCTGCCGATTGACCTAATACGCGGCGCATGGAAGGAAGATCGCCTCTCGGCCCCAGCGAAGCGGGATCAAATGGCCACAACCATCGACGAATTGGAGAAACGCCGGGAGCTGGCCAAGCTCGGCGGCGGCGCCAAGCGTATTGCAGCGCAGCATTCGAAGGGCCGGCTGACCGCGCGCGAGCGCCTGTCCGTTCTGCTCGACCCGGACAGCTTCGAGGAAGCGGACATGTTCGTCGAGCACAATTGCTCCGATTTCGGCATGGACCAGCAGAAGATCCCCGGCGACGGCGTCGTCACCGGCTCGGGCACCATCAACGGCCGCCTGGTCTATGTGTTCGCGCAGGATTTCACCGTGTTCGGCGGCTCGCTGTCGGAGCGCCACGCGCAGAAGATCTGCAAGGTGATGGACGCGGCGATGAAGGTCGGAGCGCCGGTTATCGGGTTGAACGACAGCGGCGGCGCGCGCATTCAGGAAGGCGTCGCTTCGCTCGCCGGCTACGCCGAAGTGTTCCAGCGCAACGTGCTGGCGTCCGGCGTCATCCCGCAGCTGTCGCTCATCATGGGGCCGTGCGCGGGCGGAGCGGTCTATTCGCCGGCGATGACCGACTTCATCTTCATGGTGAAGGATTCGTCGTACATGTTCGTCACCGGCCCCGAGGTCGTGAAGACGGTGACCAACGAAGTGGTGACGCAGGAGGAGTTGGGCGGCGCCGTGACCCACACGACCAAGTCCGGCGTCGCGGACGTGGCGTTCGAGAATGACATCGATGCGCTGATGGCGACGCGCGAATTCTTCGATTTCCTGCCGCTGTCGAACCGCCACGAGGTTCCCGAGCGGCCGTGCGGCGATCCCTGGGACCGCATCGAGGACAGCCTCGACACGCTGGTGCCGCCGTCGGCGGCGACGCCCTACGACATGCACGAGCTGATCCGGAAGGTCGCCGACGAGGGCGACTTTTTCGAGCTGCAGCCGGCGCACGCGGCCAACATCATCGTCGGTTTCTGCCGCATCGAGGGGCGCACCGTCGGCGTCGTCGCCAACCAGCCGACGGTGCTCGCCGGCTGCCTCGACATCAACTCATCGAAGAAAGGCGCGCGGTTCGTGCGCTTCTGCGACGCGTTCGAAATCCCGATCCTGACCTTTGTCGACGTGCCGGGCTTCCTTCCCGGCGTGGCGCAGGAGCATCACGGAATCATCAAGAACGGCGCCAAGCTGCTGTTCGCCTACGCCGAAGCGACGGTGCCGAAGATCACGGTGATCACGCGGAAGGCCTACGGCGGCGCCTACGACGTGATGGCCTCGAAGCATCTGCGCGGCGACTTGAACTATGCGTGGCCGACCGCCGAGATCGCAGTGATGGGTGCGAAAGGCGCGGTCGAGATCATCTTCCGCGGCAAGACGCCGAAGGAAATCGCCGCGCATACAGCCGAATATGAAGAGCGCTTCGCCAACCCGTTCGTGGCCGCGAGCATGGGCTTCATCGACGACGTCATCATGCCGAGCACGACGCGGCGGCGGGTGGCGCTGGGGCTACGAAGGCTGCGCGACAAGCAGCTCGAAAATCCGTGGAAGAAACACGACAATATTCCGCTGTGAGGGTGTAATGCCGCTGTTGGCAGCATTGTATGATGAGAATGGCGACTGGGACGTATTCGTGGTCGATGGCCTGCAAAAAGGCGTTCTCGATCCTGTTAGAACCCAAGTCGATGTTCTCGGCCGGCCCCTTCCAGACTGGGTGGGCTCGACAATAGTTCGCGGCATCAAATCGACTGAGAGCCGCAGATTAGCGCATGAGCTAAAGGGCTTTTCGAAGGAGCGGCGACGGCGGTTCTTCGAAGCGCAGGCGCAAGGACAATCACTCAGCTATTCAGGAACGCAGGCATGAGCACCTACACCGCCACCGTCCGCTGGAAGCGCGGGGCCGATGATGCGTTTGCGCAGGGGCGCTATACCCGCGTGCACGAATGGGCGTTTGACGGCGGCGCGGTGGTGCCCGCCTCGGCCAGCCCGCAGGTGGTGCCCAAGCCTTACTCGGACGAGGCGGGAGTCGATCCCGAGGAAGCGTTCATCGCCTCTTTGTCGTCCTGCCACATGCTGTTCTTCCTCGACTTTGCGCGGCGCGCGGGATTCGTCGTCGAAAGCTACGTGGATCGCGGCGAGGGCATTCTCGAAAAGGGCGAGGACGGCCGCATCGCCATGACCCGCCTGACGCTGCGCCCGCACATCGAGTGGGGCGGCGGCAAGCAGCCGGACGACGCGGCGCTCGCCGACCTCCACCACAAGGCGCACGAAGCCTGCTTCATCGCCAATTCGGTGACCACCAAGGTGAAGGTGGAGGGAACATGAAACTCGGCCGCCTCTGCTGCGCGGCCGCTAGATTTCCCACACGAAGGCACGAAGGTGAAGATGAGCCACGAAGGCGAGTCATGCCCTTCGTGACTTTATTCCCTTCTTCGTGGCTTCGTGTGAAATAGCGGCGATGCCGCTTTGCGGCGCGGGCGGAGAGGTTGAATGCGGCTGGGAAGGCTTAACCATGTCGGGGTCGCTACTCCCTCAATCGAGCAGAGCCTCGCGCGTTACCGGACGATGTTCGGCGCAGAGCCGCATGGCGAGCCGTTCGACCTGCCCGAGCAGGGCGTCCGCGTGTGCTTCGTCGATGCGCCCAATTCGCAGATCGAGCTGATCGAGCCGCTCGGGCCGGATTCGCCGATCGCCAGGTTCCTCGAGCGCAATCCGCTCGGCGGTCAGCACCATGTCTGCTTCGAGGTACCCGACATCCACGCGGCGAAGGCCGAGCTCGAAGCCAAGGGCGCGCGGGTGCTCGGCGAGCCGCGCATCGGCGCCCACGGCACGCTGGTGTTCTTCGTCCATCCCAAGGACATGGGCGGGGTGCTGACCGAGATCATGGAGTCGCCCAAGGCGGCGCATTAGCATGCGAGCAGTGTCCCGTTTCTTTGCCGCCGCAGTGGTCGCCAGTGCCTTGCTCGCCGCCGAGCCGGCATCGGCTCAGCTTCAGGCGAGGCCCGCGATCGTCGGCATGACCTTGCCGCCGGGCGTCAGCCGGATCGGCAAGACCGCGCAGGCTTACCGGCCGAAGAATGCCGCGGCGGCGGCGCTGCCGCTGATCGTCCTGCTGCACGGCGCGGGCGGCGACGTCGGCCGGTTCCTCGCCGAGTTCAAGTCGACGGCCGATCGCCGCGGAGCGATCCTGCTGGCGCCGAAATCCGCCGGCAGGACGTGGGACTTGCAGCCGCGGCGCGGTGGCGGCGCAAGCTTCGGCCGCGACGCCGCCATTCTCGATGCCGCGCTGGCCGAATTGTTCGCCAGGGCGCCGATCGACCGCGAACGTGTCGTCCTGCTCGGCTTCTCGGACGGCGCGAGCTACGCGCTGTCGCTCGGCCTCGCCAACCCGCAACTGTTTCGGGCGATCGTCGCGCTGTCGACGGGCGGTGTGTTCATGCCGCCGAGCGTCGATGATACGCAGCGGCTGTTCATCGCTCACGGGCGCCGCGATCCGGTGCTGCCGTTCGCCAATGTCGAGCGCCGCATCGTGCCGGGCCTCGAGCGCTCCGGGCTCGAGCCGCGCGTCCACTGGTTCAACGGCGGCCATGTGATGGACTCCGACGCGATCGACGAGGGGCTCGACTTCGCGTTTGGCGGCGAGCGCTGAGGGTGGAGCTTCGCTGGCTCTGGCGCTAGGGCATCGGCGATGGGCGACAAGCCGACCAAAGCCGACTGGGAGGCGCTCGCCGCGAAGGAGTCGCGCGGCCGCGACCTGAGCCGTGAGACGCTCGAAGGCATCAAGCTCAAGACCGTCTACGGTCCGGACGAGGTCGCCGACGTCGACAGCGGCTGGCCGGGCCTCCCGCCCTACACCCGCGGTCCCTACGCGACGATGTACGCCGGGCGGCCGTGGACCATCCGCCAGTACGCCGGCTTCTCGACCGCCGAAGATTCCAACGCCTTCTACCGCCGCAACCTCGCCGCCGGGCAGAAGGGGCTGAGCGTCGCGTTCGATCTCGCCACCCACCGCGGCTACGACAGCGACAACCCGCGCGTCGCCGGCGACGTCGGCATGGCCGGCGTGGCGATCGACAGCGTCGAGGACATGAAATTGCTGTTCGACGGCATTCCCTTGGGCGAAATGTCGGTCAGCATGACGATGAACGGCGCGGTGCTGCCGGTGATGGCTTTCTACATCGTCGCCGGCGAGGAACAGGGCGTGCCGCTCGACCAACTCTCGGGCACCATCCAGAACGACATCCTGAAAGAGTTCGCGGTCCGCAACACCTACATTTACCCGCCCGAGCCATCGATGCGGATCGTGTCTGACGTGATCGCTTATTGCGCGGCGAACATGCCGCGGTTCAACTCGATCTCGATCAGCGGCTATCACATGCACGAGGCCGGGGCGACGGCGGTGCAGGAGCTTGCCTACACGCTCGCCGACGGCATGGAATATGTCCGCACCGCGCAGCAGCGCGGCCTCGACATCGACGCCTTCGCGCCACGGCTGAGTTTCTTCTTCGGCATCGGCATGAACCTGTTCATGGAGGTCGCCAAGCTGCGCGCGGCGCGCACCTTGTGGGCGCGGATCATGACCGATCTCGGCGCCAAGAACGAGAAGTCGAAGCTGCTGCGAACGCACTGCCAGACGTCGGGCGTGAGCCTGACCGAACAGGACCCGTACAACAACATCGTCCGCACCACGATCGAGGCGCTCGCCGCGGTGCTCGGCGGGACGCAGTCGCTGCACACCAACAGCTTCGACGAGGCGATCGCGCTGCCGACGGATTTCTCGGCGCGGATTGCGCGCAACACGCAATTGATCCTCGCCGAGGAAAGCGGGGTCACCGCCGTCGCCGATCCGCTCGGCGGCAGCTGGTATGTCGAAGCGCTGACCCGCGAGCTCGAGGACAAAGCGTGGGAGCTGATCCAGGAAGTCGAGCAACACGGGGGCATGACCAAGGCGGTCGCCGAAGGCCTGCCCAAGCACCGCATCGAGGAAGCCGCGGCGGCGCGCGCGGCCAAGGTCGATACCGGCGAAACGGTGATCGTCGGCGTCAACCGCTACCGCCTGGCGCAAGAGGAAGAGCACGACTTCCTCGCGGTCGACACGGCCAAGGTGCGCAGCGGACAGATTGCTCGATTGGAGACAATGCGTGCGAACCGCGATGAGGCCAAGGTGCGCGACGCGCTGGATGCGCTGGAAGCGGGTGCGCGCGGTGACTCCAATTTGCTCGAGCTGAGCGTGCAGGCTGCGCGAGTTCGCTGCAGCCTCGGTGAGATTTCCGATGCGCTCGAGCGCGCGTTCGGGCGCTACGGAACCCAGCCCGAACCGGTGCGCGGAATCTACGGCAAGGCGCGCAATGATCCGCGCTGGAAAGTGGCGGTCGACGGCACGCAATCCGTCGCCGAGCGGCTCGGCCGGAAGCCCCGCATCATGGTCGCCAAGATGGGCCAGGACGGCCACGACCGCGGCGCGAACCTGGTCTCGTCCGCGTTCACCGACCTCGGCTTCGAAGTGATCCCCGGGCCGCTGTTCCAGACTCCGCGCGAGGCGGCGGAAATGGCCGCCGGCAAGGACGTCGACGTAGTCGGCGCGTCGACGCTAGCGGCTGGGCATAAGACGCTCGTCCCCGAACTGATCGACGCGCTCAAGGAGATGGGCCGCGCCGACATCAAGGTGGTCGCCGGCGGAGTCATCCCGCCGCAGGATTACGCGATGCTCCGAGCCGCCGGAGTGCAGGCCATCTTCGGCCCCGGCACGAACCTCGCCGACGCCGCCGACGAAGTCCTCCGCCTCCTCGGCCACAATCGCCCGCCGCTTGACGAGGCGGCGGAGTGATCCACCGCATCGCTGCGACCGCGGTGGCTTCCCTCATACTGTGGTTCCTTTGGTGGTGTTTAACCTGGGTGGTGGGGGCGCTCCTCATATCGGTTTTCAGTTACAACACTGCCGAGACATTGATGGGCGGATTGTTCTGGGTCGGCATTTTGTGCATTCCCCCGCTGGTTTGGTTCAGGTTCCGACATGTTCAGTAAAATCCTGATCGCCAATCGCGGGGAGATTGCGTGCCGGGTGATCCGCACCGCTCGGCGGATGGGGATCAAGACGGTCGCGGTTTATTCCGACGCCGACGCGCGCGCGCCGCATGTGCGGATGGCCGACGAGAGCGTTCGGCTGGGGCCGCCGCCGGCGAGCGAGAGCTACCTCAAGGCCGAGCTGATCATCGACGCGTGCAAGGCGACCGGCGCCGAGGCCGTGCATCCGGGCTACGGTTTCCTGTCGGAACGCGAAAGCTTTGCCAAGGCGCTCAAGAAGGCCGGCATCACCTTCATCGGTCCGCCGCCCAAGGCCATTGCGGCGATGGGTGACAAGATCGAGTCGAAGAAGCTGGCCCAGAAAGCCGGCGTCAACATCGTTCCGGGCCATCTCGATGACATCACGACCACCAAGGAGGCGGTGAAGATCGCCGCCGGCATCGGCTATCCGGTGATGATCAAGGCGTCGGCGGGCGGCGGCGGCAAGGGTATGCGGCTGGCGTGGAGCGACACGGACGTCCGCGAGAGCTTCGACAGCGTCAAGCGCGAGGGACTGGCGAGCTTCGGCGACGACCGCGTGTTCATCGAGAAATTCATCGAGGCGCCGCGCCACATCGAGATCCAGGTGCTCGGCGACCAGCACGGCAATGTGCTCTACCTCGGCGAGCGCGAATGCTCGATCCAGCGCCGCAACCAGAAAGTCGTCGAGGAATCGCCGTCGCCGTTCGTCACGCCCGAAATGCGCCAGGCGATGGGCGAGCAGGCGGTCGCGCTGGCCAAGGCGGTCGGCTATTACAGCGCCGGGACGGTCGAGCTGATCGTCAACGGCGCCGACCCGAGCGGCAAGAGCTTCTACTTCCTCGAGATGAACACCCGGCTGCAGGTCGAGCATCCGGTGACCGAGGAAGTCACGGGACTGGACCTCGTCGAGCAGATGATCCGGGTGGCGGCGGGCGAGAAGCTGGCGTTCACGCAGGACGAGGTGAAGCTCGACGGCTGGTCGGTCGAGACGCGGGTTTACGCCGAGGACCCGTACCGCGGGTTCTTGCCGAGTACGGGGCGGCTGGTGCGATATCAGCCGCCTTCCCCCTCCCGCTCGCGGGAGGGGTTAGGGGAGGGCCTGTCGTCGTCTCGCAAGGGCAGGAAACAAGCCCTCCCCCGGCCCCTCCCGCGAGCGGGAGGGGAGATCAGGGTGCGAGTCGACGACGGAGTCGCCGACGGGGGCGAAATCTCCATGTTCTACGATCCGATGATCGCGAAATTGATCACCTGGGCGCCGAGCCGCGAGTCCGCGATCGACGCGCAGATCGCCGCGCTCGACAGCTTCGTCATCGACGGCATCCAGGACAATGTCGATTTCCTCTCGGCGCTGATGCAGCACCCGCGGTTCCGGCGCGGCGAGCTGGCGACCGATTTCATCGCCGACGAATATCCGGATGGTTTCGACGGTGCCCCGGCCGACGCGCAATTGCTCGAGGATCTCGCGGTGCTGGCGGGGATGGTTGGGGCGATCACCGACGCCCGCGCCGCGCAAGTCGACGACCAGCTCAACGGCCCGATGCCGCTGCCGTCGGAGCGGGTGGTGAAGATCGGCGGGGCCGAGCACCGCGTGCGGATCAAGCCCTATGACGGCGGCACTTTGGCGGTGGTCAATGGCGGCGAGCTGATCGACATCGTCGCACGCTGGGAGCCGGGGCAGCGGCTGCTGTCCGCGACGGTCGACGGACGTCACCGCATCGTCCAGGTCCGCCGCTCCGGCCGCGGCTGGGAGCTGCAGACCCGCGGCCGTTCGCATGCCGTGCAGGTGCTGCCGCCGCACGTCTCCGAGCTCTCGCATCACATGATCGAGAAAGTCCCGCCGGATCTGTCGCGCTTCCTGATCGCGCCGATGCCGGGGCTGCTGACTCGGCTCGACGTCAAGGTTGGCGACAAGGTCGAAGCCGGCCAGCCGGTCGCGGTGGTCGAGGCGATGAAGATGGAGAATATCCTGCGCGCGGCGAAAGCGGCGACGGTGAAAGTGACGCCGGTGAAAGCCGGCGACAGCCTCGCGGTCGATCAGGTGATTGTGGAGTTCGAGTAAGCTGTTCCCCGGCGAAGGCCGGGGTCCAGGAGCGCACGAGCGCTGCTTCGCATCGCCCTGGGCCCCGGCCTTCGCCGGGGAACTAACGGTTTCGCAGCTCGCTCCGCCTGAGCTTGCCGGTCGCAGTCTTGGGCAAAGCGTCGACGAACTCGATCTCGCGCGGATATTTGTAGGGGGCGATCTGCGCTTTGGCATGGGCTTGGAGCTCGGCGACCAGTTCATCTGACGGCTCGACATCCGCCGCCCGTACGACGAACGCTTTCACCTTCTGCCCGCGCTCCTCGCACTTCACCCCGATGACCGCGCATTCGGCGACGGCGGGGTGCGACAGCAGCGCATTCTCTACTTCCGGCGCGCCGATGTTGTAGCCCGAGCTGACGATCATGTCGTCGCTGCGCGCGAGGTACCAATAATAGCCGTCGCCGTCGCGGCGGTAGGTGTCGCCGGTGACGTTCCAGCCGTCGTGGACGTATTCGGCCTGGCGTTCGTCATCGAGGTAGCGGCAACCGGTTGGACCCTTGACCGCGAGCCGGCCAGTGCCCTCGGCCATCGGCTCGCCCGCCTCGTCGAGAACGGTGGCTTCGTAGCCGGGAACCGCCTTGCCGGTCGCGCCGGGGCGGACATCGTCGCCGGCCGCGGAGATGAAGATGTGCATCATTTCGGTCGCGCCGATGCCGTCGGTGATCGGGATCCCGGTGCGGTCTTTCCACGCCTGCCAGGTCGCTTCGGGCAGATGCTCGCCGGCGGACAGGCAGTAGCGCAGGGTCTTGAGCGCGGTGTCGAGACCGGGCTGCGACAGCATCGCCTTGTAGGCGGTCGGGGCGGTCGCGAGATGCGTGACCCCGAACTGCGCGATCGCTTCGAGCATCGCCGGCGGGCTCGGTTGCTCGATGGTCGCGCAGGCCGCCCCGGCGCGGAGCGGGAACAGGAACCCCGCGCCGAGGCCGAAGGTGAAGGCGAGCGGGGCGGACGTGAGCGCGATGTCGCCGGGCTTCATGCCGATGAGATGCTTCGCAAAACTGTCGCACGGCGCGAGCACGTCGCGGTGGAACTGGACGCAGCCCTTGGGCACGCCGGTGGTGCCGCTGGTGAAGGCGATCAGCGCGGGATCATCGCGGCCGGTATCGGCGGGGGGCAGCGGCTCGAGATCGGCGCAGCGGGTTTCGAGCTCACCCTTGCCGTGGTCGCCGTCATATTTGACCAGGTGCTTGACGAAGCGCGTCTGCTCCACGGCCTGCCGGAAATCGCCGATGAAGCGCGAATCGACGATCGCGTGGCTGACCTCGGCGCGGTCGATCACGGTGGCGATTTCGCCGGGGCGCAGCAGCGGCATGGTCGCGACCACCACTCCGCCGGCCTTGAGCACTCCGAGCCAGGCGGCAAACATCGTATAGCCGTTGGGTCCGCGCAGGAGCACTCGGTTGCCGGGGACCAGGCCGTGCTCGTCGACCAGCAACCGCGCGATTCGGCCGGAGAAATGGTCGAGCTCGGCGTAGGTCCAGCGGCCGTGGCCATTGACCATCGCCAGCGCGTTCGGGTCGCCGCCCGCCAGCAGCTCCGCCGCCGCGTTGAGCCGCTCGGGATATTGCAGCTCCGGCAGGTCGAATCGGAACTGCGGCAGCAGGTCCGGGGGTGGCAGGCGATCGCGGACGAAGCTGTCGTAGGTCACTGGGACCCTCCCCCTTGATGGGGGAGGGCAGGGTGGGGGTGACGCCGGCGCCACGCTCGTTGTCGGGCGCGGGCCCCCCCCCCCCCCCCCCCCCACCACGGGGGGGGGGGGGTCCTGCGCACGGCGCAGCCGGGGCC
>CAYSHL010000006.1:0-99184 GCA_964430865.1 uncultured Sphingomonas sp.
ATCTCGCCGACCCGCGGCACATCGAGTTCCAGGTGTTCGGCGACGGCGAGGGCAACGCCGTCCACATCGGCGAGCGCGACTGCTCGATCCAGCGGCGCCACCAGAAAGTGCTCGAGGAGGCCCCGTCGCCGGCGATCAGCGCCGAGCAGCGCGAGCGCATGGGCGGCATCGTCGCCAACGCCATGGCGGCGATGAGCTACCGCGGCGCCGGCACGATCGAATTCCTCTACGAGGACGGCGAATTTTACTTCATCGAAATGAACACCCGGCTGCAGGTCGAGCATCCGGTCACCGAGATGATCAGCGGCATCGATCTGGTTCGCGAACAGATCCGAGTCGCCAGCGGCCTCGGCATGTCGTGCCGCCAGGACGAGATCCGCCTCCACGGCCACGCGATCGAGTGCCGGATCAACGCCGAGGACCCGCAGACCTTCGCTCCGTCGCCCGGCACGGTGAAGAATTACGTCGCCCCCGGCGGCATGCACGTGCGGGTCGATAGCGGGCTCTACACCGGCTACCGCGTGCCGCCCTATTACGACAGCATGATCGCCAAGCTGATCGTCTACGGCAAGACCCGCGAGGACTGCATCATGCGCCTTCGCCGGGCGCTCGAGGAGTTCCTCGTCGAAGGCATGAAGACCACCATCCCGCTCCACCAGCAGATCGTCCGCGACGACGAGTTCCTGGCCGGAAATTACACCATCAAATGGCTCGAAAAGTGGCTGGAGCAGCAGCAGGCCGCCTGACCTCGGGCCGCGGCTCTGGCGGGCAAACTTTCCGCGCGCGCAAGCGTTGGGGCGGCGACGAGGCGGCGATGGCCTATCATCCTTCGGACAACCCGGACCGGGTCAAGGCAGTGGCGGGCGTGCTCGCCGTGCACGCGGCGCTGGCTGCGGTGATCCTGTCCGGCCTCACCGTCCACACGGTCGAGGCGACGATCGAGCGGCTGCGAACGTTCGACATCACCGAGGTGCCGCCGCCCCCGCCTCCCCCGCCGCCGAGCCCGACTCCGGAGCGCGCCAAGGAGAAGGAGGGCGCCGCCGCGAAAAAGGCGCTGCCGACGCCCGTCGTCGCGCCGCCGCCAGAAATCGTCATCCCGGCCAAGTCGCCGGTCGTTGCGTCGCGGCTGCCGTCGACCGGAAGCGCGCCCACCGCCGGTGCCGCGACATCGGGAACCGGGACCGGCGCCGGCGGATCGGGGAATGGCCTCGGCGGGGGCGGCACTGGCGCCCGCGACTATTCGCGTTTCACGCCGGCCCAGCTCGTCCGCAATCTCAGTCAAAGGGACTACCGATTGTTGACCGGCGGGCGTTTGCCGCGTGGCCGGGCGGTCATGTCACTCCGCGTCGAGCCCAGCGGAATGGCTACCAACTGCCGCGTCGTCCGGTCCAGCGGCGACGGGGGAGTCGACGCCGGCCTCTGTCCGATCATTACCCAGCGCCTGCGTTTCCGCCCGGCGCTGGACGACCGCGGGCAGGCAATCCGCTACGATTTACAGTACGTCGCGACGTGGAGCCTTTGAGCGCCGCCTAGCGGCTGGCGAGCCGCTGCGTATCCCGCCGGTCGAGCCCGTAGACGTCCTCGAAATAGACGATCTGCGAAGCGCTCGGCACCGCCGTCAGGTAAGTTATGTAGATCGGCACCGGAGTCGGCAACGCGACCTGCTGCTCGGGCCTCGCGCCCTGCGCCTTGATCGGCCGGCCGAACAGCCAGCGCGCGAAGCGCGGAGCGTCCTCGAGCCGGACGCAACCGTTGCTGGCCAGCCGAGCGGCTTCCTCGAGCACTTCCTTTTGCGGCGTATCGTGCAGCCAGATGCCCTGCTTGTTGGGGAACATGAACTTCATCTGCCCCATCGAATTGGCCGGCCCCGGAAGCTGGCGCAACCGGACATGGGCGGTCCCGTCGGCCACCGCGCGCCAGTTGACGCTGCCCGGATCGATCACCCGCGCCGAATCCGACCAGTCGGACATCACCTGATAGCCCTTGGCCTTGAGATAGCTGCGCCCCTGCTTGACGACATTGGGCACCAGCCGCTGCTGGGCGAGGTCGGGCGGCACGTTCCAGTAAGGATTGAGCACCGCGAAGCGGATCAGCGCGCTCATCATCGGCGTCTGCGCGATCTGCGGGCTCGGCTTGCCGGCGACCACCCGCATGTAATCGACCACCTGCCCGTTCTCGTACATGTACAGCCGCTGCGCCGCCGGGTTGACGACGACGTAGCGGTGAGTGCCCGACGGCAGCGCCCGCGCGCGGTCGAGGTTGACCGCCAGCAGCCGGCCCTGGTGCTGATTGCCGTACTGGCGGGCGGCGAGCGCCCGGCGCAGCTGCGCGTAGACCGGGCTCATCCAGCCCATCTGCTCGATATATTTGGCGCGCGACGGAGCGCTCGCCAGCTGGGCCAGCAAAGTCCTCGCCGACGGCTGCGTCGGCCGGACTTCGGGATCGACATAAATGATGCCGACATTGGGGTCGCGCTTCTGGTCGCGGGCGAAATTGACGAAGGCCTCGCTGAGCATCACCTCGGCGCGCTGAATGGCCTGCGGATTCCCGCGCGATGCGTCGCGCACGACCCGCGACAGGCCCCGCAAATTATAGCGGTTGGGGTTGAGGCCATCGGCGTGCGCGGTGCTCAGCAACAGCATCAGATTCTGGACCGACGCGCCGGACGTCGGCGAGAACCACAGCGGCGCTCCGCCGCGCGAGCGGTAGAATTCGGCGATGCTGTTGGCGATTGCCGGGTCGTACCGGACCGCCTTGCGCTGCGCATCGGCCGGCGCCGAATGGCCGACCGACAAGGCCGCCGCGGCGAGCGGCAACAGCGCGGCGAAGCGAGCCCGCTTCCCGAGCGAGGGCGACGACTGGCGGCCTAAGTTACGCATATTGGTCACTTTTTTCTCCGATAGTCTCAATATGGAGACGGTGCTCGCCGCGGTCAACGGGTCGCTCGATGGCCCCCGTCAAACGCCGCAAGCCGCGCCGCGTCGCGTCCGTAAACGTCGTCAAAATAGGCGATCGACGAGCCATCCGGGACCGCCGTCAGATAGGTTACGTAGAGCGGAACCAGAGTCGGGATGCCGACGATCTGCTCGGGCTCGTCGCCCTGTTTCTCGAGCTCCCGGCCGAACAGCCAGCGAGCCAGGCGCGCCGCGTCCTCGAGCCGGATGCAGCCGCCGCTGTAGAGCCGCGAGGCCTCGCTCAGCAGCTGCTTTTCGGGCGTGTCGTGGAGGAAGATGCCCTCGCGGTTCGGAAACAGGAATTTCATCTTCCCCAGGCCGTTGTTCGGCCCCGGAAGCTGGCGGATGCGGACCTCGACCGCGCCGTCGGCGACCGCTTTCCAGTCGACGGTGGCCGGGTCGGCGACGGACGGATTCTCGCTCCAGTCCGACAGCAGCTGATAGCCGTTGTCCGTCAGGTAGCGGACGCCCTGCTTGACGACGAAAGGCGCGATGCGCTCGGCGGCGAGGTCGGGCGGCACGTTCCAATAGGGGTTGAGAGCGGCGGCGCGGATGAACGCATTCATCATCGGCGTCGGGTACTTCGGCTTGCCGACCACCACCCGCATCGAGTCGACCAGCTTGCCGTCATCGTACATGAACAGCCGCTGGGCGGCGGCGTTGACGAGCACGTAGCGCAACTTGCCGGCCGGCAGCGCCCGCGCGCGCTCGAGGTTGAGCATCAGGATGCGCCGCTGCTGGTCGTCGCCAAAAGAGCGGTTCACGAGCGCCCGGCGCAGCTGCGCGTAGGTCGGGTTCATCCACCCCATCGAGTCGACGAAAACGGCCAGCGAAGGGGCGGCCGCGGCGCCTTCGAGCAAATAGCGAGGCGGCGGCGGCGCTGGAACCAGCTCGCGGTCGACGTAGACGATGTCGATGTCCGGCTTCCGCCGAAGATCGCGGGCGTAAGTCACGAACGCCTGGCTGAGCAGCATTTCGGCGCGGTCGACCGAGCGCCGGTCGCCGCGCTGCGCGGCACGCACTGCGTCGCCGAGTTTCGCGATTTGGTAGCGATCGGGATCCAGCCCGTCGGCCGAAGCGCTGCCGAGCAGGCCGAGCAAGAGCTGGACCGCGCCTTCCGATTGGGGCGCCAGCCACAGCGGGCGGCCGCCTCGGGCGCGGTAGAAATCGGTGATCTCGGAGCCGCTGCTGAACCCAGTCGCGACCGGGGCCGCCCCGGCGGCCGAGGCCGGCGTGGCCGCCAATGAAGGCAATGGTGCCGCGGCGAGCAAGAGGCCTGCCGCGGCACCACCGAGATTCTGAAATGTGCGCGCCGGGATCATCCCGGCGCGCACCATATTCATACTTTTCACTGCATCAATTATCCACGCTCACCGGCCTGGATCGGAGCCGAATAGGTCGGCTGCGGAGCGGCTGTGGGCGCGCCAGTGTAATACTGGCCGTTGTAGACATAGCCGTCGACCCGGCCGTCATTGTCGCGGTCGGCCCAGATCGCGCCGGCGACTCCGCCGACCGCGGCGCCGATCACCGCGCCTTCGAGGACGCTGAGGCCCGGGATCAACGCACCGGCAACGCCGCCGAGAGCGGCACCGCCAATGGCGCCGGTCGCGACGCGGCGAAGAGTCGGGTCATAGCCCTGCGGCGTACCGGCATAATATTGGCCGTTCTGGACGTAGCCGTCGACGTATCCGTCATTGTTGCGATCCGACCAGACCGCGTTGGCGAGGCCGCCGATCGCCGCGCCGACCGCGGCGCCTTCGATCATGCTGACGCCCGGAACAACCGCGCCGATCGCGGCTCCGCCGGCGGCGCCGTAAGCCGCGCCTTCGGCGACATCACCGGCCATCCGGTCGTTGGTAGCGCATGCGCTGAGCGAGACCGAGCTCGCCAGGGCAATGGCCAAAATTGACTTTTTCATCGTCTTTCTCCCGTATAATTGAGCTTGCATGGACCATGCGCCGGGACCCCATTTCCCCCGACATCGGTGCACGTGTCACATTCGCAGGAACGACGATTGACCACTATCGTTCCGGTTTCGCGACAAACTCGGCTTTCGATTCCACCGAACCGCCGCGAGACCCTCGCCGGAGTACCGCAAATGCCCTTGGAATTCGCAACTCGATGAAGGCCCTGATCCACCACAATCCGGCTTGCGGCACGTCGCGCAAGACGCTGGAAATCCTGCGGGAATCGGGTGCCGACCTGACCGTCAACGAATATCTCAAGACCCCGCCGAGCCGCGACGAGCTCAAGCGGCTCTACGATCGCGCCGGAATTTCGCCGCGCGACGGCCTGCGATCGAAAGAACCGCTCGCCGAGGAGCTCGGGCTGACGCAGCCCGGAGTCACCGACGACGCGATCCTCGATGCGATGGTCGAGCACCCGGTGCTGATCAACCGGCCGCTGGTCGAGACCGACAAGGGCGTCCGCCTGTGCCGCCCGCAGGACACGGTCCGCGAGATTCTGTAATCGTCATCCTCCCCACGATTTCGTGGGGAGGGGGACCATCGAACGCAGATTCGATGGTGGAGGGGTAATAGGCGGGCGTTCAGCGCCCCTCGACCATTCACTCTTCGGTGAACGGTCCCCCTCCCCCGCCCATGCGGGGGAGGATACAGATGGTCGCATGAGTCGGCTCGACCCGCGCTTGCTGCTGCAATGCTACGCCGCCGGGATTTTCCCGATGGCCGACAGCCGCGACGCGGACGAGCTGTTCTGGGTCGAGCCGCGCAACCGGGCGATCATTCCGCTCGACGCTTTTCACCTGTCGCGCTCGCTTCGCCGGACCATCCGCTCCGGCCGCTTCCACGTCACCCGCGACCGCGACTTCGCCGGGGTGATCGCCGCCTGCGCCGACCGCGAGGAAACCTGGATCAACCAGGAGATCGAAAGCGCCATGCTCGCGCTTCACTCGAGCGGCCACGCCCATTCGATCGAAGTCTGGCATCGCGATGAAGGCGGCCCGCGGCTGGTCGGCGGAGTCTACGGAGTTCGGCTCGGCCGAGCGTTCTTCGGCGAGAGCATGTTCAGCACCATGACCGACGCCTCCAAGGTCGCGCTCGCCTGGCTGGTCGCTCGCCTCAAGGTCGGCGGCTTCACGCTGCTCGACTGCCAGTTCATGACCGCTCACCTCGCCTCGCTCGGAGCGGTCAGCGTCCCGCGCGACGATTATGTCGCGTTATTGTCGGCGGCGCTCGGCGGCGGCTCGGCGGGCGGCGGCGGAGCGGGATCGCTGGCCGGCTCGGGCCTGGCGGCGCCGGAGGGCTTACGCGCGGCGGGCGCAGCGCCCGACTTCCTCGCGCTCGACCGGCTGCTCGACGCGACCGGCGCGGCGGGCACTCCGGGCCCGGCCGGATATGTCATCGCACAGCTCTTGGGCCAGACATCGTAGACCGGGTGCTCGACGACGTTGAGCGACGGCGATTCCTTGTACAGCCAGCCCGAGAACATCCGTTGCCACTGGCCGTCGGTCCGCTCGACGTCGACCTGGACGAACGCTCCGGTCAGCGCTTCATTTTCCCACGGCGGGGTGGTTTCGCAGGCGCGCAGCCGGACGATGACGTCCTTGACCCGCCTCGACTCGCCCGGCCGCAAGGCGATGTCGCGGACGATCCCGTTGCGCTTGTTGAGCAGCCCAAGCACGGCGACGCGCTGCGCCATCGGGGTGACTCCGGCTTGCCCTCCCGCGGGCTGGGGGGCGGTCGCGGTCGGTACCCGCCCGCTCGCCTCGGGCTGCGGGTCCTGGCCGCGGTCGCAGCCGCTGAGCGCCAGTAGGGTCGCGGCAGTCAAAGCAATCCGCACGCTCAATCGCCTTGGCACGGTCACTCAGGCGTCCAGGCCTGATAATCCCCGGTCGCGGCGGGCCGCACCTTGCCGCTGCCGAGCGCTCCGTCTGGCCGGAACGCGGCCATCGTCCCGGTCAAATTCTTCTCGGGCGGCAAATGGAACTTGCGCTGCGCCGGCAGCGCCTTGTCGGGCAGCTCGTCGATCGTCCCCTTGAGCCACGCGTTCCAGCCCGGCGGGACGTTGCTGCCGTCATTGTCGCCCGAGTACATCACCCAGCGGCGGCTCGGGTCCTTCTTGTGCTGGAAATAGAGGTTGCCGAGCTCGTCGCGGCCGACCTGCTGGCCGTGGCGGCTCGAGAACAAGGAGGTGCCCCATGTCGCCCCGTTCCACCAGGTAAAGGTTTTCGACCAGAAGCCCATCGGCGCGGCCTTTGCCGATTTAGCCACCGCCGCGCAAGGCATCCGCCCTCGGCTGACCGCTCGATCACGAGTGCCTTGGGCCAATGTCCGCTTTCGACCCAAAGCGGACATTACGTCCGGTCAATGGCAATAGTGGCCTCGCAGCGACAGAGAACCGCCACTCTCGAAACAAGCCCGGATAGATGGATAGTTCCGAACCCCGCCGACGACGACAGCCACCGCCAAGGCCAATAGCAATAGGGCAACGACAGCCCGTTTCATGACGGCTCCTTACACTCCCTTTCACTTCTCACGTTGAAGCTTGGGATGCACAAGCGGCAATGTCCGCGTCCCACCCATTGCGGCCACTCGACGAGCGTCTAATCTGCGTCGGATGAATACCGGCCCGTTCCTAGTCCTTGCATGCTGTGCGGCACTAATTGCCTGCGGGAAATCGAAGGAGCATCCCGAGGTCGCATACCGTCGTTGCATGCAACAACAGGCGCGCGCAGTCGGGTCGCCCACCTACAGCCAAGCTGTCCAATTCAGCCGTAAGTGCGGAGCCCTAGCTGTTGAGGCGGCAACGGACCGAGCCCGGGATGAGCTTGGCGCTAGGTTCGACCCCAAAGATGCGGAGACAGCCAAACGAATTGGCGAAAACACCGAAATGATCGTCCGAGCCCATGTGTGTGCGTTTGCTTCCGATAGGCCTTTGGAGCGCTGCACGCCTATCATGTGACGTCGATCGCGCAATGTCCGCTTTCCGCCCATTGCAGACATTGCCGTGGCTTCTACAGTGGACCAGTGAACACTTGGGGCTGGCACACGATCACCTTCGGGGCGCTCCTGGCTGTCGCGGGGTGCGCGCATCGCAACCCAGTTCGGGCCGCGGACTTGGTTGTCGTCGGACCCGTCGAAACATTGCATGAGCATGACGAGGTGTTGGACGAGTTCGGGTTGAACGTTCGGTTCACCGCTCGTTTGAAAGTCGCCCGCGTAATCAGTGGAAGGCCGCCGTCCCCAGTGCTCATTATCAAGTATATTGCCCATACGGATCTCGCTCCAAATCGCGAGTTCCGATTTCACCTCCGGCGCTCGAATGAAGCTACATGGCTTGTCTGCAAATTTGGGAGCGGCAGGGGATATATTTGTGACTGACGAAGGTCCGCTTCCACCCATTGCGGGCGGTAGCAGGTCGAACGATACTACTGATTAATGAGCGAGTGGGTTTTTTGGCTTTTGGCCGTGGCGATCCCAGCCGCTATAGGCGTTAGTCCGGCCCTGCTCCCGTCGCGCGTGCCAACCTGGGCTCGGTGGTCCTATTCTGTCCTGCTCTTGGCATTAAGCATTTGGTTCTTTCTAGCAGGCTCAGACCCGCATCCATATCACGTCGTTTTCTTGGTCCCTTTTTGGATAGGCTGGATGCTGGCCGCAATAATTATGACGCCTTGGCCCCCGCCCGAACGATCGGACCCAATGAACTGAGTGTCCGCTTTCGACCCAAAGCGGACACTAGCGTTGCAGGAGGTAGGACGACTTCATGCTCTCGTATTCGTAGAAGCCCAGCCGACCGGGGATGCAGGAAACGAATGCGCCGTTGCTCATGCCGATTATCGCCTCCAAAGCCTCGCCCACAGGTAGCTCGCGTCCATCCAGATCGCTGTCGGCGGCAAGAACGTAGCAAGTGGAAGGCGCACCTCTCTCGCGGAGCATCGTTTCTACAGGGCCGGGGGACGCATCGCCGCCTTTCAGATGCCGCGCGTACCGTGGGTCGAGTCGAACAGAATGATGTAACAATGACCGAACATCGGAGCGGCGCTTCTCACCCAACTCAAGCAGGGTCTCCATCCGTCGTCGGTTTGGTTCAGCAAGGAAGGCTAGAAAGCCGCGCTCGTGCTCGTTCATGGACTAGTTGTGGGGCGCACGACGGCCGCAATCAACTAATGTCCGCTTTCCACCCAAAGCGGACATTACCAGCTGACCCGATCGCCCTCCCGGATCCCCAGCTCCGCAGCCCGCCCGCCGGCGATCTCGAGCACCGCCGCGACCGGTTCTAGCGACGGCACCGGATCGAGCGACAGCGGCACCGTGTTGGCGGCGATGCGGGCGATCGTGCCGTCCGGGCGAATGAAGATGATGTCGAGCGGGATGAGCGTGTTCTTCATCCAGAAAGAAGTGGGCTGCGGCGGCTCGTAGGGGAACAGCATGCCGCGGTCGGGCGCCAGCGACTGGCGGTGCATCAGGCCATTGGCCTGCTCCTCGGGTGTGCGCGCGAGCTCGACCGTGAAGCGGTGGGTGCGGGAAGCCGAGCGGATCGTCAGCGGCAACTGCTCGAGCCCGGCGGCGGAGCGCTCGGCCGTTGGCCCTTGCGCGGGATTGCCGGGCGTGCAGCCGCCGGCGCCGGGCGTCAGGATCATCGCCGCGGCCGCAGCGATCAATGCACCGCGCGAAGTTCGACCGCCGTCAGCCCCTTGGCGCTCGAAGCGACCCGAGCTTCCAGCTGCTGCCCCGGATGAAGCTCGCCCAGTCCCGCGTTGCGAACGGTCTCCATGTGGACGAAGACGTCCTCCTCGCCATCCCCATCCGGCCCGCCGCGGTTGACGAAACCATAGCCCTTGACTCGGTTGAACCACTTGACCTCCACCGGCTGGAATTCGCCAGCCGCGTCGGCAAGCGCCTTGCGGTTGGCTCGTTCGGCCGCCGGGATGGGCGATCTGGGCTGAACTGGCAAGGCGCAGCTGACGTCGATCGACAGCACTCGCCGAGCTTGCAGGCCGCGTTCCTGGCGCATCGGAACGCACTCGATGAGAGCGCCTTCGGGGACGCTCCGGCGGCCATGCTCGCGAAGCACGCTGAAATGCAGCAGCACGTCCCCCTCGACGTCGTCGCTGACGATGAAGCCAAAACCCCGAGTCGAGTCGAACCACTTCACCCGCCCGGTGATGGCGGGCATTTGAGACGAGTCTGCGCTCTCCGGAAAATGCTCCGGCGAGTCGTGCTCGTCCGTCAGCTTGGCACTGCTACGCTGCACCCTGGTCACTCTAACATAGGTTAGATTGTCGCGAAACCGACTTAATTTTTCATTATCCGCTATTCTCGGCCAACTCCACCAAATTAATTTCGGCTCCGGGCGGAGTCTCGATGATCGCCCGCGACAGGCCGAAACCGTGGCCGGCGCGGATCATCGCCGCGAGCGCGCGCTCGCGGCCCTGGCGGTCGGGAGGGTCGCTGGCGAACGGGCCGAGCCGGCGGCGCTCGGCAAAGTGCAGCGCGGCCTCGACTCGATCCGCTTTGGCGTGCTCGCGGGCCGGCGCCGAATCCTGTTCCTCGACGCCGGCGGACCGCAGCGACTGGTCGACCCGGCGCGCTCCGTAGCCGCGGCCGGTCAGCGCGTGCGACTTCGACAGCGCGTAGGCGGCATCATCGACATAGCCCTGCGCGGCGAAGCGCTCGGCGATCGCGTCGAAGTCGGGCGCCGCACCGCCGTCCCAGCCGCGCTCGCGGACCTTGCGGCTCAGGTACGTCCGAAGCTTGGCGCGGGTCGTCGCGAACCGGCCGACATAGGCCAGCGCCAGCTCGTCAAGTTTCTCGGCGCTGAGCGGTGGCCGCGGCCTTCGTTGGCGGTCGTGACGCATACGCCCTTTTTGTGCCACACTCGCGAACCATCACAAAGCCGGGGCAGGCGCGAATGGCTGCCCCAGGGCGGCCAGACTGTCGGATCAACCAGGAAGGAACCGCGTGCTCGACCGTAGACTCACGATCGACCCCGCTCTTGCTCCTCCTGGCGCAACCCCGACGACCGACGGCCAGAAGCGGCGCATCGCGGATTTCGAGACGCTCGGCGAAGCGCTCGATTATGCGGCGCTCGGCCGGCGCGGGCTGAACTTCCACGACGCGCGCGGAACGCTCGAGCGGACCTATCTCTATTCGCAGCTTCGCGACGATGCGCTGGCCAACGCCCGCCGCTTCGTCGGCCTCGGCCTCAAGCCCGGCGACCGCCTGGCGCTGATCGCCGAGACCGGGCCGGAGTTCGCCGCGGCTTTCTTCGGCGCGGTCTACGCCGGCGTGTGGCCGGTACCGCTGCCGCTGCCGACCAGCTTCGGCGGCCGCGAAGCCTATGTCGACCAATTGAAGGTCCAGCTCAGCAGCTGCGATCCGGCGCTGTTCCTCTACCCGTCCGAGATCGCCGGTTTCGCCGGCGAGGCGGCCGCCCAGCTCGGGCTCGAGGCGCGCGAATGGGAGACTCTCGACAACATCGACCCCGCCGCCGTGGAGCTTCCGCCGACCGCCACCGACGACATCGCCTATTTGCAATATTCGAGCGGCTCGACGCGCTTCCCGCACGGCGTCGCGGTCACTCACCGGGCGCTGCTCGACAACCTCCGCGCCCACGGCCTCGGCCTCCAGGTCGAGGACACCGACCGCGTCGTTTCCTGGCTGCCCTGGTACCACGACATGGGCCTGGTCGGCTGCCTGCTGTCGCCGATCGCCAACCAGCTGTCGGTCGATTATTTGAAGACCGAGGATTTCGCCCGCCGGCCGTTGGCCTGGCTCGACCTCATCACCCGCAACCCCGGCACCACGCTCAGTTACTCGCCGACCTTCGGCTACGACATTTGCTCGCGGCGGATGAGCTCGCAGACCCGCGCCGCCGACCGCTTCGACCTGTCGCGCTGGCGGATCGCCGGCAATGGCGCCGACATGATCCGCCCGGACGTCATGCAGGCGTTCGTCGACTGCTTCGCCGAGGCCGGCTTCACCGCCAGCGCCTTCTGCCCCAGCTACGGCCTCGCCGAAGCGACCCTGGCGGTGTCGCTGATGCCGCCGGGCGAGGGCATCCGCCTCGAGCTGGTCGAGGAGACCGAGCTGTCGGGCTGCAGCGCCGACCGCGAGCGGCCGCGCCGCTTCCGCGCGATCGTCAATTGCGGCAAGCCGGTCACCGGCATGGAGGTCGAGATCCGCGGGCCCGACGGCCAGCCGCTCCCCGACCGCGGCATCGGCAAGCTCTACGTGCGCGGCACTAGCGTCATGGTCGGCTATTTCAGGGACCCCGAGAGCACCGCCGCCTGCCTCGACAGCGACGGTTGGCTCGACACCGGCGACATGGGATATTTGTCGGGCGGCTACGTGTTCATCGTCGGCCGGGCCAAGGACATGATCATCATCAACGGCCGCAATCATTGGCCGCAGGACATCGAATGGGCGGTCGAGCAATTGCCCGGCTTCAAAGCCGGCGACATCGCCGCCTTCGCCATCACCGCCTCGTCGGGCGAGGAAACCCCCGCGGTGCTGGTCCATTGCCGCGTCAGCGACCCCGGCGAGCGCGGCCGCCTGCGCGACGACATCCGCGAACGCGTCCGCGCCATCACCGGCATCACCCCGGTCGTCGAGCTCGTCCCCCCGCGCACCCTGCCCCGCACCAGCTCGGGCAAGCTCAGCCGAACCAAGGCCCGCAACCTCTACCTATCCGGGGACATCGTCCCCTATGACATCGCGGCGTAGCGCCCCGCTGCGTCCTCCCCGCGACAGCGGGCACCAGACAAATTTGCACACGAAGGCACGAAGAAGAAATTCAAGGCGCGAAGCCTTCGTGCCTTCCTGCCTTCTTCGTGCCTTCGTGTGAAAACCTATTCTATTGGCTCTTCGAGCCCTTTATCGAAAAACTGCTCCGCGTCTCCGCGTCTCCGCGTGAACAATTCATTGTCAGGGAACTGGCAGGAGTGGAGGGACTCGAACCCACGACCCTCGGTTTTGGAGACCGATGCTCTACCAACTGAGCTACACTCCTACTGCCGCGGCGAAGTAGCCACGGCCACCCACCTCCGCAACCCTCAAGCCCGCAACCCTGTCCCTTGAAGACTCGGCCCGCGGCCGCTAAGTGACGCCCAGCTCCGCTGCCCGACCTGGGCCGCGGAGCGTTTTACTTTTTCGAAGAGGCTGCACCCAAGTGGCGAAAGTTTCCCCCGGCGAATTCATCCGGCAGGTCCGCGCCGAGACCGCCAAGGTGGTCTGGCCGACCCGCAAGGAAACCGTGACCACCGCGATCATGGTGCTGATCATGACCGCGCTGCTGGCGGTCTTCTTCCTCGGCGTCGACAGCGTCTTCAGCGCGATCGTCAAATTCCTCCTCGGCAGCCTCTCCTGACCGTCCTTCCCCCTCTCCCGCCCGCGGGAGAGGGCCGGGGTGAGGGTCTTTTTGGGTTTCTTTACTAAGGCAAGCACATGTCCCGCTGGTACATCATCCACGCTTACTCGGGCTTCGAGAACAAGGTCCGCGATTCGATCCTGTCGGAGGCCAAGCGCCTCGGCCTGCTGAGCCTCGTCGAAGAGGTCGAGGTGCCGACCGAAAAGGTGACCGAGATCCGCCGCGGCAAGAAGGTCACCTCGGACAAGAAATTCTTCCCCGGCTACGTGCTCGCCAAGCTGGCGATGAACGACGACGTCTACCATTTGGTCAAGAACACGCCCAAAGTGACGGGCTTCCTCGGCCCCAACGGCAAGCCCCAGCCGATCACCGAAGCCGAAGCCGCGCGGATTTTGAATACGAAGGACGAAGCGGCGGCGGCGGCCCCGAAGCAGAAGATCAGCGTGGATTACGAGATCGGGGACTCGGTGAAGGTGCTCGATGGCCCGTTCGCGAGCTTCAACGGGCTTGTCGAGGAACTGGATTTCGACCGCAGCCGGGTCAAAGTCAGCGTGAGCATCTTCGGTCGCGCGACGCCGGTCGAGCTCGAATTCGAACAAGTCGAAAGGGTCAAATAGCCTCTTTCGTCATCCCGGACTTGATCCAGGATCCAGCTAAAGGGCCGCCGCTTGGCGGCCCTTTTTGTTTGCGCCGAGTTGGTTAGGGTGGACGGGAACAGGGGGAATCAATGTTCGAGCAGACCTTCAAGAATATCGACGACGTGCTGTGGAAGGAGGCCGGCTGCACCACCGAGCTCGATTATGTCGAGCAGACCAGCTGGCTGCTGTTCCTCAAATATCTCGACGACCTTGAGAAGGAGCGCGCGACAAGGGCCGAGCTCGCCGGCCGGCCCTACACCCCGATCCTCGACGCCGCCCACCGCTGGGGCCGCTGGGCCTCGCCGAAAAACGCCGCAGGCAAGCTCGACCACAACCGCGCCCTCACCGGCCCCGACCTGATCGATTACGTCAACCGCGAGCTCTTCTCCTACCTCGTCGGCTTCAAGGGCCGCAGCGAGCCCGCCACCATCGAATATAAGATCGGCGAGATCTTCGGCGAGCTGAAGAACAAGTTCACCAGCGGCTATTCGCTGCGCGACGCGCTCGACCTCGTCGACCAGCTCCGCTTCGGCACCCAGGCCGAAAAGCACGAGCTGTCCGAGCTGTACGAAGCCAAGATCCGCAAGATGGGCAACGCCGGCCGCAACGGCGGCGAATATTACACCCCGCGCCCATTGATCCGCGCCATGATCAAGGTGGTCAAGCCGACCCTCAACGACCGCATTTACGACGGCGCCTGCGGCTCATGCGGATTCCTCTGCGAGGCGTTCGAATATCTCGAGGCGCAGGCGACATCGACCCGCGACCACGACTGGCTCCAGACCCGCGCTTTCACCGGCAAGGAGAAGAAGAGCCTCGCCTACGTCATCGGCACGATGAACATGGTCCTCCACGGGATCGACGCGCCCAACATCATCCACGCCAACACGCTCAACGAGAACGTCCTCGACATCCAGGAAAAGGACCGCTTCGACATCGTCCTCGCCAACCCGCCGTTCGGCGGCAAGGAACGGCCCGAAATCCAGCAGAACTTCCCGATCAAGACCGGCGAGACCGCCTACCTGTTCCTGCAGCATTTCATCCGCTCGCTGCGCGCCGGCGGCAGGGGCGCGGTGGTGATCAAGAACACGTTCTTATCGAACACCGACAACGCCAGCGTGGCGCTGCGCAAGGAACTGTTGGAGAGCTGCAACCTCCACACCGTGCTAGACATGCCTAAGGGTGCTTTCCAGGGCACGACAACCAATACGGTGGTGCTGTTCTTCGAGAAGGGCGAAACGACCCGGCGCATCTGGTACTACCGGCTCTACCCCGGTCGTACGCTAGGCAAGACCAACCCGTTGAACGACGCCGATATGGTGGATTTCGTCGCCAAGCAGGCGAACTTCGCCGAGGGGCCGAACAGCTGGAGCGTGGTGGCGGGTAGCCTCGATGCGGCGACATGTGACCTGTCCGTGCGCAACCCCAATGCGCCGAACGCTGACGCACTGCGTAGTCCGGCGGAAGTCCTTGACGAGATTGCGCGGCTCGACGCCGAAAGCGCCATGGTACTAGCGCAAGTCAGGGAATTGCTGTGAGCAAGTGGCCCACGACGCGGTTGGCAAGTGTCGCCAAAGTCGGAGCCGGAAATCCCGCGCCACAGGACAAGGCCCTGTTTGCAGGTGGCACGTATCCTTTCTTCCGCACAGCCGACGCCGGGCGCGTGAAGGTCGGTGAACTTGAAAAGGCTCAGGACCACTTGAACGAGCTGGGCATCAAGGGACTCAAGCTTCACCGCGCGGGAACTCTGCTCATCCCAAAAAGTGGTGCTTCGACTTTCTTGGATCATCGGGTCATCATGACAGTCGATGGTTATGTCTCCAGTCACCTCGCGACGCTGTATGCAAACGAGGAATTGCTAGATCGTCGGTATCTTTTTTGGGTTATGCAGACCATCTCCGCTCGCAAAATTTCCACCGACACAAGTTATCCGACGCTCAGCCTCGGGCAAATCAGCGAAATCCAAATTCCCCTCCCGTCGCTCGACGAGCAGCGACAGATTGTAGCGGTGCTGGACGATGCCTTTGCCGCCATCGCCACCGCAGCCGCTAACGTGGAAAAGAACCTTGCCAATGCGCTGGAGGTGCGCGGGCTTCTGTACCGTAGTGCATTCGAGAACTTTCACCTGCGCCAGTTGCTCGGCGAACTTGCCTCCTTCCGAAATGGCGTGAACTTCACATCGACCAGCCGCGGTGAGGAAATCCGAATTGTCGGCGTGAAGGACTTTCAGGAAAACATCTTTGTACCTGACAGCGATTTGGCCCTTGTTCGTTTGGACGGGACGTTGCTGGAAGATGATTTGCTTCGCGTAGGCGATATCCTGACTGTGCGATCAAACGGCAATAAGGCATTGATCGGGCGTTGCATGATGGTGGGTAACATTGATGAACGCACGGCACACTCCGGATTCACAATTCGAATCAGGCCCAATTTTGATCGGGTCGATTCAGAGTATCTCTGCCGGTATCTGCGGTCGCCAGAGGCACGCGAAAGATTAGTCGCCAGTGGTGCTGGCGCCAATATCAGCAGCCTCAATCAAAAGGCCTTGGCCACGTTGTCGATACCATTGCCTCCTCGCAGCGATCAGCGGCGGGCCGTGGCCATCTTGACGGAAGTGGATGACCTCGTGGCATTTTTCGAAACCGCTGTTCGCGCCAAGCAAACGGCTCTCGCGGACCTAAAGCAATCGCTCCTTCATAACGCCTTCTCCGGCGGACTGACGGCACGACAACTCGTCACCGCATGAACGAAGCCGAAACCCGCGCCGAGCTGATCGATCCCGCGCTCCATGCCGCCGGCTGGGGCGTGGTCACAGACAGCCGGACGAGGCGGGAAGTAATCGCGCCGGGGCGGATCATGGGCGGTGGCAAGCGCGCCGCGCCAAAGTCGGCGGATTATGTGCTGGTCTATCGCAACACCAAGCTCGCGACGGTCGAAGCAAAGGCGTCGGACAAGAGCTACACCGAAGGGGTCGGACAGGCGAAGGATTATGCCGCCTGCCTGCAGACCCGCTTCGCCTTCGCCACCAACGGTCACGAAATCTACCGGATCGACATGCACACCGGCGCCGAGGGGCTGGTCGATGCCTGGCCGACGCCGGAAGAGCTGTGGGCTGCAACCTTTGCCGTGGAAAACCGCTGGCGCGACCGCTTCGCGGCCGTCGCGTTGCAAACCGACGGCCGGTTCGAGCCGCGCTACTATCAGTACAACGCCATCCAGCGGACACTCGACGCCATCGCCGACGGCAAAGACCGCATCCTGCTCACCCTTGCGACCGGCACTGGCAAGACCGTCATTGCCTTCCACATCGCCTGGAAACTGTTCGAGGCACGGTGGAACATCTCGGACTGGAAGCAGGACGGCGAACCGACCCGCCGCCCACGCATCCTGTTCCTCGCCGACCGCAACATCCTCGCCGACCAGGCCTACAACAGCTTCGACGCCTTCGGCGACGACGCGCGCGTGCGGGTCGATCCCAAGCTCATCCGCAAGCGCGGCAGCGTGCCCAAGAACGGCAGCGTCTTCTTCACCATCTTCCAGTCGGTGATGACCGACGGCGGAACCGAGGAAGAACCGCAGTTCAATTACCAGGATTATCCGCCCGACTTTTTTGACTGCATCGTCATCGACGAATGCCACCGTGCAGGCGCCAAGGACGGCAGCGAGTGGCGCGCGATTCTCGATTATTTCGCCCCCGCAGTGCAGATCGGCATGACCGCCACACCCAAGCGCCGCGACAATGTCGATACCTACGCGTACTTCGGCGAGCCGGTTTACACTTACTCACTGAGGCAGGGGATCGAGGACGGCTATCTGACGCCGTTCAAGGTCCGCCAGATCGCCACCACCATCGACGATTATCTCTATACCTCGGACGATCAGGTTGTTCGCGGCGAGGTGGTCGACGGCAAGCGCTACACCGAAAGCGATTTCAACCGATCGATTCAGATCCGCGAGCGCGAACTTTATCGCGTCAAGACCTTCATGGAGATGATCGACCAGAAGCAGAAGACCTTGGTGTTCTGCGCGACCCAGGCGCATGCCGGGCTCGTCCGCGACCTCATCAACCAGGTGAAGACCAGCGCCAAACCCGATTATTGCGTGCGGGTGACGGCGAACGACGGCTTGCTCGGCGAGCAGTTTCTCCGCACCTTCCAGGATAACGACAAGACCATCCCGACGATTCTGACCACCAGCCAGAAGCTTTCGACCGGCGTCGATGCCCGCAACATTCGCAACATCGTCCTGCTGCGGCCGATCAACTCGATGATCGAATTCAAGCAGATTATCGGGCGGGGAACGCGGCTGTTCGACGGCAAGGACTATTTCACCATCCTCGATTTCGTGAAGGCCTACGAACATTTCAGCGATCCCGAGTGGGACGGCGAGCCGCTTGAGCCCGAGCCGCCCCGGGTTCCGGGGCCGGGACCGGACGAGCCGACTGAACCACCCCCGCCACCCGACGAGCCACCGCCCAAGCGCGAGATGGTCGTGATCAAGCTGGCGGACGGCAAGGAGCGCCGGTTTCAGCACATTTCGGCAACCAGTTTCTGGGGGCCGGATGGCAAGCCAATGTCAGCCGCGCAATTCGTCCAGTCGCTGTTCGGTGTCCTGCCGCAATTGTTCAATGACGAGGACGAGTTGCGCCGCCTTTGGAGCGCCCCCGAGACCCGCAAGCGCCTGCTTGACGGCCTGGAAGAGCGAGGCTTCAGCCGCGACCAGCTCAATAGCATTCGCAGCGTGATCGATGCCGAAGCGAGCGACCTGTTCGATGTACTCGCCTACGTCGCCTACGTCCGCCCGCCCGAAACGCGCGAGGAACGCGTCGCGCTCCGGCGGTCGGCAATCCTCAACGGGCTCAGCGAGTCTCAGAGAGGGTTTCTTGACTTCGTGTTGTCGCAATATGTGACCGAAGGCGAAGACGAGCTCGACCTGGAAAAACTGCCGCGCCTCTTGGACGTGAAGTACGGAAGCTCATCGGAAGGGTTGCAAGCCCTCGGGGCCAGCGTCCGCGAAGTGCAGGAAGCGTTCCGTGGTTTCCAGGGAAAACTTTACGCGGAAGAATCAAAGCAGCAATAAAACAACTGTCCTACAGCCCCCATCCCGTGAGACACTGCCGACTCGCGCTGAGAGCCGGGTTCGCCCTGCCCCCGGCAGAACTGCACTCGGCTCTTTCCTATCGTCGATCCTTCATCAGCAATTTCCGGGCCCCCGCCCCGGCCTGAACCAGACACAGCAGCGGTTTCCTTGCTTGGCGGAAAATTCAGGCCACCCCTCACGAACTCCCAAGGCTCCCATGGGTGAGGATCGCGAAGATGCTGCCCCGCTTGCCCCCTCGTCAGTGCGAACATTGGGAACATTGGCCATCGCAGCTCCAGCTGCTCCCAGCCCCATAAGTTTCTGAAAATCACCGGAAACCGGGAACTCCGCGCCGTCCGCTGCGCTCTGGCTCCAAACCCAATCTCAGGAGCTTCCAATGGCCAATGGACGTACCGCGACGCTGCACCGGATGGTGCTGCCCGACCACATTTGCCCGTACGGAGTGCGCGCCAAGGCGATGCTCGAGGAGGCCGGGTTCGAGGTCGACGACCGCATCCTCTCGTCGCGCGACGAGGTCGAGGCGTTCAAGGCCGAGCACGGGCTGTCGACGACACCGCTGATCGTCATCGACGGCGAGGAGATCGGCGGCGCGGCCGACCTCGAGCGCTTCCTCGCCGCTGAGGACGCCGCAGCCTGAGCGGGCTCTGGCCAAAACCGCCCCTCTGGTCAAAATGATGGGCCGCTGCTAATGGCGCCGGCTTCCAGCATCACTGGAGCCTTGCGGGAGACGAGCCTGAGCGCCCGTCGCATGCACCGCTCGACTTGAACGGGCTTCGGCCCACTACAGAGTGAGAGACGCCAAATGGCCAAGAAAATCACCGGCTATATCAAGCTGCAGGTGCCCGCGGGCATCGCCAATCCGTCGCCGCCGATCGGCCCCGCCTTGGGCCAGCGCGGAGTCAATATCATGGAGTTCTGCAAGGCGTTCAACGCGTCGACGCAGGAGCTCGAGAAGGGCGCCCCGATCCCGACGGTGATCACCGTCTACGCGGACCGCAGCTTCTCGTTCACCACCAAGACCCCGCCGGCCAGCTTCCTCCTGAAGAAAGCGGCGCGGATCAAGTCGGGCTCCAAGGAGCCGGGCAAGGAGAGCGCCGGCACTATCCGCCGCTCGCAGCTTGCCCAGATCGCCGAGCAGAAGATGAAGGACCTCAACGCCAACGACATCGACGCGGCGACGCGGATCATCGAAGGCAGCGCCCGCGCAATGGGCCTCCAGGTCGTGGAGGGCTAAGGACATGGCACAGCTCAGCAAGCGGCAAAAGGCGCTGACCGAGATCGACCGCAACAAGCATTACGGCGTCGATGAGGCGATTGGCATCGTCAAGGCCAACGCCACGGCCAAGTTCGACGAGACGGTCGAGATCGCCCTCAACCTGGGCGTCGACCCGCGCCACGCCGACCAGATGGTCCGCGGCGTCGTGTCGCTGCCCAAGGGTACCGGCAAGGACGTCCGGGTGGCGGTGTTCGCCCGCGGCGACAAGGCCGAGGAAGCCAAGAAGGCCGGCGCGGAAGTCGTCGGCGCCGAGGATCTGATGGAGCAGATCCAGGGCGGCCAGATCGACTTCGAGCGGGTCATCGCGACGCCCGACATGATGGGCATCGTCGGCCGGCTCGGCAAAGTGCTCGGCCCCAAGGGGCTGATGCCCAACCCGAAGCTTGGCACGGTCACTCCCAACGTCGCCGAGGCGGTCAAGGCGGCCAAGGGCGGCCAGGTCGAGTTCCGGGTCGAGAAGGCGGGCATCATCCACGGCCGGATCGGCAAGGCCAGCTTCCCGGAAGCCGACCTCAAGGCCAATTTCGACGCTTTCGTCGACGCGATCGTCAAGGCCCGGCCGACCGGCGCCAAGGGCAAGTTCATCAAGCGGGTCGCGGTCAGCTCGAGCATGGGCCCGGGCGTCAAAATCGACGTCGAAGCGGTCAGCGGCTGACCCAAACGGTGCTCCCCTCGCTGGCGGCGGGGGGAGCGGCCCGGCGGCGGCCTTCGCCCAAACGACCGTTTTGCTATTTCGGCCGGCCGCGCCTACATAGGCTGAGCTATCAGTCGCAAATTGACGGTCATTGGCGCTTTGCGGCTCCTCTTTCCTTCTCTCTCGCTGCTCCTAGCAATGGGCGCCCGATCGTCGGCGCGTCCCTCAGAAGGAATATCGACATGACCACCGGAACCGTGAAATTCTTCAACGCCGAAAAAGGCTTCGGCTTCATCCAGCCGGACGACGGCGGCAGCGATGCCTATGTGCATATCAGCGCCGTCGAAGCCGCCGGACTGCGCACCCTCGATCGCGAGCAGCGCGTCACCTATGAGCTTCAGCAGGACAACCGCGGCCGCAACAGCGCCGTCAACATCCAGGCCGAATAGCCGACTTCCAACAGCTTCCCCCGAGCGATCGGGGGAAGCTTTTTTCTCGCCCCGGCCAGGCCATTGGGCCGTCGTTTCCAGTCTTCGCGATTAGGTCGCCGCAGCTTCCTGTGGTAGGACCGACCATCAAGCGCACAACCGCCGAGCACCGCCTGACTGAGAGACTCAACGCGCTCCCGCTGCCGTGCAGGAGACTCATCATGACCCTCAAGATTCTTTCTCCCGGCGTGGCCCGATGAGCCGCGTCGTCAACCTGTCGATGGCCGAAGCCGACGTCCGCGAGCAGTGCCGCAAGAGCGCGATCGGCGTTTCCTCGCTGGAAGTGCTGCAATCGGGCGGAGTCCGGCTGGTCACCTCGAGCGTCGACGGAGCCGAGAAGATCCGCAAGAAACTGAAGTCCAAGATCGTCCACGGGGACGTCCAGCGGACTCCCGCAAGCCCCAAGACCTGGCCCTGGTAGGCGCCGCCTGAGTTGGCGCTGGATGGGGACGACGAGGCGATGGATTTGCGCCGCAGCTGGCTCGAATGGGAAGTCGACGGCAGCGAACGCCGCGTCGTGCTAGTCGTCGAAACCGGTCTCGAGATGCGGCCCGGCCACGACGGCTTCGATGCCGAGGCGCTCGACAAATTGATTTCCGACGTGACCGCCGAAATGCGGGCGAGCCCGAGCCCGATCGACCGGGTTCGAATCGTCCCTCAGTTGGACTAAGGCCATACTGACCTAACCGACACCGATTCGATTTATTCCGGAGAGACGAGCCATATGACGACCCATGCGCAATTCTATTTGACCCGCGCCGCCGTTGCGCGCGAACTCGCGGAAGGCTCGCAGCTCGACAATGTCCGGGAGAGCCATTTGCGCGCCGCCGAAGCCTGGGATGGATTCGCCGCCCGAGCGACGAAGGCCGACCTGATGCGGGCCGAAGAATTGAAGCGCAAGTCCGCCGACGCCGAAACGGTGCAGCAGGATGTCGCCGCACTTCCGCTCGACGACGCGGCGCCGAAGCGCGACTCGCGCACGGCCGTCAAGTCGCGCGGCCTCGGCGTTTTCTAAACCGAAAATTAAAGCGGGGTCAGGGACTTGCCCGGAACCCTCAGCCGTCCGACCCTATCTTATGTTGTGTCATTGCGTGCAGAACAATGTTAAGCGCAGGTATCGCTGGACGGATCTTCCCGGGCCCCAGCGACTGAGAGTTCGGTAACGCTCCCGCCCAATATTGCGGGACGAACCAGTGTCCAACAATCCGCTCGAGCTGCTTCTGGCCAATCTGGAGCTGCGCACACCCTTGTCGACGAGCGACCGCGAAACGGTCCTTGCCCTCCCCTACACGCTCAGATCACTCGCCCCCGGCAGCTACGCGGTCCGCGAAGGCGAGCCGCCGAGCGGCTGCGGGGTGCTGGTCTCCGGCTTTGCTTATCGGCAGAAGCTGACCGGCGACGGCGGCCGACAGATCCTGTCGATCCACATCCCGGGCGAGGCGCTCGATTTCCAGAACATCTTCCTCAACGTCGCCGACCATAGCGTGCAGATGCTCACCCGCGGCCATCTCGCGGTCATTCCGCGCGCCGACATTCAGCAGATCGCCCGGCACAGCGCGGCGATCGGCCATGCGATCCTGGTCAGCACCTTGGTCGAGGCGTCCATCTTCCGCGAGTGGATCCTCAACGTCGGCCGGCGCGACGCGAAGAGCCGCCTGGCGCACGTCCTGTGCGAGCTCGCGGTGCGGCTCGGCACCCACGGCCTGACGGATCACATGGGCTACCATTTGCCGATGACCCAGGCCGAGCTGGCCGACGCGCTGGGCCTGACGCCGGTGCATTTGAACCGGGTGATCCGCTCGCTCGAGTCCGATGGGCTGATCAACCGGAGCAAGCGCGAACTCAGCTTTCCGGATTGGGAGCGAATGCGCGACATGGCCGATTTCAACGACCGTTATCTGCACCTCGCCGTCCAGGAATCCGCGCCGCTGGTGATCAATGCCTAGGCGGTCCGCCGGCGCCGGGCTTCCGGCATCGAGCGAAGATGGAGATAATGCGGGTCGAAGCGGGCGATCTCGCTCAGCCTGGACCAATCCTTGACCGTCAGCCGGCCCCGCCGCCAGTCGACCGCGCCAGTCTCCCGAAGCGCCTGCAAGGTCCGGTTGGTGTGCACCGGGGTCAGGCCGAGCGCGTCGGCGGCCAGTTCCTGCGTCAGCGGCAAGGCGCAGCTGTGGCCGCTGGTTAGCCCCGCCGCCTCGGCCCGCGTGAACAGCTCGCAAAACAGATGCGAGAGCGATGCGTCGGCCGGCAGATTGCTGTTGCGGGCCAGCCATTGGCGGAAGATCGCCGCCTGGACGAGCGTCTGCCGCCACAGGAGCTTGCGGATCTCGGGCCGCTCGTCGATCAACCGATAGAGCTGATCGTGGGAGATCAGGCCGATCTTGCTGTGGACCACCGCTGCAAGATTGTTGTCCATATAGTCGATGTAGAGCGTCTCCAGGCTCGGCGCCTCGGTGGGGAAATAGAAGGAATGGATCTGCCGCCCGCCGTCCGGGCCGACGGCGTATCGGTAAAGCAGCCCACTAAGCACGACGACGACATCGCCCGGCCGCTCGCCGGCGCGGAACACGTCGCCGTGGCGCCGCAGCTCGCGCACCTCCGCGTCGAGCCCGGCCAGCGCCTCCCGGTCGGCGGCGGGCAATTCGCCGAAGCACATCAAATGCCGGGCAAGGATTTCGCCGACCGATGAAAGATCGTCGTCTGGCAAGAGCATCCTCAAATCATAGGGGGACCCCGAGCCCCCTGACAGCGTTTAGCCCTCGCAAAGTCGGACGCCGAGGGCAAACATTTGTTTTAATCCATCGGTCCGCGGCTCCGTCGCCGCCCTTGATCGACGCCGGGAAATCGCTATAGGCGCGCCTTCGCTTGCGGTTCTCGAATCGCGAGCAACCGTCCGAGACCGCTGCCGCCCGAGCTTTCGCAACGGCTTAATCCGCAGCCTAGACGGGGACAGGATTCACTCGGCGGCGCAGCGGCGCGGCCGTCGTGCGTTGCCAGGCCATAAGGCCATCGGGCGACGCCGGCGATCCAACCCCAACGGACAGGAACGCTCGACGCGGCAACGCGGCGAGCTTTGGTTTGAACGCGGTCGGAGCGAGCCTCCGGTCGAACGGATTGGAGTTGGCATGGATCGTTCGCAAAAAGCGGATGTGGTCGAGGAGCTGAAGCGGGTCTTGTCGGAGACCAGCGTGGTGGTCGTCACGCGCAACCTCGGCCTGACTGTCGCGCAGTCCACGGACTTGCGACTCAAGATGCGCGACGCCGGCGCCCAGTTCAAAGTCACCAAGAACCGGCTGGCGCTGATCGCTCTCAAAGGTTCGCGCTACCAGCCGATCGGCGACTTGCTGACCGGCCCGACCGCGCTCGCGACCTCGACCGACCCGGTCGCCGCGGCCAAGATCGCGGTCGACTTCGCCAAGACCAACGATCGCTTCGAGATCGTCGGCGGGGCGATGGGCGACACGGTGCTCGACGTCAACGGCATCAAGGCGCTGGCCGCGCTGCCGTCGCTCGACGAGCTGCGGGCCAAGATCGTCGGCCTCGTCCAGGCGCCGGCGAGCAAGATCGCCCGAACGGTCAGCGAGCCTGGGGCTCAGCTGGCCCGCATCTTCTCGGCCTATGGGGCGAAGGAAGCGGCTTAAGTTTTCAAGTTTCAACGCAACGGCAACTTGGGGCGCGGCCCCGCACATGGAGTGAGACACAATGGCTGATGTTAACAAGCTGGTCGACCAGCTTTCCGAACTGACCGTCCTCGAGGCCGCCGAGCTGGCCAAGGCGCTCGAAGAGAAGTGGGGCGTTTCGGCCGCGGCTGCGGTCGCTACCGCTGCTCCGGCGGCCGCGGCTGCCGGCCCGGCCGAGGAAGAGAAGACCGAGTTCGACGTGATCCTGACCGGCGACGGCGGCAAGAAGATCAACGTCATCAAGGAAGTCCGGGCGATCACCCAGCTCGGTCTCGGCGAAGCCAAGGCCCTGGTCGAAGGTGCCCCCAAGGCGATCAAGGAAGGCGTCAACAAGGAAGAGGCCGAGAAGATCAAGAAGCAGATCGAGGAAGCCGGCGGAACCGTCGAGCTCAAATAGTCTGTTCAGATTTTCGCGGATGTCTTGAAGCATCCGTGGGAAGGAAGGGCGGTTCCGCAAGGGGCCGCCCTTTTTCGCGGGCGTCCGTCCCCCCTTGCGAGTTTCGCGCGAATCATTATATCGGCTCCATCCACGAAATAACGGCTCCGCCGCACGGTGACGTGCGTCCGGAGCTTTTCCTGCCCTCCCCGGGACAGGACCCGAACGGCGCACGGGTCAAACGCATTGGGGAGGAGCAAGCGGGACAAGCGCTCCCATTTTTGTTTCCCGGCAACGGGGCACCCATCAAAGTCATACTTTGATGGGACCCAACGCCGGGATCCACTGGGCACCGGCGTTCGCCGGTGAACAGATAGCGCAGGGAATATCATGGCGACCAAAGCGATCGACGCACGGGCCCGCAGCACCAGCCGCGGTTCCGCATCCTCACGGCGAATCCGCAAGATTTTCGGCAACATCCACGAAATCTCCGAGATGCCGAACCTCATCGAGGTTCAGCGCGAAAGCTACGAGCAGTTCCTCCGCTCCGACCCCTCGATCGGTTACGTGTCCGGGCTCGAGAAGACCCTGCGCTCGGTGTTCCCGATCCAGGATTTCGCCGGCACCGCCCATCTCGACTTCGACCGCTATGAGCTCGAGCCGCCCAAGTACGACACCGACGAGTGCCGCCAGCGCGGGCTGACCTATGCCGCGCCGATGCGCGTCACCCTGCGCCTGACCAGCTTCGAGATCGACCCCGACACCGAGGCCAAGTCGGTCATCGATATCAAGGAGCAGGACGTCTACATGGGCGACATGCCGCTCATGACGATGAACGGCACCTTCATCATCAACGGCACCGAGCGGGTGATCGTCAGCCAGATGCACCGCTCGCCGGGCGTGCTGTTCGACCACGACCGCGGCAAGACCCACGCCTCGGGCAAATATCTGTTCGCCGCGCGGGTCATCCCGTACCGCGGCTCCTGGCTCGATTTCGAGTTCGACGCCAAGGACATCGTCAACGTCCGTATCGACCGCAAGCGCAAGCTTCCGGTCACCGCTTTGCTGCACGCGCTGGGCCTGGCGAGCGAGGAGATCCTCGCCGAATTCTACAATAACGTCAGCTACGTGCGCGGCCCGAACGGCTGGCAGATCCCGTTCAACACCGAGCAATGGCGCGGCCAGAAGCCGATGTACGACGTGATCAACGCCGACACCGGCGAGGTGATGTTCAAGTCGGGCGAGAAGATCACTCCGCGCAAAGCGACCCAGGCAGCCAAGGACGGCCTCAAGAATTTGCTGATCCCGACCGAAGAAATCTTCGGCCGCTACTCGGCGTTCGACCTGATCAACGAGAAGACCGGCGAGATTTACATCGAGGCCGGCGACGAGGTCACGGCCGAGAACATCGCCAAGCTCGACGAGGCGAAGATCAACAAGCTCGAGCTGCTCGACATCGACTATGTCAACACCGGGCCGTGGATCCGCAACACGCTCAAGGCCGACAAGGCCGAGGACGCCGACCAGGCGCTGTCCGATATCTACCGGGTGATGCGCCCGGGCGAGCCGCCGACCCGCGAGACCGCGGACGCTCTGTTCTACGGCCTGTTCTTCGATCCCGAGCGCTACGATTTGTCGGCGGTCGGCCGGGTCAAGCTCAACATGCGCCTCGGCCTCGATGCGCCGGACACCGTCACCACGCTTCGCCGCGAGGACATCATGGCGGTCGTCAAGGAGCTGGTGAACCTCAAGGACGGCAAGGGCGAGATCGACGACATCGACAACCTCGCCAACCGCCGGGTGCGCTCGGTCGGCGAACTGCTCGAGAACCAGTATCGCGTCGGCCTGCTGCGCATGGAGCGCGCGGTCAAGGAGCGCATGTCGAGCGTCGACGTGTCGACCGTGATGCCCAACGACCTGATCAACGCCAAGCCCGCGGTCGCCGCGGTCCGCGAGTTCTTCGGCTCATCGCAGCTGTCGCAGTTCATGGACCAGACCAACCCGCTGTCGGAAGTCACCCACAAGCGGCGCGTCTCGGCGTTGGGGCCGGGCGGGCTGACGCGTGAGCGCGCCGGCTTCGAAGTCCGCGACGTTCACCCGACCCACTATGGCCGGATTTGCCCGATCGAGACCCCGGAAGGGCCGAACATCGGCCTCATCAACTCGCTCGCCAGTTTCAGCCGGGTCAACAAGTACGGCTTCATCGAGACCCCGTACCGCAAGGTCGTCGACAAGAAGGTGACCAACGAGGTCGTCTATCTGTCGGCGATGGAGGAAGCCAAGCACACGATCGCGCAGGCCAATGCCGAGATCAACAAGGACGGCACGTTCGGCGAGGAGATCATCTCGGCCCGCCGCAGCGGCGACTTCCTGATGGCTCCGCGCGACCAGATCACGCTGATGGACGTCAGTCCCAAGCAGCTGGTGTCGGTCGCCGCCTCGCTGATTCCGTTCCTCGAGAACGACGACGCCAACCGGGCCCTCATGGGGTCGAACATGCAGCGCCAGGCGGTGCCGCTCCTCCAGGCCGAGGCGCCGCTGGTCGGCACCGGCATGGAAGAGACGGTCGCCCGCGATTCCGGCGCCGCCATCGCCGCCCGCCGCTCGGGCATCGTCGACCAGGTCGACGCGGCGCGCATCGTCGTCCGGGCGACCGGCGAATTGAAGCCCGGTGAATCGGGCGTCGACATTTACACGCTGATGAAGTTCCAGCGTTCGAACCAGAACACCTGCATCAACCAGCGTCCGCTGGTAAAGGTCGGGACCGAGGTCGAGGCCGGCGAGATCATCGCCGACGGCCCGTCGACCCAGTTCGGCGAGCTCGCGCTCGGCCGCAACGTGCTCGTCGCGTTCATGCCGTGGAACGGATACAATTACGAGGATTCGATCCTGATTTCCGAGCGCATCGTCAAGGACGACGTGTTCACCTCGATCCACATCGAGGAATTCGAGGTCATGGCCCGCGACACCAAGCTCGGGCCGGAGGACATCACCCGCGACATCCCCAACGTCGGCGAGGAAGCGCTCCGCAACCTCGACGAGGCGGGCATCGTCTACATCGGCGCCGAGGTCGAGCCGGGCGACATATTGGTCGGCAAGATCACTCCGAAGGGCGAAAGCCCGATGACTCCCGAAGAGAAGCTGCTCCGGGCGATCTTCGGCGAAAAGGCTTCGGATGTCCGCGACACCTCGCTGCGCCTGCCGCCGGGAGTCCAGGGGACGATCGTCGAAGTGCGCGTGTTCAACCGTCACGGGATCGACATCGACGACCGCACCCGCGCCATCCAGACCGAGGAAAAGGAGCGGCTCAAGAAGGACGCCGACGACGAGCGCGCGATCCTCAACCGAGCGACCTTCTCGCGCCTCCGCGAAATGCTGCTGAAGCAGACCGCGACCGCGGCCCCCAAGGGCATCAAGAAGGGCGGCACCATCGATGCCGCCGCGCTGGAGGGCATCGAGCGCCACGAATGGTGGAAGATCGCGGTCAAGAACGACAAGCGCCAGGCCGACATCGAGGCCCTCAAGGCGCAGTATGACGAGGCGATCAGCGTCATCGTCAAGCGCTTCGAGGACCGCGTCGAGAAGCTCGAGCGCGGCGACGAGCTGCCGCCGGGCGTGCTCAAGATGGTCAAGGTGTTCGTCGCGGTGAAGCGCAAGCTGCAGCCGGGCGACAAGATGGCCGGCCGCCACGGCAACAAGGGCGTGATCAGCCGCATCCTGCCCAACGAGGACATGCCGTTCCTCGAGGACGGGACTCCGGTCGACATCGTCCTCAACCCGCTGGGCGTGCCGTCACGGATGAACGTCGGCCAAATCTTCGAGACGCACCTCGGCTGGGCCGCGCGCGGCCTCGGCCAGCAGATCCAGGAGATGCTCGACGGGATCCACGAGCGCGGCAAGGATCTGGCCGGCAAGGACGTCAAGGCGGTCCGCGCCAAGCTCAAGGACATCTACGGGGCGCATTACAACAAGGAAATCGACGCCCGCGACGACGACGCGCTGATGGATTTGGCATCCAATCTCACCGCCGGAATCCCGATGGGCACGCCGGTGTTCGACGGCGCCCGCGAGGCGGACGTCTCCGAGATGCTGCGGATGGCCGGGCTCGACGAATCGGGCCAGGTGGTGCTGTTCGACGGCCGCACCGGGGTCGCGTTCGACCGCAAGGTGACCGTCGGCTACATCTACATGCTGAAGCTCCACCACCTCGTGGACGACAAGATCCACGCGCGCTCGATCGGTCCGTACAGCCTGGTCACCCAGCAGCCGCTGGGCGGCAAGGCGCAGTTCGGCGGCCAGCGCTTCGGCGAGATGGAGGTGTGGGCGCTGCAGGCCTACGGCGCCGCCTACACGCTTCAGGAAATGCTGACCGTGAAGTCGGACGACGTGATCGGCCGGACCAAGGTCTATGAGGCGATCGTCAAGGGCGACGACACGTTCGAGGCCGGGATCCCCGAAAGCTTCAACGTGCTGGTCAAGGAAATGCGCAGCCTGGGCCTCAGCGTCGAGCTCGATTCGATCGAAGTCGAGGACGATTCCACGCCGACCGCCATCGCCGCCGAGTGAGTTAAATGCTCCCCTCCCGCTCGCGGGAGGGGTCGGGGGAGGGCCTGTCCTCCCTCAACACAGTCCCTCCCCTAGCCCCTCCCGCAAGCGGGAGGGGGATGGAGAAAGAAGAAAATGAACGAGCTGACCAACTTCGCCAATCCGATCGCCCGCCAGGAGACGTTCGACCAGATCCGCATCGGCATCGCGTCGCCCGACAAGATCCGCAGCTGGTCATTCGGCGAGATCAAGAAGCCGGAGACCATCAACTACCGGACGTTCAAGCCCGAGCGCGACGGCCTGTTCTGCGCGCGCATCTTCGGCCCGATCAAGGACTACGAGTGCTTGTGCGGCAAGTACAAGCGCATGAAGTACAAGGGCATCGTCTGCGAGAAGTGCGGCGTCGAGGTCACCGTCTCGAAAGTCCGGCGCGAGCGCATGGGCCATATCGAGCTGGCCGCTCCGGTCGCCCACATCTGGTTCCTGAAGAGCTTGCCGAGCCGCATCGGCCTGTTGCTCGACATGCAATTGAAGCAGCTCGAGCGCGTGCTCTATTTCGAAAGCTACATCGTCACCGAGCCGGGCCTGACCCCGCTCGAGAAATTCCAGCTGCTGACCGAGGACGAGTTGCTCGCCGCGCAGGACGAATATGGCGAGGACGCGTTCACCGCCGGAATCGGCGCCGAGGCCGTTCGTCAGATGCTCATCGACCTCGACCTCGAGGGCGAGCGCAAGGCGCTGCTCGACGAGCTCGAGACGACCAAGTCGGAATTGAAGCCCAAGAAGATCATCAAGCGCCTCAAGGTCGTCGAGAGCTTCCTCGAATCCGGCAACCGGCCGGAGTGGATGATCCTCGAGGTCGTGCCGGTGATCCCGCCCGAGCTGCGCCCGCTGGTGCCGCTCGACGGCGGCCGCTTCGCGACCTCGGACCTCAACGACCTCTATCGCCGCGTCATCAACCGCAACAACCGCCTGAAGCGGCTGATGGAGCTGCGCGCTCCGGACATCATCGTCCGCAACGAGAAGCGCATGCTTCAGGAAGCGGTCGACGCACTGTTCGACAACGGCCGCCGCGGCCGCACCATCACCGGCGCCAACAAGCGTCCGCTGAAATCGCTGTCCGACATGCTCAAGGGCAAGCAGGGCCGCTTCCGCCAGAATCTGCTCGGCAAGCGCGTCGATTATTCGGGCCGCTCGGTGATCGTCACCGGTCCGGAATTGAAGCTCCACCAGTGCGGTCTGCCGAAGAAGATGGCGCTCGAGCTGTTCAAGCCGTTCATCTACTCGCGGCTCGACGCCAAGGGCCTGTCGATGACCTTGAAGCAGGCCAAGAAGTGGGTCGAGAAAGAGCGCAAGGAAGTCTGGGACATCCTCGACGAGGTGATCCGCGAGCATCCGGTGCTGCTCAACCGCGCCCCGACGCTTCACCGCCTCGGCATCCAGGCGTTCGAGCCGGTGTTGATCGAGGGCAAGGCGATCCAGCTTCACCCGCTGGTGTGCGCGGCGTTCAACGCCGACTTCGACGGCGACCAGATGGCCGTCCACGTTCCGCTCAGCCTCGAGGCGCAGCTGGAAGCCCGCGTGCTGATGATGAGCACCAACAACATCCTGTCGCCGGCCAACGGCAAGCCGATCATCGTCCCCTCGCAGGACATGGTGCTGGGGCTTTACTATCTCAGCATCGAGAAAGAGGGCGAGCCCGGCGAGGGCATGCTGCTCGGAGACATGGCGGAGGTCCACCAGGCCCTCGCCGCCGGAGCTGTCACGCTGCACACCAAGATCGTCAGCCGAGTCCCGCAGACCGACGAAGAGGGCAAGACCTACATGAAGCGGTTCGAGACGACCGCCGGCCGGATGCTGCTCGCGGAGACGCTTCCGAAGAGCCACAAGGTGCCGTTCGAGACCGTCAACCGCCTGCTGACCAAGAAGGAAATCGGCGACGTCATCGACATCGTCTATCGCCACACCGGCCAGAAGGAGACGGTGCTGTTCGCCGACGCCATCATGGCGCTGGGCTTCCGCCACGCGTGCAGCGCCGGCATTTCGTTCGGCAAGGACGACATGGTCATCCCCGAAGCGAAGGTGAAGCTGGTCGACGATACCCGCGCGCTGGTGAAGGATTACGAGCAGCAGTATCAGGACGGCCTGATCACCCAGCAGGAAAAGTACAACAAGGTGATCGACGCCTGGTCGCGTTGCGGCGACCAGGTGGCGACCGCGATGATGGCCGAGATTTCGGCCACTCCGAAGGGTCCGGACGGCCGCGAGGCGCCGGTCAATTCGATCTACATGATGGCCCACTCGGGCGCGCGGGGCTCGCAGGCGCAGATCAAGCAGCTGGCCGGAATGCGCGGCCTGATGGCCAAGCCGTCGGGCGAGATCATCGAAACGCCGATCATCTCGAACTTCAAGGAAGGCCTGACCGTCCTTGAATATTTCAACTCCACCCACGGTGCCCGCAAGGGCCTCGCCGACACGGCGCTCAAGACCGCCAACTCGGGCTATCTGACGCGGCGGCTGGTCGACGTCAGCCAGGACGCGGTGATCATCGAGGAGGATTGCGGCACCGACCGGGCGCTCGAGATGCGCGCCATCGTCCAGGGCGGCGCGGTCATCGCCTCGCTGTCCGACCGGGTGCTTGGCCGCACAACCGCCGAGGACATCGTCGATTCCAAGACCGACGAAGTGATCATCCCCGAGGGCTCGCTGCTCGACGAAGCGATGGTCGCCAAGATCGAGGAAATCGGCCTCCAGGGCGTGCGCATCCGCTCGCCGCTGATCTGCGCGTCAAAGCAGGGCGTGTGCGCGAAATGCTACGGGCGCGATCTGGCCCGCGGCACCCCCGTCAACATCGGCGAAGCGGTCGGAGTCATCGCCGCCCAGTCGATCGGCGAGCCGGGCACCCAGCTGACGATGCGGACCTTCCACATCGGCGGCGCGGCGCAGCTCAACGAGCAGTCGAACCTCGAGGCGCCGGTCGACGGCACCATCGAGTTCCGCGACATGCCGACGATCACCGATCCGCGCGGCCGCCACGTGTCGCTGTCGCGCTCGGGCGAGATCGCGATCCTCGACATGGACGGCCGCGAGTTGTCGACCCACCGGGTGCCGTTCGGCGCGCATCTGCTGTGCGAAACCGGCCATATCGTCAGCCGCGGCGACCGGGTCGCGGAGTGGGATCCGTCGTTCAGCCCGGTGATCACCGAGAAGGCGGGCACCGTCGGCTACCAGGACCTGATCGAAAACCGGACGCTGACCGAGCAGGTCGACGAGTCGACCGGCATCACTCAGCGCGTGGTGACCGAGGACATGGCCAAGTCGAAGAAGGACACGCTGCACCCGCGCCTGACCCTGACGGGCAAGGGCGCCAAGGAGGCCGGCGTCTATCGCCTGGCTTCGGGAGCGATCATCGCGGTCGAGGACGGCCAGACGGTCGAGGCCGGCGAAGTGCTCGCCCGGATGCCGCGCGAGGCGGCCCGGACCCGCGACATCACCGGCGGCCTGCCGCGCGTCGCCGAGCTGTTCGAGGCCCGCAAGCCCAAGGAGAATGCGATCATCGCCAAGGTCTCGGGCAAGGTCAGCTTCATGAAGGACTATAAGGCCAAGCGGAAGATCGCGATCATCCCCGACGACGGTTCGGATCCGGTCGAATATCTGGTTCCCAAGTCGAAGGTGATCGACGTCCAGGAAGGCGATTATGTGAAGCGCGGCGACAATCTCGTCGGCGGCTCACCCGATCCGCACGATATTCTGGAGGTGCTCGGCGTCGAGGCGCTGGCCGAATATCTCGTCAGCGAGATCCAGGAAGTCTATCGGCTCCAGGGCGTGAAGATCAACGACAAGCACATCGAGGTGATCGTTCGCCAGATGCTGCAGAAGGTCGAGATCACCGAAAGCGGCGACACCACCTTGCTGGTCGGCGAGCAGGTCGACCGCGACGAGATGGACGAAGCCAACGCCCGGCTCGAAAAGAAGCAGAAGAAGGCCGACGGCAAGCCGGTCCTGCTCGGCATCACCAAGGCGTCGCTGCAGACCCGCAGCTTCATCTCGGCGGCCTCGTTCCAGGAGACCACCCGGGTGCTCACCGAAGCCGCGGTGCAGGGCAAGATCGACACGTTGAACGGCCTCAAGGAGAATGTCATTGTCGGCCGGCTGATCCCCGCGGGGACCGGCGCCGGGATGAACCGGCTGCGCGTCGCTGCATCGAGCCGCGACACCGCGCTTCGGGCCGCCCAGCGCAAGCTCCAGGAGTCGCTGATCCTGCCCAACAGCGCGGCCGAGGAGCATGCGGCCGAGCTCGCCCAGGGGCCGGAAGCGGCGGTCAACGCCGACCCGCTGGCCGCGGTAACTCCGTCGGGCACGGGTTCGGACGCCGACGCCGGCGAGTATCTGAAGGACTAAGCCCGCTTCATTCGGGCAAAAGAAAAGCCCCGCCGGAGCGATCCGGCGGGGCTGTTTCTTTATGCAAACTCAATCGGGAAGTGGGCTTAGCACTTACCCGTGCCGTCGATGGCATTCTCGGTGCAATTCGCAACCGAGTTGACGTCGGCGGCGGCGCCGCGAACGGTGTTGCACGCGGACACGGCGACCGACCCGCCAATAATTACGATCGTGACCAGCTTACGAAGCATGTCGTTTCTCCTGTCTTGCCGATGATGAACGCCGAAAGCACAAAAGCGCTCCATTGCGCTACCGGAATTTTCTAACCGTTCAACGATGGCGAGCGGCTAAACCGTGGTGGCGCTTGATCTCGGCGGGCGTCAGTCGAAGGAAGCGCGCGGCATTGTTGTAGAAAATGTCCCGCTTTTGCTCGGCGGTGAGGAAATCCGCCTCGCTGATGGCGGCGATCGCGACCGGAATCGTTTGCGGCCAGACCATCTGGTCGCTTCCGAACATGATTCGCTTGCCGTAGCCGGCGTCCACCAGCCGCTTGAGGATGAAATGGAACTCCTTGCGCGGGACTCCCCAATTGTCGGCCGCGATATCGAGGAACACTTGCGGGTGGGCGTTCATCACCATGATCATCTCGTCGACCATGGGCATCCCCGCGTGCATCACGTAGACGCGCATCTTCGGATGGCGGACGAGCAGTTCCTCGAGGAGCAGCGGGTTGTTCAGCGCGGCGCGATAGCGCGGGTATATCCAATAGGGACCGCCGGGCGCGCCATAGCCCATGTGGATTCCGACCGGGACATCGAGCCGCTCGGCCATTGCGTAGAACGGCTCGAGCGAGGGGTCGTCGGGACCGAACCCGCGATATTGCGGGGCAACCTCGGCGAAGAGCTGGATTTCGCCACGCTTCGCGGCCGCCTCCAGCACCGCCGCGTGCGCGGCGGGCGGCCGGTTGCCGTCGATGAAGAAATGGCGCCCGAGCAGGAAACGGCCGGGAGCGGCAGCTTTCCATTTTGCGAGAATGGGAGGATCGCCCTCGAGCATTCCTGTGACGATGTTGTGGCGGTCCATCGTCCGCACCGTTTGCGCAATCAATGCTTCGTCGGTCGCGGGTGCCTTGGCCATCCGCCTGCAGCTTGCCTGAGCCGTGAAGTCGAATGGCTTGGCGGGATCGACGCCGTGCATCTCGACACCCTCGGCGGCGATGCAGACTTCGGGCGGCTCCTCGCCGAATTCGCTGACCGACATTGCATGCAAATGCATGTCGATGATCGGCTTTCCGGGACCTTGCGCCACGGCCGCTTCGGCGAGCGCCATGAAGCCAAGCGCAAAAAGCGGCAACGCACGCAGGGCAGACATCATCACACCGCGACCGGGGCGGCGATGTGCGGGTGCGGGTCGTAGGCTTCGAACGCGAAATCCTCGGGCTCGTAGCCGTCGATCGACTGGCCGCGGTCCTTGAGCATCAGGCGCGGCAACGGCCGCGGCTCGCGGCTCAGCTGCAGCCGCGCCTGCTCGAGATGGTTGGAGTAGAGGTGGCAATCGCCGCCGGTCCACACGAACACGCCGGGCTGCAGCCCGCATTCGCGCGCCAGCATGTGGGTCAGCAACGCGTAGCTGGCGATGTTGAAGGGCACTCCCAAGAAGATGTCCGCGCTGCGCTGGTAGAGCTGGAGGTTGAGCCGGCCGCCGGCCGCCTGCGTCTGGAACAGGCAATGGCAGGGGGCGAGCGCCATCCGGTCGAGCTCGCCGGGGTTCCAGGCGGTGACGATCTGGCGGCGCGAGGACGGCTCGCGCTTGATCAACTCGACCAGGCTGCGGATCTGGTCGATGTGGCGGCCGTCCGCCGTTTCCCAGTCGCGCCACTGCTTGCCGTAGACCGGCCCGAGGTCGCCTTTGTCGTCGGCCCATTCGTCCCAGATGCGGACGTTGCGCTCCTTGAGCCAGGCGATGTTGGTGTCGCCGCGCAGGAACCACAGCAATTCGACGATGATCGAGCGCAGATGCAGCTTCTTGGTCGTCAGCAGCGGGAAGCCATCGGCGAGGTCGAAGCGCATCTGCGCACCGAAATGGGTCAAAGTCCCGGTCTCGGTGCGGTCCATCTGCTCGACGCCCGTCTCGAGGATCAGCCGCATCAGGTCGAGATATTGGCGCATCGGGCCCCTCCCTAGACGCTGCTAAAGCGGGCACCAAGAGGGCTGATTAGCTCCGCTTCGGTTGACCTTCCCTCCAGCGTGGACTCGGTTGCCGTGGCTACCGCTTCTTGCCGCTCCTAACCTGTTTCAATGCGATACCAGCGTGCCGAATTTCCGCTGAAACTCGACGGGCGCGAAGCGGCGCGCGACTTCTTCGCCGGTTGCTTCGCCGATGCCGATCCGACTTGCGAAAGCCTGTGGGTCGCCCATGTCGATCAGCAAGCCCGTTGCGTCTACCTGAGCCGCCACGCAGGCGATGAGAAAGGCGCCGACTTTCCCCTCCGGTCCATCATCGCCGACGCGGCGGCTCACGGCAGCGCCGGAATCGTGCTCGCCCACAATCACCCGAGCGGCGATCCGACCCCCAGCGAAAGCGACTGCCGGGCAACGCGCCGCCTGGCCCTGGCGGTGGAAGCGCTGGACTGCGCGATCCTCGATCATCTGGTGTTCGGCGGCGACAAGTGCAGCAGCTTGCGGGCCCTTGGACTGCTCTGAACCCGCCCGTTTCCGCTAGCCCTTGCAGGGCTTGATGTCGGCCGGCCGCGGGCGCGGGCCCGCAATTCCGAACATCGCCAGATAGGAATCGCCACCGGCCAGCATAGTCATCTTCATCCGCCGCATCCCGACCGCCTCGAACTCACAGGTCAGCAGCGACGGCGGAGTCCCGTGGCGCCGGGTCGGGCGGTCGAGGTCGACAACCACCACCAGGCCGTCGGGCTTGAGCCCCTCGCGCAAGTGCCACAGGAAGGCGTAGGGCGACTCCACCTCGTGGTACATGTGGACGAGGAAGATGCGGTCGAACGAGCGCTCCGGAAGCATCGGATTGTCGGGCTTGCCGAGCCGCACGGCGACATTGTCGAGCCGCTCGCGGTTGACACGCTGGGCGAGCCGGTTGCGGGTTTCCTCGACGATGTCCTCGGCGAGCACCCGCCCCCGCGGCCCAACCGCGGGTGCCAGCCTGACCGTGTAATAGCCCTCACCGGCGCCGACGTCGGCCACCCACATCCCCGGCCGAACCCCCGAAATCTGCATCACCTGCTCGGCCTCGCCCAGCCGGTCTCGCGCGTCCTCGGTCGAGAAGCTGTCGCCGATGATCGGCGAGACGTCGCGGTGACGCTTTGGAAACCGCTCCTCGTCCGGCGCCGCCCGGCACGAGGCGAGGAGGGTTAGGAGAAGCAGGAGGATCGCTGCGGGGCGCTTCATCGCAGAGACGCGCCCTTCCCCCTCTCCCCTTCAGGGGAGAGGGCCGGGGAAAGGGGGATTCCGAGCGCAGTGGCGATCGTCGACAGGACTCCTTCGATGTTTTCTCGCACGTCGCGGTTCGCAAAACGCAGCACTTGATACCCACGTTGCTCGAGATCCGCCGTCCGGCGCGCGTCGTACGATTGCTGTTCCGAGTGCGTGTCGCCGTCGACCTCGACGATCAGCATCCGTGGAATCCGGCACGCGAAATCGACAATATAGCGGCCGATCACCACCTGCCGGCGAAACTTCGCTTGCTCGAATCTCTTGGCTCGGAGGACCAGCCAGAGCCGCCGTTCGAACGGGGTAAGCTCGCGTCGCATCTGCTTGGCGCGCGCGAGAAGAAGCTGATCGCGCATTCGTGCTCCCCCTCTCCTTCCGCGGCTGCGCCGCTCCCTCCTCTCCCCTGAAGGGGAGAGGATTTACTCGACATCCTCGACCTCGAGCTGCTCGCCGGTCACTCGCTGCGACAAGGCGGCGGCCATGAACCGGTCGAGATCGCCGTCGAGCACGTCGCCCGGCGAGGTCGAGGTGACCCCGGTGCGCAGATCCTTGACCAGCTGGTACGGCTGCAGGACGTAGCTGCGGATCTGGTGGCCCCAGCCGATGTCGGTCTTGGCGGCGTTCTGGGCGCTGGCTTCCGCCTCGCGGCGCTGCAGCTCGGCCTCGTAGAGCTTGGCCTTGAGCTGCTTCATCGCCTCGGCGCGGTTCTTGTGCTGCGACCGCTGGTTCTGGCAGGCGACGACGATCCCGGTCGGGACATGGGTGATGCGCACCGCGCTGTCGGTGGTGTTGACGTGCTGCCCGCCGGCCCCCGAGGCCCGGTAGGTGTCGATGCGGATGTCGGACTCGTTGACCTCGATGTCGATGTCGTCGTCGACTTCGGGATAGACCCAGACGCTGGCGAAGCTGGTGTGGCGCCGCGCCGAGCTGTCGTACGGGCTGATTCGGACGAGGCGGTGGACTCCGCTTTCGGTCTTGAGATTGCCGTAGGCGTTCTCGCCCTTGACCAGCAGCGTCGCGGACTTGATCCCGGCCTGCTCGCCGGAATGGTGGTCAATGAGCTCGACCTTCATCCCGTGGCGCTCGGCCCAGCGGGTGTACATCCGCTGCAGCATCTCGGCCCAGTCCTGGCTCTCGGTCCCGCCGGCCCCGGCGTTGACCTCGACATAGCTGTTGTTCGAATCGGCCTCGCCGGCGAGTAGCGCGGCGACCTTGTCGCGTTCGGCTCGAGCCGCCAGGTCGGCGAGGCTGCGGACGCCCTCGTCGACCAGCGCCTGATCGCCCTCGGACTCGGCCATCGCGATCAGCTCGGCGGTGTCGGACAGCTCGCGCTCGATCGCCTTGGTGGCGTTGATCGCTTCCTCAAGCCGGCGGCGCTCGCGCATTACCTCCTGCGCCGCCTTGGGATCGTCCCACAGCGCCGGTTCCTCGACCTTGGCGTTCAGCTCCTCCAGGCGCCGCTGCGCCCGGTCCCAGTCGAGGAATCGGCGCAGCAGCGCGGTCGCGGCGCTGATCTCGTCAATATGGGCCTGCGCCTCGGCGCGCATCGCTGTCTCCATTGTGCTCCTGCGAAGGCAGGAGCCCAGTAACTGGATCCCTGCCTTCGCAGGGATACTGGTGGAAGCCGCTTATTGAGTGGGGGGCGGCGTTGGCAAGGGATTGCTGGGCGCGGGCGCCGGCTGGGCCGTCGCCGCCGGCGCGGACCGCCGAGGCGCGGGGCGGGTTCGTCTCACCACTTTGGCGGTTCTGGCATTGGGATCGTCGCCGTCGGCTTCCTCTTCCTCCTCGGAACGGCCTTGCCCCCGGCGGAACGAGCGGCGCGGTTCGGTCTGCGGCTGGAACGCCTCCCAGATCACCGCCGACTTGGGGTCCTCCTTGGTCGGGAAGGTTCCGAACACCCGCTTGCCGCTGGCCCGGTCGACGCGGACCCAGCGAATGCCCGGCGGGGCCACGAACGGGATTTTCGGGAGGCTCGCGAACGCGGCCTTGGCGAACTGCTTGAAGATCGGCGCGGCAATCCGGCCGCCCTGCGCATAGCCGCCGAGGTTGCGCGGCTGATCGTAGCCCAGATAGACCCCCGCGACGACCTCGGGAGTGCCACCGACGAACCAGACGTTAGTCGGGCCCGAGGTGGTGCCGGTCTTACCGAACATCGGCCGGTCAAGGTCGCGAAGCACGGTCGCGGTGCCGCGCTCGACGACCCCGGTCAGGATGTGGACCATCTGGAACGCGGCCATCGGGTCGAGCAACTGGCGGGTTCGGACCGGCGGGCGCGGCATCGCCTTGCCGTCCCAGTCGGCGGCGCTGCAATTGTCCATGATCTGGCAGCGGTTGTCGGTTCGGAAGATGACCTTGCCATTGCGGTCCTGGACGAAGTCGATGATCGTCGGCCGGACCGAGCGCCCGTGGTTGGCGAGGATCGCGTAGGCATTGACCAGTTTGAGCACCGTCGTGTCACCGGCGCCGAGCGCGATCGACAGATAATCGGGATAATCGCCGACGCCGAGCTTTCGGGCGGTGTCGGTGACCTTGGCGATGCCGGTCTGCGAGGCCGCCCGGACCGTCATCAGATTGCGCGACTGCTCGACCCCCCAGCGCATCGTCTTGGGGCCCGAATAGCGGCGGTCGAAATTGACGAAGCATTTGTTGCCGAGGCCCGCCCCCTGCCAGACGCAAAACGGCGAATCGACGATGATCGAGGCCGGAGTCATGCCGTTCTCGAGCGCGGTTTCGTAGACGATCGGCTTGAACGCCGAGCCCGGCTGGCGAAGCGCCTGGGTGGCGCGGTTGTAGCTCGATCCGACGACGTCGAAGCCGCCCTGCATCGCCAGCACCCGCCCGGTGCGGACTTCCTCGGCGACAAAGCCGCCGCCGATCTCGGGGATCGAGCGCAGCGCATAATTGTCGCCGGCGACCTGCTTGACGACGATGATCATGCCGGGGCGGAAATGGCTGAAGGCCGAGCCCCCGACGCCGCGCTTGGGCATCGAGGCGGCGGATGCGGGAAGCACTCCGGTCGACCCGTTGGTGAAGCCGATCCGGGCCTGGCCACCGCTCTTCGACAGCACCACCGCCTTCTTCCAGTCCGGGAAGCCGGTGCCGACCGGCGCCCGGTCGAGCTGCCCGGCCCAGTCGCCGGAGACGTCGACGCTCTTTTCGAGGTCGCGCCAGCCGCGGCCGCCGTCGAACTTGGCGAGGCCTTCGCGAAGCGCCTCGGCAGCGGCGGCCTGCATGTGCGGGACGGCCGAAGTGCGCACCCAAAGTCCGCCGGCGTAGACGCTGTTCGGCCCCTTTTCCGCCGTTTCGCCGAAGCGCTTCATCAGGTCGCGGCGGACCTCCTCCATGTAATAGCCGCCCATGTCGCGGAATTTGGCGTTGCTCCCGTAACGGATCGTGCCGAGCGGCGCGGCCGCGGCGGCGGTCATCTGCTCCGGAGTGATCTTGCCGTTGCTGACCATCTCGCGAAGCACATAGTTGCGGCGGTCGACCGCCCGCTGGGTTGCCCGCACCGGGTCGTAATTGGACGGCGCCTTGGGCAGCACCGCGAGATAGGCTGCTTCGGGAAGCGTCAGCTCGCCGACGTCCTTGTCGAAATAGGCGCGGCTCGCCGCCTGCACTCCGTACGCGTTCCGGCCGAGGAAGATCTGGTTCAGGTACAGCTCGAGAATCTGCTGCTTGCTGAGCGTCGACTCGAGCCGGAAAGCGAGGATCGCCTCACGGATCTTGCGGCCGATCGAGTAGCTGCTGTCCTGGAGAAGCGCCTTCGCGACCTGCTGGGTGATGGTCGATCCGCCGCGCGCCCGGCCGCCATCGGTCGCGGTCTTCATGACGTAATCCCCGACCGCGCCGACCAGCCCGGGATAGTCAAGGCCGCCGTGGGTGAAAAAGGTCTTGTCCTCGGCCGAGACGAACGCGTCGATTACCAGCGGCGGATATTCGTCATAGGCAAGCTCGACGCGCCGTTCGCGGGCGAAGGTCTGGACGGGGTTGCCATCGTAGCCGCGGACGTTGGTCGGCAGCGGCGGCTGATAGGCGAGCAGTTTCTCGGAGCTCGGCAGCCCGGTGGCAAAGAACAGCCACACCCCGGCGAAGAACAGGAAACCGATGACGCCGATCCACGCGCCCCGGCGCACCCAGCGGCGCTGGAACCAGGGATCGAGGCGTTCGTGAACCCGCGCGTTGAACGCCACGAGATCGGGCAGCGGCAGGTCGGGAACCGTGAGACGCCCTGTCGAAATTTTGGCAAACTTCATTTGGGGGAGGCATCTAGCCGGTTCAGGCGAGCCCGCAAAGCGCGTTCAGCGACGGCCCTGTTTAACGACGGGTCCGCGCAGCGACATCGGCCTCGATGGTCTCGGCGAGGCCGGCGACGAGCGCCGCTCGATGCTCGGGCGAGCGCAGCAGCAGCTCGTCGTCGGCATTGCTGACATAGCCCGCCTCGAACAATACCGCCGGCGCCTCGGCCCGGCGAAGCACATGGAAAGCCGCGAAACGGTGCGGCTCGGGGCGCATCTCGACCCGGCCCGCCGACTTGCGCACCAGCCGCGAGGCGAGATCGGCCGAGGCGCTCATCAGGCTGCGCAGGGCGAGGTCGGAGAGCATCGAGCGGACCGAGCCGTCGGCAGCTCCCGCCACTCCGCCGGCATTCTCGGCGGCCGCGAACCGCGCCGCTTCGGCATCGGAAGCGACGTCGGACAGCGAATAGACGCTGGCTCCGCGCGCCAGCGGATTGGGAGCGCTGTCCATGTGCACCGACAGGAATAGGCTCGCGCCGAGGCCGCGCGCCACGCCGGCCCGCTCCTCGAGACTGAGGTAACGGTCACTGTCCCTGGTCAAGGCGACGCGCACCCGGCCGCGCTCGACCAGCCGGTCGCGAAGCTCCCGGGCCAGCGCCAGCGTCAGCTGCTTTTCGGCGACCTCCCCGGAGACGGAGACCGCGCCGGGATCGCGCCCGCCATGGCCGGGGTCGATGACGACGATCGGGCGGCCCGCGGCCCTGCCGCCGCTAACCACCACGTCGACCGCCGGCGCGATCTTGACGCTGATCGTGCCGCGGCGCGCCTCGCCGATCTCGGCGCGATTCGAGCCCTCGCTCGCCGCGGCGCCGCTTCGGCCAGCGCCGAGCAACAGCAAGGCGGCCGCCGCGGCTGCCGTCGCCAGCCCCGCGCCCGCCAGTCTCCGTGCCTTTGCCGACCCCTGCCGCATAAATCCGATCAAGCCGTTGATCCTGCCCCTTGTATCACGCCGATATGGTTAATGAAAAATTATGTGGGCGAAGTGCGGCTGGAAGGCCGTCGCGGTTGCGGGCACCGTCGGCGGGTGCTAACCCAAGTTTACCGCCGGTTCGCCCGGATGGTTCCGCGCCGCGGCCCGTGCAAGGCGCAGCGGCCCTCAAGGTTGACGCTACATGACGCCACAGAACGCCATTCGCCCGCTCAATGTCGAGCAGGCCGGCGTGTTTCCCGGGAGACTTCGCGGGATGGCCAGTGCAGCAGACGCAGGTACCCCAAATCCCGTCATGTCCTTCGGCTCCGTGCCGCGGGGCGTGGCCGTTTTGATGGCGCGCCGCCGGCCCAGCCGGTTTGCATGGCGCGCCCGGAGAATTTTCAATGTCCATGCGCATGCTGATCGACGCGCGCCACCCGGAGGAAACCCGGGTTGCGGTCGTCAAGGGAAACCGCATCGAGGAATTTGATTTCGAATCCTCGGAGCACAAACAGCTCAAAGGCAATATCTATCTCGCAAAGGTGACCCGGGTCGAACCGTCGCTCCAGGCGGCGTTCATCGACTACGGCGGGAACCGCCACGGGTTCCTCGCCTTTTCGGAAATCCACCCCGATTATTACCAGATCCCGAAGGCCGACCGCGACGCTTTGCTCCGCGAGGAAGCCGAGCACGCCGCCGAGGAAGAGCGGCTTCGGACCGCCGAATATGACGCCGAGGACCGCAAGGCGAGCAAGCGCTCGAAGAAGGAAATCGACGAGCCCGAAGGCGACGAGAATCCGGGCGATAATGGCGGCGAGAATGGCGGCGACCTCGAAGCGGCGAGCGAAGAGCACGCCGAAGCCGGCACCGGCTCGGCCCGCTCACCGGTCGATGAATCGGCCGCCGACGAACTGAGAAAGCGCCGCCAGAATTTGCGCCGCCGCTACAAGATCCAGGACGTCATCCAGCGCCGCCAGGTGCTGCTGGTTCAGGTCGTCAAGGAAGAGCGCTCGAACAAGGGCGCCGCCCTCACCACCTACTTGAGCCTGGCCGGCCGCTATTGCGTGCTGATGCCCAACACCAGCCACGGCGGCGGAATCAGCCGCAAGATCTCCGACGGCGCCGACCGCAAGCGCCTCAAGTCGATCATGGCCGACCTCAATCTGCCGTCGGTGATGGGGCTGATCGTCCGCACCGCCGGCCTGTCGCGGACCAAGGTCGAGATCAAGCGCGACTTCGACTATCTCGCGCGCCTGTGGGACGAGATCCGCGAGCGCACGCTGAGCAGCAGCGCTCCGGCCCTGATCTACCGCGACAGCGACCTCATCAAGCGCGCGATCCGCGACCTCTATCACCGCGAGATCGACGAAGTGCTGGTCGAGGGCGAGGAAGGCTACAAGGCCGCGCGCGGCTTCATGAAGCTGCTGATGCCGAGCCACGTCCGCCGGGTGAAGCAGCACGTCGAATCGACGCCGCTGTTCCAGCGCCACGGAGTCGAGGACCAATTGTCGGCGATGTACCATCCGGTCGTCCAGCTCAGCTCCGGCGGCTATCTGGTGATCAACCCGACCGAGGCGCTGGTGTCGATCGACATCAACTCCGGCCGCTCGACCCGCGAGCATAATATCGAGCAGACCGCGTTCGCGACCAATCTGGAGGCGGCCAACGAGATCGCCCGCCAGCTGCGCCTGCGCGACATGGCCGGGCTGGTCGTCATCGACTTCATCGACATGGAGCAGTCGAGCCACGTCCGGAAAGTCGAAAAGGCGATGAAGGACGCGCTCCGCAACGATCGCGCTCGAATCCAGGTCGGGCGCATCTCGAGCTTCGGGCTGATGGAAATGAGCCGCCAGCGGCTGCGCACCGGAGTGCTCGAAGCTTCGACCAGGCCGTGCGCCCATTGCGAAGGCACCGGACTGATGCGGACCGCCGCTTCAGCGGGATTGTCGGCCCTGCGCATGATCGAGGACGAGGCCGCGCGCGGTCGCGGCGAGAAGATCGTGCTTCGCGCCGGGCGCGAGGCGGCGATCTATCTGCTCAACAAGAAGCGGCATGAACTTGGCGAGATCGAAGAGCGCTACGGAGTGTCGATCGAAGTGCTGATCGACGAGAGCCTCGAAGGCGCCCGGATGAGCGTCGAGAGCTCGGGCCCGCGGCCGGTCGCTCCGCAGCGGCTCGAAGCGCCCGCGGCTCCCGTCGAGGACGATGTTGGCGAGGACGAAGAGGACGAGGAAGAAGAGATCGAGGCCGCGGCGGTCGGTGGCAACGAGGAGGACGAGGAATTGCCGCCACGCGCGCCGAGGCACCGCGACCGCGAGGAGGAAGGCGAAGGCCCGCGCCGGCGCCGGCGCAGGCGCCGCGGCGGCCGCGGCCGGGGACGCCGCGAGCATGGCGACATGCCGGCTTCGGGCGATCAGTCCGCCGAGGGCGAAACCGAGGCCCCCGCACTACCCGTCGACGAACCTCGCGAGGACTTCGTCACGGAAACCGAGACCGAAGCCAAGCCGCGCCCGAAGCGCCGCCGGGGCGGACGCAAGGCCGCCACCGAGGCCGAGGTCGAGCCGGACAGCTCGCCGATGGTCGAGCGGCCAATTGCCGAGGAACCGCCGGTCGCCGACGTCGAGGCCGCTCAAGAGCCATTCGAGGAGCCGGCGCCGGTTGCCGCCGATCCCGACGCTCCGCGCGCCCGCCGCCGGCCGAGGGCCCGCAAGGAAGCCGCCGCAACCGCAACCGCGCCGGCCGAAAGAGCGTCGGAGCCCGCCAAGCCGGCGCGCAAGCGCCGCTCGAAGGCTGATTCCGAGCCGGAAGCCACGTCACCGGAGCCGGTCGCGGCCGCAGGCAAGACCGCTGCAAAGGCCAAGTCCATGCCGAAGCCCGACAATGATCCGGCGCTCGCCGATGGCGACCAGGGCGAGCGGCGCAGCGGCTGGTGGCAGCGGACCTTCGGTTAGAGCAGGGAAGGCCGGTTTTCATCGCCCGTTCAGGAGCGGAGATGGTAAGCGGGGGCATGCAATTGCCGCTGTCCCGCCTCGCGAGGCTGTTGATGCTCGCGCTGCTGCTGGCCTTTGCGGCGGCGCAGCCGGCGGCCGCCCAGTCGGTGCTTCGTGACAGCGAGACCGAGCTTCTGTTCCGCGACATCGCGTCGCCGCTGGTCACCGCCGCCGGGCTCGACCCCAAGGCGACCAACGTCGTCCTGCTGAACGACCCGGAGATCAACGCCTTCGTCGCCACCGGCCAGACGGTCTACCTCCAGTCCGGCCTGCTGCTCGCCTCCGACAACGTCAACCAGCTGCAGGGCGTCATCGCCCACGAGCTCGGCCATGTCGCCGGCGGCCACGCGATCCGGATTCAGAGCGGCGCCGGCGAGGCGACCGGAATCAGCATCGCGACGATGGTGCTTGGGGCGCTGGCCATCGCGGCCGGCGCGGGCGACGCCGGGATGGGCATCATGATGGCCGGCCAGCGCGCCGCGCTCGGCCGCTTCCTCGCCTTCACCCGCGCGCAGGAAAGCTCGGCTGACCTCGCCGGCGCCAAATATCTCTCCGCCGCCGGAGTCAGCGGCAAGGGCAGCATCGATTTCTTCAAGAAGCTGCAGAACCAGGAGTTCCGGCTCGCGGTGGCGGAAAAGGACAGTTACGACCGCACCCACCCGCTCGGCAGCGAGCGCATCAATGCCCTTCGCGAGGTCTACCAGAAGGACCCGGCGTGGAACCGGCCGCCGGATCCGGCGCTCGAGGCGCGGTTCCAGCGGATCAAGGCCAAGCTGCTCGGCTTCATCGACCCGCGGCGAGCGACGATGAAATATCCCGAAAGCGACCAAAGCGTGCCCGGCCATTATGCCCGCGCCTACGCCTATCATGTCAGCGCCTATCCGGAAAAAGCGCTGTCGGAGACCGAGGCCCTGCTCCGAACCAACCCGACCGATCCCTTCTACCTCGAGCTCAAGGGGCAAATCCTGCTCGAATCCGGGCGTCCCGCGGACGCCATCGCCCCGCTGCGCGAGGCCAGCCGGCTGTCCGGAGAGCAGCCGCTGATCGCCGCGATGCTCGGCCACGCGCTGATCTCGACCGAGGATCCGAAGCAATTCGCCGAGGCCAAGCAGGTGCTCAAGGAAGCGGTCAACCGCGACAACCAGAACCCGTTCGCCTGGTACCAGCTCGGCATCATCTACGACCGCGAAGGCGACATCTCGAGGGCCGCGCTGGCGACCGCCGAGCGCAACAACCTCGAGGGCAATCCCAAGCTTGCCCTCGCCAGCGCCGAGACGGCGCTGAGGGGAATCCCGCGCGGCTCGCCCGACTATCTTCGAGCGCAGGACATCGCCATGGTGTCGCGGACCGAGCTCAAGAAGAAAAAGAAGGATCGCAACGATCGTGACCAGTGAACGCGGCAAGCCGGCGCTGATGCCGGCGCTCGCCGGTGGGGTCATCGGCGGCCTGCTGACGGCGGCCGCGCTGTTGCTGGCCGCGCCGCAGCTGGTCGGCTCCCGAATCGTTCGCGAGGGCCTGATGGCCGACCCGCAGATCCTGTCCGATGCCGCCGACGCGCTCCGCGACAAGCAATATGAGCCGACCCTCGCGAGCCAGCGGGCGGCGATCGAAACGCCGTTCGGGTCGTCGTGGCGCGGGGCTGCCAAGCCGGATGTCGTGCTGGTCGAATTCTTCGATTACGCCTGCCCCTATTGCCGGTCGAGCAATGCGCATATCGACCAGCTGCTCAAGGAGGATAAGGGGCTCCGCGTCGTCTACCGTGAGCTGCCGATCCTCGGCCCGGAGAGCGTCGCCGCGGCGCGCCTGTCGCTGGCGGCGTCGAAGGCGGGCCGCTTCACCCAATTCTACGATGCCTTGTTCGCCGCCGGCCGGCCCGGTCCCGAGACCATCGCCATCGCCACCAGGGCGGCCGGGTTGACGACTCCGGTCCAGCCGAGCCCCGAGGCCGAGGCCGAGCTCAAGCGCAATTTCCAGCTCGCCGGAGCGCTTGGCGCCACCGGAACGCCCTTGTTCATCGTCGGCGACCGGGTGATGAACAGCGCCGTCGGCTACGCGGCGCTCAAGAAAGCCATCGCCGACGCCCGCGCCAAGGGCTGAGGCCAGCTCAGGCAATCCGACCCAAGCGTTGCGAGCTGGCGGACGCCAGCTCCGCTTTATGCTATCCGTGCGACTCGTCGCTCTCCAGCGGCCCGCTCCACTGCGGCAGTAACTTGGAGGGACCCGATGAAATTCTACGACAGTTTTGGAATGAACCCGCGAATCGTCCGCTTCTTCATGCTCGAGAAGGGGCTCGAGGTCGACCGCGAGGAGGTCGACATTTTCACCATGGAAAACCGGCGCGAACCGTACCTGAGCCGCAATCCGTCGGGCCAGACCCCCGTCCTCGAGCTCGACGACGGCGCCTATCTGTCCGAAACCGGAGCGATCTGCGAATATCTCGAGGAAAAGCATCCGCAGCCGCCGCTGATCGGCTCGACCGCGGAGGAGCGCGCGGTCACCCGCATGTGGTGGCGGCGGGTCGAGATCAACATCTGCCTGCCGATGCTCTACGGCTTTTATTTCGGCGAGGGGCTCGAGATCTTCCGCGAGCGGACCCACTGCCTGCCCGAAGCCGCCGACGGAATGAAGGAGCGCGGCCGCAAGGGCATGCTGTGGCTCGATCCGCTGCTCGAGGACGGCAAATGGCTGGCCGGCGAGCGCTTCACCGTCGCCGACATCTGCCTCTATTGCTACATCGACGCGCTCAAGGGCATCGGCCAGCCCATCCCCGACGGCTGCTCGAAGCTCAACGCCTGGTTCACCCGCGTCGGCCTGCGCCCGGCCGCCAGGCCGAGCGTCTCGCAGGAGCTGCCGATCGGGCTGACCGGCTGAGCGTCAGTCGGCCGCCGGGCGGCCCTTGAAGCCCTGCGCGACGACGTACCATTCGGACGATCCCTTGCGGCTTGCCGGGGGCTTGGCGTGCTTCACGGCGGTGAAATGGCGCTTGAGCTCCGCAACCAGCTGGCGGTCGGCGCCGCCGGCCAGCACCTTGGCGACGAACGCACCGCCGGGCCGCAGATTGCCGACCGCGAACTCGAGCGCCGCTTCGACCAGCCCCATGGTCCTCAGATGGTCGGTCTGCGCGTGGCCGACGGTGTTCGCCGCCATGTCCGACAGGACGAGGTCGGGCGGTCCACCCAGCGCCTCCTGCAGCCGGGCCGGGGCGGCGTCGTCCATGAAGTCCATCTGCAGGATCGTCACGCCATCGATCGGGTCGGTCGGCAACAGGTCGATCCCCGCGACTTTCGCGCCCGGCGTTCGGCGGCGGACAACCTGGCTCCAGCCGCCCGGAGCGATGCCGAGGTCGACGACCGATTTGACGCCCTTGAGCAGCCCGAAGCGCTCGTCGAGCTCGAGCAATTTGTAGGCGGCGCGGCTGCGGTAATTGTCGGCCTTGGCGCGGCGCACATAGGGGTCGTTGAGCTGGCGTTCGAGCCAGCGGGTCGAGGAAGCGGTCCGGTTGCGGGCGGTGCGAACGCGCTGGTGCCCGCCGCCGCCTCCGCCCCGGCTCACAACTTATGGCCGTCGCGCGCCATCAGCGACCGCAATATGCCTTCGCGGATGCCGCGGTCGGCCACTCCGAGGGTCTGCGCCGGCCAGATCTCGAGGATCGCCTCCAGGATCGCGCAGCCGGCGACGACCAGATCAGCCCGGTCGCGGCCGATGCACGGCAGCCGCGAGCGCTCTTCGTAATCCATCCCGGCAATCATCGTGCTGATCTTCTGCATCGCCTCCGTGGGCACCTGCAGCCCATCCACGGCGCGGCGGTCGTAGGACGGCAGCGCCAGATGCACGCTGGCAAGCGTGGTGACGGTGCCGCTGGTGCCCAGCAGCCGGATGTCGGCGGACGTCTTCGGCAGCGTCTCGGCGAAGCGGCTGAACGAATGCCGCGCGCGCTCGCGCATGCGCTTGTAGGCCGCGAGCCGCTCGGCGCCGTCGATCGCCGTCCGGCCTTCGCTCTCGGTCAGCGAAACCACGCCCCATGGAGCGCTCCACCAGCTGCGGATCTTGGGCACTCCGTCGACATGGTCGATCAGCACCAGCTCGGTCGAGCCGCCGCCGATGTCGAAGATCAGCGCCGGTCCGTCGCCGGGCTGCAGCACCTTGTGGCAGCCGAGCACCGCCAGCCGGGCCTCTTCCTGCGGCGAGATGATGTCGAGGGCGATCCCGGTCTCGCGGCGCACGCGCTCGACGAACTCGCGGCCGTTGACCGCCCTCCGGCAGGCCTCGGTGGCCACGGCTCGCGAGAGTGAAACATTGCGCCGGCGCAATTTTTCGCCGCAGATGGCAAGCGCCGCGACCGCCCGGTCCATCGCCTCGTCGGTCAGCTTGCCGCTCTGCGACAGGCCTTCACCGAGGCGAACGACCCGCGAAAAGGCATCGACGACGGTGAACCCGCCGTCCACCGGGCGGGCGATCAGCAGCCGGCAATTGTTGGTTCCAAGATCGACCGCGCCGTAGGTGTAGCGCTGCTGCCGCCTGTCGTGCGGCTTGAATGGCAGTGGCCCGCTCTGGCCGCTTTCCCCGTGCAGCAGAGCCGGCGCGCCGGCGGCTGTCTGCGCCATCTGGTACGCCCGTTCTCCTTGGCCGCCCCATTGAGGAACGGCTGACTTGATCCCGTTTAATCACATTAAGCGGGGTCAGGGCAAGCCGCAGGCGATTGCCGGGGCGTCCCGCGACGGGGCAGGAGCGCTCGCGTTGACAGTGCCGGGGGGGCTTTCTATCTCGCGAGGCCGGCCGCTGCCCCGTCGTCTAATGGTAAGACTACGGACTCTGAATCCGTCAATCGAGGTTCGAATCCTCGCGGGGCATCCACTTTGCCGCACTCGCCCCGCCGCGGAGAGCGCATGAAGGTCATCGGCAGCTTCGTCAGCCCGTACGTCCGCAAGGTGCTCGCCTGCCTCGAGCTGAAGGGGCTCGACTATCGGGTCGACCCGATCACTCCGTTCTTCGGCAATGACGAATTCGAGCGTTTGAGCCCGCTGCGACGGATCCCGGTCCTGATCGATGGCGATGTCGAGCTGTGCGATTCGACGGTGATCTGCGCCTACCTCGAGGACGCCTTTCCGCAGCCGCCGCTGCTTCCGGGCGATCCCAAGGACCGGGCGCGGGCGCGCTGGCTCGAAGAGTTCGCCGACACAAGGCTCGGCGACGTCTTCATCTGGGGGCTGTTCTACCAGCGCGTCGTCCGTCCCGCCGTGTGGGGCGAGCCGGGAGACGAGCAACGGATCGCCAAGACGCTGGCCGAGGACGTGCCGGCGGCGCTCGACTATCTCGAGCATGAGCTGCCCGCTTCAGGCTATCTGTTCGGCGACTTGGGGCTGGCGGACATTTCGATCGCCAGCTTCTTCCGCAACGCCGAATATGCCGGGTTCGCGGTTGACCCGGACCGCTGGCCCAAAGTCGCGCGGTTCGTCGGCGAGGTGCTGGCTCATCCGGTGTTCGCCAAGCTGCTGGCGTTCGAGGACATCCAGCGCAGCGCCGACATCAAAGGCCGGCGGCAGGCGTTGCTCGATGCGGGCGCCCCGCTGACCGAGGCAACGCTCGGCACCCGCGAGCCGCGGCGCGGATATATGCGGCTCTAGCCCAACAGCCCGCTCAGCCGTGGTGGCCGGCGATCCAATGTTCGATGCGGGTCTTCAGCGACGGCCGCGACGGGATGAAACCCTGGTGCTCGCCGTACGGCTGTTCGGCCGGCCGGTCGTCGATCTGCTCGTAAAGCAACAGGTTTTGCGGCAGCTTCGGGCGCAGCGTCTCGCGGCCGCGCAGCATGTCCTCGGCCATCGCCAGGCTGCGGTGGACGTCCTCGGCGGTAAACGGCTTCATCAGGCAGCCCAAAGCGAGATCGGGCATCGGGAAGCTCGGCGCCTTGCCGCTGACGAACAGCACCGGGATGTGGAGCTCGGCGAGCTTGACCGCGACCGAGAAACCGGTCGAGCCGCGCGCCAGATGCAGGTCGAGCAGGGCAATGTCGGGATCGTGCCGTTCGGCCGCCTCGATCGCGCTGTCGGCGTCGTCGGCGATGCCCACGACGCGGTAGCGCGGATTGTCCTCGACGAGATATTTGAGGGTCGTCGCAAGCTGCGAGTCATCCTCGACGATCAGGATCTTAAGCACCGCGAGCCCTTCCCCAAACTCTCGGAAATGTCCGGACCGCAGCTTCGCTCCAAACGGGCGCGATGCGAATCCCGGAGGACCATGGTTAACGACGAAGCGCTCGCGTCGCGGGCCAAGCCGAAGCCTACGAGCGGTAAAAGATGTGCGTGCCGATCTTCTGCACGAAGCTCAGGCGGCGTCCCCACGATGGAGCGACATAATCGGCGTGGTACCACAGGACGTCGTTCGACACGCTCGGAACCGCATTGCTGACCGCCAGCCGGGTGATCGCCTGCGCCTTGCGCCACGCGGCCGAGGCTTCGTTGACCGCCGGATATTGGCCGGTGCGCGGGTTGACGAACGAGAATTGCCACGGCTGCTTGACGACCCGGCACCAGCTTCCCGGATACCGGCCCGAAGCGGCGCGGTTCATGATCACCCGGGCGACCGCCAGCTGGCCGTCGAGCGATTCCCCGCGCGATTCGTGATAGATGGCGACGGCGATGCAATTGGCCTGCTCGTCGAGCGGAGCGCCGACCGCATAGCGGTCGACCAAGGCGTAAAGCGGCCAGCCGTTGCGGAACAGCCAGGCGGCTTCGCGGGCGATCGCCGGGGCGGCCTGCGAAACCGAAGCGGCAGGCACCGCGGCGACCCGGGTGCCGTTGGCCAGCACCGCGCCGCCGGTCGCCGACGGCAGGTCCACCGTCACCGTCGCGGCGGGCTTGGTCGAATACAAAGCGGTGACGGTGGCGGTCTGCAGCGCCGGGCCCGACGGAGCCGCGGTCGCGGTCCGGTAGGCGCTCTGCGTCGCGGTCGCCGGGATCGCCTGCTTGACCGCGGCCTTGATGTCGAACGGAGCCGCGTTCGCGACGCTGCTCGACACGCCCTGCGGAGCGCTCGCCGCGCTCGCCGCAAGGGTCTGCGCCGGAGCCTCGCTCGAGGCCGTCGCCAGCATGAAGAAGCCCATCACCGCGGACGCGCCGCGGCTACCCAATAGTCGGATCAATTCGCTCTCTCTTTTGCCTTGGCGGCCGGGTCCCGCGGTGCGGCGCGGTATCGCGCCCGATTGCAGGAAATCCCGTCCGTCTTGCCCCGGAGCCTGGCGTCTCAAGCGCCTTTGGCTCACTCGCTCTCGATTTCGTAACGGAGAGATAAGCGATGGTTTAACCGGGGCCAACCCACTCATCGGTGAACCGTTGGCGGGGCGGGATAGAATACGGAACTCATTCAAATCGTTAGTTTTTCTGAATGTTTGCTGTCAATTCCGGCTCCGCTCACCGTGGCTTTGAGGCGGCCTGCCGAGCGTGGTAGCGAGGGCTGTTTCGAAAGGGGACGGCCGCATGGCCAAATGGCTGATGAAATCGGAGCCCGGGACCTATTCGTGGGACGATCTGGTGCGCGATGCCGGCACCGATTGGGACGGAGTGCGCAACAACGCCGCGCGGCTGCACCTGCGGGCGATGACGGCGGGCGACCAGGCGCTGTTCTACCACAGCGGCGAGGAACGCGCGGTGGTCGGGATCATGGAAGTGGCGGGGCCGGGCGAGCCCGACGGCGACGACGGCAGCTGGGTCAAAGTGCGGGTGAAGCCGCTCATGCGGCTGGCGAGGCCGGTGACTCTGGCGGCGATCAAGGCCGAGCCGAAGCTCGCGAAGATGGAGCTGATCAGGCAGTCGAGGCTGTCGGTGTCGCCGGTCAGGGAGGAGGAGTGGCGGCTGGTGCTGGAGATGGGAAGCAAGTGACGAGGTGAAGGGGCCGTCACGGGCGGGGCACCGGCGTCCCCCGGATCGAGTCCGGGGTCGGGCGCTCAAGACTGACTGAAATCGGGGGGTCGTTAAGTTCGTTAAGTTCGTCACCTTTGGGGCTGATGCGAGGCCGGGAAGATCGCGACGTCGAGGCCGAAGCTCACGGCGCGCGAGCGATTCCGGGGGTCGTGAGTTTCGTCACCTTTGGGGCGCGGGCAGCGGCGGGGGCGAAGCATGCAGGGGAGGCTCGAGGGGTCGGAGGCTTCGGCCTCGAACTCCGCCCAGGAGAAGGGGGCGGTGGCCGCTTCGGGCTGCCGAGTGCAGGCCGCTTCGACTCGCTCAGAACACGCATCAACCAGCTTAGAACATGAAAGGGGGTGTGTAGGAAAATGGTTTGTTTGATTCATTAGCTTTTGAGAATGAAATGCTTTTTTGGAATGGCATTTCGTGCAAATAAACTCTGCTCGGCGTTGTATTAGTGGGGGCTTTGGCCGTGTCAGAGGAGCCGGACTCGGCTGTGGGCGCATCAAGCGCCGCGGCCAATCCCATTCTGAAGTTATTCGATGATGTCCGCAGTCGGCTGGTCGAAACTGGAACACGAAATCGGCTTGTTCACGTCAATCGGGCAAACACGCGCGGCAATGTCGTAAATATCGTCAATGAGAAGTCTGACGAGATCTATCGTCTGCTCTCTGCCGGAAAGTCGCTCAAATTTAAGGCGCTTGGCCGAGACAAGTTCGATTCTGAGTCTGATGAAATCCATCTCGCCAGCCCAACCGAAGAACCTGGCGAAGATCGCTACACGGACAACGTGCTCGAAACCCTTCTTGGGCCGGATGGGCTGCAAAAAAAGCTTCTAAAAGTCCACCGAGAAGCACAAACCGCAGAGGAGGAAAGTGGCGTCAACTTACTCTACCTCTCGCTTGGCTTTCTGACTTGGTTTGAGGATATCAATTCGAAGGTGGTTCGGGAGGCGCCACTAGTTCTTGTTCCCGTTGAGCTAGTCCGAAATGCCAAGACTTCGACATTCGATCTCAAAATGCGGGACGATGAATTTCCAACCAATCTCCCTCTACAGCAGCGGCTCAAAGGCGACTTTGGAATTGAGTTCCCAGACCTCGAGATCGGAGAGATTTGGAAGCCAACGGATTACTTTGAACAAATAGCTGACGCGATTTCAGGCCAAGATCGATGGACGATCGATCATGACGCGATGCAACTCGGCTTCTTCAGCTTCAGTAAGCTGCTTATGTATCGCGACCTTGATGTGCGCTCATGGCCGGAGGGAGCTCTGACCGACCATGAGCTTACACGGGGCCTGTTGTACGGAGGGTTCGATAGCGATCCTCCCCTGTTTGGACCTGATTCCAGGCTAGACGAAATCCTGTCACCGGAAGAGGTCTTCCACGTTGTCGACGCAGACGCTTCCCAAGCAATGGTCATCGAAGAGGTCCGAAGGGGTCGAAATCTCGTAGTTCAAGGCCCGCCGGGCACCGGCAAGTCACAGACCATTACCAACATCATTGCCGCAGCGGTGAAAGACGGAAAGCGGGTACTGTTCATAGCCGAGAAAATGGCGGCCCTTTCGGTAGTCTACGATCGACTGGTTAAGGCAGGTTTGCGTGACATTTGTCTCGAACTTCACTCGAGAAGCGCAAACAAGAAATCCGTTCTCGCCGAGCTTGCCTTCACGTTGAATAACGGGCGCGCCGTACCGGCGCACCCAGGTCCGCCTGTGGACCTAAAAGAGATGCGCGATCGACTAAATGCTCTGGCGGAGGAACTGCACCGGCCAATAGGCTCAAGTGGTGAAACAGGCTTTTCCGTGCTTGGCGTGCAGTCGCGTTTTCTCGGGATGGGCGCGGAGCCGCCCCAGACAGACGGGACACCGCTAACCGACATCCCCAAAGAATCCTTTGCACAACTGCTGAGCGATACGCGCACGTATGCGCAGCTTGCTGCAAGTGAGGCTCAGGACCGAAATCCGTTTGATGGGTGTCGCAACCTTACGCTCCAGCCGGTCGATCTCTCGCGCCTTAAGAACGAACTTGAGAAGGCCAGTGAGCTCAGTCGCGAGCTGGCAACTGCAATGGAGGCCCTCATCTTGCCTCTCGCTATCGAATTGCCAGTCGCCGTAGCATCGATTGAAGGGCTTGAGGACCTGTTGGAGCATCTCGGCGGGCTGCCGGCAAATGGGCAGGCTCTGGCGCTCGCATTCCTGTCCGTTCCAAACCTCGATCGCCTTTGCTCGGATTTGGAAGCAGGCGCCATATGGCGGCAAGCACAGACGGAAGGTGCTGAAACATTCGTCGACCTTGCTTTCGAAACATCCGCAGCACCGCTGCGCGTCCCGCTAGTCGAGGGCACCCACTCTTTCTTCGCCCGCTGGAAGGCATCATACCGACGGGCATCTAGAGAATTGGCCGGTCGACTCCGCGCCACACTACCTAGGAATGCCGATGAGCGTGTCGACTTGGTAGACCAGCTGCTCGACATCGACTCCAAGAAGAGGGACTGGAACGAAGACCGCGAATACCTGGCGAAGTATCTCGGCGATAGCTGGCGAGGTGAGCAGACCGATTTCTCGCATGCAGCGGCAACCGGCCGTTGGCTAATCGGACTTAAAGCAGTGCCTGTACAGTTCGATATTGCCCGAGCCATTGAAGCAGCGAGCGATGCGGACGGACTCCGGGCGTTGCAGAAGGATTTGCGCAACACTCGAGATCGCGCCCTTGCTGCAATTCGCCTCGTCACGGATGCTCTAGACTATCACCCCGAGGATGCCGGCTTCAAAGCTCAGCCCGACTTCTTCCTTCGCGACCTGTCAACGATGTTCTCAGCCATGTCACGCGAGACAGATCGGTATACCGATTGGGCACGGATTTCACGCCTTCCCGACCGCTTAGCAGAGGCGAGCTTGATCGATGTGACGCGTCGGATCGACGCTGGATCGCTGGATGGCTCCGCCGCTACAATTGAAATCGAGTTTGCGCGGGCCGAAGCGCTATGGAGAAACGCTATCAGTCAGTCGAAAGCGCTACGCAACCTTGCACTCGAGAAGCGGCACGACCTCGTCGCCGAGTTCGCTAGACTTGAGCGTAGCCGCTTCAAAGAAAGCGTAAAGTGCATCCTCTCTCAGCACCTGTCCCAGCTTCCTCAAGGTGCAATGGGCGAGATGAAAGTCATTCGCGGAGAGATTGGCAAGAAGCGATCACATATGGCTCTTCGCCGTCTCTTCCAAACAGCCGGAACCGCGATTCAGCGTGTAAAGCCGGTTCTGTTGATGAGTCCCATTTCGGTGGCGCAATTTCTTCCTCCTGGGACGCAGAAATTTGACCTACTACTGATCGATGAAGCTTCACAGGTTCGGCCGGAAGACGCGCTTGGAGCGATCGCGCGCGCCGATCAGATCGTGGTCGTCGGTGACAAGAAACAGTTGCCGCCATCCTCGTTTTTCGATCGATTGATGAATGAGGAGAATGAGATTCAGGCGTCCGATGACGCTGACGAGAATTTGCTCGAAGGAGCGGCAAAACTGGGTTCCCTAGAGAGCGTGCTCACTCTTTGCGAGGCGCGTGGCCTCGGTTCCCGCATGCTCAGTTGGCATTATCGCTCGCGCGATCCCTCACTGATCCGAGTATCGAACCGAGAATTTTACGATGACGGCCTAATCCTTCCGCCTTCGCCGACGCAGCGCGATCCGGCTTACGGGCTTAGCTTTACGCAAGCTCAGGGCATCTACGATCGAGGTGGTCGGCGAGACAATCGCATCGAAGGCGAGGCAATTGTTGCCCGCGTGAAGGAGCACGCAAGGGATAATGCCGACCAATCCCTTGGGATCGTTACTTTCTCGTTCGCGCAGAGGAACCTGCTCACAGAGCTTCTCGAACTAGAACGGCGAAGTGATCCGCGCCTAGATGAGTTCCTCCGCGAAGGTAAATCTGAAGACGCATTCGTGAAGAATATCGAGAATGTTCAGGGCGATGAACGAGACGTGATTTTGGTCAGTGTCGGCTACGGCCCCTCAACGCCAGGAGGAAAGTTGCCAAGCATGTCATTCGGTCCCGTGAACAGCGAGGGTGGTGAGCGCCGTTTAAATGTACTGTTTACACGTGCGCGAATCCGTTGCGAGATATTCGCATCGTTCGACCCCGGCGATATCGATCTTTCTCGTGCTGCGGGCGAAGGACCGCGAGTGCTGAAACGATTCCTAGAATTCGCAAAAACCGGCGAAATGCATGAACCGTTGCTGACTGGACTTGACGCCGATACTCCGTTTGAACTGGATGTTGCAGATGTGGTTCGAAGTCTCGGATACCTCGCCGATCCGCAAGTAGGTTCGGCTGGATTTCGCGTTGACCTAGGTGTCCGTCACCCTGACCATCCCGGCCGCTACATCATGGCAATCGAATGCGACGGCGCGACATATCACGGGGCGCTCTGGGCCCGCGAACGTGATCGCCTTCGCCAAGACGTTCTAGAGAGCCTCGGTTGGCGCTTTCACCGCATCTGGAGCACAGATTGGTTCTACCAAAGGGTGCAAGAGATTGACCGATTGCGGACAGCACTTATCGCCGCTGCAAGTGCAACCGACAGCGGACACTTACGTGGCTCTAATCAAGCCCCGAAGAGCTCCAAGCTACCTCCCGCATTGACCCAGATTGAAATCGTGGAGGTACCGGCCAGAGTGATGCCCGCATATCGCCGGGCCGCTCCTTCGCGAAGACTTGGTGAACCCCACGATGCCTCCCTTGGAACGCTTGCGTTCATCTCTCAGGAGATCATTCGAGACGAGGGACCGATCCACTACGAAGAAATTGCGAGGCGAGTGGCAACTTGCTTCGGAAAGGAGAAGGCAGGGGGTCGTATCATTGCTCGTGTGCGGCAAGCGCTTCGCAAGCTTCAGAACCAAGATAGTGAGATTTTGTCCGACGGGGAGTTCTGGTTCACTCGCGAGCAGGCAGCAAATCCACCTGTGCGCGATCGGTCGGCCGAATCAGGCGCAACGTTGAAAGCCACGTATCTCTCGCCGCTTGAGATGAAGGCGGCAATTAAGCTGGCTCAAGAGGACAATGGCGGCGGATCAGATGAAGAATTAGTCCGGACCGCCGCGCGACTGCTTGGGTTTCGCCGAGTTGGCACGGACCTCCGAACTCGCATCGGCCTAGGCCTGGCGGTCGATTGATTCTAACGAAATGGTGGGCCAAACTCTCCCGGCAGGTAAGCCCTAAGCCGCCTTCGCCCTGTCCGCCCGCCACTTACATTCGCTCTCACAATGCTGGCGCATCGTTGCCGCTCACTTTGTGCGGTCGGTCCTGTCGCGGCGAGGCGCGCGGGCTTACCGGGGCACGCCCTTCGACTTCGCTCAGGACGAGCGGTGAGAACTGGGCCCCGGCCTTCGCCGGGAACAGAGGGACCCACCCCTCAATCCCCTCCCTTGAAAGGGAGGGGAGGAACTAGGCCGCCTTCGCCCGGTTCGCGCGCTTGCGCTCGTGGGGATCGAGGTGGCGTTTGCGGAGGCGGATGCTTTTCGGCGTCACCTCGACCAGCTCATCCTCGTCGATATACGCAATCGCTTGCTCGAGGGTCAGGCGTTTTGGCGGCGTCAGCCTGATCGCTTCGTCCTTCGGCCCGCTCGCCCGGAAGTTGGTCAGTTGCTTGGACTTGAGCGGGTTGACCTCGAGGTCTTCGGGCTTGGCGTTTTCGCCGACGATCATGCCTTCGTAGACCGGCTCGCCGGGCGAGACCATCAGCGCGCCGCGGTCTTCCAGCGCGTTGAGCGCGTAGGCGACCGCCTGGCCGCCGGCGTTGGAGATCAGGACGCCCGTCTGCCGCCCTTCGATATTGCCCTTGTACGGGCCGTAGCGTTCGAACAGGCGGTTCATGATGCCGGTGCCGCGGGTGTCGGAGAGGAATTCGCCGTGGTAGCCGATCAGGCCGCGGCTCGGGGCCGAGAAGACGAGCCGGGTCTTGCCGCCGCTCGACGGGCGCTGTTCGACCAGCTCGCCCTTGCGCAGCTGGATCTTGGAGACGACGGTCGAAGCGAAGGCATCGTCGACGTCGACGACGACGGTCTCATAGGGCTCCTCGCGGCCGCTGCCATCCGCGGAGTCGCGGAACAGCACGCGCGGGCGGCTGATCGACAGCTCGAAGCCTTCGCGGCGCATGGTCTCGATGAGGACTCCGAGCTGCAGCTCGCCGCGGCCGGCGACCTCGAAGCTGTCCTTGTCGGCGCTTTCGGTGATGTGGAAGCTGACGTTGCCCTCGGCTTCGCGCGCCAAGCGGTCGCGGATCATGCGGCTGGTGACTTTCGAGCCCTCGCGGCCGGCCATCGGCGAATCGTTGACGCTGAAGCTCATCGCCAGGGTCGGCGGGTCGATCGGCTGGGCGTGGATCGGCGCCGCCACCGAGGGGTCGGCGATGGTGTTGGCGACGGTCGCGGCGGTGAGGCCGGCGATGGCGACGATTTCGCCCGCCTCCGCGCTCTCGACCGGGACTCGATCGAGCCCGCGGAAGGCCATGATCTTGGTCGCGCGGCCCTCCTCGACGACCTTGCCGTCGCTGTCGATGGCGCGGATCGGCATGTTGACCGTCAGCTTGCCGCTGGCGATGCGGCCGGTCAGCACTCGGCCGACGAAATTGTCGCGGTCGAGCAAAGTGACGAGCATCTTGAACGGGCCGGCGTCGACCCGCGGCGGGGGGACGTTGGCGACGATCGCGTCGAACAAGGGCGCCAGGTCGCCCGAGCGGACGTCGTCGGTGAGGCCCGCATAGCCGGCGCGGCCGCTCGCGTAGAGCGTCGGGAAATCGAGCTGCTCGTCGCTCGCGTCGAGGTTGAGGAACAGCTCGAAAATCTCGTCGAGGACCTCGGCCGGGCGGGCGTCGGGGCGGTCGATCTTGTTGACGACGACGATCGGGCGAAGGCCGAGGGCGAGCGCCTTGCCGGTGACGAACTTGGTCTGCGGCATCGGCCCCTCGGCCGCGTCGACCAGCAGGATGACGCCGTCAACCATCGAGAGGATGCGCTCGACCTCGGCGCCGAAGTCGGCGTGGCCGGGCGTGTCGACGATGTTGATATGCGTCCCGTTCCAGTCGACCGACGTGCACTTGGCGAGGATGGTGATGCCGCGCTCTTTCTCGAGGTCGGTCGAGTCCATCGCCCGCTCCTCGACGCGCTGGTTGTCGCGGAAGGTGCCGGACTGGCGGAACAGCTGGTCGACCAGCGTCGTCTTGCCATGATCGACGTGGGCGATGATCGCCACGTTGCGGAGTTTCATTGTCGCTTTTCTCGGGGAGTGAAGTTGCCGCGGCCGTAGCTCAAAAGCGCCTATGTTGCAATGCAACATGGAGCCAGAGCAGCGCTAGCTCCCGCGCTAGCTCCCCCGCTCTAGGATCTCGACCGCGCGCTCGATCGCCCGCAATTCGCTGTGCGCGAGGCGGCCGAGCCGGCTCTCGAGCGCGCCGCCGGTCTTCGGGCGGCGTTCGAGCTCGCTGCGTCCGGCATCGCTGAGCCGCATCGCCAGCCGCCGCCGGTTGGCCGGGTCGGGCGAGCGGTCGACGAGGCCGGCGCGGACCAATGTGTCGACCGAACGGCTGACCGCCGGCTCGCCGCGGCGGACGGCGGCGGCGACTTGCTTCAAGGTGGCGGGCTCGCGGTCGGCGATGGCCATCAACAGCTTGCGGCGGGCGCGCTCGGCCCGTTCGGCCGGCCCGTCGGCGATGAAATTATGGGCGACCGCGCTGAAACGCGCCGCCAGTGCCGCCGGTGTCGATCCTCCGAACATGGTTGCAGAGTAACAAATGTTCGGGGCGATGCAATGTTGCGGACCGAAGAATCCGTCTTTGCGAGCGAAGCGAAGCAATCCAGCGCACCCAAGAACTGGATTGCTTCGTCGCTTCGCTCCTCGCAAAGACGGGCTTGTGAGCACAAGACCTCCCCTCCCCCGCAACGTCTGGATCCTCGGCTTCGTCAGCCTGCTGATGGACCTGTCGAGCGAGATCTATCACTCGCTGCTGCCGCTGTTCATCACCGTTACGCTGGGGCTTCCGGTGATCGCGATGGGCGCCATCGACGGCATTTCCGAAGCCACCGCGTCGTTCGCCAAGCTCGCGTCCGGGCGAATGTCCGACCGCAGCCGGCGCCGCAAGCCGCTGATTCTCGTCGGCTACGGTCTCGCGGCGCTGTCGAAACCCCTGTTCCCGCTGGCGTCGGGAGCGGCGGAGGTGATGGGCGCCAAGTTCGCCGACCGGCTCGGCAAGGGCATCCGCGGAGCGCCGCGCGACGGGTTGATCGCCGACGAGACCCCGCCCGGGATGCGCGGCCGGGCCTATGGGCTTCGCCAGGCGCTCGATACGGTCGGGGCGGTGATGGCGCCGGTGGCCGCGATCGGGCTGATGATCCTGCTCGCCGGCAATATCCGCGCGGTGTTCTGGATCGCGGCGATCCCGGCGCTGCTCTGCTTCCTGCTCGCCTGGCTGGCGCTCAAGGAGCAGTCGCCGCCGCAGCCCCACGTCGGCCCTCGAGCGCCGTTCTTCGCCGGCTTCCGCGAGCTCGACAAGCCGACCCGCCGGCTGATCGCGGTCGGCTTCCTGTTCACGCTTGCGCGCTTTTCGGAAGGGTTCCTCATCCTGCGCGGCTTCGACGCCGGCCTGTCGGCGACGCTGGCGCCGCTGGTGCTGGTCGTGTTCAACCTCGCCTTCCTCGCCCTCGCCTACCCGGCCGGATCGCTCAGCGACCGGATGAGCCCGAAGATGATCCTGATGGCGGGAATGGCGCTGTTGGTCGCCGCCGACCTGATCCTCGCGCAGCCGCTCGGCCTCCCCGGCCTGGCCCTCGGAGTGGCCCTGTGGGGCGCGCATATGGCGCTGACCCAGGGCATTTTCGCGCGACTGATCGCCGACGTCGCCCCGCCGCACCTGCGCGCGACCAGCTTCGGCGCTTTCTATTTCGTTGGCGGCATCGGCACTTTGCTCGCCAGCCTTGGCGCGGGGTTCCTGTGGGACCGCCAGGGCCCCGACGCGACCTTCCTCGCCGGCGCCGGGCTCGCCGCGGTGGCGATGGCGATGCTGAGCTTGCTGCCCTCCCCTCCCCTTCAGGGGAGGGGTCGGGGGGTGGGGTAGCAGCGTGCCGGCTCGATGCCGGCGCGAAGCTTGCTCGAACGTCCGGCTCGCTTCGCTCGCACCCACCCCCTACCCCCTCCCTTGAAAGGGAGGGGAGGAGCTTTAGCGGGTGAACTTCTCGCCTTTTTCGGCCTTGTCGAGGAGCAGTTGCGAGAAGCTGAAGTCGCTGCCCATCCGCTGCTCCTGGCGCTTGAGGCCCTCGACGATCTTGGCCGCGCCCTCGGTGTCGGCCCAGAACATCGGCCCGCCGCGGTAGACCGGCCAGCCGTAGCCGTAGACCCAGACGACGTCGATGTCGGAGGCGCGCTGGGCCATGCCTTCCTCGAGGATTTTCGCGCCCTCGTTGACCATCGTGTAGAGCGTCCGCTCGATGATCTCCTGGTCGGAGATGTCGCGCTTTTCGACGCCCTCACGGCGACGGAAATCGTCGATGATCTCCTGCACCCGGGCGCTCGGGCTGGGCCGCCTTTTGTCGTCATAGTCGTAGAAGCCGGCCTGTTTTTTCTGGCCCCAACGCCCTTCGGCGGCGAGCGCATCGCGGATGTTCTCGATGCGGGTGGGATCGCGGTGCCAGCCGATGTCGACCCCGGCGAGGTCGGCCATCTGGAACGGCCCCATCGGCATTCCGAACTCGACATGAACCTTGTCGATCTGCTCGGGCGAGGCGCCCTCGAGCAGCAATTTGGTCGCCTCGACCTGGCGCGGCATCAGCATTCGGTTGCCGATGAAGCCGTGGCAGACGCCGGCGACCACCGCGACCTTCTTGATTTTCTTGCCGATCGCCATCGCGGTCATCAGCGCGTCGGGCGCGGTCTTCGCCCCGCGCACGACCTCGAGCAGCTTCATAATGTTGGCCGGCGAGAAGAAGTGCATCCCGAGCACGTCTTGCGGCCGCGAGGTGCTCGCCGCGATCTCATCGACGTTGAGATAGGACGTGTTCGAAGCGAGGATCGCGCCGGGCTTGGCGATGCTGTCGAGCCGGCCGAAAATCTCCTGCTTGATCTCCATCTGCTCGAACACCGCCTCGATGATCAGGTCGCAGTCGGCGAGCGCGTTGAAATCGAGCGTCGGGTTGAGCAGCCCCATCGCGCCGGAAACCTGATCGGTGGTCAGCTTGCCCTTGGCCGCGCTGGCTTCGTAATTCTTGCGCATCACGCCGGCGCCGCGGTCGAGCGCTTCCTGGTTCATCTCGACGATGGTCACCGGGATTCCGGCCGACAGGAAATTCATCGAGATGCCGCCGCCCATGGTGCCGGCGCCGATCACCCCGACGCGCTTGATGTCGCGCGGCACGGTGCCTTCGGGCAAGCCGTCGATCTTGGCCGCCTTGCGCTCGGCGAAGAAGAAATATTGCTGCGCCCGGGCCTGCGTGCCGCTCATCAGCTCCATGAACAGCTTGCGCTCTTCGAGCACGCCTTCGCTGTACGGCTTCTCGCAGGCGATTTTGACCGCCTCGATGTTCTTGAGCGGCGCCTCGAAGCCGCGGAAGCGCTTGGCGTTGGCTGCCCGGAACTCGTCGAACACCGCCGGCTCGCAGTCGGTCAGCTTGTCCTGGCGCTCCGAGCTCTTCGGCAGCGGGCGGACGTCGCGAACTTCCTCGGCATAGCCAACCCCATGCGGCACCAGCTCGCCCTCGATCAGCCGGTCGACAAGGCCGCAGTCGAACGCCTCCTTGGCGCCGATCGGAGTGCCGGTCGCGCACATCTCCAGCGCCTTTTTGACGCCGGCGACGCGCGGCAGCCGCTGCGTACCGCCGGCCCCGGGGAGCAGCCCGAGCTTGACCTCGGGGACCCCGAGCTTCGCGCTCGGCAGCGCGACCCGGTAATGGCAGGCGAGCGCGACCTCGAGCCCGCCGCCGAGCGCGGTGCCGTGGATCGCCGCGACCACCGGCTTGGCGCACGCTTCGATGCGGTCGACGACCTGCGGCAGCATCGGCTGCTCGAACGCCTTGGGCGTGCCGAATTCCGAGACGTCGGCGCCGGCAAAGAAGGTCTGGCCTTCGCAGGCGATGACCACCGCCTTGACCGCATCGTCGGCCTCCGCCTGCTCGATCGCGGCGACCAGCCCCTGGCGCACTGAATGGCCGAGCGCGTTGACCGGCGGATTGTTGGAAATGACGACGAGCACGTCGCCGTGACGGTGCGTGGAAATCGGGCTGGTGGTCGGCTTTTCGAGAACGTCGGTCATGGCTTCCTCCGCTCGCGTTTCGCTAAGCGCGGGTCCCGGCGCTTGCAAGGGTCGGCGCCGCTGAAGCTAGGGCCGCTCGAGCAGGAAATTCAAACGCGCGGTGGCGATCGGGCTCGACCGCTCGGTCTGCCAGGCGGTTGCCTCGACATTGGCGATCCGGCTGCCGAGCCGCTGGATCTCGGCGGTCGCGAAGGTGTCGCGGTCGGTGCCGCCGCGCAAATAGTCGACGGTGACGGTGATCGGCTTCATCGCCACCGCCGGATCGTCGAGCGCGCGGGCGAGGCTGGTAAAGGCGGCGAACTCGAGCAGTCCGGCGATGGCTCCGCCGTGCAGGAAGCCGGGGCGGCCGACGACGTCCTCGCGGAACGGCATGACGAAGCGGCACTCGCCGTCAGGATCATTGGCGCTGTGGTCGATTCGAAGCTGGAGCAGCTGCGCGTAGGGTGGGAGCTCTTTCACCGCGCCGCTGTAGACGCGGCGGGCAATGCGCAAAAGGGCGGCTCAGCCCTTGTTCTTGTAGCCGCAGATAACGCCGAGGATGAAGGCGGTGAAAAGCGCCAGCTGGACCTTTCCGACCGGATCGCTCCAGCCGAAATATTGGCTTCCCCAACCGAACAGCGCGACGAACATGGCCAATGCGAGCCAGACCATCCGCTTCCCCCTTCTGCTTTGCAAGCCGGTCTCCGGCACACGACAGGATGCCCCTCAACAGGTAAATGGATCGTAAAGCTTGTTCGGCGGAAGCGACGCCGCCATAGGAAAGCGCACCATGAAAGCCCGCGTTTTCATCACCCTCAAGCCCGGCGTTCTCGACCCCCAGGGCAAGGCTATCCACCACGCGCTCGAAGGCCTCGGCTTCGATGGCGTCGAGGACGTCCGCGCCGGCAAGCTCATCGAGCTCGAGCTCGCCGAGGGCACCAGCGATGCCGACATCGAGGCGATGTGCCGCAAGCTGCTGGCCAACACGGTGATCGAGAATTTCCGCATCGAGCGGATGGAGCAGGCGTGAAGGCCGCGGTGGTCGTCTTCCCCGGCTCCAATTGCGACCGCGACATCGCGGTGGCCATCGAGCAGGTCACCGGACGCGCCCCGGCGATGGTCTGGCACCGCGACAGCGAGCTTCCCGACGGCACCGACTTCATCGCTCTGCCGGGCGGCTTTTCCTACGGCGACTATCTGCGCTCGGGAGCGATGGCGGCGCGCGCGCCGATCATGCGCGCGGTCGGCGACGCGGCGGCGCGCGGAGTGGCGGTGATCGGCATCTGCAACGGTTTCCAGGTGCTGACCGAGGCGGGCCTTCTGCCCGGCGCGCTGATGCGCAACGCCGGCCTGGCGTTCGTCTGCCGGCCGGTCGCGCTGACCGTCGAGAACAGCCAGAGCCTGTTCACCGCCGGCTACCGCGCCGGGGAGACGGTCACCTTCCCGGTCGCCCATCACGACGGCAATTACCAGGCCGACGAGGCGACCCTCGACCGGCTCGAGGGCGAAGGCCGGGTCGCGTTTCGGTATGCCGAGCCGGTCAACGGCTCGGCGCGCTCGATCGCCGGGATCCTCAACGATAGCGGCAACGTGCTCGGGCTGATGCCGCACCCGGAAAGAGCGCTCGAGCCCGCGCACGGCGGCACCGACGGCCGGCGGCTGTTCGAAGGGCTGCTCGAAGCAGTCGTTTAGCTTGTTTGCCCCTCAGACGCCGGGCGCCGGGCATCCGCCTGGCTTGGCTTTCCGCGCATAAGCGCGGGCGGCCGTTCGGCCTTGCGGCGCTTCGCGCATAAGCGCGGGCGGCCGTTCGGCCTTGCGGCGCTTCGCGCCGGGACTTAGTTCCAATTGAACGCGCGCCCGTAGCTCAGCTGGATAGAGCACGAGCCTTCTAAGCTTGAGGTCGCAGGTTCGAATCCTGCCGGGCGCGCCAGTTTTAGCGGTTTTTGCAGTTACCTTACCACCAAGTAGACGGTGTCGGGATCGCACTGGGATAAAAGGAGCACTGAAATGTTGCAGATCATTGGATGGCTGCTCTGCCTCTATCTGATCGTGAAGGCGTGTGAGCTAATCGCGATGGATAAAGACAAAGACAAATTTGCTCGACCAGTAGCGTCCATTGGAGCGGTACTGGCCCTTCTGGGGGCGGTCGGATTCTTTTTTATGATCAATGTGCAGGCCGAAGCCAGTCAGAATCCACTCGGTCAACTTGGTTCGGGGTATGGCGGGTCCGCGACACCGGATGCGGTGGGATCATCTCGCAATGCTAGCTCTGCCGAAATCGACGCTGCAGCAGATCAAGCGTTAAAGGATGCCGACGCTGCGATAAAAAATGCCAGCGAGGCTTTAGAGGCAGCCGGAAACAGCTTCAAATAAGCATGGGCGACGAACGGACAAAGCGCATTGGAGGTAAGTGCGGTATGATCGAGACTGCCGGCCCGAACCTGGCGCACAGCCTGACCGCACTGGGACTGATCAACGAATATCGCATCTATCTACACCCCGTGGTGTTGGCCAGGGCACGCCCTATTTCGCCGAACCGAGGCCGCCGCTGCGCCTCATGGCCAACGATCCGATGGCGAGGATGTGATCAGGTTGACCTACTCCGTGCTGAACCCACTAGCGCAAGAGAGGTTGAGGCCCGCCGCAAGGATTCGCGTTGCGCCAAACAAGCAGCGAAGGAAAAACGGCGGGCCTCCAGGCCATTGCATAGCCAACATATGTTACGCTGCAATGAATGGCGCTAAGCAGCTGATTTGTTGATATTTTAGCGGACCAGTTTGCCCGGATTCATCAGCCCGTAGGGATCGAGGGCGTGCTTGATCGCTTTGAGGGCGGCGATTCGGCCGGGGGGGGCGAGGCGCTCGAACTCGTCGCGCTTCATCTGGCCGATGCCGTGCTCGGCGGAGATCGAGCCGCCGGCGGCGGTGACGAGGTCGTGGACCATTCGCGTGATCGCTGTGGGGTCGTGATCCCTGGCCCGAACGTGGAAGTGGACGTTGCCGTCGCCGAGGTGGCCGAAGGCGCTCGCCGCGACGCCGGGGAAGGCGCGCTCGAGCTCGGCCGCGGCGGCGGTCATGAAGCGCGGCATGTCGGCGACCGGCACCGAGATGTCGTGGGCGAGCGAGCCGCCGGCCGACCGCTCGGCCTCGGAGATCGAATCGCGGACCCGCCAGAACGCCTCGGCCTGCGCCTCGCTCGAGGCGATCACGGCGTCGGCGACGAGGCCCTGCTCCAGCGCTTCGCCGAGCATCGCTTCTAGCTTCGCGCCCGGCGGGTCGGCGGCATCCGGCGAGGTCGCCTCGATCAGCACGTGCCACGGGTGCTTGCCGGCGAGCGGATTGCGGGTGCCGGGGATGTGATCGAGCACCAGATCGAGCGAATCGCCGGGCACGATCTCGAACCCTTCGACGATGTCGCTTTGCGCCTGCATCTGCCGCAGCAGGTCGAGCGCGGCCTGCGGGTCGGCTAGCCCCGCCCAGCCGACCGCCCGGGCCGCGACCGCCGGCACCAGCTTCAGCGCCGCCGCGGTGATCACCCCGAGCGTGCCTTCGGAGCCGATCAGCAGGTGATCGAGGCTGTAGCCGCGATTGTCCTTCTTGAGCGCGGTCAGGCCGTCGTGGGTCGAGCCGTCGGGGAGCACCGCCTCGATCCCGGCGACCAGCGAGCGCATGGTCCCGAACCGAAGCACCTGGGTGCCGCCGGCGTTGGTCGCGACCAGGCCGCCAATCGTGCAGCTGCCGCGCGAGCCGAGCGTCAGCGGGAAGCGGCGCCCGACCTCGGCCGCTCGCTCGTTCAGGTCGGCGAGGATCATCCCCGCCTCGGCGACCGCAAGATTGGCCTCGGCGTCGATCGAGCGCAGCGCGTTCATCCGCCGAAGCGACAGGATCAGCGCGCTGCCGTCCTCCGGCGGAGTGGCGCCCGCGACCATCGAGGTGTTGCCGCCCTGCGGGACCAGCGGCACAGAGTGCTCGCCGGCGAGCGCGACGATCGCCGCGACTTCCTGAGTGCTCGCCGGAGCCAGGATCCCGGCCGCCCGCCCGTGCACCCGCCCGCGCCAGTCGGTCAGCCACGGCTCGACTTCCCGCGGGTCAGTGATCGCCGAGCGCGGCCCGAACCTCTCCTGCACCGCGGCGATGAGCTGGGACGGGTCGGACTTCATCGCCGGCCAGCATAGCGGCAATCGCCGGGCTTGGCATTGGCCGCCCATGCCGCCAATGCAGCACCGCCAGTTGGGAGTTGCCGCGACAATGAATCCATTAGCGATTGCGATCGGCGCGGCCGCGGCGGGGCTGGTGTTGGCTTATGGCGGCCGCGGGGCGCTCCGGCGAAGGCTGCGCCGCGCGCGCGACGATCACTCCAACCGCCCGGCGCTGTGGAACCGCTTCTACGCGCTCGACTGGGGCGACACGGCGACCAACAATTACGGCTTCGCGCCGGCCGAGGGCGAGCACCCGCAGCGCTTCCAGCACCAGATGTACCGCGAGCTGCTGAAGTTGCTGAAAGCAAAGCGGCCGCTCGACGACGGGATGACATTGCTCGAGGTCAGTTGCGGCCGCGGCGGCGGGCTGAACGCCTTGGTCACGGCGGCGCCCGGAATCTTCGACGCGACCGGGCTCGACGTCGCGGGGAGCGCGATTGTCTTCTGCCGCTCGACCTATGGCGAGAGCGAGCGGCTCAGGTTCGTCGAGGGCAGCGCGCTCGAGCTGCCGTTCTCCGACGCCAGCTTCGACGTCGTCCTCAACGTCGAGGCGTCGAACGACTACGGCGACCGGCCGCGCTTCTACTCCGAAGTCGCGCGGGTGCTGAAACCCGACGGCCTGTTCCTCTACACCGACAGCTTCCGGACCGCCGACGCCGAACCGATGAAGCGGGAGCTGGCGGCGGCGGGGTTCGAGGCCGAATTCACCGACATCACCGCCAACGTCGCCGAAGCGTGCCGGCTCGACAGCCCGCGCCGCCGCGAGCTGATCGCCCGGCAGGCGCCGCTGGTCGGCAAGCTGATGTTCCGCCGCCAGCTCGAGAATTACGCGGCGGTCGAGGGCAGCGGCAAATACCGCCAGTTCGCCGAGCGGCGCCGGGCCTATCTGATGACCGCCGCGGCCAAACGGTGAACCGGCCGCCGATCACTTTGGTCGTCGCCCGGGCGAGCAACGGCGTGATCGGCAAGGACGGCGGCCTGCCGTGGCACATCTCCGCCGACCTCAAGCGGTTCAAGGCGCTGACCATGGGGACGGTTCTGGTGATGGGCCGAAAGACGTTCGACAGCCTGCCCAAACTGCTGCCCGGGCGGCGGCACATCGTCATCACCCGCGATCGGGGGTGGCGGGCCGACGGAGTCGAGGTTGCGCACAGCGTTGACGATGCCCTGGCCATGGCCGGCACGGAGCCGGTGTCGGTGATCGGCGGCGCCGACATCTTCGGGCTGTTCCTGCCGCTCGCCGGCCGGATCGAGCTGACCGAGGTGCTCGCCGATGTTGCCGGCGATACGTTCCTCGACGACCCGCGCTCGACCGGCGAATGGCGCGAAGTCGCGAGCGACGATCATTCGGGCGAGGATCCGCCGTTCCGCTTCGTCACGCTGGCCAGGGCCTAGCGGGTCTTCGGAACCGCGGCGGCGTATTTGCCGAAGCGGGCGATCTGCTCGCCGAGCACCTGGTCGACCAGCGGCGCCATCTTCTCGCCGCCGCCGTTGGCGAAGCCCGCGGCGCGGTAATTCAGCGTCACCCGCGAGCCGCCCGCGATCCGCTCGACCTTGACGTCCATCACTCCGGTGGTCGCTTCATAGAGCAGCGGCCCGAGCGAGCCGGTCAGGACCACGCGCTCGCCGGGGACGACATAAGCAACGCGCATATGCTCGACCCCGCCGCCGCCCGGCAGCCGTTCGCAAAAGCAGCCGCCGGGATTGAGCGCCAGCGACAAATTGGCGGGATCGCCGCTGTAGCTGTGGTCCTTGCTCCACCATTGCGAAACCCGCCCAAACGCGTCGAACGCCGCGGCCTGCGGAATGACGGTCTGGATCGTGTGCCGGACCTCGAAGCCGTGGGCGTTCGCCGACACGACTTCGGCCTGGGCTGGCGCGACGAGGAAGAAGAGGAGCACGCCACAGATTGCTCGAAACATGAATGACCCCCGACCATCGTCATTGCGAGGAGCGCAGCGACGCGGCAATCCAGCCCAAACAAAGAAACTGGATTGCTTCGCTATGCTCGCAAAGACGAAGACCTTTGTCTATCCGTCGAGGATCGCGTCGATCTGCGCCGCCACCTGTTCGACGGACGCCATGCCGTCGACCCGGCGGACCAGCCCGCGCTCATCGTAATAGGGCAGGATCGGCGCGGTCTTGGCGCGATATTCGGCCATTCGCCGGCGGACCGTTTCCTCATTGTCGTCGGGACGGCGAATGAATTGCGCCGAACCGCACAGGTCGCAGACACCGTCGACGCGCGGCTTCATGAAGCGGTCGTGGAAGCTGGCGCCGCAATCGGCGCAACTGAAGCGTCCGGCGATGCGCTCGACCAAGGCTTCTTCCTGGACCTCGAGCTCGATCACATGGTCGAGCTTTCGGCCGCGCTCCGAGAGCAAAAGGTCGAGCGCCTCGGCCTGCTCGCGCGTGCGCGGGAAACCGTCGAAGATCGCGCCGCTGTCGCCGGCGGCATCGAGCCGCTCGCCGATTAGGGCGCTGACGATCGCGTCGCTGACCAGCTTGCCCGCCGCCATCACCGCTTTCGCTTCCAGCCCGACCGGGCTGCCCTGGGCGACGGCTTCGCGGAGCATGTCGCCGGTCGACATCTGGATCATCCCGCGCTGCGCCTGAAGGCGCGCCGCCTGGGTGCCCTTGCCGGCTCCGGGGGGCCCAAGCAGGACGATGTTCATGGCTGGCCGTTCGCTCATGCGCAGCTGTCTAGCGCCGCTTGCCGGTCTTGAGCTTCGCCTTCTTGATGAGGTCGCCGTACTGGTGGGCGATCAAATGGCTCTGGATCTGGGCGACCGTGTCCATGGTCACGTTGACGACAATCAGCAGGCTGGTCCCGCCGAGATAGAAGGGCACTCCGGCCTGGCTGAACAGGAACTCGGGGATCAGGCAGATCAGCACCAGATAGGCGGCGCCGACGACGGTCAGGCGGGTGACCAGATAGTCGAAATAGGTCTCGGTCGCCTTGCCCGGGCGGATGCCGGGGATGAAGCCGCCGTGGCGCTTGAGGTTCTCGGCGGTTTCCTCGCTGTTGAACTGCACCGCCGAGTAGAAGAAGCAGAAGAAGGCGATGCCGAGCCCGTAGAGGCTCAGGTACAGCGGCGAGCCGTGCTGCAGGAAGGTGCTGATGGTGATCAGCCAGTCGCCCGAATCCGGGTTGTTCTGGGCGCCGGCCATCTGGATCACGGTCAGCGGCATCAGCAGCAGCGACGAAGCGAAGATCGGCGGGATGACTCCCGAGATGTTGACCTTGAGCGGCAGATGGCTGCGCTCCTGCTGCATCGCTCCGCGCGCCGTCTGGCGCTTGGGATATTGGATCAGCACCCGGCGCTGGGCGCGCTCGACGAAGCAGATGAACATCACCAGGCCGACGGCGAGAGCGACGACCGCGGCGACGGTCAGCGGGTCGATGGTGCCGGTGCGCCCGCCTTCGAACAGCTGGGCGAGCGTCCGCGGCAAAGTCGCGACGATTCCCGCCATGATGATCAGCGACACGCCGTTGCCGATTCCGCGAGCGGTGATCTGCTCGCCGATCCACATCAGGAACAGGGTCCCGCCGACCAGGCTGATGGTCGCGGCGACGCGGAACACCATGCCCGGCTCGACGACGGCGGCAATGCCCTGCGCCGCGCCAAGGCTCTCGAGCCCGACCGCGATCCAGTATCCCTGGACGGTGGTCAGCAGCACGGTCAGATAGCGCGTGTACTGGTTGAGCTTCTTGCGCCCGGTTTCGCCTTCCTTCTTGAGCTGCTTCCACGGCTCGTAGAGCGAGGCGCCCAATTGAACGACGATCGACGCGGTGATGTAGGGCATCACGCCGAGCGCGATGATGCTCATCCGCTCGAGGCTGCCGCCGGAAAAGGTGTTGAAGAAATCGAGGACGCCACCCTGCTGGGTGGTGAACAAATTGGCCATGGCGGCCGGGTCGATGCCGGGGATCGGCACGTAGGACAGGAAGCGGAACAGGATCAGCGCGCCGAGCGTGAACCACAGACGCTTCTTGAGCTCGGTCGCCTTGCCGAAGCTCGAAAGCGAGATGTTCGATGCCAGTTGTTCGGCTGCGGATGCCATATTGTCGCTATTCCCCTAGACGCTGCGGCTCATATAGGGCCCAAAACCGTCATTGCGAGGAGCGGAGCGACGAAGCAATCCAGCGCCAACAAAGAAACTGGATTGCCGCGCTACGCTCGCAATGACGAGGTTTAGGCTTCGTCCGATTTCGCCTTGGCGGCCTCGGACTTGGCGGCGTTGCCGGCCAGCCGCGCCTCGCGGACCTTGCCCTTCTTGGCGGCGGCCAGCTCGGCAGGGTCCTTGGCGACGACAATCTCGATCGAGCCGCCGGCCTTCTCGACCGCCTCGCGGGCGCCCTTGGAGGCTCCGGCGACCTTCAACGCCAGCTTGGCCTTGAGCTCGCCCTTGCCGAGCAGGCGGACGCCGTCCTTGCCGCCGCGAGCCAGGCCGGCGGCCTTCAGCGCGGCGTGGTCGAGCGTTCCCTTGGCATCGAGCTTGCCGGCGTCGATCAGCTTCTGGATCGCGCCCAAATTCACCTCGGCATAATCCTTGGCGAAGATGTTGTTGAAGCCGCGCTTCGGCAGCCGCATGTGGAGCGGCATCTGGCCGCCCTCGAAGCCGAACACCGAGACGCCCGAACGGCTCTTCTGGCCCTTCTGGCCGCGCCCGGCGGTCTTGCCCTTGCCCGAGCCGATGCCCCGGCCGACGCGCATGCGGCGCTTGCGGGCGCCTTCATTGTCGCGGATTTCATTCAACTTCATGTCGTGCACTCGCTTTCGCTTTTGTCGCGCGTTGCTCCCTCCCCCGTCAGCGGGGGAGGGTCGGGGTGGGGGCCTGTCGGAACAGGCCCTCCCCTGACTGCCTGCGGCAGTCGTCCCCTCCCGCAAGCGGGAGGGGTAATCCTTACTTCTCCACGCTCACCAGGTGCGCCACCTTGCGGATCTGGCCGAGGACTTCGGGGGTCCCCTCCACTTCCACCGTCCGCCGAATCTTGTTGAGCCCGAGCCCGACCAGCGTCGCCCGCTGCGTCTTGTCGCGGCGGATCGGCGATCCGGTCTGGGTGATCTTGAGCGTCTTTTTCTTGTCCTGGGCCATCGCCTTTACTCCACGATCGCTTCGGCGGTCGCTTCGGCTTCGGCAGCGCTGGCGCCGCCACGGCCGAGCAGGTCGGAGACCTTCTTGCCGCGCCGCTGGGCGACCGAGCGCGGGCTGGTCTGCTCCTTCAATGCCTCGAAGGTCGCGCGGACCATGTTGTAGGGGTTCGACGTGCCGACCGACTTGGTGACGACGTCCGACACGCCGAGGCTTTCGAACACCGCGCGCATCGGGCCGCCGGCGATGATTCCGGTGCCGGCCGGAGCCGAGCGCAGGGTCACGCGGCCGGCGCCGAAGTGGCCGAGCCCGTCATGGTGCAGGGTGCGGCCGTCGCGCAGGGGGACGCGGACCATCGCCTTCTTGGCCGCCGCGGTCGCCTTGGAGATCGCCTCGGGAACCTCGCGCGCCTTGCCGTGACCGAAGCCGGCGCGGCCCTTGCCGTCGCCGACGACGACCAGCGCCGCAAAGCCGAAGCGCTTGCCGCCCTTCACGGTCTTCGAGACGCGGTTGATGTGGACCAGCTTCTCGATGAGTTCCTCGCCGCCGTCGTCGCTGCCGCCGCGGCCACGACCGCCGTCACGCCGGCCACGGCCGCCGCCGCGATCGCCGCCGCCGCGTCCGCCACCGCCACCGCCACGGCCGCCACGGCCGCCTCGCGGACCACGACCGCGCTCCTCGACCGGAGGCCCGATCGGAGCCTCGGCCGCGGCTTCGGCGGCCACCGGCTGTTCCGCGGCCGGCGCCTCGACGGCAGCCGGCTCCTCGGCCGCCGGCCCTTCGGCCGGTGCCGGCGCCTCGGTTGCCGCCGGAGCCTCTACGGCCGGGGTTTCGGTCTCGGGGGTGTCTTTTTCGTCAGCCATTTAGAACTCCAGCCCGCCTTCGCGGGCAGCTTCGGCGAGGGCCTTGACCCGGCCATGGAACAGGAAGCCGCCGCGGTCGAACACGACCCTCGACACGCCGGCCTTCTTGGCCCGCTCGGCCAGCGCCTTGCCGACCGCGGCCGCGCCGGCGCGGGTGGCGGCGGTCTTGCCCTTCAAGTCCTTGTCGAGGGTCGAGGCGGCGGCCAGCGTCTTGCCGGCGGCATCGTCGATGACCTGCGCATAGATGTGGCGGCCCGAGCGGTGGACCGACAGCCGCGGCTTGCCGGACGCGTGTCCGCGCAGCTGGGTGCGAACCCGGCGGCGGCGGCGGTCGAACAGGGAAAGTTTCGCCATGGCTACTTCTTCTTGCCTTCTTTGCGGAAGATGTACTCGCCGCGGTACTTGATGCCCTTGCCCTTGTACGGCTCGGGCTTGCGCCAGCGGCGGATTTCGGCCGCGACCTGGCCGACCTTCTGCTTGTCGATGCCGCTGATCTCGACCGTGTTGGCGTCGGGGGTCTTGACCTCGATGCCTTCCGGAACCGGGAAATTGACGTCGTGGCTGTAGCCGAGCTGCAGGCGCAGATTCTTGCCCTGAGCGGCGGCGCGGTAGCCGACGCCGGTGATCTCGAGCACCTTGGTGAAGCCTTCGGTGACGCCGGTAACGAGGTTCTGGACCATCGTCCGCTGCAGGCCCCAGGCGGCGCGCGACTGCTGCGACGGGCCGACCGGCTCGACCAGGATCTCGCCTTCGTTGACCTTGTAGATGACGTCGTCGAGCATCGCCATCGTCAGGGTGCCCTTGGGACCCTTGACGGTCAGCGTGCCGTCCTCGGCGGTCGCCGTGACTCCGCCCGGAATGGCGATGGGCTTCTTGCCGATGCGGGACATCAGAACACCTCCGCCAGCACTTCGCCGCCGACGTTCTGCTCGCGCGCCTCGGCGTCCGACAGGACTCCGCGCGGAGTCGAGACGATCACCGTGCCGAGCCCGTTGCGGACGTGCGGCAGCTCGCGGGCGCCGGTGTAGACCCGGCGGCCCGGCTTGGAGATCCGCGCCAGATGGTGGATCGCCGGCTGGCCTTCGAAGTATTTGAGCTCGATGCGCAGGCCTTTCTGGCCGGCCAGCTCTTCCTCGGTATAGCCGCGGATATAGCCTTCGCGCTGGAGCACATCGAGCACGTTGGCGCGCAGCCGCGAAGCTGGCGTCAGGATCGAATCCTTGCGCGCCTGCTGGCCGTTGCGGATTCGGGTGAGCATATCGCCCAGGGGATCGGTCATCGCCATATGTTTACCAGCTCGACTTGGTGACGCCCGGGATCAGGCCTTTGTTGGCGAGGTCCCGAAGCATGATCCGCGACAGGCGGAACTTGCGGTAATAAGCGCGGCTGCGGCCGGTCAGCTCGCAGCGGTTGCGGACCCGGGTCGGGTTCGCGTTGCGCGGCAGCTCGGCCATCTTCAATCGGGCAATCATGCGCTCGGTGTCGTCTTTCGACTTGTCGTTCGCGACCGCCTTGAGCTTCGCGTATTTCGCCGCGTAGCGCTCGACGAGCTTCTTGCGCCGCTCGTTCTTGTTGATCGAACTCAGTTTCGCCATGAGTTATGCCGCCTGCTTCTGTTCTTCCGCCACCGGGAACGGGAAGTTGAACAGGCGCAACAGCTCGCGCGCCTCCTCGTCCGTCCGGGCGGTGGTGGTGATGATGACGTCCATTCCCCGGACCTTTTCGATCTGGTCGTAATTGATCTCGGGGAAAATGATCTGCTCCTTCAGGCCGAGCGCGTAATTGCCGCGGCCGTCGAACGAGTTCGGGTTGAGGCCGCGGAAATCGCGGACTCGCGGCAAAGCGACGGTCACCAGCCGGTCGAGGAACTCGTACATGCGGTCGCGGCGCAAGGTGACCTTGCAGCCGATCGGCATGCCTTCGCGCAGCTTGAACTGGGCGATCGACTTCTTGGCCTTGGTGATGACCGGCTTCTGGCCGGCGATCGCCTGCATCTCGACGGCGGCCTTTTCGACCAGCTTCTTGTCGTTGGTCGCCTCGCCGACGCCCATGTTGATGACGATCTTGTCGAGCCGCGGGACCTGGAGCCGGTTCTTGTAGCCGAACTTCTCGGTCATCGCCTTGACGATTCGAGCCTCGTAATCGGTTTTGAGGCGCGGGGTGTAGCCCTCGGCTTTGGCGGCCGGCTTCGCGCCCTTGGCGGCGTCCGCCTTGGCGGCCTTGGCCTCGGCCTTGGCGGCCTTTTCCTCGGCTTTGCGGGCGGATTCCTGATCGACCGGAGCCTCCGCATCGGCCGCTTCCGCGGCCGGAGCCTCATCAGCGGGTGCTTCGGCGTCGGGCGCGGCTTCGGCCGGAGCTTCGGCAGCCGGAGCCTCGGCGGCAGGCGCTTCGGGCGTCACCGCGGCTTCGGTCTCGGCGCTGTCGGGCGCGTCCTGGTTTTTCTTCTTATCAGCCATGGATCAATTCCCCGGACTTGGCGGCCACGCGGACCTTCTTGCCGTCCCTGGTTTCAAAGCGGACGCGGGTCGGCTTGCCGGTCTTGGGATCGGCGATCGCGACCTTCGAGACGTGCAGCGGCGCTTCGCGGCGCTCGAGCCCGCCCTGCGGATTGACCTGCGTCGGCTTGCGGTGGCGAACGGCGATATTGACGCCCGAAACGATCACCTTGCCGTCCTTGGGCATGGCGCGAACGACGTCGCCGGTCTTGCCCTTGTCCTTGCCGGACAGGACGACGACCTTGTCACCCTTGCGGATTTTCTGAGCGGCCATCACAGCACCTCCGGCGCGAGGCTGATGATCTTCATATGCTTGCGGGCGCGAAGCTCGCGGACGACCGGGCCGAAGATGCGGGTGCCGATCGGCTCCTCGTTCTTGTTGACCAGCACCGCGGCATTGGAATCGAAGCGGATCACCGAACCGTCGGGACGGCGGATGTCCTTGGCGGTGCGGACGATCACGGCGCGGTGGACGTCGCCTTTCTTAACGCGTCCGCGCGGCGCGGCCTCCTTGACGGAGACGACGATGATGTCGCCAACGCCGGCGGTGCGGCGCTTCGATCCGCCCAGCACCTTGATGCACTGGACGCGCTTGGCGCCGCTGTTGTCGGCGACCTCCAGGTTGGACTGCATCTGGATCATGACTTGCCCTTCTTGGCCGGAGCCTTCTTGGCGGGAGCCTTCTTGGCCGGGGCCTTGGCGGGAGCCTTTGCCGGCGCCTTCTTGGCCGGAGCCTTGGGCGCCTTGGCCGGAGCCTTCTTCGGCGCCTTGCTCTCCTTCGCCTCAGCAGGCGCAGCTTCCTCGGCCGGCACAGCCTCCTCGGCCGGAGCTTCGGCTTCGACGACCTCGGCTTCAGCCGCTTCCGGTTCCGCGGCCGCCGGCTCGGCGACCTTGGGCTCCGGCGCCTTCTTCGGCGCCTTGGCTTCCTTGGCCTTCATCGCCGCGGTCGCGGCCGCTTCGGCCTCTTCGGTCGCGCCCTCGACGATCTCGACCGGCGCCGCCTTGGCTTCGCCGATGCGGTCGATCACCGACCAGGTCTTGAGCTTGGAGATCGGCGCGCACTCCTCGATGCGCACCTGCTCGCCCGACCGGTACGAATTGTCCTGGTCGTGAGCATGGTACTTCTTCGAGAGACGGATGATCTTGCCGTACAGCGGGTGCTTCACCCGCCGCTCGACGCGGACCACCACGGTCTTGTCAGCCTTGTCCGACACCACGGTGCCGGTGAGGACGCGCTTGGGCATCTTTACATACTCTCCTTACGCCTTGGCCGGTTCGGCTTTGGCGCGCTTGTCCGATTTGGCCGCGTCCGCGACCCGCTGATTCTGAAGCGTCCGGATGCGGGCGATGGTGCGGCGCACCACGCGCACCCGGCTCGGCTTCTCGAGCTGGTTGGTCGCCGACTGGAAGCGCAGGTTGAACTGCTCGCGCTTCAGGTCCGCCAGCTGCTGCTGCAGCTGGTCGTCGGTCTTGACCTTGAGATCGTCGATCGCGGCCATCTTACTTCTTGTCCTCTTCGACCAAAGTCTCGCCAAGGCGGGCGACCACCTTGGTCTTGATCGGCAATTTCTCGGCGGCGCGCTCGAACGCGGTCTTGGCCAGATGGCCGGGAATGCCGTCGAGCTCGAACAGGATCCGGCCGGGCTTGACCCGGGCCACCCAGAACTCCGGGCTGCCCTTGCCCGAGCCCATGCGGACTTCGGCGGGCTTGGAGCTCACTGGAACATCCGGGAAAATCCGGATCCAGAGACGGCCCTGGCGCTTGATGTGGCGCTGGATCGCCCGGCGGGCGGCTTCGATCTGGCGAGCGGTGATGCGCTCGGGAGCCATCGCTTTCAGGCCATAGGCGCCGAAGTTCAATTCGGTCCCGCCCTTGGCGTTGCCGTGAATGCGGCCCTTGAAAGCCTTGCGGAACTTGGTGCGCTTGGGTTGCAGCATGTCAAATTCCTCAGCGGCTACGGTCTTCGCGGGCCGGGCGGACTCCGGAGGTCTGGGCCTCCATCATCAGCCGGTCCTGGGCGAGCGGGTCATGACCGAGGATCTCGCCCTTGAAGACCCACACCTTGACCCCGCACACGCCGTAGGCGGTGTGGGCGGTGGCTTCGGCGTAATCGACGTTGCCGCGCAGCGTGTGCAGCGGCACGCGGCCCTCGCGATACCATTCGGTGCGGGCGATCTCGGCGCCGCCGAGACGGCCGGCGCAGGTGATCCGGATGCCCTCGGCGCCGAGGCGCAGAGCGGATTGCACCGCGCGCTTCATCGCCCGGCGGAACGCGATGCGCCGCTCGAGCTGGTCGGCGACGCCCTGAGCGACGAGGCGGGCGTCGACTTCCGGCTTGCGGATCTCGACGATGTTGAGGCTGACTTCCGAGCTGGTCATCGCGCTCAAGAGCTTCTTCAGCTTCTCGATGTCGCTGCCCTTCTTGCCGATGATCACACCGGGACGGGCGGCATAGATGCTGATCCGGCAGATCTTGGCCGGGCGCTCGATCACCACCTTGGAGATCGCCGCCTGGGGCAGCGTCTTCATGATGTAGCGGCGGATCTTGAGGTCCTCGAGCAGCAGCCGGCCGTAATCCTGGCCTTCCGCGAACCAGCGGCTGTCCCAGGTCCGGTTGATCTGCAGGCGAAGCCCGACAGGAGAGGTTTTCTGACCCATTTTATGCTTCTTCCTGCTCGCGGACGACGACCCGGATCTGGCTGAACGGCTTGACGACGCGGCTCGAGCGGCCGCGGGCGCGGGTCGCGAAACGCTTCATCGACAGCGACTTGCCGACGCTGGCTTCGGCGACGACCAAAGCGTCGACGTCGAGGTTGTGGTTGTTCTCGGCATTGGCGACGGCCGAGGCGAGGACTTTGCGGACGTCGTCGGCCATGCCCTTGGGCGAGAATTTCAAAATGTTGAGCGCTTCCTCGACCTTGCGGCCGCGGATCAGCCCGGCGACCAGGTTCAGCTTGCGAGCCGAGCCGCGGATGGTGTTGCCGATGGCCAGCGCTTCCTTGTCGCCGACCTTGCGCGGTGCCGATTGCTTGCCCATCAGCGCTTCCCCTTCCGGTCGGCGGCGTGGCCGGGGAAGTAGCGGGTCGGCGCAAACTCGCCGAGCTTCATGCCGACCATATCCTCGTTGACCGAGACCGGGACGAACTTGCGGCCGTTGTAGACGTGGAACGTCAGGCCGACGAACTGCGGCAGGATGGTCGAGCGCCGCGACCAGGTCTTGATCGGCGTGCGCGAGCTCTTGTCCTGCGCGGCTTCCGCCTTCTTGAGCAGCGAAAGCTCGACGAACGGACCTTTCCAGACGGAACGAGCCATTACTTCTTCCTCGCGTGGCGCGACCGGATGATCATCTTGTCGGTCGACTTGTTGTGACGGGTGCGGGCGCCCTTGGTCGGCTTGCCCCACGGAGTGACGGGATGGCGGCCGCCCGAGGTGCGGCCTTCGCCGCCGCCGTGCGGGTGGTCGACCGGGTTCTTGGCGACTCCGCGGGTCAGCGGGCGCTTGCCCATCCAGCGGGTGCGGCCGGCCTTGGCGAGCGTCTGGTTGGCGTTGTCGGGGTTCGACACCGCTCCGACCGTCGCCATACAATCCGAGCGGACGTAGCGCTGCTCGCCCGAGTTCAGGCGGACGATGACCATCCCGCGGTCGCGGCCGACGACCTGGACGTAGGTGCCGGCGGCGCGGGCGATCTGACCGCCCTTGCCGGGCTTGAGCTCGACGTTGTGGACGATGGTGCCGACCGGCATCTGGCCGATCTCCATCGCGTTGCCGGGCTTCACGTCGACCTTCTTGCCGGCGACGACCTTGTCGCCCGGCGCCAGGCGCTGCGGGGCGATGATGTACGCCTGCTCGCCGCCTTCATAGGTGATGAGCGCGATGAAGGCCGAGCGGTTGGGGTCGTACTCGAGCCGCTCGACGGTGCCGGTGACGTCCCACGTGCGGCGCTTGAAATCGACGATCCGATAGCGCTGCTTGTGGCCGCCGCCGATGCCGCGCGAGGTCACGTGGCCATTGTTGTTGCGGCCGCCGGTTTTGGTCTTGCCCTCGGTCAGGCGCTTGACCGGCTTGCCCTTCCACAGGCTCGCCTTGTCGACCAGGATCAGCCCGCGGCGAGCGGGCGAGGTCGGCTTATATTGCTTGAGTGCCATTACGCCTTCGCCCCTTCCGTAATGTCGATCGACTGCCCTTCCGCGAGGGTGACGATGGCCTTCTTGACGTCCGAGCGCTGGTACGGGCGGCCCTTCCAGCGCTTCGACTTGCCCTTGGTGACCATGGTGTTGACGCCGGTCACCGTGACTCCGAACAGCGCCTCGACCGCCGCCTTGATTTGCGGCTTGGAGGCTCCGGGCGCGACCTTGAAGACGACCGCATTCTGCTCCGAAAGCATGGTCGACTTCTCGGTGATGTGCGGCGCCAGGACGACGTCGTAATGGCGGATATCAACCGCGCTGGTCTGCTTCTTAGCCATTGAACCGCGCCTCCAATTTCTCGACCGCGGCGCGGGTCAGGACCAGGGTCTCGTGGCGCATGATGTCGTAGACGTTGGCTCCGACCGCCGGGATCAGATTGATGCTCTCGAGGTTCGACGAGGCGCGGGCGAAGCCGACGTTCAATGCGTCGCCGTCCATCACCAGAGCGGTCTTGCCGAAGCCCAGCTTGCCGAGCTTCTCGCGCAGCTCGCGGGTCTTGCCGTCCTTGACGTCGAGGTTGTCGACGACCACCAGCTGGCCGCTCATCGCCTTCGACGACAGCGCCATCTTGAGGCCGAGCGCGCGGACTTTCTTGTTGAGGCTCGACGAAAAGATTCGGGCGCGCGGGCCGTGCGCCTTGCCACCGCCGACGAAAATCGGTGCTCGGCGGTCGCCGTGGCGGGCGGTGCCGCCGCCCTTCTGACGGCCGAACTTCTTGCCGGTGCGCGCGACCTCGCTGCGCTCGCGAGCCGCCCGCGCCGGAGCGCGGCGGTTGGTGAGCTGCCAGGTGACGACCCGGTGCAGGATGTCGGCGCGCGGCTCGACCCCGAAGATCGAATCGTCGAGGTTGATGTCGCCGCCCGACTTCGCGTCGAGGCTCTGGACCTTGACCTTCATCGTCTAGCTTTCCTTGCTTTCGTCGGCGCTGTTGTCGTCGCCGCCAGCCTTGCTTTCGTCGGCAGCCGGGGCGTCGCCCTCAGCGCCAGCCTCGGCCTCGGTCTCGCTGTCGAGCGCACCACCGGCTTCCTGCTCGGCGGCGATCGCCGCGACTTCGTCGTCGCCCGGAAGCGCCGGGATTTCGTGAACCGCCGCGTCATCGACCAGGCCGGCGGCCGGAGCCTCGACCTCGACCGGCTGGTCCTTGCTGACCAGGCCGGCGGGGTACGGCGCGTTGTCGTGGCGCGGCAGCTTCACCGCGTCCTCGACGGCGACCCAGCCGCCCTTCGAGCCGGGGATCGAGCCCTTGATGAAGAGAAGCCCTCGAACCGGATCCGTGCGGACCACCTCGAGGTTCTGCTGGGTACGGTTGCGGGCGCCCATATGTCCCGCCATCTTCTTGTTCTTGAATACTTTACCTGGATCTTGTCGCTGTCCGGTGGAGCCATGCGAGCGGTGCGAGACCGAAACGCCGTGGGTGGCTCGAAGCCCCTTGAAGCCCCATCGCTTCATCGCTCCGGCGAAGCCCTTGCCCTGGGTGACTCCGCAAACGTCGACCAGCTGTCCGGCGACGAAATGGTCGGCGCTGATCGTCGCTCCGACGTCGAGCAGGGCATCTTCGGCAACGCGGAACTCGGCGAGCTTGGCCTTGGGCTCGACCTTGGCCTTGCCGAAGGCCGAACGCTGCGGTTTGGCGACATTCTTGGCCTTGGCCTTGCCGGCGCCGAGCTGCACGGCGGTATAGCCGTCGCGGTCCATTTCGCGGCGGCCGACGACCTGCAGCTCCTCGAGCTGGAGGACGGTGACGGGCACGTGCCGGCCGTCCGCCTGAAACAGGCGGGTCATGCCGACTTTCCTTGCGATCACGCCAGTGCGCACGATCAAACTCCCAAACAGAGGCACACGGGGTTTCCCGAGTGCTTGCAGCCCAAAGAATATGCGTGCCCCGCCTGGGCTAATGCTCCGCGAGGTGCGGAACGGCGGGGACGCAGCCGGAGCAAATGCTCCGCGGTATCACCCTATGTCTCCTGTGCTCCTGCGAAGGCAGGAGCCCAGTACTGGGTCCCTGCCTTCGCAGGGATACAGCTCGCTATGCGAGCTTAATCTCAACATCGACGCCGGCGGCGAGGTCGAGCTTCATCAGCGCATCGACCGTCTGCGGCGTCGGCTGCACGATATCGAGCAGCCTTTTGTAGGTTCGGACCTCGAACTGCTCGCGCGACTTCTTGTCGACGTGCGGCGAGCGGTTGACGGTGAACTTCTCAATTCGCGTCGGCAAAGGAATGGGACCGCGGATCAGCGCACCGGTGCGCCGCGCAGTATCAGCGATGTCGCCGGTCGCCTGATCGAGCACACGGTGATCGAAGGCTTTCAGGCGAATACGGATATTCTGCGTTTCCATGTCCCTACCGATGCGAAAGAGCCGACGGGCCGTTGCCAGCCCGAAAAACAAGAGGCCATACCCGCTTGACCCGGCTAACCGGAACGGACGACCTCAGCTTGAAAGTTGGTGACGGTGACGAATCCCCGTCGGTGAAGGCGCCTCTACAGAGGACGGGCGTTCAAATCAACCCCTGTGCGGCGGGCTGGGTGCAGCGAGTGGCTGCTTCGAATGGGAAGCAGACATTAGCGGCTGGCGCCTAAGCATATGGCAATGGCCGGCAGGCCCCCTCCCTTGGCGGCATCTGGAGGAATCGGCGACACAGTTGGACGGTATCGCAATTGTTCGGTTTTCACACCGAAGAGCTCCGCCAAAGGCGCCGCCGATCCAATGCCGCCGCCTCATTTTTCTCGTCGGAACCCACCGCCGAGCAGAAAGGCCCGGACGCCAGGATCGCTGCTGAGCCCGGCTGCGGTCCTGGCCGCCGCCCATGCGCGATCCTCGTCACCAGCCAGCCAACACACACGCGCCCGCGCTGCCCACCACGGCTGATAACCGGTTCCGTCACGGACATCGTCGAGTTGCCGCCGGGCATTGATCGCTTTCCCGTTCTCGGCGTGAGCGACCGCACGGGCCACCAGCACGCCCGTCGTCGGAGCGAAACCTGCGAGAACGTCGTACAGGCGCGCCAGGGGATCGGTGAAGCGCTCTCCGGTTATGCGCTGATGAGCATGTAGCGACTGGATTGCGGCTTCGGTCTGGAAGCGGCCCGGGGCGGCAAGCAGCGACGCTGCGCGGATCAGCGCTTCCGCTTCGCCGATCATCGCGCCGCTCCATTGCGACGCGTCCTGCCGATCGAGGGGCACGAACACGCCTTGAGCGTCGCGTCGCGCGCTTCGGCGCGCCTCGCAATGCAACATCAACGACAACAGACCCATGACCTCCGGGTCATCGGGCAGCAATTTCCGCAGCAGGCGCGCGAGCCAGATTGCTTCGGACGCGAGCCCGCCAAGCTTGCTGTCGGTGCCGCCCACGTCTTCCCAAGCCGTGCCATAGGCGGCGTAGACGGTCGACAGAACCCCATCGAGGCGCACGCTCAAATCTTTGCGGTCGGGAACGACAAACGCGATCCCGGCATCGCGTATTTTCCGCTTTGCCCGCACCAGCCTCTGACTCATGGTGCCGCTCGACACAAGAAAGCACGCGGCAATGCGGGCAGCATCAAGCCCGAGCACTGTTTGAAGCATCAAAGGCGTCTGGACGTCGCGGTCTATCGCCGGGTGCGCGCAGACGAACATCAGCGCCAGCCGTTCATCGCCGAAGGCGCTGGCGACGGTCGCCTTACGCTCATCTTGGAGCAACTGGACAAGCTCGATGGCGGCTTCTGCCGTTTGGCGCCGGCCTGCGGCATGGCCGATGCTGCGCCGAGCAGCCGTCAACAGCCAACCCAGGGGGTTGGTCGGCATGCCGTCACGCGGCCACTGCGCGAGCGCGGCGGCGAAGGCGTCCCCGAGTGCATCCTCGGCGGCTGCGATGTCGCCGCATCGCTTGGCGAGGATCGCAAGCAGCTTGCCGTAAGACGAACGCGCCACGACCTCCGCCTGATCGGCAGCATCGTGACGCGCGCGATCCATCAGGCGCTCGGCGGCGGCAACACCGGGCGAATCTCGACCGAGCCCCCGGTCACGCAGGGTGCGCGCGACGCCCATTCGAGCGCGCCGTCGAGGTCGGCGACCTCGACGATGACGTAGCCGGCCAGCATCTCTTTCGTATCCGCGAACGGACCGTCGACAACGTGGCGCTTGCCATTCTCCACCCGGAGGGTCGTGCTGACGTCCGGCGGCTGCAGGCCATTTCCACTCAGCATCGCGCCGCTCTGTGCGAGCGCGCCTATGTACGCGGTCCAGCTACCCCAATAGGCATCCGCCTGAGCCGGGTCGTTGCGCTTGCCCCCCTCGGCGGCCGTTTCCCTGAATAGCAGCATATATTGCATCGATCGTATCCCTTCCATTCTGGAGCCGCTGGCGTCATGCAAGCGACAAGCGGCACGACGGCCGCTCGAGCATATGTGCGGCAAGGTAAAGCGATTCAGACCGACCGCTTCTAGGATCGCCAGGAGACGGCCCGAACGCTTGGCCCGGAAAAGAAAAGGCCCGGCGCTTCGTCGAAGCACCGGGCCCTTCATCGTCCAGCGCCCGAGGGCGCGAAACTTACTTCGTGATCTCCGCGACAACCCCCGCGCCGACCGTCCGGCCGCCTTCGCGGATCGCGAAGCGCAGGCCCTGGTCCATGGCGATCGGAGCAATCAGCTTGACGCCGAGATTCACATTGTCGCCCGGCATCACCATTTCGGTGCCCTCCGGAAGCACGACCTCGCCGGTGACGTCGGTCGTCCGGAAGTAGAATTGCGGGCGATAGTTGGCGAAGAACGGCGTGTGACGGCCGCCCTCGTCCTTCGACAGGACGTAGACTTCCGCCTGGAAGTCGGTGTGCGGCTTGATCGAGCCGGGCTTGCACAGCACCTGGCCACGCTCGACATCCTCACGCGCGACGCCGCGCAGAAGAGCGCCGATATTGTCGCCGGCCTGGCCCTGGTCGAGCAGCTTGCGGAACATCTCGACGCCGGTGACGACGGTCTTCTGGGTGTCCTTGATGCCGACGATCTCGACTTCCTCGCCGACCTTGACGACGCCGGTCTCGACGCGGCCGGTGACGACCGTGCCGCGGCCCGAGATCGAGAACACGTCCTCGATCGGCATCAGGAACGGCTTGTCGAGCGGACGCTCGGGCTGCGGGATCCAGCTGTCGACCGCTTCCATCAGCTTGAGGATCGATTCGCGGCCGATCTCCGGGTTCTTGTCCTCGAGCGCGGCGAGAGCCGAGCCGGAGACGATCGGGATGTTGTCGCCGTCGAACTCGCGCTTGGAGAGCTCCTCGCGGATCTCCAGCTCGACCAGCTCGAGCAGCTCGGGATCGTCGACCTGGTCGACCTTGTTCAAATAGACGACCATGGTCGGGACGCCGACCTGCTTGGCGAGCAGGATGTGCTCCTTGGTCTGCGGCATCGGGCCGTCAGCGGCCGACACCACCAGGATCGCGCCGTCCATCTGGGCGGCGCCGGTGATCATGTTCTTCACATAGTCGGCGTGGCCCGGGCAATCGACGTGCGCATAGTGGCGCGCCGCGGTCTCATACTCGACGTGAGCGGTCGAAATGGTGATGCCGCGCTCGCGCTCTTCCGGCGCTTTGTCGATGTTGGCATAGCTTGTGTACGTCGCGCCGCCGGTCTCGGCCAGCACCTTGGTGATCGCCGCGGTCAGCGACGTCTTGCCATGGTCGACGTGACCGATGGTGCCGATGTTGCAGTGCGGCTTATTCCGCTCGAATTTAGCCTTCGCCATTTTACGCCTCTTCTTCTCTGGAAACCCGGGCGGCGGCGCCCTGTGCGACCGCGCCCATTAGCTACAAAAACCCGCTTATGCCAGCTTCGCCTTCAACTCGTCGGCGACGTTCTGCGGCACCTCCTCATAATGGGAGAATTGCATCGTGTACTGCGCCCGCCCCTGCGTGAAACCACGCAGCTGGTTGACGTAGCCGAACATGTTGGCGAGCGGGACGGTCGCCTCGATCGCCTGCGCATTGCCGCGTGTGTCGGTGCCCTGGATCTGTCCGCGGCGGCTGTTGAGGTCGCCGATGACATCGCCGAGATAATCCTCGGGAGTCACGACTTCAACCTTCATGATCGGCTCGAGCAGCTTGATGCCGGCCTTCTGGGCCGCCTCGCGCATCGCTCCGCGGCCGGTGATCTCGAACGCCAGCGCCGACGAATCGACCTCGTGGTACTTGCCGTCGAGCAGGCGAATCTTGAAGTCGATGATCGGGAAGCCGATCAGCGAGCCGGTCTCGGCGGTCTCGCGCATGCCCTTCTCGACCGACGGGATATATTCCTTGGGGACGTTGCCGCCCTTGATCTCGTCGAGGAACTCGATGCCCGTACCGCGCTCGCCGGGCTCGAGCGCCACCTTGACCTCGCCGAACTGGCCGGAGCCACCCGACTGCTTCTTGTGGGTGTAGGTCAGCTCGACCGGGCGGGCGAGGGATTCGCGGTAAGCGACCTGCGGAGCGCCGACATTGGCCTCGACCTTGAACTCGCGCTTCATGCGGTCGATCAGGATCTCGAGGTGGAGCTCGCCCATCCCCTTGATGATGGTCTGGCCCGATTCATAGTCGCTGGTCACCCGGAACGACGGATCCTCGCGCGCCAGGCGGTTGAGCGCGACGCCCATCTTCTCCTGGTCGGCCTTGGTCTTGGGCTCGACCGCGACCTCGATCACCGGATCGGGGAATTCCATCCGCTCGAGGATGATCGGGGCATTGGCCGCGCTCAGCGTGTCGCCGGTGGTGGTGTCCTTGAGGCCGGCCAAGGCGACGATGTCGCCGGCGTAGGCGACCTGGATGTCTTCGCGGTCGTTGGCGTGCATCAACAGCATGCGGCCGACCTTTTCCTTCTTGTCCTTGACCGAGTTCAAGACCTGCGACGCGGTCTCGAGCTTGCCCGAATAGATGCGGGCGAAGGTCAAGGTGCCGACGAACGGGTCGTTCATGATCTTGAACGCGAGCGCCGAGAACGGCGCGTCGTCGGACGGAGCGCGGGTGTCGGTGGTTTCGCCGTCGAGCTTGAGGCCTTCGACCGGCGGGATGTCGAGCGGGCTCGGCAAATAATCGACGACCGAGTCGAGCAGCGGCTGGACGCCCTTATTCTTGAACGCCGAGCCGCACAGCACCGGCACGAACGAGAAGTTGAGAGTCCCCTTGCGGATCAGCTTCTTCAGCGTGGCGACGTCGGGCTCCTGGCCCTCGAGGTAATGGGTCATCACCTCGTCGTCCTGCTCGACCGCCATCTCGATCAAATGCATGCGCGCTTCCGCCGCGGCGTCCTTGAGGTCGTCCGGGATCTCCTCGTAGACGAACTTCGCGCCCAATGATTCCTCGAGCCAGATGATCGCCCGGTTCTCGACCAGGTCGACGAGGCCCTTGAACGAGCTCTCGATGCCGATCGGGAGATAGAGCACCATCGGCCGGGCGCCGAGGCGGTCCTGGATCATCCCGACGCACATCTCGAAATTGGCGCCGGTGCGGTCGAGCTTGTTGACGAAGCACATCCGCGGGACCTTGTACTTCTCGGCCTGGCGCCAGACGGTCTCCGACTGCGGCTCGACGCCGGCGACGCCGTCGAAGCAGGCGACCGCGCCGTCGAGCACGCGCAGCGAACGCTCGACCTCGATGGTGAAGTCGACGTGGCCGGGCGTGTCGATGATGTTGATCCGGTGCTCGGGGCCCTTGCCCTCCTCGGCCGCCCAGAAACAGGTCGTCGCGGCCGACGTGATGGTGATCCCGCGCTCCTGCTCCTGCTCCATCCAGTCCATCGTCGCGGTGCCCTCATGGACCTCGCCGATCTTGTAGGACTTGCCGGTGTAATAGAGGATGCGCTCGGTCGTCGTCGTCTTGCCGGCATCGATGTGGGCCATGATGCCGATGTTGCGATAGCGTTCGAGCGGATGGCTGCGGGCCATTTTTGAAAACTCCGTTGCCCCTGCGGGCTCTTCGTTCCCCGGCGAAGGCCGGGGTCCAGACCAAACAAAAAACTGGATCCCGGCGTTCGCCGGGACACAAGTGATTACCAGCGGTAGTGGCTGAAAGCGCGGTTGGCTTCGGCCATGCGGTGCGTGTCTTCGCGCTTCTTGACCGCGTTGCCGCGGTTCTGCGAGGCGTCCATCAGCTCGCCCGACAGGCGCGCCGACATCGTCTTTTCGGACCGCGCGCGGGCGGCCGTGATCAGCCAGCGGATGGCGAGCGCCTGGGCGCGCTCGGGGCGAACCTCGACCGGCACCTGGTAGGTCGCTCCGCCGACGCGGCGGCTGCGAACCTCGATGCCCGGCTTCACATTGTTGAGGGCGTCGTGGAAGACCTGCAGCGGCTCCTTCTTGAGCCGCGTCTCGACGCTCTCGAGGGCGCCGTAGACGATGCCTTCGGCGACCGACTTCTTGCCGTCGAACATCACCGAATTCATGAACTTCGACAGCACCTCGTCCCCGAACTTCGGGTCGGGCAGGATTTCGCGCTTCTCTGGGCGGCGGCGACGGGACATTGTTTCTTACCCTTCTCTTCAGTCTGGTCCGGAACCTGTCCGGGACTTACTTCCTCAACAAAGCGTCATGCTGAACCTGTTTCAGCATCCATTTCTCAGCCTGCCGGGCGGGTGGAGGAATGGATCCCGGCCTGCGCCGGGATGACTCTACGCTGGCTTGCGCCAGCTCGGTCACTTCGGGCGCTTGGCGCCGTACTTCGAACGCGACTGGCGGCGATCCTTGACCCCCTGCGTGTCGAGGACTCCGCGAAGCACGTGATAGCGCACGCCGGGAAGGTCGCGGACACGGCCGCCGCGGATCAGCACGACGCTATGCTCCTGGAGGTTATGGCCCTCGCCGGGAATATAGCTGATGACTTCGCGCTGATTGGTCAGGCGGACCTTGGCCACCTTGCGAAGCGCCGAGTTCGGCTTCTTCGGGGTGGTCGTATAGACACGGGTGCAGACGCCGCGCTTTTGCGGGTTCTGCTCCATCGCAGGGACCTTGGACTTGGCCTTCTGCGGTTCGCGACCCTTGCGGATCAGCTGGTTAATCGTCGGCATGAAGCCTTCACCCTTTGTTACCGGAAAGACCGGCGGTTACTTTGCGCGACGCAAAGCGCGAAGGCTTGCGGCGGGTCACCAGGACCTGCCGGGCCTTCACGTCGTCGAGCAATGTTCAGCTCTTGCCCGGCGGGGAAACCACTTCGGAGCCCCGCGGACGAGCGGCCCAATAGCCGGGCCGGGGCAAAGGGTCAACGGGCGGGAGTCTTCACCACCTCGCCGCGGGCCATGACGAAATCGACGCGCTTGAGGACCGTGACGTCGCTCAGCGGGTCGCCGGCGACGGCGATGATGTCGGCGCTCTTGCCCGGCTCGATGGTGCCGATTTCGCCCGCCAGGCCGAGCAAGTCCGCGGCGTTGACCGTCGCCGCTTTGATGGCTTCGACCGGAGTCATGCCGTAGCGGACCAGCATCTCGAACTCGTCGGCGTTGCGGCCGTGCTTGGACACTCCGGCATCGGTTCCGAAAGCGATCTTGACGCCGGCGGGATAGGCCTTGCGGACATTCTGCCCGGTGATCGAGATTCGGTAGCGGATCTTGGGCAGGACTTCGGCCGAGTAAGCGTTGGGGTTCGCCGCCAGACGCTCAAGGTAGCCGTTCACGGTCGACAGGGTCGGCACCAGATAGGCGCCGGTCTTTTTGAACAGGCGGACGCTCTCGTCATCGAGCAAAGTGCCATGCTCGATCGAGGCGGCGCCGGCGCTGAGCGCCATGTTGATGCCGTCGGCGCCGTGGGCGTGGACGGCGACCTTCTTGCCGTACAGCCGGGCGGTATCCATGATTGCCTTGGCTTCGTCGTCGAACATCTGCTTGCCGAAGCCGGCGCCGATCCGGCTGTTGACCCCGCCGGTGGTGGCGATCTTGATCAGGTCCGCGCCGCGGCCGACCTGGCGGCGGACCGCGCGGCGGCATTGCTCGGCCCCGTCGCACAGCTGTTCTTCGCCGATCGCCGAGTGAAAATCCTCGATAATCCCAAGCCGCGTGTCCATGTGGCCCGAGGTGGTCGAAATCGACTTGCCGGCATCGACGATCCGCGGCCCGACCGCCCAGCCGCGCGCAATCGCGTCGCGAAGCGCTAGAGTGCTGCCATTGTCGCCGAGGTTGCGGACGGTCGTGAAGCCCGCGGCGAGCGTCTTGCGCGCATTCCACAGCGTCTCATAAGCGCCGAGCTGAGGGCTTTCGGTGAAGCCGGCGACCAGTCCTTCGTTGCCGGCGCGGTCGGAATCGAGGTGGACGTGGCTGTCGATCAGCCCGGGGAGCACGGTTTTGGTGCTCAGGTCGATGAACGCAACGCCCGGCTCGATCCGCGCCAGGCCGTCGCTGACCGAGACGATACGGCCGTTGTCGACGACGATCGTCGATGGCCCGCGCGCCGGCTTGCCCGGAACCGCGATCAGCCGGCCGGCGTGGATGGTGGTCGGGGCGGCGAGCCCGGCGGCGGCGCTGCTGGCCGCGACGGCGGCGGCGAGGGTGGCGATCTTCATCGGGCCGATCTTAGGGCCGGGACCGGCCGGCGCAACCGGCTAAGCCGTGACCCGGTGCGCCGCCAGCCGCTGGTAATAAGGGCGGCATCGTTCGGCGAGACGGCGGGCGTCTTCGGGCAGCTGCGCGGGCCCACCGTCCGGCGGCCCGAAGCCGGTGCTGGCCTCGACCGCCGCGTACCAGTGCGGCGCCCACGGGCCATCGGTCGGACGCCGGCCGGGCGCCCAGCTCAGCATTGCCTCGTCCCACGCGATGCGGAGCGCGGCGCACAGCGCCGAAAGCGTGGCGGCGGGATTGGCGAGCACGTCATTGGCATCGACCACCGGCGGCGGCGCGCCGAGCCGGTCGGCCTCGCGCTCGAAGAATTCGGCCTGCCGCTCGAGCCCGAAATCCTCGAACGCCGCGGCTTCGCGCTGGCGCAGGTAAGAGGCGATCATCCGCTCCGGCTCGCGGATCAGGAAGGCGTGCGTGAAACCCGTGAAATCGCCGTAGCCGACCGGCCCGACCATGTGGTGCCACATGTGCTTCTGGTACCAGATCGCCGAGCCATCCGGCACCGGCCCGGCGAGGGATCGAGCGACGCTGCGCCAGTCGCAGTCCATCGCCGCGATCACTTCCTCGCGCATCGGGTGATCAGCGCCGCTGGTCTTGAGGAACGCTCCGTAGAACGGCTCGTCGCTGACGAACGTGTCGGAGCGGCTGCCGAAGCTGCGCATCATCGCCGTCGACAGGTTGCGCGGCCCCGACCACATCGCGATCCTGATCGTCACGGGCGCTGGGCCTTGGCCACGTCCTCCTCGATCAGCGCGCGGTACAGTTGCTGCAAGCGCTCAACCATCGGCCCGCGGCCGCCGGTCAGGTGGCGCCCGTCGACGTCGCGGACCGGCACGATCCCGGCGAACGTGCCGGTCACGAACGCCTCGTCGGCGCCGTAGACGTCGGTCAGCGAGAAGTTCTTCTCGAACAGCGGAATGCCGTTGGCTCGGCACAAATGGATGACGTTGGCGCGGGTGATCCCGCCGAGGCAGTAATCGCCGCTCGAGGTCCACACTTCGCCCTTGCGGACGATGAAGAAATGGGTCGAGTTGCAGGTCGCGACGAAGCCGTGCGGATCGAGCATCAACGCCTCGTCCGCGCCGGCCTGTGTCGCCTGGATGCTGGCGGTGATGCAATTGAGCTTGGAGTGGGAATTGAGCTTGGGGTCCTGGACCGCCGGGTCGCCGCGCCGGACGTGCACGGTGAACAGCCGCAGCCCTTTCTCGGCGAGGCCGGCGGGCGGCTGCTTATACTCGGCGATGATGACGATCGTCGCCGGAGTGACGACGACGCGCGGGTCTTGGTAGGGCGTCGATCGCACTCCGCGCGTGACCATCAGCCGGATGTGGCCGCCATCCTCCATGCGATTGGCGTCGAGGGTCTCGTAGAGCCGCCGAACCATCCCCTCGCGGCCAAGCCCGATGTCCATCGCGATCGCCTTGGCGCCTTCGAACAGGCGGTCGAGGTGCTGCTCGAGGAAGGCGAGCCGGCCCTTGTGAACGCGCAGGCCTTCCCAGACCCCGTCGCCAAGCATGAACCCGGAATCGAACACCGAGACCATTGCTTCGGGGCGCGGCTTCAATTCGCCGTTGACGCTGATCAGGATCGTGGCGTTGCGCGGATCGCCGGCGCTATCGTGAAGGGACTTGGCCATCGGCGCGACGGTGCCGCCGCGCCCCGCCGCTGGCAAGCCTGCTCTTGCTAGGCGGCTGAAAGGGGTCGCGGCCCTCGCGACTTGCGGCCGAACGCGCGCGGTTGGCGGGCAAATGGCTGCGGCTCGAACAAGGGCTCGAGCGGAAGCGCGTGGAAGGCGGGCTCGGCAAACGCCGCCGGTTCCGGTTGCTCGACAATTGCACCCGCGTCCGCCGTGGCTTTCTTGGCTTTGCGGGCGCGCGGCTTCTTGGGAGCCTTGGCGACGGGTTCCGGCTCGGCCACGACTTCCGGCTCGCGCTCGACAGCCTCTTGCGCATCGCGCGCGAAAACCTCTTCGAGCCTGAGGGTTTCGACCGCGACTTGCGGAGCGGCCGCAACGGCCGGAGTCGGCTGCTCGACTGGCGGAGCGACCGCAACGACGGGAGTCGGCGGCTCGGCTGGCGGAGCGGGCGCAACGGCCGCGGCCGGCTGCTCGGCTTGGTGAGTGGGGTCGCGGCCAAACAGGCCGAACGCCCAATAGATCGCGAACAGGGCCGTAATCGACGCCGAAGCCAGGAGCGCGGGTGCTCCAACCTGGTCCCAGGCGGCGGCGAAAGACGCGGCCAGGCCGAGGCCGCACAAGGCCTCGAACACGACCTTCCCGCGAGAACGACGATGGCTCTGCATAGGCACTCCCCTGGCGGGGGATTGTGCGCCGGGGTCCCTACCTAACCGTTAACGACCGCTATTCGCTTGTGCCGGCGTCCCATTTCTCAGCGGCTTTCTTCGGCAAAAACCGCTCGCGGGGTGTGCCGTCGACCGAATACAGTCGCTCGGTCGGCAGCTTGATCGTCTGGCCCGAGCGCTCGAGCTTGTGGTCGTAAATGGCCCCCAGCAGGCCGGCCATTGGGCTGCCCTCGACGCGCGCGCCGATCGCGTGAAAGCCGATCGCGAGCCCCTCGCCCATGCTGCCCGTCCAGCGCCCGACGCGCACCGTGACCGGCCCGCGATGCCGCTTGCCGGGACGCGGCAGCACTTGCTCGACCCACTGCCGCGGGATTCCCGTCCGGCGCTCCTCGGCCGGCAAATTGTGGACCTGGTAGAAGGTCGGCTGGTCGACGAACCAGCCGAGGATCGCACGGGCGATCGTCGTGTTGCCGCCGCTCGCGGTGTCGGTGAGGTCGATGACGATCGGCTGGCGCGGCCTGGCGCGGGCCATCGCTCGGTCGAATGCGGCGATGGTCGCGTCAGTGCCCAGCGAATCGTTGAATTTGATGACGAGGTCGCGCCCCGCCTCCGTGGATTGCAGCACCGGCCGGTCCATCAGCGCCAGATAATAGAGGTTGGGAAGCGCCAGCTCGCGCGGAGCCGCCGCTCCGCGCTGGATCGTCAGCCGGCGCGGCCGATCGCGGCGGCTGGCGGCCATGACCCGCGCCGCATAACCGTCGCGGTCGCCGCCGCCGGTGGCGCCGAGGTCGGCCCAGAAATCGGCCACGGCGGCGGCGATCGGCTTGCCGTCGACCGCGACCAGCCGGTCGCCGGCGCGAACGCCGTCGCGCTCGGCGAGGCTTTGCGCCCGCACCTGCTCGATCACAAACGCGTCGCCGACGCGCTCGACCCACAGGTCGCCGTAGCTTGGGAATACCGCCCAGCTGTTCTTGGTCGAGCCGCCGGTGATCGCGTGATGGTCGGCGAGCAGCATCAGCGCGCGCTCCGAGTAGCGGACCAACTCGCGAGCATTGGTGACCGCCGCGGCTTCGGCCCGCAGCTTGGCGGTCATCGGCATCCGGCCGCCCGGAAAGCGGTCGAGATAGGCGTAATGGTCATTGACGATCGCTTCGATCGACCTGGCGTCGGCGGCATAGTCGGCGGGCGCAATCGTCTGGGCGCGCAGCGGCGCGGCGATCAGCAGGAGGGTGAGGAGCAAAGTGCGCATGCGCGTCCATTCGCACGGCCGCGGCCGCTGCGTCTTGGAGGTTATTGCTGCAAATAGCGGCCTGGGCTGGTCCCCATGATCCGCTGGAAATGCCGCGTCAGATGGCTCTGGTCGGCGAACCCGAGGTCGCTCGCGGTGGCGGCGATCCCCGCCCCGTCGCGAAGCCGCCGGCGCGCCTCGAGCACGCGCAGCTGGATTTGGTAGGCGCCGGGCGTGATCCCGACCTGGTCGCGGAAGCTGCGCAGAAGATGATAGGGGCTCAAGCCGACGTGAGCGGCCAGATCGCCGAGACTAACCGGCTCGGCAAAGCGCCTGTCGAGATAAGCCCGGGCCAGCGCGACCTTGCCCTGCTCGGCCGGCCGCGGGGCCGGGTCGAGGCTGCCCGCCAGCTGCAGGATATCGGCGAGCAGCGCGAAGAAATGGCCCTCGAGCTCGAGGTCCCCGGCGCCGCTCATCAGTCGCCGATGCAGCGCCGCCCACCTCCGCCCGCGGCTCTTTCCCGGCAGGACATTGTCCTCGAAGCGCACGTCGCCGAACGCCTCCGCGACCATCGCCCGCGGAACATAGAAGACGCGATATTCGAGACCGCCGGCGTCGATCGCTTCATTGGCATGCGGCTCGCCCGGTTCGATCAGGATGAAGTCGCCCGGTCCTGCCGTCTGATTCGCCCCCCGTATCGACAGGCATTCGCGGCCGCGGGTGATGATCCCGATCACATATTCTTCGTGGCTGTGCACCGGGAACGCGCGGCGCTGGTACGACGCTTCGACCAGCTCCAGCCCGGGCAGGCGTCGCGGCCGGCAGAAGCGGACCCGATCGGTCGAACTCGGCATCGAAGGGAGTTAGGCGCTGCCCCGCACCCGCGCAAACCGGTTACTCGGTCGTCGCTCCGTCCCATTCCTCGGCGTGGTGGCGCGCTTGCGCGTCGGCCTTGGTCGCCTGGACCACGCCGTCCTTATGCTCGGGCGGGCCGTAAATCGTGTAAAAGCGCAGCGGCTCGGCGCCGGTATTGCGGACATTGTGGCGCGCTCCGGCCGGCACGATCACCGCGATATCGTCCTCGACCTTGTTCTCGCGGCCGTCGATGTCGATCGCGCCTTCGCCCTCCTCGATGCGGAAGAACTGGTCGCGGTCGGGATGGACTTCCTCGCCGACCTCCTCGCCCGGCTGCAGGGTCATCAGCACCAGCTGCAGATGCTGGCCGGTGTAGAGGACCCGGCGGAAGTCCTCATTGGCTTCGGTCAGATCTTCGATGTCGTCGCAAAAGCCCTGTTTCATCGCCGGCCCCATTGTCGCTGGATAAGATGGAGCCGTAACGCGCTCCCCGGGCTACGGCTCCATTCAGTGCGGCGACGCCTAGAGCTTGATGTTGTTGGCGTGGTCGAGGTGACCTTTGACCGCCGCCGAAGTCTTGGTCGCGAAGGCCTTGAGCGCCTCGTTGTCGCCGCCGCTCGAATAGCCCTGGAGCAGGTCCAGCGCCTTTTGGTGGGCGGTCTTCTGCTGCTCGAGATAGAGCCGGTCGAAGTCGGCCCCCTTGGCGGCCGCCTTCAACTGGTCGAGCATGGCCTGCTTCTCGGCGTCGAGCTTGGGAGCGACGCTGATGCCGGCGGTTCCGGCCGCGCTCTTGAGCTCGGCGCTCGATTTCTCATGGTCGGTGCGGATGTGCTGGGCGAGCGACTTGACGTCGGCGTTGGTCGCCTTGTCGGCCGCGAGCTTCGCGCTTTCGACCTCGTAGAGATCGGCCGCCGCAACCGCGTTGGCGAAGCCGGCCGAGTCGGTCGGCGTCGCCGAGTTGCTCGTGGCGTTGGCGCCGAGCACGTCGTTGACCGCCGTATCCTCGGCGAGGTTGACGTCGGTCGACACGTCGTTGCCGGTTTCGGTGTTGCAGGCCGCCGCGGCGAGCGCGAACGCGGCCACGGTGGTCAGGGTTGCGATACGCATGACTAACTTTCCTTTATCCGGTGAAGCGTTCTTCCATGCCGCTTGGCCGGGCAAAAACAGTTTGTAAGTCAGTGCGTTCCGCGGTCCGTCGCATGTTGTGAAAATGGGGAAAAACGGACCGGGCTCAGCTGCGCGGGATCAGCCGGCCGCCCTTGATTACCGCGTCGGGACGCTCGAGCACGGTCACGTCGCGAAGCGGATCACCCGAGACCGCGACCATGTCGCCGAAGCGGCCCTGAGCAATCGCTCCGACGTCGCGGGTCCGGCCGAGCGCCTCGGCGCCGTTGCGGGTCGCGGCGCGGATCGCCTCGAGCGGGGTCATCCCGTACTGGACCATGGTCCGGAACTGCTTGCCGGCCTGGCCGTGCGGCATCACCCCCGCGTCGCTGCCGAACACTTGCCGGACTCCGGCCCGGACCGCCTTGCGGAAATTGTCGCGCTGGATCTGCGCGATCTCACGGTCCTTGCGCAGATTGTCTTCGAGGGTGCCGTTCTTCTTGCCCTCGGCCTGCGTGTATTCGGTGTTGTAGATGTCCATCGCGAACCACACCGGCTGCTTGCGGGCGACCGCGAGGCGGATGCTTTCGTCGTCGGCGAGGCTGGCGTGCTCGATGGTGTCGATGCCGGCGCGGATCGCGGCCTTGATGCCCTCGGCGCCGTGGGCGTGGGCGGCGACCCGGACGCCCCATTGGTGCGCTTCGTCGGCGATCGCCCGAAGCTCGGGCTCCGACACCTGCAGCTGGCCGGGCTCGGTATTGCGCGAGAAGACGCCGCCGGTGGCGCACACCTTGATGACTTCGGCGCCGAACTTGCGCTGCCGGCGGACCTGGTGGCGGAATTCCTCGATTCCGTCGGCGACCCCCTCTTCCTTGTCCTCTTTCTCGAGGCTCGGCGGAAGGAAAGTGCTGTCGCAATGGCCGCCGGTCGCGCCGAGCGCGTAGCCGGCGGGCACGACCCGCGGACCGACCGCGTAGCCGTTATCGATCGCCTGCTTGAGCCCGACATCGTTACGGTTGGACGAGCCGACGTTGCGCACCGTCGTGAAGCCGGCGTCGAGCATCGCCTTGGCGTTGCCGACCGCGGTCGCCTGCCAGA
>CAYSHL010000007.1:0-89904 GCA_964430865.1 uncultured Sphingomonas sp.
CGCGGATGTCGCCGACGGTGGTGCGGATCATCTTCGCCTGGTCGGTGACCAGCATGATCTGCTCGCCGAGCTTGGCCGGGAAGCTGGCGACGACGTTGCCGTTGCGCTCCGAGGTATCGATGTTGGTGATGCCCTGGCCGCCGCGGTTGGTGCGGCGGTATTCGTAGGCCGAGCTGCGCTTGCCGTAGCCGTTCTCGGTGACGGTGAGGATGAACTGCTCCTTCTCCGCCAATTCGGCGACGCGCTCGGGCGGAAGCGAGCATTCGACGTCCTCGCGCTCGCGCCACGGCGGGCATTTGAGATAGGCCTCGCGCTCTTCCTGGGTGGTTCCGACCCGGCGCAGGATCGACATCGAGATGACCTCGTCGTCGCCCAGCAGCCGGACTCCGCGGACGCCCTGCGAATCGCGCGACTGGAACTCGCGCACGTCGGTCGACTTGAAGCGGATCGCCTTGCCGCGGCGGGTGGCGAGCAGGACGTCGTCCTCCTCGGTCAGCAGCGAGACTCCGATCAGGCAGTCGTTGCTGACGTCCCCATCGCCGTCTTCGCCCTCGGACTCGCCGAAGCGCATCGCGCGTTTGCCGGCGGTGCGGATGCTGGCGAACGCGTCCATGCTGTTGCGCCGAACGGTCCCGCGGGCGGTCGCGAACATGATGTGCAGGCCGCCCCATTCGGATTCGTCCTCCGGCAGCGGCAGGACCGTCGAGATGGTCTCCCCCTCGGCGAGCGGCAGCAGATTGACCATTGGCCGGCCCTTGGCGGTCGGCCCGCCCTCGGGGAGCCGCCAGACCTTCATCCGGTAGACCTTGCCGGCCGACGAGAAGAACAGCACCGGATTGTGGGTCGAGGTGACGAACAGGTTGGTGACCGCGTCCTCGTCCTTGGTCGCCATTCCCGAGCGGCCCTTGCCGCCGCGCTTCTGCTCGCGGAACACGGCCAGCGGGGTGCGCTTGATGTAGCCGGTCATGGTCACCGTCACGACCATGTCCTCATGCTCGATGAGGTCCTCGTCCTCGATCCCGTCGGCGGCGGCAGCGAGCTCGCTCTTGCGCGGGGTCGAGAACTCCTTGTCGACCTCGTCGAACTCCTCGCGCATCACTTCGTAGAGGCGGGCGCGGTTGGCGAGGATCTCGAGCAACTCGCCGATCGAGGCAGCGAGCGTCTCGAGCTCGTTGCCGATCTCGTCGCGGCCGAGCGCAGTCAGGCGGTGGAGGCGGAGCTCTAAGATCGCTTTGACCTGGGCTTCCGACAGCCGGTAAGCGGCGCCCGCTTTCTGCGGCTCGACCGCCTCGACCAGCAGCACATAGGGGCGGATTTGCTCGCCCGGCCATTCGCGGGCGAGGAGCTTTTCGCGGGCTTCCGCCGGGCTTGCGGAGCCGCGGATCAGCTTGACCACCTCGTCGAGGTTGGTGACCGCGACGACCAGCCCAAGCAACAGATGGGCGCGCTCGCGGGCCCGCGCCAGCTCGTGTTTCGAGCGCCGGGTGATGACCTCCTCGCGGAAGCGGACGAAGCTCTCGATGAAATCGCGCAGGGTCAGCGTTTCCGGGCGGCCGCCGCGGATCGCCAGCATGTTCGCCGGGAAGCTGGATTGGGCCGGCGTGTGGCGCCACAATTGGTTGAGCACGACGTCGGGCGTCGCGTCGCGCTTCAATTCGATGACGATTCGGACGCCGTCGCGGTTGGACTCGTCGCGGATGTCGCTGACGCCCTCGATCCGCTTGTCCTTGGCGGCTTCGGCGATCTTCTCGACCAGACCGTTCTTGCCGACCTGATATGGGATTTCGGTGAGGATGATCGACACCCGGTCGCCGCGGCCTTCCTCGACCTTGTGGCGCGAGCGCAGCAGGATCGAGCCGCGGCCGGTGGTGTAGGCGCTGCGGATGCCGCTCAGGCCGAGGATCAGCGCGCCGGTCGGGAAGTCGGGGCCTTTGACGTGCTCCATCAGCCCTTCCGAGCTGATCGCCGGGTCATCCATATAGGCGCGGCAGGCGGCGAGCACTTCGCCGAGATTGTGCGGCGGGATGTTGGTCGCCATTCCGACCGCGATGCCGCCCGCGCCGTTGACGAGGATGTTGGGGAAGCGCGCCGGCAGGACCTGCGGCTCGGTCTCGTTGGCGTCGTAATTGGGCTGGAAGTTGACAGTGTCCTTGTCGAGGTCGCCAAGGAGGAAATTGGCGACCCGGGCGAGGCGAGCTTCCGTGTACCGCATCGCGGCCGGCGGATCCGGGTCCATTGAGCCGAAATTGCCCTGGCCGTCGATCAGCGGCACCCGCATCGACCAGCTCTGGGTCATCCGGGCGAGGGCGTCGTAGATCGCGGTGTCGCCGTGCGGGTGATATTTACCGATGACGTCGCCGACGATGCGCGCCGACTTGCGGTAGCCGCGGTTGAAGGTGAAGCCGTTCTCGTAAGCTGAATAGAGAATCCGACGGTGGACCGGCTTCAGCCCGTCGCGGACGTCGGGCAGCGCCCGGCTGACGATGACGCTCATCGCATAGTCGAGGTAGCTGGTCTTCATCTCCTCGACGATGGAGATGGGCGCGATGTCCATATCCCCGCCGCCGGGACTTCCGCCGTTGTTGCTGTCGTCGCGGTCCTCGACCGGCGGTTCGGTGGCCAAGTGCTGTCTATCCTGGGCTAGAGATTACGGTACAGGGTTTGGATGCGCCCGTTCGGGGCGCTCCCCCACCGTCCATCGACTAGCCGATCCGGATGACGAGCGCCACCCCGCGCGCGTGCGCACGCACGCACGCGAAAGGCTGCGGGCAGCCGAAACTCCTGTGCCATTTCGGGATGGTTCAGAGCCGCCTCGTTACGCGCTCGCACGCGTCGGATAGAGCAGGGCGCAATGCCGAGCTTAAGGACGAAGAATAACCGGTGCGCTTCGACGATCGCCTGATGACGGTGCTGGACCAGCCGGCAATTGATCCGCACGATCGTGCTGTGCGGTGGCGCCAGCTGGTCGATCTCGTCGCTCGCGCCGGCAGCCAGGCCGACAATCCGCTGGTTGAGCAGGCGCTGCGTCTGATCCGGTCCGATGGCGAGCTGGTCGACGAGACGCTCCGCGCCGCAGCCGCGAGGGCGGTCGCTGCGCTGCCGCTGCCTTATGAGCTGATTGCGCTGTTCGCTTCCGACACATTGGCCGTCGCGGCGCCAGTCCTCGCCGCCGCCCGCCTCAAGCGCGACGACTGGCACAAGCTGCTGGCGGTCGCCGACGAGGAAACCCGCCACTTCATCATGACGCTGCATCCCGACCTGCCGCCGCCGCCGCCAGCGACCGAGGAGCCGCATGTCGAAAAGCCGGCGGCACTGCACGTCGAGCCGCATGTCGAGGGGCACGTCGAGGCGCAAGTCGAGCCTGTCGAGGCGCATATCGAGCCTGTCGAGGCGCAGACGGTTCCTTCCATCAGCGACGTCGTCGCCCGGATCGAGCGGCTTCGCCGCGGTCGAGCGCAGGCGGCGGCCGGCGCCGAGGAAGCCGCGGCCACGGCGGCCGGCGCTCCGACCCTGTTCCGCTGGGAATGCATCCCGTCGGGCGAAATCGTCTGGGTCGAAGGTGCCCCGCGCGGCGCGCTGATCGGCCGCTCGATCGCCCGCGCCGAGGAAGGCGAAGGCGTCGAGCAGGAGGTCGAGCGGGCGTTCGCGATGCGCTCGCCGTTCCGCGACGCGCGATTCTCGCTGCCCGGCGAAGGCACGATGGCCGGCGAATGGAAGATCAGCGGAGTGCCCGCTTTCGAGCCCACCGACGGGCGTTTCGCCGGTTACCGCGGGATCGCGCTTCGTGAAGCGGGCGACGCTCCAAACGGAGCGGGCTACGGACAGTCGCCGCTGCTCACCGACCCCAATTCGCTGCGCGAGCTGGTCCACGAGATCAAGACACCGCTGAACGCGATCATCGGCTTTGCCGAGATCATCGACGCCCAGCTGCTCGGCCCGGCCGACCGCCATTACCGGACCCGGGCGGCGGAGATCGTCGCGCAGGCGCGGCTTTTGCTGTCGGCCATCGACGACCTCGATTTCGCCGCCAAGCTGCAGTCCGACCGCAACCGGCCGGGCAGCGGCACCGACCTTGCCATGCTGCTCGACCAGATCGCCGCCGGGATGCGCCAGGGCGCTTCCGCCGACGCTCCGCAGCTCGATTTGTCGATCGAAACCCGGCGTCGCCGTTGCGCGCTCGAGCCGGCGCTCGCCGAACGGCTGGTGACGCGGTTCTGCAGCTCGCTGCTCGGAGCAGCCGCGGACGGCGAGCAGATCGTCGTCCATCTCGACAACAGCAACGGCCGCTGCCTGCTGTGGGTGCGCCCGCCGCCGGGCTTCGACGCCGGCATCGGCGACAGAGGTGGGGGCGAGCCGTCCGGGGGCGGCTTCAGCCTGCGCCTCGTGCGCGGCCTCGCGCGAATCGCCGGCGGCGACCTGACGATCACCCGGGCGCGGATAACGCTGGCGCTTCCGGAGCTGTGACTTGCGCTTAAGGCGCGGGCACCGCTAATCGCTAGATGGCCGGGGCAGGGCCTGTAGCTCAACGGTAGAGCCGGCCGCTCATAACGGCTTGGTTGGGGGTTCGATTCCCTCCGGGCCCACCATCCTTCGCTCCGCTAACGCGGAGCTTCGGCTGGCAAGCCGGCATCAGGATTGACATGGCGGGCTTGCCCGCCGAAGCCGCAGGCGAAGGCGGGGAGTGGCGCAGCCTGGTAGCGCATCTGCTTTGGGAGCAGAGGGTCGCAGGTTCGAATCCTGTCTCCCCGACCAGCCTTTGCTGAAGCTACGGCTGGTGAACCCGGCCGCAGCTTGAGCGCAGAGGCCGTCCTAGTTCGAGTTGGCCTTCCTAGTTGGAATTTGAAGGCGCGTTGCGGCTGACGTCGACGTCGACATCAACGTCGCCGACCTCGTTCTGGACCTTGTCGCCGGTGCGCTCGACGTCGTTGCCGATGTCTTCGGCGATGGCGCCGGCGGTGTTGGCGGCGTCCGAGGCGGCATTTTCCGCGACATCTTGGTTGTAGGCGACGGTGACCGAGTCGTTGGCGTCGTCCTTGCTGACCTGGCACGCGCCGAGCAGCAGGACGGGAAGGACTATTGCAGCACGCATTCGCGTTCTCCCTTGGCTGAACAATTAAAATGCGTGCGGCATTTCCGCGCGCCTGTCGAGCCCGCCCTCAAAGCAATCGCATCTGCGCGCCCTCCGGCGGCCGGAACAGGTCGCGGCGCAGCTCGAACTTCGCCTGGCGCAGGCCGTATTTCTTCGCCGCGAGCTCGAAGCGCGTCCGGAGCAGCTCCGCCCACGGGCCCTGGCCGCTCATCCGGCTGAAGAAATTGGGGTCGTTGTCGCGGCCGCCGCGCATCGACTTGATCGTCGCCATCACCTTGGCGGCGCGGTCCGGGTAATGCTCGTCGAGCCAGGCGCGAAATAGAGGCGCGACCTCGTGCGGGAGGCGGACCGGCAGATAGAAACCGCCGCTCGCTCCCGCCGCCACAGCGGCCTCAACAATGGCTTCCAGCTCATGGTCGGTGATCTGCGGCACCACCGGAGCAATGGCGACGCTGCACGGCACTCCCGCAGCGTTGAGCTGGCGAACCGCCTCGAGGCGCTTTCGGGCCGATGGGGCGCGCGGCTCGAGGGTCCGGGCGATCGCCGGATCTAGCGACGTCACCGACAGCGCCACCGCGACGATCCCGAGCTCGGCCGCCGGGGCGAGCAGATCGAGGTCGCGAAGCACCCGGTCCGACTTGGTGGTGATGGTGAACGGGTGCCGGGTCTCGAGCAGCACCTCGACCACCGAACGGGTGACCCGCCAGCGCTCCTCGAGCGGCTGGTAGGGGTCGGTGTTGGTGCCCATCGCGATCGGCGCGCACTCGTAGCCGGGCCGCGACAGGGCGGAATGAAGCAGCTGGGCGGCGTTGGGCTTGACGAACAGCCGCGATTCGAAATCGACGCCCGGGGAGAGGTCATGGAAAGCATGGGTGGGACGCGCGAAGCAGTAGATGCAGCCGTGCTCGCAGCCGCGGTAGGCGTTGATCGAGCGATCGAAGCCGATGTCGGGCGAGCTGTTGCGGGTCAGGATCGATTTGGCGTGCTCGATCGTGACGGTGGTGCGGCGCTTCGGGACCCCATCCAGCGCCTCGACACTGTCGAGCCATTCCCCGTCGATCGCGCGCTCCTTCAGGTTGAAGCGCGTCGGGGTGCTGTTGCGCGTTGCTCCGCGCCCACGGATCGACTCGACCGGCATTCCCATAAGGTACGCCGATCAAGGAACATATCAAGAACGAATGCTAGCTTTCGCTAGCGGGCTATCGTCCGCGTCAGAACAGTATGACGAGGATGATAATGAGCAGGATCAGTCCGCCGAGTCCGATATACATAGGTCGCTCCTCCGTTATGGGGATTAAGCGACCGTGAAGGCGTTCAGTTCCCGCCGGTATATTGGGGTAGCTGGGTGTGGGCGGCAGGGAAGGCCGGCCAGCTGTGTTCCGCAATCGACTTCAGCGTCGGCGCGTCCACTCCGGAAATGCCCTGGTAGACCCACATGTTGCGGAACACCGCGGGCACGTAAAAACGGGTTTCCCAATATGGGATGCTTTCGATCCACAGCAGGGGATCGCCGCGGTCGGGGATCCACGCCCAGCGCGCGACCGGGGTCGGCCCGGCGTTGTAGGCGGCCATGATCCGCGGCAGCTGGCCGCCGGTCGCCGACGAGCGCCGCATCTGCTCGATGAAGCTCTGTCCGAATTCGAGGTTGTAGCCGGGGTCGGTCAGGCTGCCGCGCGAGTAGGGCAGGTTGCGGGCGCGGGCCATGTCCTGCGCCGTTCCCGGGCGGACCTGCATCAGGCCGACGGCCTCGGCGGGGCTGACGGCATCGGCCCGGAAGGTCGATTCCTGGATGATGTGGGCGAAGGCCAGGGCCGGATCGACCCGCCAGCCGGTGATCGGCGCCCAGCGCGGCGCCGGATAGCGGTCGCGCGGGTCGGCCACGGCTCCCGGCTGGCCGTTGTGGGCGAGCCAGAACTGGGCGCCCGCGAGGTCGAGGCGCTTGGCGAATTCGATCAGTCCGTGATGTTCGGACGGGCGGCCGATCCGCGCCTGGTGGCGAAGCATGTCCTCGGCCAGCCAGCGCTCGCCGATAGCGACCAGCTCGAGCGCCCGGCGAACATTGGGCAGGCTGTCGACGGCCGCCGACTGGCTGTACGAGTCGGGCGGGAGCCGCGTGTCGAGGCCCAGCGTCTCGCGCGCGATCAGCCCGTAGAAGCTCTCGTTGGAGCGCGCCGCCGCCTTGAGCAAGGGCGCGACCGACCGCGGCCGACGGCATGCCTGCTCGGCCCGCGCGGCCCAGTAATAGCCGCCGGCACTGAGCTCACGCTCGCGCGACGTCGCCGCGACCTCGCGGAAAGCGCGCGAAGCCGCTTCGCAATCGTTTTGACGCCATGCTGCCAGTCCCGAAATCCAGGCCGAATGGGGGGCCCAGTCGCCGCGCGCTCCGTTGCGCCATGCGTCGGCGACGCGGCGCGCGTCGGCGTCGCGGCCCAGCTGATAATAAGACCAGGCAATTCGCTGCCCGGCTTCGGCTCGAGCGTCGGCGGACAGCAAGGGCGCGGCCTGGAGAAGCTGGACTTCGGCCTCGGCGGCAGCGTCGACCTTGAGCAATGGCTCGAGGGCGGCGCGCAGCTGGTCGGCGGCGGGCTCGCCCCGGACAGGCTGGGCGCGGGCACGTCGCGGGGCCGAGCCGAGCCAGGCCAGCGGGCGCTTCTGGACGATCAGCGGGCTGGTCGTCGCGCCGCGGCTCAGCGCCATTCGGGCGAGCTGCTCGGCCTGGGGCAAATCGGGCGCTTCTGCGAGCAGCGCCTGCAGGCGGGCGAGATCGACGGTTGGGGAGCCCCTGGCGGTGTACAGCTCGGCCTTGGCGATCGGAGTCAGCACGTGATTGGGAAGAATTGCGATGCCCGCTTCGGCCGAGCGCCAATTGCCGCGGCGGATCGCTCCGAACACGCCGCGCCAGTCGCGCGGGACCTGGATCGGGGCCGCGATCGGGGCGACGACCACCGGCGGAGCGACGGTTTGTGCCTCGGGACGGGTGCTGGCCGGTGTTTCCGAGACCGGCGCCAGCGGATCCTGGGCGAGCGCGGGGGTTGCGCAAAGCAGGGCTGAAAAGGCGAACAGACCGGCTTTCAAGCCTCTTCCTCCATCAACAGCAACAGGTCGCGCCACGCGAGCGCCTTGTCCGACGGCCGGTCGAGCAGGAACCGCGGATGAAAGGTGGCTACCGCGCGGACCCCTTCAATTTTGTGAACATGGCCGCGGGCCTGGACCAGACGCTTGCCGAGCAAGGCCAGCGCCGGCGCATCGCCGAGCAGGAGGAGACGCTTGGGCTTGGCGAGGGCGACGTGGCGCCGAGCAATATCCGCGCATTCGGTGAGCTGATCCGGGCTCATTCGGGCGCCGGGCGAATGGAAGCAGGACAGCGAGGCGCTGTAGGCGTCGGCGGCGTCGATCCCGATCGCGGCCAGCATCCGCTCGGTCAATTTCCACGCCTCGCCGGCGATCGGCCGGCCTTCGGCGGCGTCCTTGCCGGTCGGCATTTCGGCGATCAGCATCACCGGGGCGCCCTCGGCGCCGTGCGGAAGCACCCGCTTCGAGCCGATATCGGCGAGCGGCAGGGCCGGGGACTTCTCCAGCCAGTCGCGAAACAGGTCGAGCGTTTCCAGCGCCTGGTTGACCGCCTGGGCCGACGGCGGCCGGATGTTGGGCGGCTCGGGCTTGCGCTCCAACCAGTTGCGCGGACTCTCGGCGACCGCGACGTCGACGCCGGCCTCCAGCCACCAGCCAAGCGCGCTGGCGGCTTCGGCTACACCGATCCGATCCTGGTCCCCACCCATGGCGGACATCACTCCGGGCCATTGACGGCGCGGTCAAGGAATTGGCAGGGCGGATGAGTCGAGTTGTGTTGCCCGTGCGACGAGGCGCTATGGATTGCCGCAAGAGAGGAGCGGATGAGCGAACGCGAATCCATGCAGTACGACGTGGTGATCGTCGGCGCGGGGCCAGCGGGCCTCACGGCGAGCATCCGTTTGAAGCAGCTCGCGGCGCAAGCGGGCCGCGAGATTTCGGTCTGCGTGCTGGAGAAGGGCAGCGAGGTCGGGGCGCATATCCTGTCGGGAGCGGTGATCGACCCCAAGGCGCTGAATGAGCTGATCCCGGACTGGAAGGACAAGGGCGCGCCGCTGACGGTGCCGGTGACCGAGAACCACCACTGGGTGCTGACGAGGACGGGCAAGTGGCGGATGCCCGAGTGGATGATGCCGCGGTTCATGCACAACAAGGGGACGTATACTTGCAGCCTCGGCAATTTGTGCCGCTGGCTGGCCGGTCAGGCCGAGGAACTGGGGGTCGAGATATTCCCCGGCTTCGCGGCGGCGGAGATCCTCTATCACGACAACGGCTCGGTGAAGGGCGTCGCGACCGGCGACATGGGCATCGCCCGCGACGGCAGCCATCGGCCTGACCATCAGCCCGGCATCGAGCTCCACGCGCGCTACACCTTCTTTGCCGAAGGCGCGCGGGGGCATTTGACCAAGCGGCTGACCGAGATCTTCGACTTGCGGAAGGATAGCGGACCGCAGGTATTCGGTCTCGGAATCAAGGAATTGTGGGACATTCCTGCCGACAAGCATAAACCCGGGCGAGTGATCCACAGCCAGGGCTGGCCGCTGACCGACGCCTGGGGCGGCGGCTTCCTCTACCATCAGGAGAACCACCAGGTGGCCCTGGGGTTCGTCCTCGCGCTCGATTACGACAATCCGTATCTCTCGCCGTTCGAGGAAATGCAGCGGTGGAAGACCCACCCGGCGATCCGGGCCGAGATCGAGGGCGGCAAGCGCGTGTCCTACGGAGCCCGGGCGATCAACGAGGGCGGTTGGCAGGCCATCCCGGAGCTGGTGTTCCCCGGCGGCGCGCTGATCGGCTGCTCGGCGGGGTTTGTGAACGTGCCGCGGATCAAGGGTACGCACACGGCGATGAAGTCGGCGATGCTCGCCGCCGAGGCCGCGTTCGAGGCGGTTTCCGCGGATCGCCAGGGCGACCGGCTCGACGATTATCCCAAGGCGCTGCGCTCGAGCTGGGTCGACAAGGAACTGCGCATGGTCCGCAATGCGCAACCGGCAGTCGCCAAATGGGGCGGCCTGCTGGGCACGCTCTACGCCGGGTTCGACATGTGGCTGGGCCAGCTTGGCCTGGGCGTGCCGTGGACATTGAAGCACCACGCCGACCACACCCGCCTCAAGCGCAAGGAGCACGCCAAGCCGATCGCCTATCCGAAGCCCGACGGAGTGTTGACCTTCGACCGCTTGTCGTCGGTGTTCATCTCCAACACCAACCATGAGGAAAACCAGCCGGTTCACCTGACGCTCAAGGACGCCGACATACCGACGGCGATCAATCTTCCGGTCTATGCCGGTCCCGAGCAGCGATACTGCCCGGCGAGCGTTTACGAGTTTGTCGAAGGTGACGGTGGTACGGTGCGGCTTCAGATCAACGCCCAGAACTGCGTGCACTGCAAGACCTGCGACATCAAGGACCCGACGCAGAACATCAACTGGGTGACACCCGAGGGCGGAGGAGGCCCCAATTATCCCAATATGTAGATTGATCGCCCCGTCCCTGATGACAACGTCAGTGATCGCGGCGGTGGCTTTGGCGACCGCGGCTCCGGCGGCCGCGCGCCCCTCGGCCGACAACCCGGCTTGGACTTACGTCCAGGCTCGGGCGGCGGCGATGAGCGGCCAGCACCGCCGTTCCGCCGAGCTGCTCGCGGCGCTGGCCGAGATGAACGCCAACGACACGACGATCAACCGCAAGGCGCTGGCCGAGGCGATCAGCGCCGGCAACATGGACCTCGCGCTTCGCCTGGCGCGCAGGATTCCGCTGGCCAAGCTGCCGGTGGACGGGCGCATGCTGCTGATCGCAGACGAGCTGAAGCGCGGGCGTTCCGACCTCGCGATCGGCCTTCTGTCGGGGCCGCTCGACGAGGGCAGCCTGTCGTTCTTCTCGCCGCTGCTCACGGCCTGGAACTCGGCCGACCGCCGCGATCTGGCCAGCGCGGTGGCGACGCTCGAGAAAATCCCGCCAAACGCGCTCCTTGGCCCGTTCCGTGACGAGAATATCGCCTTCATCCTGCTGAAATTCCGCCGCTCCGCCGAGGCTGAGCCCTACGCCCTGAAGGCGGTCGGCTCGGCGGGCCCCCGCGAGGCGCGGCTGCGGCTGGCGCTGGCCGACGGATTCCTCGCCGCCGGCGATCGCAAGCGCGCCCTGGCGATGGTCCGCGAAATGGGCACCGAGACCGGGGTCGCAAAGCGGCGCGTCGAGTCGGGCAAGCGGACCGGGGCGGCGATCGACCAGGCGGCCAAGGCCTATGCCGAGTTGCTGCTCGGAATGGCGGTCGACCTCAACCGGCTCGACAACCGCTCGCTGCCGCTGTCGATGGTCCAGGTCGCCCGCTACGCCGACCCCCGCAATTCCGCGGGCGCCGTGCTGCTGGCGCTGCTGCTCGACGGGCGGGGCCGGGCTGACGACGCGCTCCAGGTGCTGAGCACGGTGCCGGAGTCGGACCCGCTCGCCGCGCAGGCACAGGACACCAAGGCGCGGATCCTGGTCGACGAAAAGCGCTTCGACGAGGCGCTGCGCCTCGCCCAATCGGCGGCGTCGGAACGCGATGCGACGGTCAGCGACCTCGCTCGGGTCGGCGACGTCTACGCCGGGATGAAGCGCTACAACGAGGCCGCCGACGCCTATGCGCGAGCGATCAATCTGGCCCGCGCGCAGGGCCTGAAGGACGAGCTGTGGCCGCTGTACCTGCTGCAGGCGAGCGCGCTCGAGGACGCCGACCGCTGGCCCGAGACCAAGCAGGCGCTGCAAGCGGCGATGGCGCTTTCGCCCGAGCAGCCGCTGGTGCTCAATTTTCTCGGCTATGCGAAGCTCGAGCGCGGCGAGGACCTCGACGCCGCCGAAGCGATGATCCGCAAGGCGAGCGCGCTTGCCCCTGACGATGCGTCGATCACCGATTCGCTCGGCTGGGCGCTGTACAAGCGCGGCCGCTTCGCCGACGCGATCGAGGCGCTGGAGCGGGCGGCCGCCAAGGACCCGTCGCAACCCGAGATCCATGAGCATCTCGGCGATGCCCTGTACGCGAGCGGGCGGCGCTACGAAGCTCGGTTTGCGTGGGCGGCGGCGCTGGTGACGGCCGAGGACGATATCGCCAACCGGGTCAAACTGAAGCTTGATGCAGGGCTGACTCCGGCGACCGCGGCGCCTTGACCGCACCAGGCGAGCCGCGCTGGCGGGAAATCGCTCCGGCCAAGGTCAACCTCGCGCTCCACGTCCGCGGCAGGCTCCCCGACGGGCGCCACTCGATTGAGACGATCTTCGCCTTCTGCATCGACGGCGACCGCCTGAGCGCGGAGGAAGCGGGCGATCTGGAACTGACCATTCAAGGGCCGTTCGCCGACCAATTGTTCGACAGCGAGGACGAGAATCTCGTCATTCGGGCCGCAATCGAGCTGGCTGGTGAGGCGGGGGTGGAGTGCACGGCCAGGCTCCGGCTGGAAAAGAGGCTGCCGGTCGCTGCGGGCCTCGGTGGCGGCTCGGCCGATGCGGCGGCGGCGTTGCGGCTGCTGACCGCGATGTGGGGCCTTGATCCGGCACACGCGACGGCGGTCGCTCCCAGGCTCGGCGCCGACGTGCCCGCGTGCCTGCTGAGCATGACCAGCCGCGGTGACGGCGCGGGCGACCGGCTGCATCTGGTCGATGACCCGCCGATTGCCGGAACGCCGGTGTTGCTCGTCAATCCGAACATTCCGCTGTCGACCGGGGAGGTGTTCAACCACTGGGACGGCGTCGACCGGGGGCCGCTCGGAGACTGGCGCGATGGCCGCAACGACCTCGAAGCGGCGGCAATCGGGCTGGTTCCGGAGATCGCCGAATTGCTCGACTGGCTCCGCGAGCGGCCCGGAACTCAGCTCGTCCGCATGTCGGGCAGCGGCGCGACCTGTTTTGCGTTGTTTCCGGACGAGGCTAGGCGCGACCAGGTGGCAGCGGCCGTTCCGGACCAATGGTGGCGCCTGGCGACCGCGCTGCGCTAAAGCGCTCAAATGCGACCGATCCTGACTAGCGATGCGATGCGGGCTGCCGAGGAAGCGGCGATCAAAGCCGGAACCCCGGTCGCGCAATTGATGGAGCGGGCCGGGGCCGCACTTGCCGAAGCCGCGTACCGTTTCGCGGGACCCAAGCCGGCACTGGTGCTGGTCGGGCCGGGGAACAACGGCGGTGACGGCTGTATCGCGGCGCAGCGTCTCGCGGCGCGCGGAGTTCCGGTGCGTATTGCCGCGCTGGGCGAGCCGCGCGGCAAAGCAGCGAAGGCCGCGCGGCAATCGCATTGGCAGGGCATCGTCGAGCCGCTCGGCGCGACCACCGAACCGGCGCCGCTGCTGATCGATGCGCTGTTTGGGACGGGTCTCAAGAGTGAGCTGAAACCCAAAGTCGCCGAACAGCTTTCGCGGCTTTGCGGCGCGGCGGTGGCGACCGTCGCCTGCGATATTCCGAGCGGCATCGACAGCGATTCGGGGGCCGAGCTCAGCCCCGTCCCGGACTTCGACCTGACGGTGACCTTCGGCGCCTTGAAACCCGCCCACCGGCTGATGCCGGCAATGCGGCGCTGCGGGCGGGTGGTGCAGGCCGACATCGGCATCGCAGCGAGCGGCGACTGGCACGAGATCGCCCGGCCCGACCTGCCGCCGCTCGATCGGCAAGGCCACAAATACGATCGCGGCCTGGTCCACGCGCTTGCTGGCATGATGCCCGGCGCGATTGCGCTCGCGGTCACCGCGGCCGCTCGCTCGGGGGCTGGCTATGTCCGGGTGAGCACGTCGCTGCCGATCGAGGGAATTCCCGCCGCCATCGTCCAGCTCGAGACCGCCGAGGTCAACGACCCGCGAATCGGCTGTCTGCTGGTCGGGCCGGGCATGGGCGACATCCCCCAATTGCTCACCCTGGCGCTAACCAGCCAGGCGCCCAAGGTGATCGATGCCGATGGCATCGGCTTGCTCGGCGACCCCGAGCGGCTGCGCGGCCAGGACGCGATCATCACTCCGCATTCGGGCGAGTTCGAGCGATTGTTCGGCAAGCTCGCCGGCAGCAAAGCCGACCAGGCGCTCGAGGCGGCGCGGCGAAGCGGCGCGGTCGTGGTCTACAAGGGGCCGGACACGCTCGTCGCCTCGCCGGACGGACGGATGGGCTTCGCGCCGCCGGCCCCGGCCTGGCTGGCGAGCGCCGGGACCGGCGACGTGCTCGCGGGAATCATCGCGGCGATGCGGGCGCGGGGGCTCGAAGCGTTCGACGCCGCCTGCGCCGGGGTTTGGATCCACGGCCGGGCCGCCGAGATCGCCGGGCCGGGATTGATCGCCGACGATCTGGCTGCCGCCATCCCGGCCGTCCAATGAGCGAAACAATCGCGCGCATCGCCGCTCGCGGCGATGGCGTCACCGACAGCGGCCGCCACGTCCCCTTCGCGGTGCCGGGCGACGTGGTGCTGGAGAATGGCGACGTCGAATGGGGCCCGCACCACCAGGTGCCGCCGTGCCGTCACTTTCCCGAATGCGGCGGCTGCCAGCTCCAGCACGCCGATGACGACGCCTATCGAGGCTATCTGGTGGCGCGGGTCGCGGGCGCGCTCGACCAGCACGGCCTCGCGACCGAGATCCGCGAGCCGCATCTGTCGCCGCCCAACAGCCGCCGCCGGGCCAGCCTGCGCGCGCTGAAGCTCGGACAGCGGGCAGTGCTCGGCTTCAGCGCCCAACGCTCGCACCAGATCGTCGACATGCACGAATGCCATATCCTGCGGCCGGAGCTATTCGCATTGGTCGCGCCCTTGCGGGGGCTGTTCGGCCAGTTGCTGAAGCCGCGGCGGCCGGGCGACGTGCAGTTGGTGCTGACGGACCAGGGCGTCGACGTGGCGCTCAAGGGCGTCGAGGCAGCCGGGCTCGAGGGCATCGAACGGCTGACCGACTTCTGCACCGAGCACCGGCTCGCGCGGCTGAGCCTCGACCAGGGCGACGGCCCCGAGACCTTCTACGAGCCGGTGCCGGTGACCGTGACGCTGTCCGGGACGCCGGTGCAATTACCGGTCGGAGCGTTCCTCCAGGCCACCGAGGACGGTGAGGCGGAGCTGGTGGCTGCGGTTCGCGAGGTGGCCGGTCAGGCTAGCCGCAGCGCCGATTTGTTCGCCGGCCTCGGCACCTTCGCGCTGGCACTGTCCGGCCAGGTCTATGCGGCCGAAGCGTCGCGCGACGCCGTCCTGGCGCTCAAGCGCGCCGCTCCGAATATCGCCGCCGAGCACCGCGACCTCTATCGCCGCCCGCTCGAATCCCCGGAGCTGGCGAACTTCGATGCGGTCGTGCTCGATCCGCCGAGAGCCGGGGCCGCCGAGCAGATCGCCGCTTTGGCGTCATCCGCCGTGCCGCGGATCGCCTATGTCAGCTGCAACCCGGCGACCTTCGCCCGCGACGCCAAGACGCTCGCCGACGGCGGCTACGCGCTCTCCTGGGTGCGGCCGGTCGGCCAATTCCGCTGGTCGACCCATGTCGAGCTCGCGGGCTGCTTTACGAGATAGAGCGCGATGGCGATCGGCACCAAGGCGGGTCCGGGGAGATGGAACAGGCCGAAGGCGAACTGCAGCAGCTGAAGGCCCCAGGCCATCAGGGTCAGCAGGCGCCCGACCGGGTCGGCGGGCATCAGCAGCAGCATTCCGGCGACCAGCGGCAGCGTGTCGTAAGACATCATATACGGCGTCCCGAACGCCGCGCACGCAAGGAAGATGGTGTTGGCGCGAAGATCATCGGCGGACGGGCGACGCCAGAACGTCATCGCCACCAGCGCAACGGCTAGCAGGGAAGCGATCACCTGGACCACGGCGGCTCCGCCGATCGCCAGCCCCGCCGACCGCGCGTTGATGAACGGCGTCGCCATGTACAGCTCGCTGATATTCTTCGGGTCGGAGAGGACCAGCGACTGGTTGGCGATCCCCTGGTTCACATAGGCGAACCAGACGTCGACCCCCCAGATCAGCGCCGTCAGCCCGGCCACCGCAAGCGCGGTCAGCGAAGCGACCAGGATCACCCGCCAGCTTCGGGTCGCGAGCAGCAGGATCGGGAAGAACAGGCCGATCTGCGGCTTGATCGTCAGCAGTCCGAGGATGATGCCCGCGAGCACCGGGCGCGACTCCCGCCAGCGCAACACGGCGAGGATGGCCGCCGTCGCCAGGTAATGGAACTGGCCCGACACCAGCCCGAAAATCGCCGGCGGCGCCAGCAGCAACGGCAGCAGGTATAACGGCTGCTTGGTCCACAGCCGCAGCGCGAGGACGCAGGCGGCGATCCCGATGACGGTCCAGATGGCCAGCGCGACCATGTAGGGCAGGGCCCCGAACGGCGCGGCCAGCAGCATCACGCTCGGCGGGTAAGACCAAAGCTGGGGCGGGTAGCCCGGCCCCGTCACCGCGTCCGCCGCCGCCCAATAGGTCTTGAGGTCGTAATATTGCCCGGGGTTGGCCTCGAAGGCGGCGCGTCCATACATCCAGAAATTGAGGAAATCGCGCCCGATCACGTGCTCCTTCGCATCGCGCGGTAGCAGATGCCCGAAATCGAGCGTCGAGACGTAAACCGCGCCGTATGCGACGAACAGCAGCAGCGCCGCCCAGTTCAGCAGCCGAAGCCGCTCCTCCGTCTGGCTCATCCGGCTAGATCACGCCGCAGTCATGGAGGATTTTCACTCCGGCGTGCACCGTCAATCCGACCAGGCACGCGGTCGCCAGGGCAAACAAGGTGAAGCGGTAGGCGACGATGTTGACGGTCGCCTGGACGATGCTGTGGACGATCCGGAAGCCGACATAGCCCCACGCGAGCCACAGGTTGATGCCGCCGCCGAAATCCATCAGCGCGAGGGTCAAAGCGATCGCGTAGAAGATCGTCGGCTGCTCCATCAGATGGTTGTAATTGTGCGACGGCCACTGGGCTTCGTCGGGCGCCTTGCCGTCGAGGTCCTTGCCGCGCGAGCCGCGCGGGATGGTGCCCCAGCTGATCCCCATCTGGGCGAAGGCGCGCCGGCGAGCGACCATCATCCACAACATGACGACCAGCGTCCAGGCGACCAGCGCCACAACGGGCGCCAGGATCGGGCTGTAGTCCATGAGACGTCCCCCTTATTCGAAGGGGGACTGTGCTTCAGTTAGACGTTCCGCGCAATGTGCTCCTGCGAAGGCAGGAGCCCAGTACTGGACCCCTGCCTTCGCAGGGGTACAGCCCTATTCGAACAGCTTGGCGAAGCGCCGCTTCTCGCGGGTCTTCCATGCGCCACGATGGTAGGCGTCGGACGCCAGCAGCGGCAGCACCGAGGTCGCCTCGGCGAACACCATCTGCTCCTGGGCAGTCGACACCTTGCCCCACGAGGCGGCTTCCTGCAGCGTCGAGGACGAGCAGGCGCCGTCGCGGACGTCGGCGACGGTGATCTGGACCGCATATTTGTGAACCTCGACGTCCTCGTGGCCGAGGATCTCCGCGCACACCACGGTGTCCTGCGCGAAATTCTTGGGCACGCCGCCGCCGATCATCAGCAGCCCGGTGGTGCCGGCCTTGATCTTGATGTCGGTCAGCTCGCGGAAGTCGGCGATGGAATCCATCGTCATGTAATGGCCGCCGCGCTTCATTGCGTCGACCTGGTGCTTGACCAGGCCGAAGCCGGCGCTGCTGTCGGTGAACGCCGGGCAGAAGATCGGCACGTCATGCTCAAAAGCGAGCTTGACGAGGCTGTTGTCCTTCTTGCCGTTCTTGACCAGCCACTTGCCCATTTCCTTGATGAACTCGCGCGACGAGTAGGGGCGCGGCTCGAGGCCGTCGGCGATCTTGCCGATGGTGAAGTCGCAATCCTGCAGCTGCTCCTCATCGATATAGGTGTCGTAAATGCGGTCGATGTACAGCGAGCGCAGCGTATCATCGTCAGGGATTTCATTGGCCTGGAAGTGCTTGTGGCCAAGCGCTTCGAAGAAATCCATGTCGACGATGGTCGCCCCGGTGGCGACGATCGCGTCGACCATGTTGGAGCGCACCAGCTCCGCGTAGAGGTCCATGCAGCCGCCGGCCGAGGTCGAGCCGGCGATCACCAGGATGATCGAGCAATCGGGGTCCTCGAGCATCGCATTGTAGATGCCGGTGGCGCGGGCGAGGTCGCGGCTGGTGAAGCTCATCTTGCCCATCGCCTCGACGATCGGGCGAGCATCGAAGCTGGTGATGTCGATATGCTCGACCGGGCTGGCCAGCAGCTCGGCCTTGCGGGTGTCGTTGACCTTGGGCTGGTCGGTGCCGACCGCGGTCAGCGTCTCGGTGGTCATTTTAATCTCCATTCCCCTCTCGCTTGCGGGAGGGGCTAGGGGTGGGAATGGGTCGGTCGAGGCGGGCGCTGACAGGCCCACCCCTCAATCCCCTCCCGCAAGCGGGAGGGGAGGTATTTACCGCTTCACGGCCTTGGAACGCTTGCGCTCCTCGGCGGCTCCGTAAAGCGTCGCCATCGGCTCGTCGTCGACGATCTCGACCCCGTCGACCCCGAAGCCGTTGAAGCCGGTGCGCATCGCACAGCCGTAGGCGCCGAGCATGCCGATCTCGATGTAATCGCCGGCGGCGACGTCGCCGGGCAGCTCGAACGGGCCGGCCATGCGGTCGAGGTCGTCGCAGGTCGGGCCGTAGAAGCTGAACTCCATTGGCCGGACCTTGGACGGCCCGTCGCGCAGCAGGCGCACCGGGTAGCGCCAGCCGATATGCGCGGCGTCGAACAAAGCCCCATAGGCGCCGTCGTTGATGTACAGCTCCGAGCCGCGGCGCTTCTCGACGCGCACGACGAGGCTCGCATATTCGGCGCACAAGGCGCGGCCGGGCTCGCACCACAATTCGGCCGAATAGCTGATCGGCAGCGCTTCGAACGCATCGTGAATGACGTCGAAATAGGCTTCCAGCGGCGGCGGCTCCATGCCGGGGTAGGTCGACGGGAAGCCGCCGCCGACATCGACGATGTCGACCGTGACGGCCGCCTCGACGATCGCGTCGCGAACCCGCGCCATGGCGTCGGAGAAGGCCGCCGGGGTCATCGCCTGGCTGCCGACGTGGAAGCAGATCCCAAGCGCGTCCGCGGCCTGGCGAGCGGCGAACAGCAGCGGCTTGACGTCGTGCGGCTCGGCTCCGAACTTGGCGGCGAGGCTCAGCCGCGCGTGCTCCGAGCTGACCTGCAGTCGGACGAGCAGGTAAAGGTCGGTGGCGCTCTTCGTAGCGCGCATGATCTTGTCGAGCTCGTCGAGCGAATCGAGGCTGAAGGCGCGCACGCCGTGCTCAAAATAGGCCTCGGCGATCGCTTCCTCGGACTTCACCGGGTGCATGAAGCAGATCACTGCCTCGGGCAGCGTTCGGGCGACCAGGCGCACTTCGCCTATCGAGGCGACGTCGTAATGGGTGATGCCCTCGTCCCACAAGATCTGCAGCAGGTCCGGCGACGGGTTGGCCTTGACCGCATAGAGCGAGCGGCCCGGAAACTTCTCGACGAAGAACCGGGCGGCTCGGCGCGCGGCATGGGGACGCAGAAGCGTCACCGGCTGTGCGGGTCGCGATTTGGCGATGACGGCACCGCTAACGGTGCCGGACGGGGCGGTCGCTAGCCCCAGCGCGCGATGATGCTTGTGCAACTCAAGGGACCTCCAACAGGTAAGTTCGACAAAGCTGCCTTGCGGTTGGAAGTCCCATGGGGCAGCGGGGCGCGATATATGGACGGGGGGTGGTTAAGTAAAGGTTTTTTGGGGTCTCACGGGCGCGCCAGCCTCAGTCTGTCCCCGATGCGCCACAGTTTGGCGTTTTGCGTAGTAAATTCAAAAGGTTGACCATAGTGCTGAGAGTCACCCACGAAGACGTACTGGAGGCGGCAACACGCATCGCACGGCTGGTCGAGCGCACGCCCCTGATCGAGACAGAAATCCGCGGTGTTCGGGTGTGGCTGAAGTGCGAGTGCCTGCAGACCGGCGGGGCGTTCAAGCTGCGCGGGGCGACCAACCGGCTGCTGCAGCTGTCGGACGAAGAGCGGGGGCGCGGCGTCGTCGCCTTCTCGTCGGGCAACCACGCCCGCGGGGTCGCCATCGCCGCCCGGCGCCTGGGCGTCAAGGCGACCATCGTCATGCCCTCGGACGCCCCGCAGGTGAAGATCGAAGGTACGCGCGCCGAGGGGGCCGAGATCGTCTTCTACGACCGCAGAACGGGCGATCGGGCGGCGATCGCGGCGGAGCTGGCCGCGAAGGGCGGCGCGACGGTCGTTCCGAGCTTCGACGACGCGATGATCGTCGCTGGCCAGGGTACGGTCGGGCTCGAAGTCCTCGATCAGCTTGCCGAGGCGGGTGAACTGCCTCCGGCGCGCGTCGTCGTCCCGACCGGCGGCGGCGGGCTGGCCTCGGGTATCGCGCTGGCGTGCCCGGAGGCGGGCATCGTCTGCGTCGAGCCCGAGGGCTGGGACGACATGCGGCGCTCGCTTGAACTGGGCGAAATCGTGCCGGTGGGGAAGGACGCTCGGCCGACGCTGTGCGACGCGCTTCAGACGCCACTCGTGTCACCGATCACCTTCGCCATTCTCAAGGAGCGCCGAGCTGGGGCCGTCGCGGTCAGCGAGGATGAGGTGACCGAGGCGGTCCGCTACGCATGGGTTGAGCACCAGCTGGTCGTCGAGCCCGGAGGAGCGGCGGCGCTCGCTGCCCTGCTGTCGGGCAAGGTCGAGGCGGCGGCTGGGACGGTGGCGATCGTGTCGGGCGGAAATGTCGATCCGGCGCTGCATGCGCGGATCGTCGCAGGCAATTAGGCGGCGGAGGTCTTGTACTCGCCGGGCTCGACGTGAACCGGGCTCGAGCGCTCGACGGCGCGGGTCAGCTCCTCGAGCTCGGCGGCGAGGGTCCGAAGCTCCGCGGCCAAAGCCTTGGGATTGGTTTCGCCAACCCCCGCGGAGACGTCGATCAGCGTCTCGAGCATCATCGCGATGCACGGCAAAATCGTTTCCTCGATCCGGTCGAACGCCTCTTCGAGGCGCTCCTGCAGGTCGGTTGTGGCCATGCTCCGCCTTTTGGGCCAGCATAGTTAAACCTTGGTGAAAGGAGGGGCGGGTTGGGCGGTTTTGCGGGCGGAGCCATGGCCGTGGCGATGATTGCGGCGTTCGTGCTCGCCATCGGCGGGGTGAAGCTCGCGCTCACCGCCGAAAATCGCTCGCGCGGGCTGCTGATGCTCGCCGCGGCCGCGGTGCTCGTGGGCAACGTTCTAATCTGGACGCTTTAGCGCTTCAGGTCCTTGGCGAGGCGCATGTCGAGGTAGTCGTCGACGCTCTTCATCAAGAGATCGAGCTCGTTGGCGAAATGATGGTTGGCGCCGGGGATGGTGTCGTGGTGGATCGTGATGTGGCGCTGGGTGCGGAGCTTGTCGACGAGCTTCTGGACGGCGCCCTGGGTGACGACCTCGTCGTTCTCGCCCTGGATGATGATGCCCGACGACGGGCAGGGGGCGAGGAAGCTGAAGTCGAACATGTTGGCCGGCGGAGCGATCGAGATGAAGCCCTTGATCTCGGGCCGCCGCATAAGCAGCTGCATTCCGATCCACGCCCCGAAGCCAAAGCCCGCCACCCAGGTGGTTTCGGCCTCCGCGTGAATCTGCTGAACCCAGTCGAGGGCCGAGGCGGCGTCGGACAATTCGCCGATGCCGTTGTCGAAGATGCCCTGGCTCTTGCCGACCCCGCGGAAGTTGAACCGAAGCGTCGCGAAGCCGCGGCGGACGAAGGTCTGGTAGAGCAATTGCACGATTTTGTTGTTCATCGTGCCATTGGCGTTGGGATGCGGATGGAGGATCAGCGCGACCGGCGCGCGGGGACGAAGACCGGGATGGAATCGCCCCTCCAGGCGGCCTTCGGGGCCAGGGAAAATCACTTCGGGCATGAGATCGGATTGCTCGCGTAAAAGTCGGGTTGATCGGCCGACGGGTGCGCCGCGGCGGCGGCTCCTATATAGGGACCGCGCTTCAACTGGCAATCGGCAGGAATCCTCGAATTTTTCATGGCTCGCGACCGGCTTTACCTCGACCATGCCGCGACCACGCCGGTGCTGCCCGAGGCCCGGGCGGCGATGGCCGGCGCGCTCGAACGCTGGTCGAACCCGAGCTCGCCGCATGCTGACGGGCGGGCGGCGCGGGCGGCGCTCGAAGAGGCGAGGGGCCGGATCGCCGAGGCGCTTGGCTGGCGTCATGACGTCATCCTGACATCCGGAGCGAGCGAGGCAATCAGCATCGCCGCGAGCCGGGCGAAGGTGCCGGGGCGTTCGTTCGGGCCGACCGAGCATGAAGCGGTCGTGGCGGCGATGGGGCCGACGGCGGTTCAGATGCTAGTCGACGAGAATGGGGTCATCGATCCCGCGGTGCTCAAGTCCGAGCTCGCCGAGGGCCCGGCGCTGATCGCGATCCAGCAGGTCAACAATGAGACGGGGGTGATCCAGCCGCTCGACGCCATTGCCGACACCGTCCGCGAGGCGGGGTCGCTGCTGCTCGCCGACTGCGCGCAGGGCGCCGGCAAGATTCCGCTGCCGGACGCGGACTTCATCGCGGTCTCGGCCCACAAGCTTGGTGGACCGCCCGGGATGGGCGCGCTGCTGGTGAGGGACATCGCCACGCTGGCTCCGAGCGGCGGGCAGGAGAAAGGCTACCGGCGCGGAACCGAGAACGTCCCCGCGGCCGCCGGCTTCGCGGCCGGGCTGAAGTCGCGCGCCTTCGCCGAGGCGATGCCAAGGCTGGCAGAGCTGCGCGAAAAACTGGAGCAGGCGATTGTCGAAGGCGGAGGGATGGTCGTCGCCGCCAACAGCCAGCGCATCCCGACCATCGGCGGCTACGCGATGCCCGGGGTCGCGAGCGCCAGCCAGCTCGTGCAATTCGACCTCGGCGGGATCGCCGTGTCGGCGGGGAGCGCCTGCTCGTCGGGCAGCATGAAGGCGAGCCGGGTGCTGGAGGCGATGCGCGTGCCGGCTGAAATCGCCGGTTGCGTGATCCGGGTCAGCTTCGGTCCGGACACCAGCGCGGACGACGTCGAACGCTTCCTCGCGGAGTGGCGCCGGATCGCCGCGAAGGCTGGGACCAAAGCCGCGTGATCTACCTCGACTATCAGGCGACGACGCCGGTCGCTCCGGAAGTCGCGGCGGCGATGCGACCGTGGATCGAGGAAAAGTTCGCCAACCCGCATTCGGCTTCGGCCTGGGGGAGCGAGGCGGCGGCCGCGGTCGAGGTCGCGCGCGACCGGGTCGTCCAAGCGATCGGCCTGGCCGGCGGACGGTTTGCCTTCACTTCGGGGGCGACCGAGGCGCTCAACTGGGCGATCAAGGGCACGCTGGAGCGCTCGCCGCGGCGCAAGCTGGTCACCGTCACGACCGAGCATGCGGCCGTGCTCGACACCGCCGAATGGCTCGAAGGGGCCGGTGTGCAGGTCGTCCGCCTTGGAGTCGGCCCAGACGGGATCATCGACCTTCAAGCGGCGAGAGCGGCAATTGACGATGCCACCGCGCTGGTCGCGGTGATGCTGGTCAACAACGAGATCGGGGTGATTCAACCAGTCGCGGAAGTCGCGCGGATGGCGCACGAGCGCGGCGCGCTGATGCTGTGCGACGCCGTCCAGGGCTTTGGCCGGATGGCCATCCCCGACGGTCCCGATTTGGTTGCCGTCTCGGGTCACAAGATCCACGGTCCGAAGGGCATTGGCGGCCTATGGATGCGCTCGGGCGCCGAGCCGGCGCCGCTGCTTCACGGCGGCGGGCAGGAGCTTGGCCTGCGGTCGGGGACGTTATCGCCGGCGCTGTGCTCGGGCCTCGGTGAGGCGGCCCGGCTGGCGGTCGAGCGGCGCGAGGCGGACTCCGAGCATGTCGCCAAGCTCGCGAAGGTCGCGCTGGCCGCGCTGGGCCACGGCTGGACCGTCAACGGCAGCCTCGAGCATCGCTACCGCGGCAACCTCAATCTGCGCCGCGAGCGGCTCGATTCCGGGCGGCTGATCGCCGACCTGCGCAACATCGCTCTGTCGGCCGGGTCGGCGTGTGCGAGCGGCTCGGGGCGGCCCAGCCATGTGTTGCGCGCCCTCGGGCTCAGCGACCAGCAGGCGCGCTCGTCGATCCGCCTCGGCTTCGGCCGCTACACCGGCGAGGATGAACTCGCCTCGGCTTGCCGCCGGATCGACGATGCCGCGCGGGCGCAGGAGGGGCTCGCCACATGACTCTGGTGCGCTTCCACAAGGCCGACGGGACGCTCGACAAGGAAGTCGAGGCGAACGCCGGCCAGCGCCTGCTCGATGTCGCCTGGGCGGCCGGCCAGCCGCTCGAGGGCGCTTGCGAGGGCGTGATGGCCTGCTCGACCTGCCACGTGATCGTCGACCCGGCCGATTTCGAGCGCCTGCCGCCGGCGAGCGAGGAGGAAGAGGATTTGCTCGATATCGCCGCGCACGTCCGCCGCACGTCGCGGCTGGCGTGCCAAATCCTGCTGACCGATGACCTGCAATCGCTGAGCGTCCAGGTGCCGCCCGCTGCGCGCAACTGGATGGGGCGGTGAGCGCGGCTTGAGAAATCGGCCCGCATCAACCATATGCGCGCCGGGAGTCGGGCGGACGGAGCAGTCGCCAACCTGGTCAGGTCCGGAAGGAAGCAGCCACAACGATTTCGCTGCGGGTCGTTCGGCTCCCACCTCTTTCGTCATTGCGAGCGGAGCGAAGCAATCCAGTGTCTTTGTTCGGGCTGGATTGCCGCGGCGCTACGCGCCTCGCAATGACGGCGGCGAAGCCCTAAACCACCCCCGATGACCGACGACGAATCGCCTGGCCTGGGGCTGGACCTGCCGGAAGCGCCACAACCCGCCGCACCCACTCCCTACCGGGTCCTCGCCCGCAAATATCGACCCCAAACCTTTGCCGAGCTGATCGGCCAGGACGCGATGGTCCGGACTCTCGCCAACGCCATCGAGCGCGGACGGATCGCCCACGCGTTCCTGCTGACCGGGGTGCGGGGAGTCGGCAAGACCTCGACCGCGCGGCTGGTGGCCAAGGCGCTCAACTGCGTCGGCGCGGACGGGCGGGGCGGCCCGACGATCGACCCATGCGGGGTGTGCGAGCATTGCGTCGCCATCGCCGAGGGGCGCCACATCGACGTGATCGAGATGGACGCCGCGTCGCACACCGGCGTCGACGATGTCCGCGAGATCATCGAGGCGGTCCGTTACGCGTCGGTCAGCGCCCGCTACAAGATCTACATCATCGACGAAGTCCACATGCTGTCGAAGAACGCTTTCAATGCGTTGCTGAAGACTCTTGAGGAGCCGCCGGAACATGTGAAGTTCCTCTTCGCGACCACCGAGGTCGCCAAGGTGCCGGTGACCGTTCTGTCGCGCTGCCAGCGCTTCGACCTCAGGCGAATCCCGGCCGACAAATTGGTCGACCATTTCGCCGAGATCGCCAAGGCCGAGCAGGTCGAGGCCGAGCCCGAGGCGCTGGCGATGATCGCCCGGGCCGCGGAGGGGTCCGCGCGCGACGGCCTGTCGATCATGGACCAGGCGATCGCGCTGGGCAGCGGCACGGTCACCGCAGAGCAGGTCCGCGACATGCTCGGGCTCGCCGACCGCGACCGGATCCGCCGGCTGCTGCAGCTGGTGCTAACCGGCGACGCTCCGGCCGCGCTGGCCGAGCTCGACGAGGTTCATGCGCTCGGCACCGACGCTTCGGCGCTGCTGCGCGGACTGATGGAGGAGCTACACACGGCGACCCGGGCCAAGGCCGGGGCGGTCGCCGACAAATTGCAGTCGGCCGAGCAGCGCCAGGCCGCCGAGGAGCTCGCGGCCAAGCTAGGCTGGGCCGACATCCACCGCTTGTGGCAGATGCTCCTGAAGGGCCTGAGCGACGTTCAGGTCGCGCCCGACCCGCAGGAAGCCGCGACGATGGCGCTGCTGCGGCTGATCCACGCCGCGGATCTGCCCGACCCGGCGGCGGTGCTGTCCAGGCTTGCCGGTGAAACCCAGGGCGGGGCGTCGCGACCGGCGCCCCCAACGCCCACCTCATCTCCGAGCCTGCCGACCGACTTCAAATCGCTCGTCCGGCTGCTCGAGGAGAAGGGCAAGCACCAGCTAGCCCAGCAGCTCCACGACCAGATCGGGCTGGTCCGATTCGCGCCGCCCGAGCTGGCATTGAAGCCGATGCGGCCGCTGGGCCCCAATTGGCCGCGCGACCTCGCCGCCGACCTCAAGGCGATTACCGGCGCCCACTGGCAAGTTACGCTCAGCGACGGCTCCAGCGAGCCTTCCTTGCTCGACCAGGAGAAAATCGCCGAGGAACAGGTGCGGTCCGAAGTGCTTTCAGAACCGAACGTCCGGGCGGTGATGGAAGCCTTTCCGGAAGCGAAGCTCGAATCCTTCACGTCGAGCGATGCGTTGGAACCGACGAAAGGGCGATGACCATGCCGAACCTCGAAGAGATCATGAAGATGGCGCAGGAGGTCCATGACCAGATGGAGGCGGCGCAGGAGAATCTCGATAAGATCGAGGTCGAGGGCGCCTCGGGCGGCGGGCTGGTCAAGATTCGGGCGAGCGCCAAGGGCCGGATCATCAGCGTCGACATCGACGAAAGCCTGCTTCAGCCCTCGGAAAAGACGATGGTCGAGGATCTGATCGCCGCGGCGCTCAACGACGCCAAGACCAAGGCCGACGCGGCCGCCGGCCCCGAGCTCCAGAAGATGACCAGCGGAATGCCGCTGCCCCCGGGCTTCAAGCTGCCGTTTTAGCTCGCCGTCATTGCGAGGAGCGTAGCGACGCGGCAACCCAGGGGAAGCTGGATTGCTTCGCTGCGCTCGCAAAGACGGCAGCGGGTAGAAATCGCTCGCGCCTTCCTTTAACGCGCGCTCAAATCCCGCACGTTCGAAGGACCCGCGACCCGATGGCCGCCCAATACAGCTTTGTGATGAAAGGCCTGACCAAGACCTTTCCCGGCGCTCCCAAGCCGATCCTCAACAACATCAGCCTGCAATTCTACCCCGACGCCAAGATTGGCATCGTCGGGCCCAACGGCTCGGGCAAGTCGACGCTGATGAAGATCATGGCCCAGCGCGACAAGGAATTCATCGGCGAGGCCTGGCCGGGCGAGGGGATCACCGTCGGCTATCTCGAGCAGGAGCCGCAGCTCGACCCGACCAAGACGGTCAAGGAGAACGTCATGGACGGCGTTCGCCCGGTCGCCGACATGATGGAGCGGTTCAACGCCATCTCCGCCCAGATGGCCGATCCCGGGGACGATTTCGACGCCCTGATGGCCGAGATGGGCGAGCTCCAGGAGAAAATCGACGCGGTGGACGGCTGGACGCTCGACAACCAGCTTGAGATCGCCATGGACGCGCTGCGCTGCCCGCCGGGCGACGCGGCGGTCGATAATCTGTCCGGAGGCGAGCGGCGGCGGGTCGCACTGACCCGTCTGCTGCTCGAGAAGCCCAGCATCCTGCTGCTCGACGAGCCGACCAACCACCTCGATGCCGAGAGTGTCCAATGGCTCGAAAAGCATCTCGTCGATTACGCGGGCAACGTCATCCTCGTGACCCACGACCGCTACTTCCTCGACAATGTCGTCAACTGGGTGCTGGAGCTCGATCGCGGCCGCTACTACGTCTACGAATCCAATTATTCCGGATATTTGGAGAAGAAAGCTAAGCGGCTCGAGCAGGAAGAGCGCGAGGAGAAAGGCAAGCAGAAGGCGATCAACGACGAGCTCGAATGGATCCGCCGCTCACCCAAGGCGCGCCAGGCCAAGTCAAAGGCCCGCATCCGGGCGTTCGACGAGCTCGTCGAGGCGCAGGAGAACCGCACCCCGGGCAAGGCGCAAATCCTGATCCAGGTCCCCGAGCGCCTTGGCGGCAACGTCATCGACCTCAATGGCGTCTCCAAATCCTATGGCGACAAATTGCTGTTCGAGGATCTGAGCTTCTCGCTGCCGCCCGGCGGCATCGTTGGGGTGATCGGGCCCAACGGCGCCGGCAAGACCACCTTGTTCAAGCTGATCACCGGCGCGGAAAAGCCGGATTCGGGCGAGATCAAGGTCGGCCCGACCGTGCATTTGGGCTATGTCGACCAGAGCCGCGACGCGCTCGCCCCCAACAAGAACGTCTGGGAGGAGATTTCCGACGGCTCGGACGTGTTCCGCTTCGGCAAGCATGAGATCGGCACCCGCGCTTATGTCGGCGCCTTCAACTTCAAGGGCACCGACCAGCAGAAGAAGGTCGGCCAGCTGTCGGGCGGCGAGCGCAACCGTGTGCATCTCGCCAAGATGCTCAAGGAAGGCGGCAACGTGTTGCTGCTCGACGAGCCGACCAACGACCTCGACGTCGAGACTCTCCGCGCGCTCGAAGAAGCACTTGAAAACTTCGCCGGCTGCGCGGTGATCATCAGCCACGACCGCTTCTTCCTCGACCGCCTCGCCACCCACATCCTGGCCTTCGAAGGCGACAGCCACGTCGAATGGTTCGAAGGCAATTTCGAAGCCTACGAGGAGGACAAGCGCCGCCGCATGGGCCCGGAAGCCGACCGCCCGCACCGGATGACCTACAAGAAGCTGACTCGGTAGGCTTACGCCCTCATCCCCGTCACCCCGGGCTTGACCCGGGGTCTACCTTCACTTCCAGTGTCGGGAATGGAGCGCATCCCCTGCGTGTATCTGCTGACAAGTGGCTTCCACGGTACACTCTACACTGGGGTGACGTCACAGTTGGTCGGCCGCACCTATCAGCACCGTGAGGGCATCACGGGCGGCTTCACGACACGCTACGGACTCAAGCGACTGGTCTGGTTCGAGGTCCATGAGAGGATGGAAAGTGCCATACTGCGCGAAAAGCAGTTGAAACGATGGCGGCGGGCATGGAAAATCGAGTTGATCGAGCGGGAAAACCCGACCTGGCGCGATCTCGCCGAGGACTTCGGATTTGAGTCCTTGATCAAGAGAAGGTGGACCCCGGAGCAAGTCCGGGGTGACGGTTAGAGCCCATGATCACCGTCACCGCGCCCATTTGGCTGTGGACGGGCGGGCAGGGGAGTTGGCATTTCCTGACGGTGCCGCCCGACCAGTCGGTCGAGATCCGCGCGCACAGGTTCGGGAGCAGCCGGCGCGGGTTCGGGTCGGTGCGGGTGAAGGCGACGATCAACGAAGTCTCTTGGCGGACCTCGGTGTTTCCGCAGAAATCGGGCGGTTACATCCTGCCGGTCAAGGCCGAGGTCCGGCGCCGCGCGGGGATCTCCGCCGGCGACGAGGTCAGGGTCGAGCTGGAATTGCTTTAGCTGTTGCCGAGGTCTTCGGCGGTCTTGGCGAATTCGTCGGCCATCGACGACAGCACGCTGCAGGTCTGCCGGTCGTAGGTCGCGTTGGCGAGGCGGCGGCAGCGCTCGGCCTGCTCGGCAAGGACGTCGGCCTGTTCGGCGCTGACGTCGATCAGCATGTTGATGGCGCCGGTCAGCTTGCCGTTATCGTCGTAGAGCGGGGTCGGGTAGGGGATGAAGGCGCGGCGGGTGCCGTCGGGCCGCATGGCGATGGCGACCGCGCCGCGGATCTCACGCTGCTCCTGGATCGCCCTGGCCATCGGGCATTGGTCGTGCGGCAGGCGGTCGCCGCTGGTGGTGTAGATTTGCCAGGTGACGCACCACTTGTCGTCGCCGAGCTTCGGCACGCGGCCGGCGAACTCGACGCACGCGCGGTTCCAGTAGGTGACGTTGCCAGCCACGTCAGTGGTATAGATGGGCACCGGCAGCCGATCGAGCAGCGAAGGGCAGACGTCGCCGGTGGCCAGCGCCTGCATGGCGGTGTCGAGATAGTCTTCGGCTTTCAAGCGCGCGTGCATCGAACTACCTGGTGAGGCCCCGTTGTGGGTGAACCTCTAGAACCGCTCTACCAGAGGCGGGTTCCTCACTTATGTAAGAATCTTGGTAAATGGCGGCCCGTTGTGTCGGCTGGACAACACATGGTTACGGGGGCTTAACGCAATCTCTTGACCAGCAGCCCGCCGTCGGTACCGGACCGCACCTCGAAATTCGGCACCGCCTTGATGAGGTCGGACAGGCGCGTGTAGCCGTAATTGCGCGCCGCGAAGCTCGACACGGCCTTCGCCCGCTGGCCCATCTCGGACAGCGACGCATAGCCTTCCTCGTCGCGCTTGGACGCCTTGAACGCCTGACCGAGCACCTGGAGCAGCTCGGAATCGATCGGCCGGGTGCCCTTGGACGTCGCCGGCTGCTCGAGCGCGTCCTGATCGTCGAGGGCGAGCGCGGCGACGTCGAAAAAGCGCGTGCAGGCCTGGCGGAACGGGGGCGGGGTCTTGGCGGTCCCAAAGCCGTAGACCGGCAAGCCCTCTTCGCGGATGCGCTGGGCCAAGGGCAGGAAGTCGCTGTCGCTCGACATGATCCCGAAGCCGTCGACATTGCCTCGGTAGAGCAGGTCCATGGCATCGATGATCAGGCGCATGTCGGTCGCGCCCTTGCCCTTGGCGACGTCGAACTGCTGGGTCGGGATGATCGAGTGCAGCCCGGTGAGCTTTTCCCAGCCCTTGAGGCTCGGCTTGGCCCAATTGCCGTAGGCTCGGCGGACGTTGATCGTGCCAAGCTCGCCGAGCACCAGCAGCACTTCGTCGAGATGGTCGGGCGAGGCGTTGTCGGCGTCGATCAGCAAGGCGATGTTCTTTTCCGCGTCGATGGTGCGGTCGGGCCGGTTGCGATCGGGCATTGGTGAGCGAATCCTCGTCTTTTTGTCCCTCTAGCGCAGTGTCGCGGAATGACCACATCTCGGCGCGAACCGCATCGCTACCTGAATGCCAGATGATCGATGCGGGAACGAAACGCCCTCTCACGGCTTGGAACAGACACAGGGGGCAAAGTTCGGAAGGGACAGGCAAATGAAGAAATATCTTGGAATTACAGCGGCGCTTGCCGCGAGTGTCGCGGTCAGCGGCTGTGCAACCAACCCGTACGGCTACAACGATCCGTACGCGAACCAGCAGGCCGGACGGGCCGCAGGCGGCGCCGCTGCCGGTGCGGTTGCCGGTGGCGTTCTCGGAGCGATCGTACCGGGCGTCAGCACCGTCGAAGGCGCGGTCGCCGGTGCGGTTCTGGGCGGAGTGCTCGGAGCGGTTCGCAACGGCCGTCAATATTACCGCGATACCCGCGGCTATTGCTATTACGTCGACCAGTACGGCCGGCCGATCTACGATTATAATACACGCTGCTAGTCGCCGGTCAGGCGGCGTTTGCAGCGGGTATCGTTGCTAGTCGCCGGGTAGACTATTGATGACTGTTAGACGGGGCGGAAACTATTTTCCGCCTCGTCGAGCAGGTACAATTTCCCGTCCGCGATTGAAAAATGGCAGCCGTGCAGCGACAACCGCCCGTCGCGCTCGCGCTCGGCGATCCACGGAAAAGTCCTGAGGTTCGCGAGCGACACCTGGACCGCCCTCAATTCCATTTCGACAAACGCCTCGGCACCGACCTCCGGGTGATGCTCGAGAACTTCGTCGCGGGCTCCGTCGAGGAGCCTGACCCAGTCGGCGATGAATTTCCCTTCGCCCGACGCGGCATCGTCGAACTGTCCGCTCAACGCCGCGGCGCAGCCTCCGCACAGGCCGTGGCCCATGACGATGATCTCCTCAACCTCCAGTTGCGTGACTGCAAATTCGAGCGCGGCCGAAACGCCGTGATGGCCAGGCGTCGTTTCGTACGGAGGAGCGAGCGCGGCGACGTTGCGGACGACGAACATCTCGCCGGGGCGGGCGTCGAAGATGATCGACGGCTCGACCCGGCTGTCCGAGCAGGCGAGGATCATCACTTTCGGGCTCTGGCCTTCCGCGAGCTGGGTCCAGCGCTGGTGCTCGGCGAACCATTCGTCGGTGCGGAACCGGCGATAGCCTTCGATCAGATCGGTAAAGCGGGTCACGGGCCGGCGCTAGCGAAGGTCGGGCAGGGGTGGCAAGCGGGCTGGCAACAACGGCCGTCAATCGCTATCTGGCCGGCATGAACGCCGCCGCCCCGATCCCCAGGCAACGCAAGCCCGACTGGATCCGGGTCAAGGCGCCGACCAGCCCCGGCTATCACGAAACCCGCAAGCTGATGCGCTCGCTCGGCCTGGTCACCGTCTGCGAGGAAGCGGCGTGCCCGAATATCGGCGAGTGCTGGACCAAGAAGCATGCGACGGTGATGATCCTCGGCGACACCTGCACCCGCGCCTGCGCCTTCTGCAACGTCAAGACGGGGATGCCCGGCGCGGTCGATCCGCTCGAGCCCGAGCATGTCGCGACCGCCGCGGCCGAGCTCGGCCTCGAGCATATCGTTGTCACCTCGGTCGACCGCGATGATCTGCCCGACGGCGGCGCCTCGCAATTCGTCAAGGTCATCGCGGCGCTCCGCAGGCGTGCTCCGAACACCACCATCGAGATCCTCACCCCCGATTTCCGCAACAAGGGCGAAGCGCCGGTCGAGGCGATCGTCGAGGCCGGCCCCGACGTCTTCAACCATAACCTCGAGACCGTGCCGCGGCTCTACCCGACCATCCGCCCGGGCGCGCGTTACTATGCGTCGCTGCGGCTGCTCGAGAGCGTCAAGCGCCGGGCGCCGCACGTCTTCACCAAGTCCGGGCTGATGGTCGGGCTCGGCGAGCAGCGGCTGGAGGTCCACCAGGTGATGGACGACATGCGCTCGGCCGGGATCGATTTCCTGACCATGGGGCAGTATCTCCAGCCGACTCCGCGCCACGCGAAAGTCGAGGAGTTTGTCAGCCCTAAGGCGTTCGACGCCTATTCCGCGATCGCCCGAGCGAAGGGCTTCCTGCTGGTCGCCGCGAGCCCGCTGACCCGGTCGAGCTACCACGCCGGCGACGATTTCCGGGCGATGCAGGAGGCGCGGCAAAAGCTGCTGGATACTGCTCCTCCCCGCGAGCGCAGCTCGGGGGGAGGGGGACCGTCCGCCGGAGAGCGGATGGTGGAGGGGTAGTTTGCGCCTCCGCCAGCCGGACCCCTCCACCATCGAATCTTCGTTCGACGGTCCCCCTCCCCACGCAATCGTGGGGAGGAGCTGAAAAATGCCGCGCCATAGCGAGACCCGGCTTCTCCCGTACACGCCCGAGCAATTGTTCGACCTTGTCGCCCATGTTGAGCACTACGACGAGTTCCTGCCGTGGGTGGTCGCGGTCCGAGTGCGCTCATCGAGCGAGACCGAGACCATCGCCGACCTGGTCGTCGGCTTCAACGCCTTCAAGGAGCGCTTCACCAGCCGGGTGACCAAGCAGCGCCCGACCAACATCTGCGTCGACTACATCGAGGGACCGCTCAAATATTTGAAGAACGAGTGGCGCTTCGAGGCCGCGTCCGGCGGCGGCACGATGGTGTTTTTCTCGGTCGATTTCGCCTTCCGCTCCCGGCTGTTCGAGACGCTCGCTGGGCAGATGTTCGACCGCGCGCTGCGGCGCATGATCGGGGCTTTCGAGCAGCGCGCCGCGGCGCTCTACGGCATCAGCAGCTCGAGGGCGCAAAGCGCCGCCTGAAGCCGCACGTCCGAGCGCCCGCTCTCCTCGAACAATTTCTGGTCGGCGACGATCCGCGCCGGGTCGGCGTCGCGCTCGGCACGGGCAAAGACGACGGTGCCGACCGGCTTGGCCGCCGACCCGCCGCCGGGGCCGGCAATTCCGGTGATCGCGACCGCGACGTCGGCTTCCGACGCGTGGAGGGCGCCGCGAGCCATCGCCCAGGCGACCGCGACGCTGACCGCTCCGAACGTCTCGACCAGCTCCTCGCTGACCTTTAGCTGGCCAATCTTGGCGGCGTTGGAATAGGTGACGAACGCGGCCTCGAACATCTCCGACGCACCGGGGATCTCGGTGATTGCGGCGGACACCAGCCCGCCAGTGCAACTCTCGGCGACCGCGACCCGGCGCCCGGCCTTGCGGTTCGCCTCGACCACCTCGCGCGCCTTCTCAATCAGTTGGGGTGCCAGAAGTGTGACGGTCATCGGGTCGATCCCATGCGAATGCTGGCGACCGCCTGCGCGGCAATGCCTTCGCGGCGGCCGGTGAAGCCGAGCCCTTCGGTGGTCGTCGCCTTGATGCTCACCTCGCCTGGATCAAGCCCGAGAATCTCCGCGATTCGCGTTCGCATGGCGGAACGATGCGGGCCGACCTTCGGCTCCTCGGCGATGATCGTGCAGTCGACATGGTCGATCATCCCGCCGCGGGCGCGGATCAGCTCGGCGGCATGCGCGAGGAAGCGATCGGACGAAGCACCGCGCCATTGCGGGTCGGACGGAGGGAAATGCTCGCCGATGTCGCCGAGCCCAGCCGCACCGAGCAACGCATCGGTGATCGCGTGGAGGACGACGTCGGCGTCGCTATGGCCGGCCAGACCGCGCGAGTGGGGGACGGCGATCCCGCCGAGCATCAGCGGGCCGTCGCCGGAAAAGCCGTGGACGTCGAACCCCATCCCGGTCCGCGACACCAGCCGGGCGGCGAGCAGCTCTTCGGCGCGGTTCCAATCGGCGGCGGTGGTCAGCTTGTCGAGCAGAGCGTCGCCTTCGACCGCGGCGACGCTCAGGCCGGCGGCTCGCGCAACGCTGGTTTCGTCGGTCGGCGGCTCACCGGTCCAGCGGTCGTAAGCACTGCGCAACGCGTCGAGGGCGAACGCCTGCGGCGTTTGCACCCGTACCGCACCAGAACGGTCGATCGGCTCGCCGAGCAGGTCGCCGGCGCGGGCGAGCGTGTCGCCGACGGCAAGCACCGGCGCGGCGCCATCGTGGCTGCCGAGCGCACCAAGCAACCGGTCGATCACCTGCGGCGGGCAGAATGGGCGGGCTGCGTCGTGGACCAGAACCTGCTCACCGTCGCTTACGGCAAGGCCGGCGCGGACCGAATCCGATCGGTGCTCGCCGCCCCGGACCGGCTCACCGACGTCGATCCCTTGCAGGGCCGCTCGCGCGAGCTCGTCATGCCCGGCGCCGATCACCACCCGCACGGCGTCGACCAGCGGGTGGTTGGCAAACGCCTCGACCGCCCGGCGCAGGACCGGCTTGCCGCCGAGCAGCCGGTATTGCTTGGGAACGCCGCCGCCGAGGCGCTGTCCGCTGCCGGCGGCGACAATGAGGGCTGTGACGGTCACGGCGCGCGCCTTGCTCCTCAAACGGCGCTCCTGTAAAGCCGCGCCTTCCCATGAGCCTCGTTCAGCCCATCTCGGTCGGTTCGGTCCGCATCGATGCGCCGGTTATCCTGGCGCCGATGACGGGCGTCACCGATTTGCCGTTCCGGCGCATCGTCAAGCGCTACGGCGCCGGGCTGACGGTCAGCGAGATGATCGCCAGCCAGGCGATGATCCGCGAGACCCGCCAGTCGTTGCAAAAGTCGCTGTGGGATCCATCGGAGGAGCCGGTGTCGCTGCAGCTCGCCGGTTGCGAACCCCAGGTGATGGCCGAGGCTGCGCGCCTCAATGAGCAGCGCGGTGCGGCGATCATCGACATCAACATGGGCTGTCCGGTTCGAAAGGTGGTCAATGGCGATGCCGGGTCGGCGCTGATGGCCAATCTGCCGCTCGCGAGCGCCCTGATCGACGCAACCGTCAAGGCGGTCAAAGTCCCGGTTACGCTCAAGATGCGGATGGGCTGGGACCATAAAAGCCTCAATGCGCCCGAGCTAGCGCGCATCGCCGAAGACCTCGGCGTGAAGATGATCACCGTCCACGGCCGAACCCGCTGCCAGATGTACAAGGGGAGCGCCGACTGGAGCTTTGTGGCCAAGGTCAAGGCGGCGGTGTCGGTGCCGGTGATCGTCAACGGCGACATCTGCTCGATCGCCGACGCGCGCGAGGCGCTGGCGCAGTCTGGCGCCGACGGAGTAATGATCGGCCGCGGCGCCTACGGCCGGCCATGGCTGCTCGGGCAGGTAATGCCGGCGCTGCGCGGCGATGGGGCACGGCCCGATCCGTCGCTCGACGAGCAGCTCGCGACCATCCTCGAGCAATATCAGGACATGCTGTCGCTCTACGGGCGGCAGACCGGCGTCAACCTCGCCCGCAAGCATATCGGCTGGTACACCAAGGGGCTGCCGGGGTCAGCCGAGTTCCGCAATCGAGTCAACACCCAGGACGATCCGGTCGTGGTGACGTCGATGTTGCGTGACTTCTATGCTCCCTGGCTCGCAAGGTCCGCCGCCTGAAGACAAAAATCGCGGTCGCAACCAAGACTGTGTTTTTCATGCAACGCGACCGTGCTAGGGCCACAGTGATGGACGCGCGGGCCGCCGAATCGGCGCTCTCTTCGAAGGACAGCTGGCTGGCACGAGAGCGGGCAAGCGGCCGCTTTTACCAATATGCCGCGTGGGCGATCGGCGCCTCGCTGGTGCTCATCGCGGCGTTCAGCGGCTGGGTGCTCAGCCGCGGCGCCCAGCCCGGAACGTTGTTGTCGCCGCCGCTGATCGCGCTGCTGCTGGTCGCCAATTTGATCCCGGCGATCGCCTTGATGGTGCTCTTCTCGCGCAAAGTGGCGATGGCCCGGGCGGCGAGGGGAGGGCTGGGCAGCGGCCGGCTCCACACCCGCCTGGTCGCTTTGTTCTCGGTGATCGCCGCGGTGCCGACCGTGCTGGTGGCGATCTTCGCCTCGCTGCTGTTCCAGAGCGGGCTCGAATTCTGGTTCTCGGACCGCGCCCGCGGGATGCTCGAAAACACCGTCCAGGTCGCCCGCGGCGCTTATCGCCACGAAGTCACTCGGGTCGGCAACGAAGCGACGACGATGGCCGGCGATCTGACCGGCTATCTGCAGCAGATTGCGCTCGATGATCCGCGGTTCCGGGAAGGGCTGGCGTTCCAGGTCTACCGGCGGTCGCTGAACGAGGCCGCGATCATCAACATCGGCAGCCGCTCGGAGGTCCAGACCCTGGCCGTGGTCAACGGCTATGACGGCATGATCAACGAAGCCAGCATCAAGGCCACCATCGCCCAGCTGAAAAGGGAGCCCGAGGGGACCAGCGTCGACGCGCAGACCCCGAACCGGATTTCGGTGATCACCCGGCTCAACCCGGAAACCGAGACCTACCTCTACGCCGCGCGCTGGGTCGATCCCGAGATCGCTTCCCAGGTGAGCCGCGCCAACGAGGTGCTGCAGGACTATCGGGCTTTGCTGTCGCGGTCGCGAACAAACCAGTTGCGCTTCAACGGTGCATTGCTGTTCGGGGCCCTGTTCATCGTCGGCCTGGCGATCTTCACCGCCCTGAAGCTCGCCGACCGAATGGTCCGCCCGGTCGGCCAGCTGGTCGCCGCGGCCGGACGGATCGAGGAGGGCGACTTCACCGCCCGGGTCCCGGTGGCCAATACCGAGGATGAGATCCAGACGCTGGCGACGGCGTTCAACCGGATGACCGGCCGGCTCGACGAGCAGACCGGCGCCTTGAAGTCGGCCAACGCCCAACTCGAGACCCGGCGCGCGTTCATCGAGGCAGTCCTGTCGAGCGTCACCGCGGGGGTCATCGCGCTCGATTCCGACAACAAGATCCTGCTGATCAACCGCTCGGCCGAAGCGCTGCTGCCGCGTGGCCGGCGCCAGCTGGAAGGTACGGACCTGTCGCGGGTGTCGCACGACCTCGACGAGTTTATGCATGGCGACCAGCCCGAGGCGGACGTCCAGGTGACCGTCGGCAACGGCCAGCGGACCCTCGCCGTCAAGCGAGTCCGCTACCAGGACGGCGCGGTGCTGACCTTCGACGACATCACCGACCAGCTCGCCGACCAGCGCCGCGCCGCCTGGTCCGACATCGCCCGCCGAATCGCCCATGAGATCAAGAACCCGCTGACCCCGATCCAGCTCGCCGCCGAGCGGCTTCAGCGGCGCTTCGGCAAGGAAATCCAGTCCGACAGCGAGACCTTCGAGCGGCTGACCGGGACGATCGTCCGCCAGGTCGGCGACCTGCGGCGGATGGTCGACGAATTCTCCAATTTCGCGCGCATGCCCAAGCCGGTGTTCCGCGAGGAGAATGTCCACGAAATCGCCCGCCAGGCCTTGTTCCTGCACGAGGTCGCGCACCCCGCGGTCACTTTCACCATCGACCCGCCGGAAGGCCTGTTGCCGATGGTCTGCGACCGGCGACAGCTCTCCCAGGCGCTGACGAACGTCGTCAAGAACGGCGTCGAAGCAATTGAAACACGGCGTAATCGCGGCGAGCACAGCATGGCGGGCGACCGCGTCGAGTTGCGCCTCAAGAGCGACAAGGACCAGCTGGTGATCGACGTTCTCGACACCGGCATCGGCCTTCCCGAAGACCGCGAGCGGCTGACCGAGCCGTACATGACGACGCGGGTGCGGGGCACCGGCCTCGGGCTCGCGATCGTCAAGAAGATTGTCGAGGAGCATATGGGCGAGATCGCCTTCCTCGACCGGCCGGGGGGCGGGACCCACGTCCGCATCGCTTTCGATTCCGAGCGGCTGTCCAAGCTCGCCTCGGAAAGTGGCGATGCCGGCAATCCCAAGAGTGACGACGAAGCGGAGGAAATTGGCTGATGGCTCTCGAAGTTCTGGTTGTCGATGACGAAGCGGACATCCGCGAGCTGGTCAGCGGTGTGCTGGAGGACGAGGGCTATGCGGTGCGCAGCGCGGCCGACAGCACCGCGGCGCTCGAGGCGATCGACGAGCGGCGGCCGTCGATGGTGCTGCTCGACGTCTGGCTTCAGGGCTCGCGCCTCGACGGCCTGCAATTGCTCCAGGAAATCAAGCGCCGCGATTCCAGCCTGCCGGTGCTGCTGATCTCCGGGCACGGCAACCTCGACACGGCGGTCGCGGCGGTCCGCGAGGGCGCGATCGACTTCATCGAAAAGCCGTTCGAGGCCGAGCGCCTGGTTTATCTGGTCGACCGGGCGACCGAGACCGACCGGCTGCAGCGCGAGAATGTCGAGCTTCGCAAGCAGATCGGCCAGGACGAACAGCTCAACGGCAGCTCGGTGGCGATCAACACCGTCCGCGCGACCCTGAAGCGGGTCGCGCCGACCGGCAGCCGAGTGCTGATCACCGGCCCGGGCGGGGTCGGCAAGGAGATCGCCGCGCGGATGATCCATTTGTGGAGCCCGCGGGCGAAGGCCCCGTTCATCGTTCTGTCGGCCGCGATGATGAGCCCCGACCGGGTCGAAGAGGAATTGTTCGGTTCCGAGGTCGACGGCGAGGCTCGGCCGGGCCTGCTGGAGCAGGCGCATGGCGGGACCCTGTTCCTCGACGAGATCGCCGACATGCCGCTGACCACCCAGGGCAAAATCCTGCGGGTGCTGACCGACCAGAGCTACCACCGGGTCGGCGGCCAGCGGCCGGTCAAGGTTGACGTCCGGGTGCTATCGGCGACGTCGCGCAACCTGTCGGAGGAAATCGCCGCCGGCCGCTTCCGCGAGGATTTGTTCTACCGCCTGAACGTGGTCCCGGTGCGGCTACCTGCCTTGAGGGAACGCCGCGAGGACATCCCCGAGCTGGTCAGCCATTTCCTCGCCCGCTTCGCCGCCGAGCGGCGAATTCCGACCCCGTCGCTGTCGGACGAGGCGATGGCCGCGCTCCAGGCCAACGAATGGCCCGGCAACGTCCGCCAGCTGCGCAACATCATCGAACGGACCATCATCCTCGCGCCCGGCGACCGGGTCGGCTGCATCGAGGTCGACCTTCTGCCGAGCGAAGTGCTCGACAACCAGGGCACCATCGGAGTCACCAGCGCGACCATGACCATCATGGGCAGCCCGCTGCGCGAAGCCCGCGAATCCTTCGAGCGCGAATATCTCAAGATGCAGATCCGCCGCTTTTCAGGCAACATCTCGCGGACCGCGTCGTTCATCGGCATGGAGCGCTCGGCGCTGCACCGCAAGTTGAAGGCGCTCGGCATCGGCGACAAGCGCGACGCGGAGGAATAAGGCGAGGAAAAGAGAGGTCGAGCGCGCGGCATGGCCGATAAACCCCTGAGCCTGCAGGACCATTTCCTCAACAGCATCCGGCGAGCCAGGTCCCCGGTGACCATCTTCCTGGTCAAGGGCGTCAAGCTGCAGGGCGTCATCACCTGGTTCGACGCCTTTTCGCTGCTGCTTCGCCGCGACGGCGCCTCGCAGCTGGTCTACAAGCATTCGATTTCGACCATCATGCCCAGCGCCGCGCCACCGGACTTCGTCGCCACCCGCCCCGATGGCCACGCCGGCCGGGCCGCACTCCAGGACCTGTTCCTCGCGGCCGCCTCTCGCGACCATGAAGACATGACTGTTTTCCTGGTCAACGGGGTGATGCTCCAGGGGGCGGTCGCCGGCTACGACCAGTTTTCGCTGGTGCTCGAGCGGGCGGGGCAGGTGCAGCTGGTCTACAAGCACGCCATCTCGACGCTGCAGCCGGCCAACGCCCTCAACCTCGAGGCGGAGCAGGGCGAGGCGGCGGAGCCGGTCAAGGAAGCCGGCGCGGAGAGCACCGCTGAATAATTTCGACGGCGCCAATGACGTCGCGCGCGGCGAGCGCGCGGTGCTGGTCGTTCCCGAACGCAGCGGCCGCAAGGGCGAGGGCGCCGGCTCGCGCCGGTCGGCCGACGCGCGGCTCGACGAGGCGCAGGGGTTGGCGGAAGCGATTGGCGTCAAGGTTGTCGAGCGCCGCTCGTACCGGCTGCGCTCGGTGCGGCCGGCGACGCTGCTCGGCAAGGGCCAGGTCGAGGAGATCGCCGAACTGGTCCGCGACCGGAAAGCCGGGCTGCTGGTCGTCGATGCTGCCTTGACGCCGGTCCAGCAGAAGTCGCTCGAGGAGGAGGCGGGCGCGAAAGTGATCGACCGGACCGGGCTAATCCTCGAGATTTTCGGCGAGCGCGCCATGACGTCGGAAGGCCGGCTGCAGGTCGAGCTCGCCCATCTCGACTACCAGGCGGGACGGCTGGTGCGCAGCTGGACCCACCTCGAGCGCCAGCGCGGCGGCTTCGGCTTCCTCGGCGGTCCCGGCGAAACCCAGATCGAGGCCGACCGGCGGCTGATCCGCGAGCGCATGGCGCGGATCAAGCGCGAGCTCGAGCAGGTCAAGCGCACCCGCACCCTCCACCGCGGCCGGCGGCAGCGCGCGCCGTGGCCTGTGGTCGCTTTGGTCGGCTATACCAATGCCGGAAAATCAACGCTTTTCAATCGCTTGACGGGCGAAGCGGTGTTTGCCGAGAACCTTCTGTTCGCGACCCTCGACCCGACCATGCGCGAGATCAAAATCCCCGGCTTCGACAAGGCCATCCTGTCGGACACGGTCGGGTTCGTCTCCGACTTGCCGACCGAGCTGGTGGCGGCCTTCCGGGCAACTCTCGAGGAGGTTGCCTCGGCCGACCTGCTGATCCACGTGCGCGACATGGCCCACCCCGACCATGAGGCGCAGCGCGACGATGTCGAGGACGTCCTCGTCTCGCTCGGGCTGGGCGAGGAGGGGCCGCCGCGCCTCGAAGCGTGGAACAAGCTCGACCTGCTCGATCCCGACGAACGCCAGGCGCTGCTCAACGAAGCCGGGCGGCGAGAGGATGTCGTGCCGATCTCGGCGCTCACCGGCTGGGGCCTGGACGAACTGCAGAAACGGATCGGCGCGGCGCTCCGCCAGGACGACACGGTGGTCGAGATTCGGGTGCCTTCGGGCGACGGCAGCCGGATTGCCTGGCTCCACGCCCGCGGCGAGGTCCTCGACCAGCGGCTAGGCGACGACGGCGCGATCCATTTGTCGGTGCGCCTGTCGAGCGACAATTGGGCCCGTTTTCAGGCGCTCGAGCCGGCCTGAGGGGAGCTCTCGACTTAGCTGGCCTGACGGGAGGCAATCTCTGACCGTGCAGCCTCACGCAGGGCCGGCCACTCGCTAGCTTGCTTCAGCTTCAACGGACCAACCTTCCCAGCAAGGGCGGCACTCATCTCCGGCATTCCCGACCGGCAGACCCACCACGGTATCGTATCGGCAGCTAGCTTTCCCTCTTCAACAAGCGCCGCATCGACGATCGCCGCTGGGAACACCCCTTGACGCAACAGATACCGCAAATCTTTGGCAACGATCAAATCCCATGCACCCACAGCCTCTAAAGCTGCGGGATCGTCACAACGACTGGCGTCATAGGTCATTCGTACGCGAGCGACCAGGTAAGTACGCAGAGCTCGGTCGGGGTCACGAGCCGCCAACCTGCGTGCAAGTTCGTAAAGGTAGGGCGTCGGAAGAGATGCGGCGCTCCGCTCAAGCATTTCAAGCGTAACCGCGTCATCGTAGGGCGAATGATGGACGGCTTGGAAAGTCGGATCGAAACCGAAGCTAGGCGGGATGTCTGGATTATCGAAAGTGCCGTAACGCACAGCTTTAACTTGGACTGGCTGAGGGGCCGGGATTAGTTGGAAGTTATGAACCTTCTCGTCCATTGCGGCCATGGCCGCCAACTCAGCTGCTTTAGGGACTCCAGCAGCCGCGGCGGCATCCAGCCAAGCCCGGCCGCGAACTTCATCCTTTGGCACTAAACGGCCCGAAAGGTACAGCTGTCCCAGCACGACACCCGAGGACGGAAATCCACTGTTAGCAGCGGCTTCGAGCAATTGGATTGCTCTTGGCACGTCCGGCGTTGTTCCCTTTCCCGCCAGCAACAACTGAGCCAGCAGATCGGCAGCTGCAGGGTTGCCCTTTTCGGCAGCGATGGTGAGATGGCGAACGGCTTTGGCGTAATCGGGTCGGTAGACTTCGGCCGTGCTGAGGAACGAACCCAGGAAATAATGCAGGGATGCATGATTTCGCAGCGCGACCGTACGCTCGAGCAGCCGGATCGCCTCGTCGGCGCGGGCGGGATCCAGCGCTAAGGTGTGAATTACCGTGGCTAGGGCCGGCCCGGTCTCAGCCGCGGCGACGCGTTGGGCGCACGCGGGATTCGCCGACACCGTCTCCAGGGTGTAATCGCGGCATGCCGGATCAAACTTAAGGGAGCCGACGTCGCTTTTGAAGACGGCGGTGGGGTCCGCCGGCGAGACCTTGACCTCAAGGGCAGTGGTGCCAGCCAGTGCTAGCAGAAGAACGCTGTACATTGCTTCCGATTAGCTGCGCAGTTTGAAAGAGGCAAGGAACCAGGTACCTGAGATCACAAGGAATTATCCCGTTTGAACGATCTTCGCCTGTGCCCACAAGGCTTCCTTGGCGTCAAGATCCAGTTCAGCGAAACCCGGCGCTTTCTCGATCTCCCGGAACCGCGCCTCGAACTTGCGGTTGGCTTTGCGCAAGGCCTCTTCGGCATCGATGTTGAGATGCCGTGCGAGGTTCACGACGGCGAACAAAAGGTCGCCGAGCTCCTCCTCCCGCGCCGCTGGATCGGATTCGGCGTCCAGCTCGGCCAGCTCCTCGTCGATCTTCGCCCGTGGGCCCGCGACATCCGGCCAGTCAAAGCCCGTCCGGGCCGCCCGCCGCTGCAGCTTCTGCGCCCGTTCGAGCGCCGGAAGCGCCTTTGCGACACCGGCCAAGGCACTGGCATCGGGGAATTTTTCGCGTTCGACCGCCTTGATTTCTTCCCACAAATGGTGGCCGCCATGCTCCGCAGCGCCAAACAGATGCGGGTGGCGGCGCTCCATCTTGTCGCAAATCCCACTGAGCACGTCATCGAGCGTGAAATGCCCGGCGTCTTCGGCCATTTGCGCGTGGAACACGACCTGCAGCGCCAGATCGCCAAGCTCGTCGGCCAGGGACGCCATGTCATCTCGGGCGATGGCGTCGGCGACCTCGTACGCTTCCTCAATAGTGAAAGGGGCGATGGTCGCGAAAGTCTGGACGCTGTCCCATTCGCATCCCGTGACCGGGTCGCGCAAACGGCGCATGATCGCGACCAGGCGTTCGAGCGTCATCGGCTAAGCCTTTGACGGGGGAGAGGAAATTCCCCGCGAGGGGGGTTTCCAGACCCCAGCTCCGAAAGTCTGATAATATGTATTATGTAAAATATAGGGTGCATCAGGGGACCAAGACCAGCCAGCGGCCCTCGACCCCCCACCGCTGCAGCGACGACAGGAAATTCATTCCCAGCACGTTGAGGTCGGCATTGTCGGCGACATGCATGGCGATGTCGCGCCGCTCGATCGGCCCGATGGCCAGGGTTTCCGCCCGCCCGCTCGACACTCGGATCAATCCATTACCGGTGCGGACGATCTGGTTGGGCCGAGCGCTGACCTGGACTCCAGCGCGCTGGGCGGTGTCGCGGCCGATGGTCGTCATGGTCGCTCCGCTGTCGACGAGGAACTTGACCCGAACGCCGTTCAATTCGCCGCCGACCCAGAAATGGCCGTCGATCGCCATCGGAATGCGGATTTCGCGCCCTTGCGCGACAGGTTCGCCGGTCGCTTCGGCTCGCAAGCGCTGGACAACCCAGCCAAAATCGTCGCGGAAGGTGAACAGCACGAAGCCCGCGGCGAAGATCGCGACCCAGGCCAGCGCCATGGTCAGCAGCTTGGCGATCGGCTCGCGGCGAGTCATCAGCGCGCCCAGCACCAGCGTTATGGCCATCAATAGATAGACCCCGCCGAGCATCAGATCGTTGGTCATCGCCCTCTCTTGGTCATTAGAGGGCCACCTCGAGCCCATCGTGCGCCGGCGCGGCCCAATCGGGCAGCTCGCGCAACAAGGTCGCGTAATCGAGGCCGTTGCCCATGTGGGTCAGATAGACCTGGCCGACGTTGAGGTCGCGAGCCCAGCCGAGCACCGCGTCGAGATGAGCGTGGGTCGGGTGCGGCCGCCGCATCAGGCAGTCGCAGATCCACACGTCGGTGCCTTGGTAGAGATTGGCCATTTCTTCGGTCAACTCGTTGAAATCGATCGAGTAGACGGCCGAACGGTCGCCTTCCTCGATGCGCATGCCAAGCGATGTAATGCCGCCGTGCGGCTGATCAACGAAGCGCAGCAGCGCATCGCCCAACGCCAGTTCCTGGTCGAGCGCAACGCCCTGCAGCACCGGCGGGTAGATGCCGGCCTGCGCGAACGCATAGGCGAAGCGCATCCGCAGCCGCTCGAGGTCGTGGCGGCGGGCGTGCAGCGGCACCGGCCGGCCCAGCACTTGCGACAGCGGCCGCAGATCGTCGATGCCGTGGCAATGGTCGGCGTGGTCGTGAGTGACGATCAACGCGTCGATCCGGCCGACGTCGGCGTCGAGCAGCTGCTGGCGAAGGTCGGGCCCGCAATCGATCAGCAGCGTCTCGCCGCCGCTGTCGAGCAGCACCGACGAGCGAGTCCTCCGGTTGCGCGGCTCGTCGGGATCGCACTGGCCCCATTGGTTGCCGATCTTCGGCACCCCGGTCGAAGTGCCGCAGCCGAGGACGCGGAGCTTCACGGTGCTGTCTTCGCGGCGGCTCGGCTGAACAAGCGGAAGAAATTGGCGGTGGTCGCTTCGGCCAGCTCGTCGGGCTCCTCCCCGCGCAGCCCGGCGACGAAGGCGGCGGTGTCGGCGACGAACGCCGGCTCGCACGGCTTGCCGCGATGCGGAACCGGGGCGAGGAACGGCGAATCGGTTTCGACCAGCAGCCGGTCGAGCGGGATCTGCTTTGCCGTCTCCTGCAGGTCGCGGGCGTTCTTGAAGGTGACGATGCCGCTCATCGACACGTAGAAGCCGAAATCGAGCGCCTTGCGGGCGAGATCGAGGCTGCCGGTGAAGCAGTGGAGCACCCCTCCGACCCCGCCCTGCCTCGTCGCCGCGCCGAGAATCTCCGCTGTGTCCTCCTCCGCGTCGCGGGTGTGGACGATCAGCGGCAGCCCGGTCGCGCGGGCCGCCTCGATATGCGCCTCGAAGCGCTCGCGCTGGGCCGGACGGGCGCTGTTGTCGTAATAATAATCGAGCCCGCACTCGCCGATCGCGACGATCCTGGGGTGCCGCGACCCTTCGACCAGTGCGGTGGCGCCAAGGTCCGGATGGGCATCGGCCTCGTGCGGGTGAACCCCGACGCTCGCCCAGACGTCGTCGTGGCGCTCGGCGGTGCCCAGGATGTCCCCCCACTCCGACTGCCGCGTCGAGATGTTGAGGAAGCCCCCCACTCCCCTCGCCCGCGCTGCGTCGAGGACTTCGGCCTGGCGTTCGACCAGGCCGGGGTAATTGAGGTGGCAATGGCTGTCGATCAGCCTCATTGCGCCGCCTCGTCGAGCTCGAGGCGCGGGAAAATCGGTTCGGGCGGGCCAATCCGGCCGTGATGGCCGATGAAGTTCAGCAGCTTGCCGGCGGAAGTCGGGATGACCGGCGCGACAACGCGGGTGAGGACAACGATCGCCTCAACCAAGGTGCCGAGGACCTCCGCCATCCGCCCGGGGTCGGTCTTGCGCAGCGCCCAGGGCGCGGCGGCGTCGACATAGGCGTTGCAGGCGAAGACAGCGGCCATCCACGCTTCCAGGCCGGAAGCGAAAGCAAAACGCTCGAATTCGGCCGGGACGTCCTTTTCGCAGGCGTTTCGAACCGTATCCAGCAGCGCAACGTCTTCAGAAGCCTGCCCCGCCGCCGGAATTTCGCCGTCCAAATTCTTGAAAACCATCGACAATGTACGCTGGGCGAGATTGCCGAAGCTGTTCGCGAGCTCGGCGTTGACCCGGTTGACGATGGCCTCGGGGCTGTAGCTTCCGTCCTGCCCGAAGGGCACCTCGCGCAGCAGGAAATAGCGCAGCGCGTCGACCCCGAACCGCTCGGCAAGAGCGAACGGGTCGACGACGTTGCCGATGCTCTTCGACATCTTTTCTCCGCTGCTGAGCAGAAAGCCGTGGCCGTAGACCATCCTGGGCAGCGCGACGCCCGCCGACATCAGGAACGCTGGCCAATAGACCGCGTGGAAGCGGACCACGTCCTTGCCGATCAAATGGACGTCGGCCGGCCAGTAGCGCTGGAACAGCTCGGTCTCGTCGGGATAACCGAGCCCGGTGATGTAATTGGTCAGGGCGTCGAGCCAGACGTACATCACATGACCCGGGCTGCCAGGCGCCGGCACTCCCCAGTCGAAGCTCGTGCGCGAGATCGACAGGTCGGACAGCCCGCCTTCGACGAAGCGCAGGACTTCGTTGCGGCGGCTTTCGGGCCGGATGAACTGCGGATTAGCCGCATAATGGTCGAGGAGCTTCTGCTGGTAGGCCGACAGCTTGAAAAACCAGCTCTCCTCCGCGGTCCATTCGACCGGCGAACCCTGCGGCGACAGCTTCTCGCCCCCCTCCCCGTCTTTCAGCTCGCTCTCGTCGTAAAAGGCTTCGTCGCGCACCGAGTACCAGCCCTCGTAGCGGCCGAGGTACAGGTCGCCCCGCTCTTCCATCGCGGTCCAGATCGCCTGGCTGGCGCGGTGGTGGTCGGGCTCCGAAGTACGGATGAAGCGGTCGTAGCTAACGTTAAGAACGTCGCACATCTCTTGGAAAATGGAAGACATTTTCCGCGCGTACTCGCGCGGCTCCTGGCCTTCCGAGCGTGCTGCCTGGGCCATCTTCAGTCCGTGCTCGTCGGTCCCCGTCTGGAATCGGACGTCGCGGCCCCGCGCGCGCTGGAATCGGGCGATGACGTCGGCGGCGATCGCCTCATAGGCGTGGCCGATGTGCGGCGGGCCGTTTGGGTAGCTGATCGCGGTCGTGATATAGAAGGGGTCCGCCATGGCTTCGCGGCACTAGCCGCCGCAGCGCATGCCTTCAAGGAACCGGGCGGACCGCCACCGAAGCGAGGATTCCGCCGAGCTGGAACACGGTCGAGGCGGGATCGAGCGAAACCCGCGGGGCAAGCACGGCCAGCTCCCGGGACCGCGCATAAGCATCGAGCGCCCGCTCGAGCTGCGGTCCCTGGAGCCCACGCGCCTGGCGGGCGATCAGCGACGGCACCAGGTCGAGGAAGGCCGCGTAGCGCTCGCCGGCGCCGCGGCGGCCGAGCTCGATCGCCAGGTCCGACCGCCGTGCATTGGTCGGATCGCCATCGCGCAGGATACGGCTTGCCGCGTCCTCCAGCTTGCCGAGGTCGAGCGCCGCGAACGCCAGCGCCCGGCCAACCGATCCGCCGGCCCTGGCGACGATCCGCGACCGCTCAGCTTCCTTGAGCGCCGGTAGCTGCATTTCGAGAAGTGACGTCATGGCGTCGTCGCCAAGTGCTTGAAAATCCAGCTTTCTGCACCGCGAGCGGATCGTCGGCAGAAGCCCCCCGGGAGCATGGCTGACGAGCAGGAACAAGCAATTGGCCGGCGGCTCCTCGAGCATCTTGAGGAGCGCGTTGGCCGCCGATTTCTCGAGGTCGTCGGCGCTGTCGATGACCACCGCGCGCCACGGCGACATGCTCGGCGTCAGGTCGAACAAATCCGCCAGCCCGCGCACCTGGTCGACGGTGATGTTGCGCGCCAGCACGCCGGTCTTGGGGTTTTCCAGCCGCTCGAGCACCCGCATGTCGGGATGGCTGCCGGCCGCGACCAGCTTCGCGATCGGATGCTCGTCGGGCGTTGCGAGCCCCGGCAGATCGACCGGAGGCCCAGCCGCGTCCGCGAGCACCCGCGTCGCCGCAATTCGGGCGAAATGCGCTTTTCCGACGCCCCTCGGCCCAGCGAGCAGCCACGCGTGGTGCAGCGCCCCGCCCCGCCATGCGGCCTCAAACTGCGCAATCGCTTGGTCGTGGCCGGCGATCACGGCAGCAGGTCTGCGATTTCGTCCAGCAGGCGCTCGGTGACCTGCTCCGGTTCGCCCGACGCGTCGACGATGCGGACCCGGCCGCTCTCGTCGGCGGCGATCTGGCGGAAGGCGAGATCGACCTTCTGGTGATAGCCCTCCCCACGGCCGCCGATGCGGTCGCTCGCCTCATTGTCGCGAGCCCGGGCCCGGGCGCCGCCTTCGGCCAGCGCAAGGACCAGCGTCCGGTCGGGGAACCAGTCGCCGATACCGAACGCGTTGATCGCCCGCACCGCCTCGATTCCGAGCCCTCCAGCGCCGCCCTGATAGGCGAGCGAGCTGTCGACGAAGCGGTCGGACAGCACCCATTTGCCGGCCTCGATGGCGGGGCGGATGACCTTGTCGACATGGTCGGTCCTCGCGGCCGCGAACAGCAAGGCTTCGGCCTGGGCTCCCCAGCGGTCGTCGTCGCCGGTCAGCAGCAGCTCGCGGATCTTCTCCGCGCCTTCGCTTCCGCCCGGCTCACGGGTTTCGACTACTTCGAGACCGCGCTCACGAAGAGCGTTAGCGAGCGCCTTGACCTGGGTGGACTTGCCGGCCCCCTCCCCGCCTTCGAGGCTGATGAAGCGCCCGCGCGAGCTCACGCCATCCCGAGCAGCTGCTTGAAGCCCAGCCACATGCGCCCGAAGAAACCGGCTTCGGCGATATCCTCCCCGGAGACCAGAGGCACGACCTGCGGCGGCGTGTCGGCGGTCGTGACGACCAGATCGGCGATGTGCTGGCCCTTGGCGATCGGCGCCTTGACTGGGCCCTGGTAGCGGATCTTGAGCTTGGTCTGGCCGTCCGCGAGGCCGGCCGGAATGGTAACCGCGAGGTTGCGCGGAGCGACCAGGTCGACCTCGCCGTCATCGCCCAGCTGGACCCGGGCCGTGCCGACCTTCGCTCCTGCGGCGTACAGCGGCTTGGCGGTCCAGGCGTTGAAGCCCCAACTCATCAGCTTGACCGATTCGTCGACCCGCTGGTTCCAGCTCGACAGCCCCGCGACGACCATCAGCAGCCGCCGGCCGTTCTGCTCCGCCGATCCGGTGAAGCCGTAGCCGGCTTCGTCGGTATGACCGGTCTTGAGACCGTCGGCGCCGGGGATCTTGCCGAGAATTGGGTTGCGGTTGCCCTGGGTGATCGCCTGTCCCGAGCCCAGGGTCTTGCCCCAGGTGAAGCTCGGCTGGCCGTAGAATTGCTTGTAGAGCTTGGGGTGCTGCTCGATGGTCGCTCGAGCCAACTTCGCCAGGTCGCGGGCGGTGACAAACGTCCGCCCTTCGTCCGGCCAGCCGGTGGTGTTCCCGAACCGGCTGTTGGTCATGCCCAGCTTCTGCGCCAGCGTGTTCATCTGCGCGACATAGGCCGGCTCGGTCCCGGCGATGCATTCGGCGAGCACGACCGACGCGTCGTTGCCCGACAAGGTGACGATGCCGTGCAGCAGGTTGCGGACGCTGACCTGCTCATTGACCGACAGGAACATGGTCGAACCGGCCGAATGCCATTGGCGCCAGGTTTCGGGCCGCACCGTGCATGTCTTCTCGAGCGGCAGCCGGCCGCTGTCGATCAGCTCGAACGCCAGCTCGGTAGTCATCATCTTGGCCATCGACGCCGGCGGGAAGCGCTGCTCGGCGTTCTTGGCGAACAATTCGGCGCCCGACGACAGGTCGAGCAGATAGGCGACCGGAGCGACGGTATCCAATGGCGGCGCCTTGGCGGGCGCGGCTGTAGTGATGGCGAAGGCGGCGGTTGCGGCGAGCAAGAGCGAGCGAGTCATGGGCCCCGTCTATCGCCCGATGCGGCCTTGCGCGAGGGGCTTCAACGCCCGGCGATGGCATCCGCCAGCAGGCCGACCGACAAAGCGTAATAATTCGAGCAATTATAATCGAGGATCGCGCGATAGTTGGTGGTCAGCAGATAGGCGCGCTGTCCCGGGCCGTCCGGCTCCAGCAGGGTCGCCATTTCATTCTCCGGCAGCGTCCGTCCGAGCGGCGCCACTCCGAGCCCGCGCCATTCGCGCATCGTCAGCCAGCGGCTGTGGCGCTTGTGCACCGTCGGGCAGCGCGGCGCGTTCAAGGTGCTCCGGAGCGCGTAGCGGTTAAGGTTCGTCGGAACGTGCACCGCGATTCCCCACGGGACTCCGGACTTCCAGCCGGCATCGCGCAGATAATTGGCGATCGACGCCAGGCCGTCGGCTTCGTTCGACCAGATGTTCGCATAACCGTCGCCGTCGCCGTCGACCCGCAGCCGCAGCGCGGCGGTCGGCATGAACTGCGGGTATCCGGTCGCGCCAGCGTAGCTACCGCGAAGCCGAGCTCGCGAGACTCCGCTGTCGAGGAGCTTGAGGGTGGCGATGAACTCGTTCTCGAACATCTGCCGCCGCCGCCCTTCGTAGGCGAGCGTCGCAAGCACTTCGAGCAGGTCGAAGCTGCCGGTGATCGAGCCGTAGCTGGTCTCGTGGCCGTAGATCGCCATCAGCACCGCGGGATCGACGCCGTAGCGCGCCTGGATCAGGCTCAGCCGCGGCCAATGCTGGTAATAGCGGCTCTGCCCGCGGCGGATCAGCACCGGGGTCACATGCTCGCGCCGGTACGGAGCGAACGGCGCCATATAGTTCGACGTCCGCGGCCGCGGCTGCTGCGCCCGGTCGAGCTCGATCGCCCGGCTGTTGAGCTGCAGATAGGGAATCGTCGCCTGGATGGTCGCTTCGCGCACGGCCTGGCTCCGCGCCCTGGCCGTCAGATATTGCTTGTAGGCGGCGAAGCCGGTCGGCTGCGCATAGGTCTGGGCAGGATAGATCGTGCTGGGCGCCTGCGCAGGGCGGTGAACGGTTACCGGCTGGGTCTGCGGCTGGGCCACGCGCGGCGCCAGGGGATCGACCTGCGCACTCGCCGGGCCGAAGGCGACGGCAGCCAGGCCCACCAATGTCCAGCCGCTATTCGAACGCAACTCCGGCCTCCATCCTTGGCAAACCTAAGCAAACCAACCCATCAAGCGCCAGCCGGGTTCACCGCGCGCCTTGCACGGCCCGGCCCGGGCGCGTTACGCATCCCAATGTGAACCCAGCATGGGGCGGGCCAATTGCGGCCCCAGGGAGAGGTGGCCGAGTGGTTTAAGGCAGCGGTCTTGAAAACCGCCGTGGGTGCAAGCCCACCGTGGGTTCGAATCCCACCCTCTCCGCCAATGGGCGAGCTAGCCCAGAAGAACTATCGGCCTCTCCAAAGGCGGACTGCGCGACTAACTTCCGCCCGGGAAGCGGCTCTGGACGTCGACGGTCATGTCCTGCTCGGCCTTCTCCCGCGCCTTGCGCGCCATGTCGGTGGCGGCAATCTGGTCTTCCCTTTCGCGGGTCTTCCACTGCGCTTCGGTCATGCACGACTTCTGCGGGACGTGGCTCCCGACCGTCGTCCGAGTCTTGCAGACGAGGCTTCGCGACGGGTCCTTGGTTCCCGTCACGAGAATGTCCTCGCCGTCGGTCGAGTGGGCGATCGCCAGCCGGTAAGCGCCTTCGGCAAGCGCGCTCCGCAAGTCGGATTTCGCAAGGTTGAGCTTCTCACCTTCAACCAGACATGGCGAGAACTGAGGTTGAAGCTCGGCGACGATCCGGGCCTCCTCGGGGCTGCCGGCACGGGCATGCAGCAATGCAACCGCCCGGGTCGGATCGCCGGCGGCGACGCAGGTTCCGAATCCAAGCAGCTCGAGTCTCTGCCGGCTGGCGGCGTCCATCGCGCTGAGGTCCTCGGCATCGAGGGTGAAGACCTCGACCGTTTCCCGCCGCGGCCGCGAGCCGATCGCGGTAAAGTCCGCCTTGAACAATTCGGCGGCAACCGCGCCGCGAAGCGCGTCCCGCGACGTGGCGGGCGCGGCGCAGGAGCGGCGGGCGTACTCGGCCAGCACTTCGGACTCTTCCTCGGATCCCGGCTGCGTCGCGAGCAGCTCGGCGCCGTCATATTGCCGGACGGCGCAGGTCGCGAACTTGTCCACCGAGCCGGTCGCGGGGGCCGACGCCAGCGCACTACCCTGGGGCAAAGCTGCCGCGGCCAAGCCCGCCGCGGCGAACACAGAAATCTTCCTCATGTCCTTCCCTCCTAAACTGAATTCGGATCGGTCAGGGCGCAGCTCAAGATCAGCCGCCGCGTCCTGTTGTTGTAGCTGATGTTGCTGCACCGAGACAGATCCTCGCTGCCGATCATCAGCCAGAAATGGGGCGCTCCGAAGGTCTTGCGCTGCTTTCCAAGCACCAGGATGTCCTCGTCGGGGTCCTCCTCGCCGGCTGTGACGGGAAGCTCCTGTACCGGCAGCCGATAGTCGCCGCGATCGTCCAGGATCCGCACGACCATTTTCGACAGCACGAACCCGTTCACCGAAAGCGGCTGGCCCAGCACCATCCTGCGGACCGGGCGAGTGACTCCGTAGCGCACGGCATAGGTGAAGGGGTCGCCCTTCCAGATGCCGGCGCGACGCTTGGCGATCACCGATGCAGCGGCGCCGGTCGCGGTGGTCAACCGATCGGCGAGAGTGAAGCGGGTCAGGATCGTCTGCCCGCCAAAGGAATATTCAAAATAAAGGCCGCGCTCCTTGTCGAAGCGCATCGGCAGCTCGATCTGCTGCTCGCCCGCCCGGGGTGGCCTGAGCCGCATTTTCACATGTTCCCACGGAAGGTGGGCCGGATTGATCACTCCGTCCGCTCCCTTGATCCCGTCGCCCTTGAGCCACATCACCGGCCGGCGCGCCTCGGTTCCGTTCAAAATGAACTTCTCGGAGCGCGTCTTGCCCTTCAATTCCATGGGGCCAACGGCCAGCTTCGCCGAGCGGGTGCCGACCAGCTTCAGAGACTTGGCGGCACTTCCGTTGAGCAACACGAACCACGGCGCGCCCGGATCCACCTTCAGCCGCAGCGGATGACCGCGCACCTGGGCGTCAATAATGAAATCGGAGGATGCATCGAACTGGGTTTCGGCAACCGCGCTCGAGCCCGTGGTGCTTGCGCAACCGGTCAATGTCGTCGCCATGGCCGCGACCGCGACAATGAGAGTGCCCCTTCTGATAGAAGCGGCGAGCCGCTGATTCCTCATCATTCGCGTTTCGTATCAAGTCATTGTCATGCAGAACAGGAGTCTTTCAAGGAGCAGTCACAGCCCTTCAGCCGAATCGACCGGCCGACAACCTTTTGTTCACCATCCGCGCCCATCACTGGGCCATGGCCGAGTCCGCCAAACCACAGCAACGGCCCGAGCGCCGGCGCGCCAGCCGGACTGCGCTGCGTCTGAGCGCGACGATCCGCGAAGCAAGCCGCGGCCGGGTCGAAGCGCGGCTGATCGACATTTCGACCCACGGCTGCCGAGTCGAGGCGATTTCGGGCACCTCGCCCGATGCGTGGATGTGGTTGAATATCGCCGGCCTTGAAACCCAGCATTGCCGGGTCGTCTGGCATTGCGACGAGTTCGTCGGCCTCGAGTTTGAAACGCCATTGGCCGAGGCCGTGCTCGACCGGCTCCTGCAGGACCATCAGCAGCTTTCCGAAACGGGGATCAAGGAGTTGCGCGAAATCGCCGTTCGGACCCATCGGCTGGCGTCGACCCAGCCCGACGCGGAGATCCAGCGGCTAGCGGAACTGTCGGACCGGTGCGCGGTCGAAGCGGTGATCGAGGGATTCCGGTTGGCCGGAGGCTCCGGCAAGCCGCCGCCATCGGCTGCCAAACCGGCTTAAGCCTCTACTGAGCTATTCGCCCCGGCCGTTGAGGATCGCGGCCATTCCACCTTCGGACTGAATTCGCTCGGCAAGCGTGCCGCGCGGCAGGTTCATCGTCAGCGCCCAGGCCATCACCCCTTCGAGCTCGGCGATCGTCGCCTCGTCGGTGAGGCCGTCGAAAGCCAGTCTCACCACCGGCGCCATCGGCGAGCGGAGCTGGATCTTCACCCCCTTGGCTTCGACGAGCTTGAGATATTCCTCGGCCTGGTCCTCGGCATCGAGGGCAAAATCATAGGCGGCGCTCAGGCCTTCGTGGAGCGCGGCCTCGCTTTGCAATTTGGCGAGCCGAGCCTCGTCGGCCTTCGCCCGGACTTCCGTCAGCCTGGTCTGCATGGGATTCTCCGATGAGTCATTGTCGGTTTGGGGTTGCTGTTCGGCCGCTGTTTCCTGCTTGGCGGGCGTTTCGCTCGTAGTGATCGTCACATTTGGCTCGAGCTCCAGATTGACGACGTTGCCGAAAAAGCCGTCGGCGCCCGCGGACGGATCGAAGGCTATCGACGAGTCGTCGGGGACTTCAGCCGGAGCTGGATCGGGCTCGGACTCGGGCTGCTCGACGACGACTTCCGCAACCGGCTCGGGAGCTACGACCTCGTCGACCGCCACTTCGAGCGCTTCTTCGACCTCAGCTGGGATGCTTTCCGAGGTCACGAAACCATAGACGTAGTCGACCCACGGCCCGGTCGAGCTGAACGGCAGCAAGGTGACCCGGCAGCGCGCCGGTCCGGCATCGGTCGTGAATTCGTCCTCGAACGCCAGCGCGTCCCTTGAGATCGCGACGATGGCGAGCTTGCCGGCGATGCACGACAGCAAGGACGAGCGCGGCGCGTCGACGATCCGCTCGACGGCGACGTCGGGCTTGAGCGTGTCGCCGAGGTGGCGGATCTCGGCATCCTCGCCGCCGCCGATCAGCTCGAGCAGGACACTGCACGGCCCGGCATCGGAAATCTGCAACGGGTCAAGGTCGCGAATCGACGGGAACTCGCGATCGCCGCGAATGCCGAGCCAATAATCATAGACGGCTGAGTGCCGGCCCCGCTCGTGCGGGCCGATCGTCTTGAATGAACTGAACAAGGCGTCGGCCGACACCGCACGCTCGTCTGCTTCGATGCCTGTAACCGGCGCCCCCATCTTCCCTCTCCGATCCCTGTCGAACCCGTTCTGGGCCGCTCCTTCTTAGAAAAGGTTAACCCAGCGACGATCAGATTGTCCGAAGCGCTGCACCCGTTTGCACGCCGCTCGCCGGTCCCCGGCGGCCGCTCGCGGAACCGTTCGTCGATTGGTCGAAGAGCGCTAGATTTGTAGCGCCCGGCGTTTGCACCTGTGTTGGCACGGTAACACAGGAGTTGGGCGATGCGGACGGTTGAATATTATGCCTCAGCCGCTCTGCTTGCGCTCGGCGCTTCGACGACCGCCCACGCCCAATCGGCCACTCCAGGGGACCAGCCCGCCGCGACCCCGACGCAGGGCACGCGCACCACGTCCTACGACGCCGCCTTTTTCGCCCAATATGCGCCGCGCAGCGCGCTCGACATTGCCCGCCGGGTGCCGGGCTTCAACCTCGACCTCGGAGCAACCCAGGACGGCGCTGATGTGCGCGGCTTCGCGGGGACCGCCGGTAATGTCGTCTTCAACGGTGCCCGACCGAGCTCTAAGGCCGAAACGCTCGAGACGACGCTGGCTCGAATTCCGGCGCAGCGCGTGACCAAGGTCGAGGTCGGACCCGGCGACCTGTTCGGTTCTGATTATGCCGGCAAGAGCCAGGTGCTGAACATCTTTCTGTCAGCGGAAGCCGGGATCGATGCCAACGTCACGGCGTCGACCCGGCGGCTCTACACCGGAAGGATGACCGGCGACGTCAGCGGCTCGGCGCTGATCCGCCGCGGCGCGTCGAGCATCAATCTGTCGGCTGGAACCGGCTACATCCTCAACAATGAGGAAGGCACCGACACGCTGACCATCATGGACACGGGCGAGCTGTACGAGCACCGGCGCAAATTTAACCGCTATGAGGATTTCAATCCCTACCTTTCCGGTAGCTGGGCGCTGGAGCGCGCCGCGGACAACGCGCTGCGGGTCAACGCACGCTGGTCGCCGGGGCAGTTCGACCTCGTCCAGCGGAACCGGGTGAGCGTCCCCGGCGAGGCGCCGCGCGACGATTCGCTGTACCAGGACTACGACAATTCGGTCTTCGAGCTCGGCGGCGACATTACCCGGCCGCTGGCGGGCGGAGCGATCAAGCTGGTCGGCCTCGCCACCCGCCGCAAGCGCAACAATTTCGACGCCTATGTCGTCCGCAACGGGCTGCGGAGCGACAATGCGGTGCAGGTCGGCGGCTTCGACCAGACCCAGAAGGCCAAGCGCGACGAGACCATCGGCCGTTTGAACTGGACCCGCCAGAACCTCGCCGGATTCTCGTTCGAGGCGGGCGGAGAAGCGGTGCTCAACACGCTCGACAGCGATGTCGAGCTATTCGAGGTCGAGGAAGACGGCAGCCGCGTTCGCGAGGACCTCCCCATCGACAGCGCCAAGGTCAAGGAGAAGCGCGGCGAACTGTTCGTCAACGCGGGCCGCCAGCTCAGCCCCGCGCTGCGCCTCGATGCCGGGATGCGCTTCGAATATTCGCATTTGACCGTCAGCGGCGACGCCACCGCCAACCGCAAGCTGCGCTTCTGGAAGCCCAACGCCACCCTTGACTGGAAGCCCGGCGGCGGCTGGCACACCCAGTTTTCGGTCAGGCGCACGGTCGCCCAGCTCGACTTCTACGACTTCGTCACCGTCGCCGAGCTGTCGACCGACCGGGTCAACGCCGGCAACGCCAATCTGCAGCCGCAGCGCGCGTGGGAATTTCGGCTGACCGCCGAGCGCCCGATCCTGGGCGATGGCCTGTTCAAGCTCGACCTCGGCCACGACCGGATCAGCATGCTCCAGGACCGGATCCTGATTTTCGACGAGGATGGCGAAGGCTTCGACGCCCCCGGCAATATCGGCACCGGCAAGCATTCCTTCGCGCAGTTGACGCTCGACGCGCCGCTCGGCCGACTGTGGAACGGCCTTCGGGTCAAGGCCAACGGCCTCGTTCGACGGACCCGCGTCGAGGACCCGATCAGCGGCAAGATGCGCAACTTCACCGGTGTCTACCCCGACTGGGAATGGGGACTCGACGTCCGCCGCGACACCGGCCCCTGGTCCTACGGGTTCGAAGTCAACGACCGGGCCCCCTTCACCTTCTTCCGCACCGACGAATTCGACATCAACTTCAACGGCGGGCCTTATGGAACGGCGTTCGTCGAATACCGACCGGACCCGCGCACTTCGATCACCTTCGACATCGACAATGCGTTGAACACGAGCGGAAACCGAACGCGATTGCTGTTCTTCCCCAACCGCGCCGCCACCGAACTCGCGATCCGCGAGAAGCGCGAGCGCAACCGCCACCCCAATATCGGCTTGACCATCAAGCGCAGCTTCGGCGGCGCCTCGGCAACGCCGGCTGCCAGCCAATAAGCGCGGGGTGGCGCGTCGCGCCCCTCGCCGCTAAGGGAGCCGCGACCTCAAACAACCGGCTGGAACATGCGCGTGGGCGAGCCTGCAATCCTTTCGTTCGACTGGTCCGACCCGTTCGACCTCGATCATCAGCTCAACGAAGAAGAGCGGATGGTCCGCGACACCGCCGAGAGTTACGCCCAGGAAAAGCTCCAGCCGCGAGTCACCGACGCTTATCTCGAAGAACGCTTCGATCGGTCGATCCTGAGCGAGATGGGCGAGCTCGGCCTGTTGGGCGCGACCATCCCCGACGAATATGGCGGCGCCGGCCTCGGCTACGTCAGCTACGGCCTGATCGCCCGAGCCGTCGAGCGCGTCGACAGCGGCTACCGATCGGCGATGTCGGTCCAGTCGAGCCTCGTCATGCACCCGATCCACGCCTACGGAAGCGAGGAGCAGCGCCAGAAATATCTGCCCGGCCTCGCCAAGGGCGAGCTGGTCGGCTGCTTCGGCCTGACCGAGCCCGACGCCGGCTCCGACCCCGGCGGGATGCGCACCCGGGCGCAGAAGGTCCAGGGCGGCTATGTGCTCTCCGGCACCAAGATGTGGATCACCAATTCGCCGATCGCGGACGTGTTCGTGGTCTGGGCGAAGTCCGACGCTCACGACGGCAAGATCCGCGGCTTCGTCCTCGAGAAAGGCATGAATGGGTTAAGCGCACCCAAGATCGGGATGAAGCTGTCGCTGCGCGCCTCGATCACCGGCGAAATCGTCATGGACGGAGTCGAAGTCCCCGAGGAAGCGCTGCTGCCCAACGCCGAGGGGCTCAAGGGCCCGTTCGGCTGCCTCAATCGGGCCCGTTACGGCATCGGCTGGGGCTCGATGGGCGCCGCCGAGGCCTGCTACGCCGCCGCCCGCCAGTACACGCTCGACCGCAAGCAGTTCGGCAAGCCGCTGGCCGCCAACCAATTGGTTCAGCTCAAGCTCGCCAACATGGCGACCGAGATCGCGCTCGGGCTGCAGGCGGCGCTTCGGGTCGGCCGGCGGCTCGAGGCCGGCGAGCTGATCCCGGAGACCATCAGCCTGATCAAGCGCAACAATTGCGGCAAGGCGCTCGAGATCGCCCGGATCGCTCGCGACATGCACGGCGGCAACGGCATCAGCGCCGAGTTCCAGGTGATGCGCCACGCCGCCAACCTCGAGACGGTCAACACCTACGAAGGCACACACGACGTCCACGCGCTGATCATGGGCCGCGCGATCACCGGTATCCCGGCTTTTTGAGAATCGGGCCCTCCCCCTCGATAGGGGAGGGTTGGGTGGGGGTGACGGCGGAGCTGCCCTGCCCTTTTCGGAGACTCCACCCCACCCCAACCCTCCCCCATCGAGGGGAGGGGCTAATCTGTGGCCTGCGCGCCACCTCCCGCCGATGGGGGAGGATTTAGCGTTTGCGCGCAGGTGTCGCGGCATTATGCTCGCTCCCGGGCATGTCTTTGGGGGGTTTTACATGGATCTGATTGGCTGGATCATCCTTGGCGTCGTCGTCTTGGCTGTCGTCTATGCGATTTCCGTCTACAATGGGCTGGTTCGGCTTCGAGCGCTGGCCAAGGAATCGTTCAGCGGCATTACCGTCCAGCTTCGCCGCCGCGCCGACCTCGTCCCCAATCTGGTCGAGACGGTGCAAGGCTATGCGACCCACGAGCGCGAGACACTCGATGCCGTAATCGCGCACCGCGGCGATGGGATCGGCGGTGGCTCGGTTGGACAGACTGCCGCGGCTGACGCGATGATGACCGGCCTGCTGGGACGCCTGATGGCGGTCGCGGAGGCCTATCCCGACCTCAAGGCCGACGAGAATTTCCGGCAGCTTTCGAGCGAATTGAGCTCGCTGGAGAACGAGTTGCAAAGTGCGCGGCGCTACTACAATGCGACCGTTCGCGACCTCAACATGCGGATCCAGAGCTTCCCGGACACGCTGTTCGCGCGGCCGATGGGCTTCACCGAGGAGCCGTTCTACGAGGATTCCGACGCGACCATCCTGACCGCACCCAAGGTATCGTTCGACCGCCCAGCGGCGTGACGATGGCGCGTTTCCTGGCCGCGCTGGCCCTGCTGCTGTCGCTGGCCGCCGTTCCGTCGGCGGCGTCGGCGGAAGAGCGCGTCACGCTCTTCTCCAGCGACATCCAGGTGCGTGCGGACTCCTCGCTCGACGTCACCGAGACCATCGACGTCCGCGCCGAAGGGGCCCGGATCAACCACGGCATCTACCGCGACTTTCCAACCCGCTATCGCGGTCCGCGCGGCAGCCAGTTCCGGGTCGGCTTCAAGCTCGGCGGAGTCACCCGCGACGGCAATCCCGAGCCGGCGGCGATCGAGCCGATCCCCAACGGCGTCCGCGTCCGCATCGGCGATGCCGACAAGCTGGTGGAGGACGGCGACCACCGTTACGTCATTCGTTACCGGACCACGCGTCAGATCGGCCGGTTCGCCGATTATGACGAGCTCTATTGGAACGTCACCGGCAACGGCTGGGTGTTCCCGATCGACGTCGCCGAGGCGCGGATCCGGCTGCCCGCGGCGGTGAAGCTCGGCCAGCGCTCGGTCTACACCGGCGCGCAAGGCTCGACCGCCCGCAACGCCGAAGTGGTCGCGGAGCAGCCGGGCGACATACAGTTTCGGACCACCCAGCCGCTCGCACCGTACGAAGGGCTGACCGTGGCGGTCGCCTGGCCCAAGGGGGTGGTCGCCGAGGCTGCCCAGAACGAGCAGGCCATGTGGTGGCTGGCCGACTTCGGACCGCCGATCGTTGGTGTCCTGGCTTTGCTCGGCATCGCCGTTTTCTATTACGTCGCCTGGAAGCGCGCCGGCCGCAACCCGCGCCCCGGCACGGTGGTGCCGCTGTTCTCACCGACCGACGATTTGACCCCGGCAGCGATGCGCTACGTGTGGAAAATGGGCGCGGATAATCGGGCGTTCGCCGCGGCGCTGGTTGACCTCGGCGTCCGCGGCCACGTCCGGATGGTCGAGGAGGACGGCGGCTGGCTGGGCCGCGACAAGGTCCGGCTCGAGCGGCTGGCGGCGGCGACCCCTCTCCCCAGCGCCGAGGAAGCGATGCTGCGTGAGTTAGCTTCGAGCGGCGAGTCAATCGTCATGGAGCAGAAGAATCACAAGAAATTCGCAGCCGCGAAGAAGGTGTTGGACAGAGCTTTTAAGAATAGCTTCGAAGGCAAGCTCTTCCACCGCAATTGGGGATGGGCGCTCGCCGGGTTGGTCGTGTTCCTCGCCGCGCTGTGGCTGACCTCGGCGGCGGTGGTCGCCGCGACCGGAGTGCTCGAGCCGACGCGAGTGCTGGTCGCGGTCGGGGCGATCGTCACCACCGCGCTGTTGCTGATGCTGATGCAGGAGATGGAGGGCGTCGGGAAATGGGTCGTGGCCCTGGCCGCGTTCGTGTTTGCAGCGCTTGCGTTCGGCGTCGGAGCGCCGTTCATCGGGGCGGCCTTCGGCTCGGGCTGGCTGCTGCCGCTCGCGATACCGTTGATCGGCCTGCCGCTGGCCCTTTCGGCCTTCTTCTGGATCGCCGCTCCGACCAGGGAAGGCCGCGCGGTGCTCGACCGGATCGCCGGCTTTCGCCAATATCTCTCGATCACCGAGGGCGAGCGGCTCGACCGGATGACACCGCCCAAGGACACGCCCGAGCTGTTCGAACGCCTGTTGCCCTACGCGATCGCGCTCGGCGTCGAGAGCCGCTGGGCCGAGCGCTTCCAGAGCGTGCTGGCCGCTGCGGCGGTCGAAGGCCGGCAGCAATTCGGCTGGTACTCGGGGAGCCGCAACCCGTGGGACAACCCCGGCGCCTTCGTCGGCCGCGTCGGAGCGTCGCTTGCAAGCACCGTCAGCTCGGCCTCGACCGCACCGGGTTCGCGAAGCGGCTCGGGCGGCGGCGGATTTTCGGGTGGCGGCGGTGGCGGCGGAGGCGGCGGCGGCTGGTAGGCGAGCTCAGCGGCTGCGCGCGGGCTTTCGGAACAGGCCGACCGCTTCGTTGCGATAGACGGCGTCGGGCAGGCGCTCGAAGCCCAGCCGATGGGCCAGGCGGATCGACGGCTCGTTTTGGAGGCTGATGATCGCGGGATAGCTTGGGGCGTCGAGCTCTTTGTCCGCCCAGTCGAGGGCCGCGGCGCAGGCTTCGAAGGCGATACCCTGCCCGTGGACGCCGGCATCGAAGATCCAGCCCATCTCGGGCTCGCCGGAAATGCTGGGTTCAATCGCCCGCTGCATATCCGCGAAGCCGCAGTGACCGACCATCCGGCCGCTGTCCTTGAGCACCACCGCCCAATAGCCGTAGCCGAGCAGCGGCCACTGGCCGACCGCCATCATCAGGCGGCGCCACGAATCCTCGCGGCTCATCGGTTCGTCGGTCAGGTAACGGGTGACAGCCGGGTTGCCGAGCGTCGCCGCATGGTCCTCGAGGTCCTCGGGCCGGAAGCCGCGGAGGACCAGCCGCTCGGTCTCCAGCTGCGGAGCCGAGCTGAACCCAATCATTTTTTGCCGAGCGACAGTCCGCCGAAGCGCTTGTTGAAGCGCGCGACCTGCCCGCCGGTGTCGAGCAGGCTCGACTTGCCGCCGGTCCACGCCGGGTGGACGGACGGGTCGATGTCGAGGTGCAGCGTGTCGCCTTCCTTGCCCCACGTCGAGCGGGTCTGGAATTTCGTCCCGTCGGTCATCTCGACGGTGATCATGTGATAATCGGGGTGGGTGCCGGACTTCATGACGGTTTCCTGAAAAAAGGGCCGCTGGTTTCCGACCAGCAGCCGACATGTCGCGCGCCCTAGCGAAACAGGGGCAACTTGACAAGCTGCGGGGGGCGATCCTAGCCCGGATATTGGACTGAGGTCCGGCGGTCACGGCCGCCGGCCAAGAAGGAAGCCGGTGCAAATCCGGCGCTGTGCCCGCAACTGTATGGAGAGGCAAAAGCCTCTCCAAGTCAGACACTTGCCTTAGTCCGTCGTCCGTTTCCCCGGCCGGGACCAGCCGCGGAGCGTGGGTGAGGCTTCGGACTCGGGGCCACGCATCCCTCTGTGACGGCATGTTCGTCAACGGAAGGGATGACCATGTTCCAGGCACCGATCGACACCCCACCCATCATCAATGATGAAATCGTCATCACCGCAGCTCGCGCTCCCGAGGAGGAGGCGAACAGCGCCGCCAGCGTCATCGTCATCAATAGAGAGCGCATCGAGCGCCTTGGCGAGCCGTTGCTCCCCGCCCTGCTCCGCCTGGCGCCGTCGACGGCGGTATCGACGTCCGGGCCGGCGGGCTCGCTGACCCAGGTCCGGATCCGCGGCGCCGAGGCCAGCCACAGCTTGCTGTTCGTCGACGGCATCCGGGCCAACGACCCGGCGTCGATCAACGAGCCGCATTGGGAGCTGCTCAACGCCGACCTGGCGTCGCGGATCGAGGTCGTGCGCGGCCCGCAGTCGGCGCTGTGGGGATCGGAGGCGATCGGCGGGGTGGTCGCGGTCAACGGCGTCGGCGAAGCGGCCGTGGAGCCATCGGCTTCGGGCGAGGCCGGGTCATTCGGCTTCCGGCGGCTGTCGGCGTCGGGCGGGATCGCGTCCGGCAACGCCAACGCCGCGCTGGCGATCGGCTGGCAGCGGTCGGACGGCATCGACATTTTCGGCGGCGGCGACCGCGATGGCTACCGCAATCTGTCGGGCCGAGTCCGCGCCAGCTGGCAAGTTTCGCCGGGCCTCGAGCTTGGCGCCGCGGGCTTCTCGCTCAATGGCCGCACCCAGTTCGACGGCAGCGACCCGTTCACCTTTGCGGAAACGCACGATCTTGCCAGCCGCAATGCCCTCCACGCGGGCCGGGTCTGGTCGACGTTCGCCGCGGGCGGCTGGAAAGCGACCGCCTCGGCGGCGCTGCTCGGCTCGCTCAACCGCAATTATTTCGCCGGGGACGAGATCAACCGCACCCGCGGCCGCCGGCAGAGCTTCGCCGCCCAGGTCGAGCGCCGCTTCGCCACCGGCGCCCTCGCCCACCAGCTGGTCGCCGCCGTCGATGTCGAACGCGAGGAGTTCCGCGCCCGCGATACGGTGTACGGCGGCTTCACCGACCAGGACCAGAGCCGCCGGCACGAGGCGCTGACCGTCGAATGGCGCGGCGAGGCCGGGCCGCTGGTCGCCGACCTCGCCGTCCGCCGCGACTCATTCAACCGCTTCAAGGATGCGACGACACTGCGCGCTTCGGCGCTGGTCGACGCCGGTGGTGGCTTCTCGCTCGCCGCCTCCTACGGCGAAGGTATTGCCCAGCCGAGCTTTTCCGATCTCTACGGTTTTTTCCCCGGAAGTTTCGTTGGTAACCGGTCGCTTAAGCCGGAGAGCTCGCGCGGCGTCGAAGCCTCGGTCCGCTATCGCTCGAAGCGGATTCAAGCCGCGCTCACCGGCTATCGCCAGCGGCTGACCGACGAGATCGTCGATGTGTTCGGCTTTCCAACCTCGACGACCATCAACCGTGATGAGAAGAGCCGCCGCCCCGGAGTCGAGGCCGAATTGGGCTGGCGGGTCGGCGAGGCGCTTCGGCTGACAGGGAATTATTCGTTCCTGAAGGCGACGGAGCCCGACGGCGCTTCGCAGGTCCGGGAAATCCGCCGGCCGAAGCACAGTGGCTCGGTCGCCATCGACGGCACCTCCGGCCGCCTCACCTACGGCGCCTCGCTGGCGTTCACCGGCGCCCGCCGCGATACCAATTTCGACGTCTTCCCATCGCAGCCGGTGCGGCTCGGCTCCTATTGGCTCGGCGGCGCGCGCATCGCCTACGCGGTCAGCCGCAGGCTCGAACTGTTCGCCCGCGCCGCCAACGCCTTCGACGAGCGCTACCAGGACGTGTTCGGCTACCGCACCGAAGGGAGGAGCCTGCATGCCGGCATCCGCCTTGCTGATCGGCGCTAGCGCCGCCGCGCTCAAGGTGGCGTCGCTCAACCTGTGCACCGACGAGCTGCTGCTGGCGATCGCGGCACCCGAGCAGATTGTCTCGGTCAGCCATCTCGCGCACAAACCGCAGGAAACGACGCTGTGGCGGCAGGCGCGGCGTTATCGGCACAACGACGGCAGCCTGCTGTCGGTCGCCGGGCTGAAGCCGGACCTGGTCGTGACGATGGGTGGCGGCGCTCGCGACGGGGCGCGAATTGCGAAGCGGCTCGGTATCCGGGTTCTCGACCTGCCGTTCCCGCAGCGGCTGGCCGACATCGAGCTTCAGATTGAAACGGTGGCGGATGCTTTAGGGCGCCGCCCGGTCGGCAGGCACTGGCTTGGTCGGCTGGACGCGCTCAAGCGGAGCCAGCCGAGGCGGCAGTCCGACACCATCTGGCTGGGCGGCGGCGGGCGGAGCGTTCAGGCGACCGGGCTGGCGGCCGACTGGATGCGGCTCTCGGGCTTCCGGCAGCGCACGTTGACCGGCGACCGGATGACGCTCGAGCAGCTGCTGGTTCGTCCGCCGGCGGTGCTGCTTCGAAGCGATTACCGAAGCGGGGAATATTCGGGCGCTCAGCGCTGGCTGATGCACCCGCTGGCAAAAGGCACCGGGCGCTCGCGCACCGTCGCGACCGATGGGCGGGCGTGGACCTGCATGGGTCCGCCGATGATCGATGAGGTGCTGCGGCTTCGCGGCCAGGTTCGCCGGTGAAGGTCGGCTGGCTCCTGTTCGCGGCGTTGCTGGTGATGGCGTTGCTGTCGCTGCTGACGCCATGGCGTCAGATCGCCGACCTGTTCGAGCAGGACCGGGCGCTCGCGATTGCAGTGCTGCTCGAGCTGCGATTGCCGCGGGTGGTGCTGGCGGTGGCCTATGGGACCATGCTCGGAGCGGCCGGGGCGGCGGTCCAGGCCTTGTTCGCCAACCCCCTCGCCTCGCCCGACCTGACCGGGACGACCAGCGGAGCGGCGCTGGGAGCGGTCGTCACCGCCTATCTGTTCGGCTTCTCCGCGCCGATCGCTTTGTCGATCGGATCGGTCGCGGGAGCGCTGGGGGCGCTGGCGCTGCTGATCGCGCTCGCCGGGCCACGCGCGGAGACCGCGACCTTGTTGCTTTCCGGCCTGGCGATCAGCGCGCTGGCGGGCGCACTGACGACGCTGGCGCTGGCGCTCGCACCGTCGCCGTTCGCCTTTTACGACGCTTACGACTGGCTGATGGGTTCGCTGGTCGACCGGAGCCTCGAGCAGGCGGCGTTCGCGGCCCTTCCGGCGGTCGTCTCCATCGCCTTGTTGTGGCGGCTGCGCGGCGCGCTCGACAGCCTGACGCTGGGCGAGGAAGTCGCGCAGTCGCTCGGCCACGACATCGCCCGGATCCGGATCGAGATCGTCGTGCTGACGGCTTTGGGGGTCGGCGCGTGCGTCGCGATCGCCGGAGCGATCGGCTTCCTCGGCCTGGTCGCGCCGATCTTCGCGCGGCGCCTGACCGCCGGGCATCCGGGCCGGGCGATCCTACCGGCCGCGCTGATTGGCGCGATCCTGCTGCTCGCCGCCGATCTCGCCGTCCGGCTCGCGCCGCTCGGCCGGACTCTGCCGATCGGGGTGTTGACGGCCTTGCTCGGAGCACCGTTTTTCCTGTGGCTAGTGGCGCACATGCGCTGGAGACTCAGCGCGTGAGCCTGCTGCTCGCCACCGGACTGCGCATTCCGGGCCGATTGGAAACGACGTCGCTGACGATCGAGGCCGGCACTCTGACCTGCCTGATCGGCCCCAACGGCAGCGGCAAGACCAGCCTGCTGCACGCCATCGCCGGCATCGGCTCGCCCGAAGGCCGGGTGCGCATCGACGACGTCGATCCGTCCCGCCTGGGGCCACCCAAGCGGCAGCGCCTGCTGACTTATCTGCCCGCCTCGCGCGACATCAAATGGCCGCTTGCCGCCCGCGACCTGATCCGGCTCGGCGGCGAGGAGGATGTCGAGCCGGTGCTGGCGCAGCTCGAGCTCAAGCCGTTCGCCGACCGCCGGGTCGACCAGCTGTCAACCGGCGAGCGGGCGCGGGTCCTGCTGGCGCGGGCGCTGGCGCCGCAGCCGAAGCTGCTGCTGCTCGACGAGCCGGTCACCAACCTCGATCCGCTGTGGCAGCTCAAGCTGATGGAGCGGCTGAGGGCGTTAACACGAAATTCGGGCCGCGCGGTGCTGATGGCTTCCCACGACCTCGACTTGGCGGCGCGCTTCGCCGACCGGCTGATAGTCATGGACCAAGGGCGCGCGGTGGCTGACGGGGGGCCGGAAATCCTCGAAGGGCCGCAGATCCGCGCGGTGTTCGGGATCGAAAAGCGCGGCGGCGCCTGGTGGCCGGCCGTTACGCCGCCGGAGGATCGGCGATCATCGCCGTGAACTGAGCCTCGGCGACGACCTTGTCGCCGATCCTGGCGCGGCCGGCGAACTTGCAGACCGTCGATCGCTTCTGGACGAACTCGACCTCGAGCCGAAGCAGCACGCCCGGCTCGACCGGGGCGCGGAACTTGGCCCCCTCGATGGCCATGAAATAGACCAGCTTGCCCGAGCCCGCGAGGCCGAGCGAGTGGACGGCGAGCACTCCGGCGGCCTGCGCCAGGGCTTCGACGATGAGCACGCCCGGCATGATCGGCCGGCCCGGGAAATGGCCCTGGAAGAAGCCCTCGTTGATGGTGACCGCCTTGATCGCGACGATGCTCTTGTCGAGCTCGAGCGATTCGACGCGGTCGACCAGCAGCATCGGATAGCGGTGCGGAAGCGCCGCCATTACCCCGGCCAGGTCCATCGCGCCGCCGTCGGTCACAGCCGCGGCGCCTGGATCGGCCGCTCGGTTCACCGACCCTGCGGCTGCTGCTGCTGCCCTGCCGGCAGCGGCGCAATGGTGACCGACGGAAGCGCGCGATTCAATCCAGCCAACACTTCCGCAGTCACGTTGAGCGCCTGCGTATGAGCCAGAGTGGCGTCGACATCGACGGCCATGTTCGCGCCCCGCGCGGTCATCACCTGATTAATCACCGGGTACAGCCGAGCGTTGATCTGCCGAAGGATATTGGCCTGGATCGACTGCAGGTTCTGTTGGGTGCGCGCCAGTTCCTGGTTGGCGTCCTGCTGTTTCTTTTCGAACGCCTCAATCCGCGCGCGAAGCGCGGCGTCCGCGGGCTTGCCGGCCAAGGCCTCACCAGCGGCATTGATCGCCTGACCCTCGGTCCGCAGCTGGTTTTCCAGCGTTTGCCGGCGGGTCTGGAAAGCCGTGGCACGGCTTTGAAGCTGAGTCTGTGCGGTCTTGCAGGCCGTGCATTCCCGATAGATGCGGCTGCTGTCGACAACGACGACAACAGCGCCGGGCGCTTGTTGCGCGACGGCCGTTGAGGGAAGTGCAAGCGCGGTTGCGGCAAGCGCTGCGACGGTCAGGATGGTCTTCATCAGAATTGGGTTCCTACGTTGAAGCTGAACAATTTGGTGTCGTCGCCTTCCTGCGAAAGCAGGGCCTTGGCGATATCAATTCGGAACGGGCCGAACGGCGAGACCCAGTTAACCCCGACGCCGACCGCAAGGCGCGGCTTGGGCGAGTTGCCGAGGAATTCCTCGCGGACTCCCGGAATTCGGGTTTCGCCGGTCGCGCAGTTCGGATTTGGATCGTTCGGCAGAACTTGCCGGGGGGTCCCGGTGGTCGACGTGCAGATTGCGACGACGTTGGTCAGAACCGGCTTCTTGAGGCCCCAGACCGAGCCGATATCGACGAACGCCGAGGGTCGAAGCCCCATGCTCCGGATTCCCGAGCTGGTCGGGAATTCGAGCTCGAGGCGGCCCATGTAATAAGCGCGGCCGCCGAGCGCGTCGCTGGCCCGCTCGCCCTCGTCCGACAGCGTGCCGTCGGCATTGTAGGGGGTGCGAAGGACCCGCGGGCCGATGCCGCGGATGTCGAAGCCGCGCAGCTGCGGGCCGAAGAAACGGTCGGTGATGCGGATCGCGTCACGCCCCGGCCCGGGGGAATCGGCCAGAGCCTTGATGTAGCCGCCCTCGCCGTGGGCCGACACCACCCAGCCGTCGCGGACCTCGAGATATTTGGTCGCGCTGCCGCGGCTGCGAAGATATTTCACGTCGCCGCCGATGCCGGCAAAATCCTGCGACAGCGAAATCCGCTGGCCGCGAGTCGGCCGAATTCCGTCGGTGTCGTCGTGAAGCACCGAAAAGCCGGCCGACGAGGTGACCCGCGAGCCGATCTCGTCGCACAGATATTGGCCGGCCAGGCGCGGGTCGCATTCCAGCCCTAGCGGACCGGTCGAGCCGTCCGGATCGGAGAAGAAGGTGCTCTTGTTAAGCGTGATCTTGTCGACCACGAACGAGTAGCGGGTCCCGAAATTGTCGAATTCCGTGATCGGGAAGCCGAGCCTGGCGCCGATCCCCGTCTGGATCTGCGAATAGGTCCTGTTCCGCTCGCCACCGACAAAGTTGAAGCTGTTGTAGTCGCGCCGATAAATCTCGCCGCCGAGCAGGATCTGCTTGTCGAGCAGATAGGGCTCGACGAAGCCCAGCTGCACCGACTTGGCATAGCGCGAATAGTTGATGCTGGCGTTGAGCTCCTGGCCCTTGCCCATGAAATTGCGCTGCGCGACCGCCAGCTGAAGGACAAACTTCTCGAGGCTCGAATAGCCGCCGGTAAGCTGCAGCTCGCCGGTCGATTTCTCCTCGATGTCGACGCCCAGAACGATCCGGTCGGGGGCCGAACCCTCGGTCTGCTTGACCTCCAGTTTCTCCTGGAAGAAGCCGAGGCTCTGAAGCCGGTCCTGCGAGCGCTTGACCTTGATGGCGTTGAACGCGTCGCCCTCGTTCAACCGGAACTCGCGGCGGATGACCTTGTCGCGGGTGACGGTGTTGCCCTGGATGTCGATCCGCTCGACGTAGACGCGCGGAGTGTCGCCAACCTTCAGGTTGATGTTCATCACATGCTTGACGGGATCGCGGTCATAAGCCGGGTCGATGTCGGCGAACGCATAGCCGTAGTTCCCGGCGAGCTCGGTCAGGTCGACAACCGCGTCCTCGATCGCCTTGGCGTTGAACCACTCGCCCGGCTTCAGGCCCGCGACTTCCTTGATCCTCGCCGGCGGTATGTCGCGCAAAGCGCTTTCCGCCTCGACGGTGCCGAGCCGGTATCGGGCGCCCTCCTCGACCACATAGGTGATGATGAAGTCGCGCCGGTCAGGGGTCAGCTCGGCGAGCGCGGAGATGACCCGGAAATCGGCGTAGCCCTGGGTCAAATAGAATGCGCGGAGCTTCTGCTGGTCCGCCGCCAGCCGGTCGGGATCGTAACTGTCGTTGGATTTCAGGAAGCCGAGCACGCCGCCGGCCTGGCGAGTGAACATCTCCTTGCGGAGGCGGTCGTCGCCGAACTGATTGTTGCCGATGATGTTGATCCGGCGGACCTTCGACTTGTCGCCTTCGAAAATCTCGAACACGAGGTCGACGCGGTTCTGGTCGAGCTGGACAACCTTGGGCTCGACGCGGGCGGCGAAGCGCCCTTCGCGGCGGTACAGCTCGACGATCCGCTCGACGTCGGCGCGCGTCTTCGAGCGGGTGAAGATCTGGCGCGGAGCAAGCTTGATCTCGGGCAGGATCTTGTCCGACTTGAGGCGCTTGTTGCCCTCCAGAACGATGCGGTTGATGACCGGGTTCTCGCGCACCGTAATGACGATGTTGCCGGTCTCGGCGCCGGTGATGACGACGTCGGCGAACAGCTCGGTCGCGTAGAGGTCCTTGAGCGCCGTATCGAGGCTTACGGCGGTGTAGGTGTCGCCAGGCGTCAGGTTCGCGTAGGCGCGCACGGTTTCGGGCTCGAGCCGCTCGTTGCCGCGAACCGCGATCGAACGGATCACTCCGGAGCGGGCCGCCGGCGCCGGGACCGGCACGGGCGCGGCTTGGGGGGGAGCAGTCGTCGCCTGGGCGAGGAGCGGCGCCGACCAGCCGCCGAGGATCGTTCCGACGAGGAGAATGGCTCCCGAGCGCCTGCCGATAGTCTTAGTTCCTGAAATCACGCGTCCCCGCCTTTTGTGAAATAATCGCGTTCGACAGACGAACCGGCCGATCCTCCGCCCGCCCTGCCCCATGCAACCTAGCCAATCAAGCGCTCTAGGCGGTCCCAAAGACCGAATGAGTCGAGATCATTGACCGTCGTGAAGAGCATGAGTGCAAGGATGAGAGCCAGCCCGCCGCGGAACGCCCAGTCCTGCGCCTGCAGGCTGACCGGCCGCCGTCGAACCGCCTCCACGGTGTAGAAGAACAGGTGGCCTCCATCAAGCATCGGGACTGGCAACAGGTTGATGAATCCCAGATTAATTGAGAAGAATGCGAGCAGCTGGATGAACTCGAATGCGCCGAGGCTTGCCTGTTGTCCGGCGATCTGAGCGATCTTGAGCGGTCCGCCGAGGTCTTTCACCGAGCGGCGGCCCGACAGGATCTGCCACAGGCCGTCGATCATCGAGCGAGTCAGCTGAAACGTGTAGGCGGTCGCGGTGGGCAACAATTCGAGCGGTCGAAGGCGGACATATTCGCGCCCTTCGGCATAGACTCCGAGCCGCCCGATCTCGAACCTTTGGCCGAAGCGGTCGGTCTCGACCTGGCGGGCGAGCCGGGTCGACACCCGCCGCCGCTCGCCGTCGCGCAAGATCTCGAGCGTGACCTGCTCGTCGGGGCGAAGCACGACGTAGGAGGCGAGCTTTTCGAAGCTGTCGGTGCGGCGGCCGTCGACGGACAGGATCCGGTCGCCCTTGGCGAGGCCCGCCTGTTGGGCGGAGCTGGCCGGCGCGATGCTGGTGACGACCGGCGGAGTGCGCGGAAAGCCGAGTGCCGCGAAGAAGGCCGCGAAAATCAGGATCGCGAGCAGGAAATTGGCCATCGGGCCGGCCAGCACGATCAGGAAGCGCTGCCACACCGGCTTCAAATGGAAGCTGCGGGCTCGAAGCTCTTCGGGGACGTCCTCTGGCGCAGAGGGGACGCTGGCGGCGTTCTCGTCACCGACGAAGCGGACGAAGCCGCCGAGCGGCAGCCAGCCGATCTTCCAGCGGGTGCCGCTGCGGTCGGTCCAGCCGACGATCTCGCGCCCGAAGCCGATCGAAAAGGTCTCGGCGCCGACCCCGAACAGCTTGCCGACGATGTAATGCCCGAACTCGTGGAAGAAGACGAGCGGACCGATCGCGCAGACGAAGGCGATCAGGATGAACCACAGAGGCGGTTGTTGAAGCATCAGTGGCAGCGGGCCTCGATTAGCTCGGTGATGGAACGCCGCGTCTCAAGATCGACCTGGATGACCTCCTCGATCGAGCCTGGGGCCCCCGCGACCGCCCGCTCGAGCGTCTGCTCGACCAGGCTGGCAATGTCCGTAAAGCCAATCCGCCCGGCAAGGAAGCCGCTAACCGCGACCTCGTTGGCGGCGTTGAGGACGATCGCGGCCGAGCCGCCCTGCTCGAGCGCCTGGCGGGCCATCCGCAGAGCCGGGAAGCGCTGCAGGTCGGGCGGCTCGAACTCGAGGCTGCCGATGTCGGCGAGCTTGAGCCGCTCGGCCGGGGTGGCCATCCGCTCGGGCCAGGCGAGCGCGTAGGCGATCGGGACGCGCATGTCGGGGCTGCCGAGCTGGGCAAGCACCGAGCCGTCGATGAACTCGACCAGCGAATGGATCACCGACTGCGGATGGATGAGCACGTCGATGCGCTCGGACGGCAGGCCGAACAGATGGTGCGCTTCGATCAGCTCGAGCCCCTTGTTCATCAGGGTCGCGGAATCGACCGAGATCTTGGCACCCATCGACCAGTTCGGGTGGGCGACGGCTTGCGTGGGTGTGGCGGCGCGAATCTCGGGCTCGCTCCAGGTCCGGAACGGCCCACCGCTCGCGGTCAGGATCAGCTTTGAGACATGGTCTCGGCTGCTGCCGGCAAGGCATTGGAATATTGCATTATGCTCGCTGTCGACCGGCAGGATGGTCGCCCCGTTGCGGGTCGCGGCGTCGGTCATCAAAGCGCCGGCGCTGACCAGCGCTTCCTTGTTGGCGAGGGCGACGGTGCGGCCGGCTTCGAGCGCCGCCATCACCGGCACCAGCCCGGCGCAGCCGACGATCGCCGCCATCACCCAGTCCGCCTCGCCCGCCGCGGCCTCGTTGAGGGCCTCGGCGCCGGTCGCGGCCCGGCAATCGGTCCCGGCCAGCATCGTTTCGAGCTCGGCCAGCCGGCCGGAATCCGCGATCACGGCGAGCTTGGCCCCGGTGCGGCGCGCCGCGTCCGCCAGACCCTGCGTGTCGGTGGCCGCGGTCAAGGCGATGACCTCGAACCTATCGCGCGAGCGCTCGATCAGGTCGAGGGTCGAGGTGCCGACCGAACCGGTCGCGCCCAGGATCGACACCTTGCGCTTCATGCCGCGCCCGCGATCTGGGCAACGGCGGTCAGGACCGCGACCGGCACCAGCCCGTCGAGGCGGTCGAGAAAGCCGCCGTGCCCCGGCAGCCAGTCGCCCGAATCCTTGACCCCCGCGCGCCGCTTCATCCAGCTTTCAAACAAGTCGCCACCCTGCGCCGCGAGCGCGAACAAGGGCGCGAGCACGAACAGAGCCGGCTTAAGTCCGGCGAACCACGCCCACGCGCCGGACAGCGCCGCCGCCGCCGCGACTCCTCCGTACAGCCCGGCGATGGTCTTGTTGGGGCTGATCGTGGGCGCCAGCTTGGCTCGGCCGAACGCCCGGCCGACAAAATAGGCGCCGATGTCGGTCGCCCAGGTGACGATGAAAATCCACAGAACGAGCGCCAGCTGGTCACCCGACCGGTCCCGGACCCACAGCAAGGCGAGCGCCGGGATGAGCGCGTAGAAAAAGCCGGCGATATACCAAGCCGGGCCCCAGCCGCGGACGATCCTCGTCCATTCGTAGAAGATTGCCGTCGCGGCGGCCGCGACCAGCACTGCGAAATAGTAACCGCCGAGCACCGCCGCGGCCAAAGCGACGACAATCATCGCGACGGCCGCGAGGGTGCGAACGGAAAGCTCGTTCACCGGCCACCGAAGCGCCGTTGCCGAGCGGCGAACTCCGCAATGGCCGCCTTGAAGGCCACCTCATCGAAATCGGGCCACAGCACCGGCGTGAACAGCATTTCGGAATAGGCCGCCTGCCACAGCAGGAAATTCGACAGGCGGACCTCGCCCGAGGTTCGGATCAACAGGTCGAGCTCGGGCAGGCCGGCGGTCTGGAGCTGCGCGGCGAGCGCTTCCTCATCGATGCTGTCGGGGTCGATCGTCCCGTCCCTCGCCAGGCGGGCGAGCTCGCGGGCGGCACCGGCAATCTCGCTCCGCGAGCCATAATTGAGCGCGACGACCACGGTCAGCCGGTTGTTGTTCGCCAACCGCTCGACCGCACGGTCGAGGCGCGCGACCAGGTCCGGGCCGAACGCGCTGTAATCGCCGATCAGCCTGAGCCGGACGCCCTCCTTGGCGAGAGTGTCGAGCTCTCGCTCGAGGTAATAGCCGAGCAGGCCCTTGAGATCGTTGATCTCGCCTTCCGGGCGTCGCCAGTTCTCCGACGAGAAAGCGTAAAGCGTCAGCGCCTCGACGCCGCATTCCCCGGCCGCGCGCAAGGTCTTGCGGACCGCCTCGGCTCCCGCGCGGTGGCCGGCGACCCGCGGCAGGCCGCGCTGGCTCGCCCACCGGCCGTTGCCGTCCATGATGATCGCGACGTGGCGGGGCGCATCGCCTGATCCGTTCGTCCCGAGCCCTTCGACACGCTCAGGATTCGAGGGACGTGTCTCGACTGCGCTCGACACGAACGGTTTGCTGGGTGAAGTCACCTGCCGAGGATCTCGTTTTCCTTGGCTTCGGCCGCCGCGTCGATCTCGGCGATGGTCTGGTCGGTCAGCTTCTGGACCTCATGCTCGAGCCGCTTGCGCTCGTCCTCGCTGATCTCGTGCTTCTTCTCGTCGGACTTGAGATGGTCCATGCCGTCGCGGCGAACGTTGCGAACCGCGATCCGCGCCTTTTCGGCAAATTGGCCGACCAGCTTGGCGAGCTCCTTGCGCCGCTCCTCCGTGAGGTCCGGGATCGGGAGCCGGATCAGCTGCCCGTCGGTGACCGGGTTGAGGCCCAGGTTCGCGGCGCGGATCGCTTTCTCGACCGGCTGGACGTTCGAGCGGTCCCACACCTGGACGCTGAGCATCCGCGGCTCGGGCACCGACACCGTCGCCACCTGGTTGAGCGGCATGTTGGCGCCGTAGACCTCGACCGTGATGGTATCGAGCAGAGCGGTCGAGGCGCGGCCGGTGCGAAGCCCGCCGAGATCATGCTTGAGCACCTCGACCGCGCCGTGCATCCGGCGCTGCAGGTCCGACTTGTCGACGGTCGTAGTCATCGCTCACTCCTCGTTCTGGACGATCGTCGCGGTTCCACGTCCAGCCAGCACTTCGGCGAGATTGCCGGGCTGGCGGATGTTGAAGATGACGATCGGGATGTTGTTGTCGCGGCAAAGGGCGACCGCGGCCGCGTCCATCACCTTGAGGTTGTCGCCGAGCACCGTGCTGTAGCTTACCTGGTCGTAGCGGGTGGCGCTTTTGTCGGTCTTCGGGTCGGCGGTGTAGACGCCGTCGACGCTGGTCCCCTTGAACAGCGCATCGCAACCCATCTCCGCGGCGCGCAGAGCGGCGGCCGTGTCGGTCGTGAAATAGGGGTTGCCGGTGCCCGCCGCGAACAGCACGATGCGGCCCTTCTCGATATGGCGCAGCGCCCGTCGGCGGATGTAGGGCTCGCTGACGCTGGCCATCGGAATGGCGGATTGCACCCGCGTATCGACTCCCAGCCGCTCGAGCGCGGTCTGCAGCGCCAGCGCGTTCATCACCGTCGCCAGCATGCCCATGTAATCGGCGGTTGCCCGGTCGAAACCCTTGGCCGCCGCCGCCATGCCGCGAAAGATGTTGCCGCCGCCGACCACCAGGCACAGCCCCGGGCAATGCTCGCGCGCCGACTGGATCTCGCGGGCCAGCGCATCGACCGCGTCGGCGTCGATGCCGAACTGCTCCTTGCCCATCAGAGCCTCGCCCGACAGCTTCAAGAGGATTCGGTTGAAGCGCGGGCGGGTCATGGGCGGCGCGGATCCTTTCGTGCGCGGGCAAGCGAGCGCGCTTCTATGGCGCGGCCGCTCGAATGCCAACCGCCTTGACGCCCGTGGACCTTCACCGCAGTTTGCGATCCTAGAGGGCGAGCAGGTGGCACGTGTCTTCCTAAGCTACGATCATGAGGACGTTGCGCTCGCCAAGCCGCTCGTCGCCGCCCTCGAACGCGCCGGGCACACCGTCTGGTACGATCGCCACATTCACGGGGGCGCGCAATATAGCAGCAAGATCGAGCAGGCGCTCGATGCCGCCGACGCGGTGGTGGTGCTGTGGAGCCCGCGCTCGGTGGAAAGCGCGTGGGTCCGCGACGAAGCGGCCGAAGGCCGCAACCGCGGCAAATTGGTCCCGTTGAGCATCGCGGGAATCGCGCCGCCGATGGGCTTTCGGCAATTCCAGACCATCGAGCTTGGCGATTGGAAAGGGCGCGGCAAGGTGCCGCACCTCGCCGAGCTGCTCGAGGCGGTCGAAAGCCAGGCCGCCGCCGGCGACCCGACGGACGGCCGACCAGCAAACCCGCCGCTGGAAGCAAGCGCGCCCAGAGCGAAGTCGGGCGCTTCGCGGCCGGCCGGCTATCGGCTGTGGCTCGCGGTGGCCGGCGCCGTGGCGCTGTCCGCCGCCGGCGCTTGGCAATTCCTGCGCGGTCCCGGCTTGCCGGTGGTGCAGGTGACGGCGGCAAACTCCTCGCCGCAATCGCGGGCCTCGGCCAGCGATCTGTACGTCAAGCTCGGCAGCCTCGCGCAAATTGGCAAGGGCAAGTGGCAATTGGTCGATGCCGATTTCCCGCGCGGCCGGCCGGACCTGCTGTTCCGAACCGCCGATCTGAGCGATCCGCGCGGCGTCCGCGCCAATCTCGTCCTGCTCGACGGCAAGGACATGGCCCTGTTGTGGTCGCGCGAGTTCGCCTTCCCCGCTGGGAGCGAGGCCGATCTTCGCCAGCAGCTGTCGCTCACCGCGGGCCGGGTGCTCGAATGCGCGCTCGAATCGAGAGGCGCCGGCGGCCTGAAGCGCGACGCGCAGAAACTGTTCCTGACGACCTGTGCCAGCATCGCCGAACTGAGCATCAGCAATTACGACAGCGTGATTACCGGGCTGCGCGCGGTGCTCAAAGACAATCCCAAGTTCGTCCCGGCGTTGTCCCGCCTGCTCATGGCCGATCTCACCGCGCTCGACTTCGCCTCGTTGGACCCGCAGGGGGCCCGTGCCGCGCGGGCCGCGCTCGAACGGGACCTCGAGGTGGCTCGCAGGATCGCTCCCGACCTGCCGGCGGCGGTTGTCGCCCAGGCCTCTTTGCTTCCGCGCGACGCCTATGATCGCCTGTTCGGCCTGTTCGAGGCAGCGGTCGAGGCGCATCCCGACGACCCCCTGCTGCTTGCCGAACAGGGCGTGTTGCTGCAGCGAGTGGGATATATGGAGCGCGGCGCCGAGCTGGCGCGTCGGGTTGCCGCGCTCGATCCGCTGTCGCCCGCGGCCACCAGCAATATGATCATGGCGCAGGCTTATGCCGGGCGGCTGGAGGATGCGCGGCGGGAATTGGCAAAGGCGGAGCGGACCTGGGCGGGGACCGGCGCGCTGCGCGATGCGCAGTGGGGCTTCCACCTGCGCTTCGGCGACGCGACGGTGGCGATGAAGCTCGTCGACCCGCAAATCACCGGCGCCCATATCTATCTGCGCGCCCGCGCCGATCCCTCGCCGGCCAACGTCGCCCGGCTGCTCGATTTCCTGCGCAAGTTCGAGTCGACCAGCCCGCCCGGCGACTGGTCATGGGGAGTGCAGGCCTTTACCGAGTTCGGAGCGATCGAGGACAGCTTCCGCTGGCTGGCCAAGGAGTCGCGCGAGCACATTGCCCTCGACTCCTACATTCTGTTTCGTCCGGGGCTGGCGAATTTGCGCCGCGATCCGCGCTTCCGCGCGCTGGCCGAACGGATCGGCCTGCTCGACTTCTGGCGCAAGAGCGGGCGGTGGCCCGATTTCTGCAACGACACCAGCCTACCGTACGACTGCCGGACGGGGGCCGCCCGCGATGGCGGCTAGGACGCTCACGGGATTACTCGTCGCGGCCTTGATTGCCGCGTCGCCGGGGAGCGCCGCCGAGCGCCGCGGGCCGGTCATCGACATGCATGTGCATATGATGAGCCGTTCGTTGCCGGCGCCGCTGCCGGCGTGCGTCGGGAAGCGGCCGCTCAACTACCCGGCGGTCGATCCCGCGCAACCGGTGGATCCGGCGCAGTTGGTGCGCTGCGAGCGGCCGATCGAGTCGGCGACCAATCCCGTCGAGCATCGGCAGCGGACCATCGCCGCCTTGCGCGCCAACGATGTCCGCCGCGCCGTGGTCATCGGCGAGCCGAGCGCGGCCGCCGAATGGCGACGGCAGATGGGCGAGCCGCTGCTGGCTGCCTTCGCCGGCGGCTCGAGCGACGCGGCGGGCCTAGCCGAGTTGCGCCGACGCGTCACGGCGGGGGAGGTCGCGGTCTTCGCGGAGTTCGGGCCGCAATATGACGGACGGCGAGCGGACGATCCGCGCTACGCGGCGTTCTGGGCACTCGCCGAAGAACTCGACGTGCCGGTCGGAATCCACCTCGGCGAGGGCAATCCCGGCCAGTATGACGAAGAGGCCGACCCCTATCGCGCCCGACTGACCTCGCCGTTCCAGCTGGAAGAGGTGCTGCAGCGCCATCCGCGGCTGCGCCTGTGGGTGATGCACGCCGCCTCGCCGCTGACCGAAGAGATGCTGGCGATGTTGTTCGAGTATCCGCAGCTCCACATCGACATCGCAGCGAACGTCTGGAACATGCCGCGGGCGCAATTCTACGACCAGCTCAAGCGCTTCGTCGACGCCGGCTTCTCACGGCGGATTTTGTTCGGATCGGATCAGACGGTCTTCCCCCAAGCCATTGGCCTGGCGATCGAAACGATCGAGGAGGCGCCGTTCCTGACAGCCCAGCAGAAGCGCGACATTCTGTACCATAACGCCGCGCGTTTCCTGCGCCTCAGCAAGCAGCAGGTCGCTGCCGACCACGCGCCCCAATGAAAAAGGGCGGAGCGATGGCCCCGCCCTTCCCCATCTCGATTAGCCCGATGGTCAGGCGACCGGTTCGGCCTTGCTAGTGCCGGCCGCGGCGGCGACTTCGGCGGCGAAGTCGCTTTCCTTTTTCTCGATGCCCTCGCCGAGCTGGAAGCGGACGAAGCCCTTCAATTCGATGCCTGTCCCCGCCTCCTTGGCGGTGGCGGCGACGACTTCGGCGACCGGCGTCTTGTTGTCGATCACGAACAGCTGCGACAGCAAGGCGTTGTCCTTGCGGAACTTGGCGATCGAGCCTTCGACCATTTTCTCGACGATGTTCGCCGGCTTGCCGCTTTCCTTGGCCTTTTCCATGGCGATGCCGCGCTCGCGCTCGACCAGCGCCGGCGACAGCGAATCGGCGTCGAGCGCCAAGGGGTTGGCGGCCGCGATGTGCATCGCCAGCTGCTTGCCGAGCGGCTGAATGACATCGGCGGGAGCAGCGCTCTCGAGCGCGACCAGGACGCCGATCTTGCCGAGGCCCGGAACAACCGAATTGTGGACGTAGGAGACCACCGCGCCCTCGCCGACCTCGAGCACCGCCGTTCGGCGCAGCGACTGGTTTTCGCCGATCGTCGCGATGTTGTTGGTCAGCGCTTCGGCGACCGTCCCGCCGCCGGGGAATTGCGCAGCGGCGAGCGCGTCGACGTCGCCGCCGCTCGCCAGCGCGAGCCGGGCGGCCTCGCGGACGAAGTTCTGGAACTGCTCGTTCTTGGCGACGAAGTCGGTTTCCGAATTGACCTCGACGACGGCGCCGCGGTTGCCCTCGACGGCGACTCCGACGAGGCCTTCCGCAGCGGTGCGGCCGGCCTTTTTGGCGGCGGCGGCGAGGCCCTTGGCGCGCAGCCAGTCGACCGCTTGCTCCATCTCGCCGCCGGCTTCGGCCAGCGCCTTTTTGCAGTCCATCATTCCAGCGCCGGTGCGCTCGCGCAGTTCCTTGACCGCGGCGGCCGTGATCTCAGCCATATTTTATCCTTCATGCTCCCCTCCCGCTTGCGGGAGGGGTTGGGGGAGGGAATGTTGTTAGTGGAGGGCCAGAAACAAGCCCTCCCCTAGCCCCTCCCGCAAGCGGGAGGGGGATTTCAATGCGCCCCTCCCGCACGCGGGAGGGGAGCAATTCACTTACGCTTCCAGAGCCGCTTCGACCGGCGGCTCTTCCATCGCTCCGACGTCCTCGCCGCGCGCCGCCGCCTCGCCGGTCCGGCCGCTGCTCGCCGCCTCGGCGATCGCGTCGCAATAGAGGCGGATCGCGCGGCTGGCGTCGTCATTGCCGGGGACCGGGAAGGCGATGCCCTGCGGGTCGCTGTTGGAATCGAGGATCGCGACGACCGGGATGCCGAGCACATTGGCTTCCTTGATGGCCAGCTCCTCTTTGTTCGAATCAATCACGAACATGACGTCGGGAAGCCCGCCCATGTCGCGGATTCCGCCGAGGCTCTTCTCGAGCTTGTCGCGCTCGCGGGTCAGCTGGAGAACTTCCTTCTTGGTCAGCCCGGCGGTGTCGCCCGACAGCTGCTCCTCGAGGCTCTTCAGCCGCTTGATCGAGTTGGAAATGGTCTTCCAGTTGGTCAGCATGCCGCCGAGCCAGCGGTGGTTGACGAAGTGCTGGCCGCACGCCTGCGCCGACGCCGAGACCGCGTCCTGGGCCTGGCGCTTGGTGCCGACGAACAGCACCTTGCCGCCGCGGGCGACGCTCGACTGCACGAAGTCGAGGGCGCGCGCGAACAAGGGCACGCTCTGCGACAGATCGATGATGTGGACGCCGTTGCGGTCGCCGAAGATGTACGGCTTCATCCGCGGGTTCCAGCGGTGGGTCTGGTGGCCGAAATGCGCTCCGGCCTCGAGCAATTGCTGAATCGTGACGACGGGTGCCGCCATGGGATATCTCCTTCCGGTTATGCCGCGACGGAACCGAGTAACCGATCAATCGACCGGCACCGGATATGGTGGCTCCGTCTGTGGAATGGCCGCGCACTAGCCGAAGCGGCTGGCGGATTCAAGAGTGGGATACGGGCTTGACAAGTTGAGAACAAAGAGAGAACATCGGTGCAGTTCAACACCATGCGCCGGGCACATTTCCGGAACGAAATGAATCCGAAATGGTTTGGCGCTCAAACATAGGGATGCCCGTCATGACCGCACCGCTCGCCACCCTCGCCTTCCTCGTCACTCTGTGGGTGGTGAATTTGGTGCTCGCCGATTTGCTCAACAACGGGCTGGGCAAGATCAGCGCGGCATTGAAGGGCCGTTCGCAGCTCGCCACCGTCCCGAGCATCCGCCCGGTCGCGGTACGGGTCAGCCAGCGCTCCCGCCAGCAGCGGGCGTTGCGCGCCCAGCCCCAGCCGACGCTGCGCGCCGCCGCCTGACCCGGCCGTAGGACGCGATGCTGAACGGCAGCATCGTGATGTACAGGATAGAGATCCCCAACAGAGTCACCCACGTCGCGGTGACCAGCGCCGCTCCGAGCAGGCCGATGCCGGCCAGCGCGAACAGCCGCGACGAGCGATAGATGCGCAGGCTCGACCAGCTGTAAGTGGCGACGCTCGAGATCAGCAGCAAGGCGATGAAGATCACCCACGGCATGACCACGAACCAGGCTCGGAAAATCTCCTGTTCCGTGACCAGCCACAGATAGACCGGCACGAAGGCCAGCCCCGCCCCGGCCGGCGCGGGCACGCCGGTCAGATAACCGGCCGATTTGTGCGGCTGGTCGTCGGCATCCATCCGCGAGTTGAACCGCGCCAGGCGAAGCGCGCAGCAGACCGCGAGCGCCAGTGCGGCCACCCAGCCGAATTGCGGCGCCTGGTTGAGCGACCACAAGAACAGGATCAGCGCCGGCGCCACTCCAAAGGCGGTGACGTCGGACAGCGAATCGAGCTCGGCTCCGAAGCGGCTGTTGGCGCGCAGCAGCCGGGCGATGCGGCCGTCCATCCCGTCGAGGACTCCGGCGATCACCACGCAGCCGATCGCCGCTTCCCAATTCTCGGCAATCGCGAAGCGCACTCCGGTGAGCCCGAAGCACAGAGCGAGCGCGGTGACCGCGTTGGGAACCATTGCCCGGAACGCCATGCCCCGCTCGGGCGGAGCAGTTTTCGTCATTGGCTCGAGCCGGTCAGCCCGGGGTCGGAGCCGATCTCGGCGATCACGGTTTCACCGCCGATCGTTCGCTGGCCGAGCAGCACCCGAGGCCCGGTGCCGTCGGGCAAATAGACGTCGACCCGGCTTCCGAAGCGGATCAGCCCGACCCGCTGGCCGGCCTCGACGCTGTCGCCTTCCCGAACGAACGCCAGGATGCGGCGGGCGACCAGGCCGGCGATCTGCGTGAAGCCGACCTTCACTCCGTCACTCCCTTCGACGATGAAATGCTGGCGCTCATTGTCCTCGCTCGCCTTGTCGAGGTCGGCATTGAGGAACTTGCCGGGGATGTAGGCGATGCGGCGGATGCGGCCAGCGATCGGCGAGCGGTTGATGTGGACATCGAACACGCTCATGAAAATCGAGACGCGGGTGTATTCGCCGGTGTCCAGCCCTTCGGCGCCGGCGAGCTCGGGCGGCGGCGGCACTTTCTGGATCAGCGTGATCAGCCCGTCGGCGGGGGCGACAATGAGATTGGCGCCGCGCGGCGTGGTGCGGATGGGATCGCGGAAAAAGGCCGCGACCCAGATCGTCAGCCCGATGAGCAGGAAGGTCAGGGTTTCCCAGTCGAGCAGCCAGGCGAACATGGTGGCGATGCCGGCGGCGACGAGGAACTTGCGCCCCTCAGGATGAACCGAAGGAAAGCGCCATTTGACGTTGGTGGTAAGTGGGCTGTCGGGCTTTTCGAGCGCTGGCATCGCCACCCCTTACTGGCCGCGCGCCAAGCGCACAACGCCGCGGTTGCCTCCGCCTGGGGCGCGTCCTAAGGCGCCGCGAGCCGCCTGCGAAGCGCTTTTGAAACAGGAAAACCCATGGCCAAGATCAAGGTGAAGACACCGCTCGTCGAGCTCGACGGCGACGAGATGACGCGGATCATCTGGCAGTGGATCCGCGAGCGGCTGATCCAGCCCTATCTCGACGTCGAGCTGATCTATTTCGACCTGTCGATCGAAAAGCGCGACGAGACCGACGACCGCATCACCGTCGAGGCGGCCGAGGCGATCAAGAAGCACGGCGTCGGGGTCAAATGCGCGACCATCACGCCCGACGAGGCGCGGGTTGAGGAATTCGGCCTCAAGAAGATGTGGAAGTCGCCCAACGGCACCATCCGCAACATCCTCAACGGGGTCGTCTTCCGCGAGCCGATCGTCATCGCCAACGTGCCGCGGCTGATCCCCGGCTGGACCGACCCGATCGTCGTCGGCCGCCACGCGTTCGGCGACCAGTATAAGGCGACCGACTTCCGGGTGCCCGGCAAGGGCAAGCTGACCCTCAAATGGGAAGCCGCCGATGGCAGCAGCACGATCGAGGAGGAAGTGTTCGACTTCCCCGAAGCCGGCGTCGCGATGGGCATGTACAATTTGGATGAATCGATCCGCGCCTTTGCCCGCGCCAGCCTGACCTACGGGCTCAACCGCGGCTGGCCGGTCTATCTGTCGACCAAGAACACCATCCTCAAGGCTTATGACGGCCGGTTCAAGGACATCTTCGAGGAGATTTTCGAAAGCGAATTCAAGGACAAGTTCGCGGAAGCGAAGATCGAATATCAGCACCGCCTGATCGACGACATGGTCGCCAGCGCGCTCAAATGGAGCGGTAATTTCGTCTGGGCCTGCAAAAATTACGACGGCGACGTCCAGTCCGACCTGGTCGCGCAGGGCTTCGGCAGCCTCGGGCTGATGACCTCGGTGCTGATGACCCCCGACGGCAAGACCATCGAGGCCGAGGCGGCGCACGGCACCGTCACCCGCCACTACCGGATGCACCAGCAGGGCAAGGCGACCTCGACCAACCCGATCGCCTCGATCTTCGCCTGGACCGGCGGGCTCAAATATCGCGGCAAGTTCGACGGCACGCCCGACGTCGTCCGCTTCGCCGAGACGCTCGAACGGGTCTGCGTCGAGACGGTCGAAAGCGGCAAGATGACCAAGGATTTGGCGATCCTGGTCGGCCCCGAGCAGGCGTGGATGACCACCGAGCAGTTCTTCGAGGCAATCCGCGAGAATCTCGAAGCGGCTATGGAGTCGGCGGAGCCCCAGCCGGCGTGAACTCCTCCCCCTTGATGGGGGAGGCCGGGTGGGGGTGACGGTTGAGCTGCCGACGCTTTTCCGAAGACGCCACCCCACCCCTGCCCCTCCCCATCAAGGGGAGGGGTTTTTCACCTCAGGCGACCTGACCCGCTCCCGGCGGACTCCAAGCCCGATCATCCGCCCCGGAATCCGGCGCAGCGGCGGGAAGCGGTCGAGCATCCGCACCGGCCAGGCCGCGCGCGTGATCGGCTCGCCGCCGAGCACCCGGCCGATCACGCGCTCCTGAACAATTCGCTGACCGGCCTGAACGAGGCGGGTCGGCAGCAGGCGCCGCTTGTGCACCTGGCTGAGCAACGGATCGGGCCGCTCCCCCGCGGCCATCGGCCCGGCAAGGATGTTCGCCGCCGCGACCGCGTCCTGGATCGCGAGGTTGATGCCGATGCCGCCGATCGGCGACATGGCATGCGCCGCGTCGCCGATGGCCAGCAGGCCCGGGCGATGCCAGCTGATCAGCCGGTCCAGAGCGACTTCGAGGAGGTGCAGGTCGTCGGCGGAAGCCAGTCCCTCGCCGCTGAAGTCGAGGTCTGGAAACGCGAGCTGCACCTCGCCCCGAAACCATTCCGGGCCGCGCGCCTTGATCTCGTCGCCCTTCCCCTTGGGGATCAGGAAAGCGCATTGCCAATAGGTCCGCCGATCGATCAGCACCACCATCCGGCCGGTCTCGACCGAACCGCGCAGCGCGTCGCCGGGATCGCCCGATTTCGGCAGTGCGAACCAGAAAACGTCCATCGGAGCGCCGAGGACTTCGACCTCGAGCATGCCGGTGCGCCGGACGAGCGAGGACCGGCCATCGGCGGCGATCACCAGACCCCGGGCGCGAAGCTCGCTGCCATCAGCCAGGCGAACCCCGGCCACCCGGTCGCCGTCCTCGATAAACTCGACGACGGGATGCTCCATGGACAGCGAAAATGCCGGGAAAACCTCGGCCTCGTCGCGAAGGAAATCGAGAAAATCCCATTGCGGCATCATCGCGATGAACGGCGCCGCGGTGTTCAAATGAGACAGATCGCCGATCGTGTACTCGCGGCCGGCGACGCGGATTCGCGCGGTGTCCAGCTCATCGTGCGGCCGCTCCAGGAATCGCTTCAGCATCCCCAATTGGTCGAGGATCTCCATGGTCGACGGGTGGACGGTGTCGCCGCGGAAATCGCGGAAGAAATCGGCGTGCTTCTCGAGCACCCGAACGCTGCAGCCGGCGCGGGCGAACAGCAGCCCGGCCATCATCCCGGCCGGTCCGCCACCAACGATGACCAGGTCCGCGTCTGACGTCATGACGCCGCGGTATCGAACGCTTCCGCCACGGTGACAAGCCGCGCTTCGGCTGCTTAAGACAGGCCATGGCCGAAGCGACGACCATCACCCCCGCGCTGTCCGATGCGCTGACCATCCTGGGCGCCGCGGGGATCGTCATTCCGGCCTTTGCGCGGTTTCGGATCAACCCGGTCATCGGGTTCATCATCGTCGGTATCCTTGCCGGCCCGCACGTGCTGGGCGGGATGACCGGCCGCTACCCGTGGCTCGAAGCGTTCAGCATCTCCAACCGCGAGGGCATCGAGCCGTTCGCCGAATTCGGCATCGTCCTGCTGCTGTTCGCGATCGGCCTCGAGCTCAGCTTCCGCCGGCTGTTCGCCATGCGGCGGTCGGTGTTCGGGGTCGGCGCGGCGGAGCTGGCCGGCGGAGCACTGCTGATCGGCGCGGGCCTGGTGGCAATGGGCAACAGCCTGTCCGCCGCCGCCGCCCTCGGGCTGGCGCTGGCCATGTCCTCGACCGCTTTGGTGATCCCGATCGCCGGCACCACCAGCCCGGTCGGCAAGGCCGCTTTCTCGATGCTGCTGTTCGAGGATCTCGCGCTGGTGCCCTTGTTGTTCCTGTTCGCCAGCCTCGGCGGCTCGGGCAGCATGGCCGATCTGGTGGACGTCGCGTGGAAGGGAGCGGCGGTGATCGCCGCGATGCTGGTCGCCGGCCGGCTGATGCTGCCGCCATTGTTCGCGCAGGCGGCGCGCACCAAGAGCCCCGAGCTGTTCCTCGCCGTCAGCCTGCTGACCGTGATCCTCGGCAGCCTGTCGACCAGCGCGGTCGGGCTGTCACCGATCCTGGGCGCGCTGATCGCCGGCGTGCTGATCGCCGAAACCGAATATCGCAACGAGGTCGAGGTCGTGACCGCGCCGCTGCGCGGCCTGGCGCTGGGCGTCTTCCTGATCACCGTCGGCATGAGCCTCGACTTGCCCAGCCTCCTGGAGAACTGGCCGCTGTTGCTGGCGGCGCTCGCGCTGGTGCTGGTCGCCAAGGTGCTGGTGACATCGTTCCTGCTGTGGCTGAACGGGTCGCGCCCGGCGGTCGCCGCGGAAACCGGGGTGCTGATGGCGAGCCCGTCGGAGACCACCCTGATCCTGCTCGGCGCCGGCGCCGCATCGGGCGTCATCCTGGCCCAGGCGGCGGCGTTTTGGCAGGCGGTCACCGCGCTCGGGCTAACCGTCACTCCGCTGCTCGCCCAGCTCGGCCGGATGGCCGCCCGGCGCGTCGACCGCGAAGCCGTCGAGCAGGTCGATGAAGGCGCCGCATCGGGCCGCACGGTGATCTTCGGCTTCGGCCGCGTCGGAACCATGGTTGCCGACATGCTGGACGTGCATCAGCGCCCCTATCTGGCGGTCGAGAATGACATCGATGCCGTGTTGGGCGCCCGCGAGGCGGGCTACAGCGTCCTGTTCGGCGACGTCGCTCGCGGCGAGCTGATCGAGAAATTGCGGATCGGCGATGCCCAGGCGCTGGTCCTGACGATGGACGACCCGGTGCTGGTCGTCCGCCTCGCGCGGCGCATCCGGGCCGAATATCCAGGGCTGCCGGTGATTGCCCGCGCCCGCGACACCGCCCACGCGGCGCAGCTTTACAAGGCGGGCGTGACCGACGCCGTGCCGGAAACGGTCGAAGCCTCGCTGCAGCTGTCGGAAGCGGTGCTGGTCGACATCGGCCTGCCGATGGGCCCGGTCATCGCCAGCATCCACGAAAAGCGCAGCCAGCTGAGAGCCGAGATCAAGGAAGAATCCGAGCTTGCGGTCGAACCAAAGCTGGACGGCCGGCGGCTGCGGGATTCGGGGCCGCCCGGCTAGGCCGCGACTTTCTCCAGCGCGTCGCGGACGGCGGTCAGCGCTTCGCCGGCCTTTGAGCCGTCGGGGCCGCCGCCCTGCGCCATGTCGGGCCGCCCGCCGCCGCCCTGCCCGCCTAGAGCCGCCACGGCGGCCTTGACCAGCTCGACCGCGCTGACCTGGCTTGCGAGGTCGTCGGTGACACCCACGGCGACGCTAGCGCGGCCGTCATTGACCGCGACCAGCGCGGCGATGCCGGAGCCGACGCGTTGCTTCATCGTGTCGACGGTCGAACGCAAATCCTTGGGGTCGAGGCCGTTGACCACCTGGCCGAGGAATGCGTGGCCGCCGACCTGCTCGGGAGCCGCGCCTTCGGACTTGCCCCCACCGCCCGTCGCCAATGCCTTTTTCGCTTCGGCTAGCTCGCGCTCGAGGCGCTTGCGGTCTTCGACCAGCGCCGAAACCCGGGCCGGAACCTCGTCGGGCGCCGCCTTGAGCGTCGCCGCGGCCTCGCGCAGACGGGCTTCGCGCTCGGTCAGCCACTGGCGCGCCGCTTCGCCGGTCAGCGCTTCCAGGCGCCGGACGCCCGACGACACCGCGCCTTCGCTGACGATCTTGAACAATTGGATGTCGCCGAGCGCGTTGACGTGGGTGCCGCCGCACAGCTCGACCGAGTAGTCGGCTTCGACGTTGCGGCCCATCGACAGCACCCGCACCTCGTCGCCGTATTTTTCGCCGAACAGGGCGATAGCGCCGGCGGCGATCGCTTCGTCGGGGGTCATCAGGCGCGTCGTCACGCTCTGGTTCGAGCGGATCTGCGCGTTCACCTCGGTCTCGATCGCCGCGATGTCCTCGGCAGTCAGGGCCGCCGGATGCGAGAAATCGAAGCGCAGGCGGTCGGGAGCGACCAGGCTGCCCTTTTGCGTCACATGGTCGCCGAGCCGGTGGCGGAGCGCGGCGTGCAGCAGATGGGTGGCGCTATGGTTGGCGCGGACGCGATCGCGGCGCTCGCTGTCGACCTTCTGGTGGACCGTGTCGCCGACCTTGAGCTCGCCTTTCGCGACCGTCGTCAGCAGTGCATGAAGCCGTCCCAATGGTTTCGACGTGTCCTCAACACCGCCTTCGAACCCACTCAAGGACGTGAGTTTTCCGGTATCGCCGATCTGGCCGCCGCTTTCGCCGTAGAACGGCGTCTGGTTGACCAGGATTTGCACCCTGTCGCCGGCCTTGGCGCTGTTGGCGCGCTCGCCGTCCTTGACGATCGCCAGGACCACGCCTTCAGCCTCGTCGCCCGCGTAGCCGGTGAACTCGGTCGCTCCGTGCTCCTCGGCGAGGTCGAACCAGATGTCGTCCGACGCCTGGTCGCCCGAGCCTTTCCACGCCGCCCGGGCGGCCGCCTTCTGGGCCGCCATCGCCGTCTCGAACCCGGCCTGGTCGACCTTGAGATTTTTCTCGACCAGCGCCTGCTCGGTGAGGTCGAGCGGAAAGCCATAAGTGTCGTAGAGCTTGAACGCCGTTTCGCCGGGCAGAGTCCCGCCCGGTTGCAGGCCCGCCGTCGCTTCGTCGAGCAGCTTCAAGCCGTTGACCAGCGTTTGGCGGAAGCGCGTCTCCTCCTGCTGCAACACCTGCTCGAGCAGCGGCTGAGCGCGGACCAGCTCGGGGTAAGCGGCGCCCATCTCGGCGACCAGCGCGGGCACCAGGCGGTGCATCAGCGGCTCTGTCGCCCCCAGCAGATGCGCGTGGCGCATCGCCCGGCGCATGATTCGGCGGAGGACATAGCCCCTGCCCTCGTTGGCCGGCAGCACCCCGTCCGCAACCAGGAAACCGGACGCGCGCATGTGGTCGGCGATCACTCGGTGGCTGGCCTGGCGCTCGCCTTCAGCCCTGGTGCGCGTCAGCTCCTCGCTGGCCTCAATCAGCTTCTTGAACGTGTCCGTGTCGTAATTGTCGTGGACGCCCTGCAGCACCGCGGCGATGCGCTCGAGGCCCATGCCGGTGTCGATCGACGGTTTTGGCAGGTCGCTGACGACCTCGTCGTTCGCCTGCAGGAACTGCATGAACACCAGGTTCCAGATCTCGACGAAGCGGTCGCCGTCCTCGTCGGGCGAGCCCGGCGGCCCGCCGGCGAGATGGTCGCCATGGTCATAAAAAATCTCCGAACACGGCCCGCTCGGACCGTCGGGCCCCATCGCCCAGAAATTGTCCTTGGTCGCGATTCGGATGATGCGGCTCTCGGGCAGGCCCGAGATCGCCTTCCACAGGTCGTACGCCTGGTCGTCGGTATGATAGACCGTCGCCGTCAACCGCGCCGGGTCGAGCCCCCATTCCTTGGTCAGCAAATTCCACGCGAGCTCGATCGCGCGGTCCTTGAAATAATCGCCGAACGAGAAATTGCCGAGCATCTCGAAAAAGGTGTGGTGGCGGGCGGTGTAGCCGACATTGTCGAGGTCGTTATGCTTGCCGC
>CAYSHL010000008.1:0-88200 GCA_964430865.1 uncultured Sphingomonas sp.
ACAAGGGCTTCGACAGCGCGGTCCTCGCCCAGCAGGTGTTCGGCGGCCACGGCTACATCCGTGAGCACGGCGTCGAGCAGTATGTCCGCGACGCCCGGATCGCCCAGATCTACGAAGGCACCAACGGCATCCAGGCGCTCGACCTGGTCGGGCGCAAGCTCGGCAAGGACGGCGGCCGAGCCGTGCAGCGATTCTTCCAACTGCTGTCGAGCGAGATCGCCGACGCGTCCGGCGACGAGGCCCTGAAGCCGTTCCTCGCCGAGCTCAGCCGGTCGGTCGGCGACCTCCAGGCGGCGACCCAATGGCTGATGGCCAACGGCCTCGCCAATCCCAACCAGGCGGGCGCGGCGGCTTACCCCTACATGACGATGATGGGCATCGTCTCGGTCGGGCTGATGTGGCTGCGGATCGCGCGGGCGGCGCAATCGGCGCTGTCGAACGGCACCCAGGACCGCGGCTTCTACGAAGCCAAGCTGGTCACCGCGCGCTTCTTCGCCGACCGGGTGATGCCGGAAACCAGCGCGCTTCGCTCGAAGATCGAATCCGGGGCCGACAGCCTGATGGCGCTCCCCGCCGACGCCTTCTGACCCGCATTCCCTCCATTTCGGAGGCGCTAGCGCCTAGGCGGCCCTGTCCCGCATCGGTACGCCGTCCATCCGGCCGGTTTTCAACGCCGGGCGGCACGTCAACATGGCGGGATGGACATCGAGACCTTGGACTACGCTCGGATGAGCGAAGAGGCGATGGCGGCCGCCGATCATGCGGACACGCTGGAGGAATGCCAGCGGCATCTCGACCGGGCGGTTCGCTTCGCCCAGCTCGCCTGCTTCGAGGAGCGCCGGCCGGGCCGTCCAAACGTGGTGCCATTCGCGCCCGCACAGCAGCCGTCAGCCTGATTGCATTCTAGGAAGCTTCGCGCTGGTCGATGTACCAGGGCCGAAGCATCGTGACCGGATTCTCGGGATCCTTTTTCGGCGCCAGCCGCGCGAGGTCGAACGCGTCGGTGAACTGAACTCCGAACTTGCCCGACTGCGCCCAGCGTACCGCTCCGACCACCGGGCCGACTCCGACGATGTCGATGGTGATCACGGTGCCCGGCGAAACCGGCAGCGGACATTCGGCCAGCGCTCCCATGGCGGAGATGTTGCGCAGCCGGATCTCGATCACCTTGCCATTGATCTCGGCGATCGCCCTGCGCATCAGGCGATGCCGCGGCTCGCGGATGCACTGGAAGCCGTCGGCTTCGACGCTGATCGAACTGGCGAGCTCGCGGGCCTCCTCGGCCGGCGCCGGGCGGCCGAAGATATAGCCCTGGACCTGGCTGACCCCGAGCTCGCGGATCAAGTGCAGGTCGTCGTGGGTCTCGACGCCCTCGGCCGTGGTGTCCATGCCGAGCGTGTCGGCGAGGGTGACGATGGCCCGGATGATGGCGCTGTTGCGGTTGGTCGTCGAAGCGGCGCCGCGGACAAAGCTCTGGTCGATCTTGATCTTGTCGAACGGCGCCTTTTTCAAATAGCCCAGGGAGCTGTAGCCGGTGCCGAAATCGTCGAGCGCTAGGCGGACTCCGAGGCTCTTCAAGCCGGCGAACGTCTCGTCGGTGCTCTCGCCCTCGGCGAGGAACACGCCTTCGGTGATCTCGAGCTCGAGCCGCTCGGAGCGGACTCCGGTCTCCTTGAGGAGATCGGCGACGACGGCGACGATGCCGGGGTCGTTGAACTGAATCGGCGATAGATTGACCGCGACCCGGACCTGGTCGGGCCAGTTCGCGGCCTCGAGCAAGGCGGTCTTGAGCACCCATTGGCCGATGGCTGCGATCAGCCCGGATTCCTCGGCCAGCGGAATGAACTTGGCGGGGGAGATTGGGCCGCGCACCGGGTGGTTCCAGCGGACCAGCGCCTCGAAGCCGCAGATTTCCTCGCCCGCGACCCGGACGATCGGCTGGTAGGCGACCCACAGCTCGCCGCGCTCGATCGCCTGGCGGAGGTCGTTCTCGAGCACCTGGCGGTCGCTCAGATCGCTGTGCATCGCGGGCTCGTAGAAGCAATGCTTGCCGCGCCCCGCGGCCTTCGCCGCGTAGAGCGCCAGATCGGCGTTGCGGATCAAACTGTCGGCGCAGGCCCGGCCCGGATCGCCGATCGCGATTCCGACCGACGCTCCGATGGTCACCCGGTGGCCCTCGATCATGTAAGGCCGCGAGACCTGCTCGATCAGGGTCCGCGCGAGCGGCTCGAGGAAGCCGATGTCGACGGTGCCCGGAAGCACCGCCTTGAACTCGTCGCCGCCGAGCCGCCCGACCTGGCCGTGGTCGCCCATCACCGACTTCAGGCGCTCGGCGACCTGGCGAAGCAAGGCATCGCCGATCGGGTGGCCAAGCGTGTCGTTGACGTTCTTGAACCGGTCGAGGTCGATCAGGAACAAGGCGCAGCCCTTCTGGCGGCGCGAGGCGTTGCGAAGCGCTTCGTCGAGCGTTTGGCGCATCATCGCCCGGTTGGGCAGCGCGGTCAGCGAATCGAACCGCGCGAGCCGCGAGATTTCCTGCTCGGAACGGCGCTGCTCGGTCAAATCCGTGCCGATTCCGCGGAAGCCGAGGAAGCGTCCGCGCTCGTCGAAGATCGGGTTGCCCGACAGCGACCAGTGGACGTCCTGGTCGCTGGCCGGCCGAACGACCACGTCGGAGAAGGGGAACCGCGCCGACAGATGGAAGCCGAGCGTCCGGCGCTCCTCGTGGATGGTGCCGACCGGGCTGGTGTCGACCGACAGCAGATCGGCGAACGGCCGCCCGAGCAGCTCCTGCGGCTCGCATTGGAAATCGTCGGCGAGCTGCTGCGACACGTAGGACAAGGTGCCCTCGGAATTGGTCTCCCAGAACCAGCCGCGCCCGCTGTTCTCGAATTCGGCGACGAATGTCAGCGCCTTGCGCGCTTCGGCGTCGAGGTTGAGCCGCTTGCGGCCGGCGGCGATGATCGTCCGGGCTCCGGCGACGCTGTAGACAATCATCACCAGCGACAGCAAAGCGGCGCCGCCGCCGATCAGCGGCGATCCGGTGAGGATGAACGCGCCCGCGGTCGTCACCAGCGAATTGGCGAGCGCGAGCGACGGCGAGTTGACCGCGACCATCGCCGCCATGGTGACTCCGCCGCCCATCAGCAGCATCGGGAAGGCCGCATGGCCGGCATGCGACTGACCGCTCATTGCCAGCCCGACCAGGATCCACAACGATCCGGCGGCGGCGAGATAGGCGGCCAGCCCACGGATCACCGAATGCGGTGCAAAGTTGAACCGGTCGCGCCAGTGCAGCGCGGCGATCGCCACCAGGTCGAGCACGATCAGCGCGCCCAGCGGCACCAGCGGATTGGCAAATGAAGCCGCCAGCGCCTGCTCCGGGTGCAGCGCGAACAAGGCGATGACGGCGATCAGATGGGTGACGCCCAGCATCAGCGCCGAATAATCGAGCGAGGCGGCCCGGATCGCCGACAGCGAATGGTCGTCGGGAGTATCGGGGGCGAGGATGTCGAACCACAGGGCCTCGCGCACCGAGGCGCGGCTCTTGGCCTCGTCCGGGATGTCTACGGCACCTGCGAAACGCGTCCTGCGCATCAATCAACCTCATTTCGGAAAGGAATCGCCCCGGAATGAAGGATTTACCCGCTCGCGCGTTAACATCGCCGCTAAGGAAGGCGGTTACCGGACTGTTAGTTATCCCTCTTCGGGCAGGAAATCGGCCACCGACAGATAGCGTTCGCCGGTGTCGTAGTTGAAGCCGAGCACCCGCGGGCGCTCGCCGAGCTCGGGGAGCTTCTGGGCGATCGCGGCCAAGGATGCGCCGGACGAAATGCCGACCAGCATGCCTTCCTCGCGCGCCGCGCGGCGGGCCATTTCCTTGGCGTCGGCCGGATCGACCCGGATGATCCCGTCGAGCAGGCTGGTGTCCATGATCGCGGGAATGAAGCCGGCGCCGATGCCCTGGATCGGGTGCGGGCCGGGCTCGCCGCCGGACAGCACCGGCGACAGCGTCGGCTCGACCGCGAACACCTTGAGGCCCGGCCATTCTTTCTTGAGCACTTCGGCGCAGGCGGTGATGTGGCCGCCCGTGCCCACCCCCGTGATCAGCGCGTCCAATGGGGAGTCGCGGAAATCGGCGAGAATTTCCTGCGCGGTGGTCCGGCGATGGACCTCGAGGTTGGCCGGGTTCTCGAACTGCTGCGGCATCCACGCGCCGTCGGTTTCGGCCAGGATCTCCTGGGCCCGGGCGATGGCGCCCTTCATCCCCTTTTCGCGCGGCGTCAGGTCGAAGGTCGCGCCATAGGCCAGCATCAGCCGCCGCCGCTCGACGCTCATGCTGTCGGGCATCACCAGGATCAGCTTGTAGCCCTTGACCGCGGCAACCATCGCCAGGCCGATGCCGGTGTTGCCCGAGGTCGGCTCGACGATCGTCCCGCCCGGCTTGAGCGTGCCCGACGCTTCGGCGGCCTCGATCATCGCCAGCGCGATCCGGTCCTTGATCGACGCCCCGGGGTTGGCGCGCTCCGACTTGATCCAGACTTCGGCCGAATCCCCGAACAACCGGTTGACCCGGATGTGCGGCGTGTTGCCGATCGTCTCGAGGATGCTGGCGGCTTTCATGCTGGTTTTTCCTCCATGGCAGCAAGATGCAGTGCGTTGGCCGGCGGCTCAAAAGTCCGGGCGCGGGTGAGTTCGGGGAACAGATAGGACCACAGTCCGGCGATTCCTATGGCTGCGGCGCCGCCAACCACGACAGCCCCGACCGGCCCGAGGATTGCGGCGGCAATACCGGACTGCAGCTCGCCCAGTTCATTGGAAGCCGAGATGGCGAGGCCCGAGACCGCCGATACGCGGCCGCGCATGGTGTCGGGCGTGTGCAGCTGGACGAGGCTCGAGCGGACGTACACCGACAGCATGTCGAAGCCTCCGAGCAGCGCGAGGGCCGACAGCGACAGCCACATCTCCCTCGAAAATCCGAACACTATGGTCATCGCCCCGAAACCGGCGACGGCGAGGAGCATCTTGACGCCGACATTGTGCTTGAGCGGCCGCCACGAAAACCACAAAGCGACGGTCGCCGCACCCGCCGCGGGCGCGGCCCTGAGGAGACCGAGGCCTTCGGTGCCGACCTCAAGGATGTCGCGCGCGAACACCGGCAGCATCGCCGTTGCACCGCCAAGCAGCACCGCAAACAGGTCAAGGGTCACGGCTCCGAGCAGGAAACGGTGTCGCCGAACGTAGGACAGGCCGTCGGCCATCTGCCGCAACGGATGCGCTTCGACCATCGGCGGCGGCGATACCCGGCGGATCGGGGTTAGCGCTCCCATCGACACGGCCATCAGCAGCGCGGCCGCCCAATAAGGGGCCGACGGGCTGACGGTGTAGAGGAAGCCGCCCAGCGCCGGACCGGCGACCGAGGCCGACTGCCAGGCGATCGAGCTCGTCGCGATCGCTCGCGGAAGCACTTCGGGCGGGACGATGTTGGGAGCGATCGCGGCCATAGCCGGGCCCACGAACACCCTCGCGACCCCGTGCAGCGCGGCGAAGCTGAACAGCAGGGGCAGGGTCAGCAGCTCGTTCGCGGTGCACCAGCCGAGCGCCAAGGCGACCGTTATGTCGATGGCGTTGGCGAGCCGCGCGACCGTGCGCCGCTCGAACCGGTCCGCGACCCAGCCGGCGACCGGGGTCAGGATCGCCAGCGGCAGGAATTGCGCAAGCCCGAGTAAGCCCAGCTGGAACGAAGCCTGTCGAATCGACATGCCGTAGTCGGCGCGCGCGACGTCGTAGACTTGATAGCCGATGATGACGACCATCCCCATGGTGGCGAGGACGGCGGTAAAGCGCGCCGTCCAGTAGAGCCGAAAATCGGGAATGGAGAGCGGCGACTGGGACACGCGCGATTATTCGCCGAGGAACTCTAGCAGGTCGCCGATCAGCCGGTCCTTGTGGCTGGCGAACAGGCCGTGGGCGGCGCCTTCATATTCGACCAGCCTGGCGCCCGGGATCGCCGCCGCCGCGGAGCGCGCGGTGAGGTCGATCGGCACCGTCCGGTCGTCGACCCCGTGGATGATCAGCGTCGGCATCGTGAACGCCTCGAGGTCGCCCCGGAAATCGGTTTCGGAAAAAGCCCGAACGCAGGCGATTGTCGGCCACAGCCCGGCGTTCATCGCCTGCCGCCAGGCGTCGTCGAGCACCGCCTCGCTGACCGGCTTGTCGAGGAAGCTGGTGCCGAAGAAATCCTTGAAGAAGCCGCGGAAGAAGTCCGCTCGGTCCGATCGGATGCCCGCCACCATCCCGTCGAACAGCTCCTTCGGGGCGCCTTCCGGATGATCGTCGGTCTGGAGCAGGAACGGCACGACCGAGCCGATCAGCACCGCATGGCTGACCTGGTGGGCGCGCTGGCGCGACAGGAAGCGCGCGACCTCGCCGCCGCCCATCGAGAAGCCGGCGAGCGCGATCGGCTGGCCGATCCCCGCCTCCTCGAGCACGGCCGCAACGTCGTCGGCGAAACTGTCGTAATCATAGCCGCCCCACGGCTGCTCGGAGCGCCCGAACCCGCGGCGGTCGTGGGCGATCGCGCGATAGCCCTGTTCGGCGAGCGCCAGCGCGGCGTCGTCGAACGTGGCGCTGCTCAGCGGCCAGCCGTGGATCAGGACGACCGGCCGCCCCTGGCCCCAATCCTTGTAATAGATCCGGGTCCCGTCCCGGGCGGTCGCGTAGGGCATATGTCCTCCAGTTCCCCGCCCAGTCCGCCACTAGGACATCGCGATCGGATTGCGCAATTACGGACCTGAGGAGGCAGGGGGCGCGGCCGCCGGGGCGATGATCGACACGACAATTCGGCGCTCGCCTGCGTTCTGGAACTTGAGAGTCAGCGGGAAGGTCTCGCCGGCTCGGAGAGGGTGCTTGAGACCGTCGAGCCAGATGTGCAGGCCGGTCGGGTTCAGGCTCACGGAAGTGCTGGCCGGAATGTCGATGCCTTGAACATATTTCATCCCCATCACCCCGCCGCCGACCGCCATGGTCATAAGGTCGGTTTTCCTGGCGACAGGGGTCGAAGCCGCAATGAGCCGGTCGGAGCTCTCGGATCGGATCGTCATGAACACGGCGGCGTTCGCCGTTCGGCCGACCGAATCGCGCGTCCAGGCGTCTTCAACTTCCAGTCCGGCGGGTTGCGAGCAGGATGCCAGCGAAGCCAGAAGGAAAAAGGGTAAGCCCCATCGTCTCACGTCGATCTCCGACATTGACTGCCGGTGTACGGTCCTGCACGGGCTCCTAGCCATAGCAGACCTTTGGGAAGGGTTCCTCAGTGCAGTCCTCCGCTAGCGACCGCGACAGCGGCATCGACCGGCGGCAGATGCTGGGCATGCTCGGCGGCGGCGCCGTCGCGTCCGTGGCATTGCCGATCGTCGGCTGCTCGTCCCCGGCAGAAGCGAAGGTGCTGACCGTCGGGGGGCTCGCTGTGACCTGCAACTTGACCCTGCCGGTCGCCTGCGCTGCCAACGCGGCCGCCAAGAAGGGCAAGGGGCAGGCCGAATTCGCGTACCAAAAATTCAGCGGCTGGCCGGAAGTGAAGGAATCGCTCATGTCGGGCGACCTCCAGGCCGCCTATATGCTGGCGCCTTTGGTGATGGACCTGGCGGACAAGAAAGTGCCGGTTAAAATCGTCTCCATCGGCCACCGCTCGGGCGCCGTGATCATGGTCCGCACGGATAGTCCCTACCAGCGCTTCCGCGATCTCACCCGCAAGCGCGTCGCCGTCCCGAGCCGCTTCGCGGTCGACTATCTGTTTTTGCGCAAGATGCTAGCCCAGGAGGGCATGAGTCCGGCCGACGTCGAGATCGTCGAGATGGCTCCGGCGGACATGCCGGCCGCCCTCTACGTGAAGGGCGTTGATGCCTATTGCACCGGGGAGCCGTTCGGAGCAGCCGCGCAGAAGGCCGGCTACGCGCGAGTATTACGGATGACCCGCGATGAATGGCCGCGATACATGTGCTGTGTCCTGACGGTGCGCGAGGAGTTGATCAAGGCCAACCGGCCGCTGGTCCAGAACATGGTCAATTACGTGCTCGGCGCGGGCTTGTGGCTCGACCAGCAACCGCAGAATCGCGAGAAGGCGATCCAGATCGCCGCCACGCGGCCCTATTTCAACCAGGATCCCGCTATCCTTCGCTTCGTGATGACCAATCCGTCCGATCGGGTGACCTATGGCGATCTGCGCATGGTGCCGCGAGAATTCGACGAGCTGATGGAGATGTCGGTCGCGGCCGGGACCCTGAACCATCCGGTCCCCTACGCGACGTACGTCGACGACAGCTTCGCGACCGCGGCTCGGCCGGTGTCTATCGCGCTTTGACGGTGGGTTTCAGTCCCAGGCTTGTTGTCGCGGTCCTGCTCCTCTTATTGCTGGTGGCGGGAGTGGGGTTTTTGACCCTGACTCGTGATGGCACCCGCCCGCAGGCGAGCGCGGGCCACGATTCCCCTCGGTCCGGCCCGCTGATCGCCGGGGCTTACAATCCGCCTCACATTGCGCCCGATTTTTCGCTGGCTGGCTCGGATGGATCCGATGTGACGTTGGCGCGCTACCGCGGCAAGGTCGTGCTCCTGACCTTCGGCTACACCAATTGCGCGGCAGTGTGCCCGACCACGCTGGCGACGCTGGCACAGGCCCGCAAGCAGCTCGGTGAGGCGGCGCGCACGGTCCAGGTGATCTATGTGACGGTCGACCCCGAGCGCGACGATGCGGCCCGCATGCAAAGCTATCTTGCAGCGTTCGACCCGACTTTCATCGGGACTACGGGCGAACCGGAAACCTTGGCAGCGGTGCGCCGGAAATACGGCGTTACGGCGATCAAGGAGGGTACGGGCCGCGATTACGCCGTGGCGCATACATCTTCGATTTTCCTGATCGATGGGGCCGGCAGGTTGCGGGCGATGATGCCGTTCGGGCATGACGCCGCCGACTTCGTTCACGACATTCGCTATCTGTCCGCGCATTAGACGATCGATGATTCTGACTTCCTGGACTTCGCCGGTGCGCCGGCACCCGATCCTGACCGCGCTGTTCGTGATGATCCTCACCGCGCTCGGTTGGGCCGCGCTGGCGCCAATCAAGGTCGAATCGCGCGACCGGCTGTTCGAGATTCCGCGCGGCACTTTCGCGCGTCACATGGCCGGGGACAAACACGAGACGCTGCCTCAGACGATTGAGCTAACCTTGGGCATCAAAGACGTCCTGGTGTTCAAGAACTCGGATGAGGTGCCGCACATTTTCGGACCGACGCTGATCATGCCCGGCCAGAGCTTCCGCTTGCCGTTCTCGCAGGCTTCGACCAACAATTTTCAGTGCACCGCGCATCCCACCGGTGGGCTCAGCGTGATCGTCCACCCGGCTCCGGCGCCGGGTTGGGGAAGGCTGCGCTGGCGCTGGCGCGAGCTGGCGAGCGCGGCGTGATCCAAGAGGGGCATTGTGATCCAGTCCGATAACAAGCTGATGAAAATCGTTCCGCCGGTGCTCGTCATCGCGCTGCTGATCGCCATCTGGTGGTTGATCGTCGCGCGAAGCGACAGTCCAATTTTTCCGACTCCACCGCAGGTCGTAACCGGGGCGTGGGAGCTGGCGCAGGACGGGACTCTTGGCGAGCATATCCGGGCGTCTTTGTTCCGCGTCGCGGTCGGGTTTGGACTGGCATTTCTGGTCGCCATCCCGCTCGGCATCTGGATGGGCTGGGTGACGGGCGCGTTCTACACGCTAAACCCACTCTTCCAGATGCTTCGTCCGATTTCGCCGATCGCCTGGATTCCGGTGGCGATCCTGTGGTTCGGCGTCGGCAATATGTCGCCGATCTTCCTGATCTTCATATCCTCGGTCTTTCCAATGATGGTGCAGGCGACCGTCGGCGTGAGGACGATCGACCGGCGGTACCTGCGAGCGGCCGCGAATTTCGGCGTATCGCGCTCGACATTGTTCCGCCGGGTCGTGATTCCCGCGGTGCTGCCGGAAATCATCGTCGGAATGCGCATCGGCATCGGCGTCGCCTGGCTGGTCGTCGTCGCCGCGGAGATGGTCGCGCTGAACTCCGGGCTTGGATATTTGATCATGGACTCCCGCAACGCCGGCAATCGCTACGATCTGGTGATCGCAAGCATGGTCATCATCGGCGTGATCGGGTTGCTGCTCGATGGCGCCACGCGGCTGCTCGAGCGGATGAAGGTCGTTCGGTGGCGCTATGTCCGGTAGCAAGATCGCCGTCGACGGCATCACCAAAAGCTTCGGCGGCCTGTCCGTCGTCGGCGGCGTGAGCCTCGATGTCCGGGACGGGGAATTTGTCGCGATCGTCGGCCCATCGGGTTGCGGCAAGACGACGTTGGTGAACATCATTGCCGGCTTCGAACGTTCGGATCGGGGCACGATCCGGGTCAACGGCATCGAGCGCAAAGGCCCGAGCCGGAACGGTATCATGATCTCGCAGCACGGATCGGTATTCCCGTGGTTGACGGTCCAGGAGAACGTCGTCTTCGGCCTGCTTGGCGCCAGCCAGCGCGACAAGGTGGAGCTCGCCCAGCGGTACATCGAGATGGTTGGGCTTGCCGGTTTCGAGGCGGCTTATCCGCACGAGCTGTCGGGCGGCATGCTCAAGCGCGCCGAGTTGGCCCGCGCCTTGGTGGTGAAGCCCGAGATCCTGTACATGGACGAGCCGTTTTCGGCGCTCGACGCATTGATGAGCCTGCGGATGCAGACCGAGCTCAGGCGCATCCTGGATGAGGAGCGGCACACGGTTCTGCTGATCACGCACGATGTCGAGGAAGCGATCTATCTCGCTGACCGCATCCTGGTGCTCTCGCCGCGCCCGGCGACGATCGAGACCACATTCGATGTCGACCTGCCCCACCCGCGCAAGCTTTCGAGCGCTAAGGCGCAAGCTCTGCGCGTGGCCATTCTCAAGCAGCTCGGTCTTGAGTTGGTGCCTTGAGGGATGCGCCCCATCAACTTCGCCCGTCAGTCTCTGCCGACTAGCGCGCTTGCCGGCACCTCCGTCGCTACGGCCCGGCCGTCGGTCGAACAGTCGCTTGCCCGCGCCCGCCTCGCTCCTTACCCACGTCAAGTTCGAGATCGAGGAGGAGAATTGGGATGCGCGCAGGGCTTATCGGGACGGCCGCGGTGCTGGCTTTGGCTTTGGCCGGGTGCCGGGTGTCGGACTCGCCGGACGGCAATGCCGCCGGTTCGGAGGCCGCCGCGCAAGCCAAGGACTGGCCTGGCTTCGTCAATCAGTTCATCGAGGCGAGCTTCCGCGCCGATCCGGGCGGCGCCGTCGCGCAGGGCCGGCACGAGTTCGACGGGCAGATCGCCGACCTCTCGGGGCCCGCGATCGAGGCCGAGGTCAAGCGGCTCAAGGATGCGATCGCCGCCGCGCAGGGTTTCAAGGACGACGCGCTGACTCCCGAGCAGCGCTTCGAGCGCGATTATCTGGTCTCGGTCGCCAAGGGGCAATTGTTCTGGATTGACCCGACCGGCGCCGACGAGATGCGCCGCAACCCGGCGAGCTATTTGGGCTTCGTCGACCCGTCGGTTTACGTGACCGTGCCCTACGCGCCGAGGGAAGTGCGGCTGAAGGCCTACACCAAGTTCCTCCAGAACGTCCCGCGCGCGCTCGAGCAGATGCGCGCCAACATTCAGGCGCCGATGGCGACCAGCTTCGTCGATTATTCCGCCAAGGCGTTCGGCGGGTTCGTCGAATATTATCCGGGCGACGGAATGGCCGCGTGGAAGGGCGTCGGCTCGGACCAGGACCAGCAGGCGCTCAAGGCGGCGACCGACAACGCCGTCAAGGCGATGCAGCAGACGGTGCAATGGGTCGAAGGCCAGCGCGCCTCGGCGAAACCGAATTTCGCGCTCGGCCGCGACAAGTTCCAGCGCATGCTCGCCGACACCGAGCTGGTAACGACCCCGGTCGACGAGCTCGAGCGGATCGGCCGCGCCGACCTCGCCGCCAACCAGAAGCTGCTCGGCGAAGCTTGCGGCCGCTACGCTCCGGGCGCGACCCTCCAGGCGTGCATGGAGAAAATGAGCGCCAAGAAGCCGCAGGGCGGCGCGGTGGCGGGGGCGAGGGAGCAGCTGGCGGGGCTCAAGCAATTCCTCCAGCAGCGCGACCTGGTCACGATTCCGGGCACCGAGGAAGCCAAGGTCGAGGAGGCGCCGCCGTACAACCGGCAGAATTTCGCCTACATCAACATCCCCGGCCCGTACGAGAAGGGGCTGCCGTCGGTCTATTATATCGCTCCGCCCGACCCGACCTGGCCCAAGCCGGTGCAGGACGCCTTCGTCCCGGGCGAGGCGGACCTGCTGTTCACCTCGGTCCATGAGGTGTGGCCCGGCCACTTCCTCAATTTCCTCCATGCCAACCGCTCGAAGTTCATGTTCGGGCGCGTGTTCGTCGGCTACGCTTATGCCGAGGGCTGGGCGCACTATACCGAGGAAATGATGCGCGTCGCCGGCCTCAACGGCGGCGACGACGAGACGCTGATCGGCCAATTGTCCAACGCCCTGCTGCGCGACTGCCGCTTCATCTCGGCGATCGGCATGCACACCGGTTCGATGACCCAGGAGCAGAGCTTCGATTTGTTCAAGAACCAGTGCTACCAGGACGAAGGCAACGCCCGGCAGCAGGCGGCGCGCGGCACCTACGACCCGGCCTATCTGAATTACACGATGGGCAAGCTGTTGATCCGCAAGCTGCGCGACGACTGGTCGGCCAGCCGCGGCGGCCGCAAGGCGTGGAAGGCGTTCCACGACCAGTTCCTGAGCTACGGCGGCCCGCCGATCCCGATCGTCCGCCAGCAGATGATGGGCGGCAAGGCGGAGGCCGTGTTTTAAGGAGCGAAAAACCGCTTCCTGTTCGCCATTTGTTCTGATAGGCTGCAGCGATGGCGACGTTGCAAAATCCTCCCCGGAACGGGGAGGGGGACCAGGTGAAACCTGGTGGAGGGGCCGAACGCCGGACCCTCCACCGAACGGTCGGCGCGTCGCAGGCAAACGTCCGCTTCGCCCGACAATTGCGCCGTAAGCTGACGCTGCCCGAAGTCATCCTGTGGCAGCATTTGCGGCAGCGTCCGGCCGGGTTCCGCTTTCGACGGCAGTTTCCCTGTCGCGGCTATATCGCCGACTTCGCATGCCTCGAACGGCGCCTGGTGATCGAGGTCGATGGCGAGGTCCACTCGATGGGCAATCGCCCTCATCGCGACGCCATACGCGACGGCGTGATTGCCGAAGCAGGCTTTCGCACCTTGCGGATTGCTGCGCGCGACGTGCTTCGTAACCTCGAAGGCGTGTTGGCGCTGATCACGGTGGCTTGCGTTGGTCGGCCCCTCCACCACTCAGCTGCGCTGAATGGTCCCCCTCCCCGTTCCGGGGAGGATTGAGGTGGCGAAGCTCAAGGCGCGCTATGTCTGCCAGGCCTGCGGCTCGCTGAGCAGCCGCTGGCAGGGCCAGTGCGCCGACTGCGCGGAGTGGAACAGCCTCGTCCAGGAAACCGCTGCTGTGTCTTCTATCTTCGCCGCCAAGCACAATTTGCGCGGCGGCGGGCGGACCATCGAGCTGGTCGGCCTCGACAGCGAAGTGGCGCTGCCGGCGCGGTTCGCTACCGGCATCGCCGAGTTCGACCGGGCGATCGGCGGCGGCATCGTGCCGGGATCGGCGATGCTGGTCGGCGGCGACCCGGGCATCGGCAAGTCGACGCTGCTGCTGCAGGTCGGAGCCAGGCTCGCCGAGCAGGGGCAGCGCGTGGTTTATGTCTCCGGCGAGGAATCCGCCGAGCAAATCCGTTTGCGCGCAGTCCGGCTGGGGCTCGGCAAGTCGCCGGTCCAGCTTGCCGCCGCGACCTCGGTCCGCGACATCCTGACGACGGTCGAGTCCGCGCCGCCGGCCCTGCTGGTGATCGATTCGATCCAGACCATGCATTCCGACCTGATCGAAGGCGCTCCGGGCACCGTCAGCCAGGTGCGCGCCTCGGCGCAGGAGCTGGTGCGCTTCGCCAAGGAGCAGGGCAGCGCGGTGGTCCTCGTCGGGCACGTCACCAAGGACGGCGCCATCGCCGGGCCGCGGGTGCTCGAGCATATGGTCGACACGGTGCTGAGCTTCGAGGGCGAGCGCAGCCACCAGTACCGGATCCTGCGGGCGATGAAGAACCGCTTCGGCGGGACCGACGAGATCGGCGTGTTCGCGATGGAGGAGGCGGGGCTGAGCCAGGTCCCGGACCCGTCGGCGCTGTTTTTGACTCGCCGTTCGGAGCCCGTTTCCGGAACCAGCGTGTTCCCGGCCTTGGAGGGCACCCGGCCCGTGCTGGTCGAGATCCAAGCCTTGACGGTGCGGCTGGCGAGCGGCGCGACCCCGCGCCGCGCGGCGGTCGGCTGGGATTCGGGGCGCCTGGCAATGATCCTCGCGGTACTCGAGGCGCGCTGCGGGCTGAGCTTCGCGGCCGCCGAGGTCTATCTCAACGTCGCCGGCGGGTACCGGCTGTCCGACCCCGCCGCCGACCTCGCGGTCGCCGCGGCGCTGATCTCAGCGCTTGCCGAGCGGCCGGTGCCGAGCGAGCGCGTGGTGATCGGCGAGATCGCCTTGTCGGGGGAGGTCCGCCCGGTCGCTCATGCCGCGCTGAGGCTCAAGGAATCGGCCAAGCTCGGCTTCGAGACGGCCTGGGTGCCGCCGGGGATCAAAGGCGGGAGCGGCATCGCGCTGGCCGAGTTTGCCAGTTTGAAGGCGCTCGCCGACCATATCCTCGGGCGCTAATCTGGGCTGGCGAAGCGGCGGATAGGCCGCTAGCCGAACTCCGTGAGCGCGCTCGACATCTTCGTCATCCTGCTGCTGGGCGGCGGAGCCATCATCGGCTTCGTCCGCGGCTTCGTTCACGAAGTGCTGTCGCTGTTCGCCTGGGTGGTGGCGATCGCCATGCTCAAGCTGTTTCATACCCAGCTGGCGACCGGCCTGACCGATCCGGTCGGAACCCCCGCGGGGGCCGCGGTCGTCGCCTTCGCCTTGCTGTTCATCCCGAGCTTCCTGCTGGTCAAGCTGCTCGCCCGTTCGATCGGCGGCAGGACCAGGAAGTCGGTGCTCGGCCCGGTCGACCGGGTGCTCGGCGGCGGCTTCGGGATGATCAAGGGCCTGCTTGGAGCGACCCTGTTTTTCCTCCTCGCCAACCTCGCCACCGACATGCTCTACGGGCCGGAGGCCGAACGGCCCGAATGGATGACGAGCTCGCGGACCTATCCGCTGCTCAACGCCAGCGGCCTGGCGATCGTCGACTGGGTCGAGCGGCGGCGGCTGAAGGCGAAGCCGGTGGGCGAACAATGATCCGCCTCTACGACACGATGGCGCGCAGCAAGCGGGCGTTCGAGCCCGCCAATCCAAAGCGCATCACGATGTATGTGTGCGGGCCGACGGTCTACGGGCGAGCACATATCGGCAACGCGCGGCCGGCGGTGGTGTTCGACACGCTCGCCCGGCTGATCCGCCACACCTACGGCGAGGGCAGTCTCGTCTATGCGCGCAACGTTACCGACGTCGACGACAAGATCATTGCGTCGGCCGCGGAAGAGGGCGTCGAGCCCGCCGTCATCACCGAGCGCTACGAGAGTCACTATGTCGAGGACATGGCCGCGCTCGGGGTTCGCGACCCCGACATCGCGCCGCACGCCACCGCCGAGATCGGGCCGATGATCGCGATGATCGGCCGACTGGTCGAGCTCGGCAACGCCTATGCGGCGGAAGGCCATGTGCTGTTCCACGTTCCGTCGGACCCGGACTACGGCGTCCTCAGCCGCCGCGACCGCGATGCGATGGTTGCCGGCGCGCGCGTCGAGGTGGCTCCCTACAAGCGCGACCCGGCGGACTTCGTCATGTGGAAGCCGAGCGCCGACGGGATGATCGGCTGGGATTCGCCGTGGGGCCGCGGCCGCCCGGGCTGGCACATCGAATGCTCGGCGATGATCCGAGCGCATCTGGGCGAGACGATCGACATCCACGGCGGCGGGCTCGACCTCATCTTCCCGCACCATGAGAACGAGATCGCCCAGAGCCGCTGCGCGCATGGCGGCGCGCCCCTGGCGAACTATTGGGTGCACAACGGCTTCGTCGACATGGGCGCCGAGAAGATGTCGAAGTCGCTGGGCAACGTCATCACCGTCGAGGACTTGCTGGCGGCCGGCCATCGCGGCGAGACTCTGCGGCTGGCGCTGCTGTCCGCCCATTACCGGTCACCCTTGCCGTGGACCGAGAGTTTGATCGCGCAAAGCAAGGCGATCCTGGATCGCTGGTACCGAATTCTTGGCGATGTCGAGCCGAACGAGCGGGACATCGCGCCGTTTGTCGAGGCGCTCAACGACGACCTCAACACGCCCAAGGCGATCTCGGTTCTCAACGAGTTCCTGACCGGCTCCCAAGGGCCGCTGAGCGAGGATTATCAGTTTTTCCAGGGCGGACGAGAGGACATGATGCAGTCCAGCGTGCGGGCGGCGCGCATGCTTGGGCTGCTCAATATGAGCAAGGACGCGTGGTTCCAGGGAGGCGCCGACGCAGGCGACATCGACGCGAGGATCGCCGAGCGCGCGGAAGCCAAGGCGCGGCGCGACTTTGCGGCGGCCGATCGAATTCGCGACGAGCTTCAGGCCGAGGGCATCGTGCTTGAAGATGGACCAGGGGGCACGACATGGCGGAAGTCATGAACGCGCCGCTCTACACGATCGAGATCCTGCGGCTGGCGGGCTCGCTGCCCGACCCGGCGCGGCTCGAGCGGGTCGATGGCGCCGCGCAGCTTCGCTCGCCGACTTGCGGCAGCACGATGCACACCGAAGTTGAGCTCGATGGCGAGGGTCGCGTGACCGGGCTTTCGCAGCAAGTCCGGGCGTGCGCGTTCGGCCAGGCGGCCGCGGCGCTGGTCGCACAGCACGCGCCGGGACGGAGCCGCGAAGAGATCGCCGAGGCGCTGGCCGGGTTGAATGACTGGCTCGAGGGAAGCCGCGACGATCCGGGCGGCTGGGAATTCGACGCGCTCGCGCCGGCCCGATCCCGAACCTCGCGCCACGGCGCCATCCTGTTGCCGCTGCGTGCCTTGCTCGCGGCGATCGAGGATTCCGGGACTTGAACGAGGCCGAAGCAGCGGCGGCCGGCATGACCCTGATCGGCATCGCCTTCATGCTCGGGGCGGCGCTGTTCTTCGTCACCTTGTTCCGCAAGCTCGGGCTCGGCGCGACGCTCGGCTATATCGTCGGCGGCGCGGTCATCGGGCCCTATGCGCTGCGGTTGATCCCGGACCCCGACGCGATCATGCGGGTGTCGGAAATCGGCATCGCTTTCCTGCTGTTCCTCGTCGGGCTGGAGCTCAATCCGAGCCGGCTGTGGCGCTTGCGGAAGGACATTTTCGGGCTCGGCCTGATCCAGGTCGTGCTGTGCGGCCTGGCGCTCAGCGCATTATTCTATTTCGCGCTCGACCTCAGTCTCGCGGCGAGCCTCGCCATCGGGCTTCCGCTCGGCCTGTCGTCGACCGCGCAGGTGCTGCCGATGCTGCGTTCCTCGGGCCAGCTGAACACCCGGCGCGGCGAGCGGGCGTTCTCCATCCTGCTGTTCCAGGACCTGTCGATCGTGCCGATGATCACGATCATCGCCGCAATGTCGCGGGCTCCGCCCGATCCCGACCAGCCGTCCGGCGCAATGCTTGGGCTATTTACGATCGCCGCGATCGTCGGCCTGGTGCTCGCCGGCCGCTACATCCTCAATCCGCTGTTCCGGCTGGTGGGCCGGCTTGGCGAGCGCGAATTGTTCGTTGTCGCCGGCCTGTTCGCGATCATCGCCAGCGCGGCGCTGATGGAATGGCTGCATCTGTCGGTCGCGCTCGGCGCCTTCATCGCCGGCGTCGTCCTCGCCGAATCGCCCTACCGCCACGAGCTCGAGAGCGACGTCGAGCCGTTCCGCTCGATCCTGCTTGGAATGTTCTTCCTGTCGGTCGGGATGCTGATCGATTTCAACGCGATCGCCGAGCGGCCGCTGTTCGTCGCCGGAGCCGCCGTCGCGATTGTCGTCGTCAAGGCCGTCATCATCGCCGGTGTGGCGCGAATGTTCGGCATGAAGTCGAGCCGCGCGATCTGGCTCGGCTTGCTGCTCAGCCAGGGAGGCGAGTTCGGGTTCGTGCTGTTCGGCCAGGCGGCCTCGGCGATGCTGATCGACCGGGATTCGGCGGCCTTGCTGAGCGCCATCGTCACCGTGTCGATGATCTCGACGCCGTTCCTGATGCGGATCACCGAATGGGTGCTGGAGCGCATGCCGGAGCCCGATTCCGGGCATCAAGGTCCTGAATTCTCGCCCGAAACCAACGCCATCGTCGTCGGCTACGGCCGCTTCGGGCAGACCGTCGCGCAAATGCTGATGGCCAAGCGCATCCCGGTGACGATCATCGACAAGGACAGCGAGCAGATCGAGGTCAGCGAGGAGTTCGGGACCAAAGTCTATTATGGCGACGGCACGCGGATCGACTTGCTGCGGACCGCCGGCGCGGAGACCGCCGAGGGCATTTTCTTCTGCCAGGACGGCGAGGATCTCGATCGCGCCAAGCTCGAAGCCATTCTAGAAACATTCCCGCAGGCGCGCGTACTGGTCCGGGCGTACGACCGGAGGCAGGTCATCGACCTCGCCGGCCTCGACGTCGGGCTCCAGCGCGAAGTCTTCGAAAGCGCGATTGCGATGGGCCGCGAAGCGCTCCAGAGGCTGCAAGTCGCGCGGCGCGAAATCGACCGCGTCGAGCTCGCCTATCGCGAACGCGATGCCGACCGCCTGCAGGTGCAAACGGAGACCGGCGACCTCAGGGCAGCGCGTGACCGCATGTTCGGGGCCGAGACGTCGCTTCCGGACGAGCAGATCAAGGATCCGGCCTAGGCCGCGCTGGAAAGATGCTCCTCGAGCGCGCTGATGATCGAATCGACAACATCGCGGTGCGCGCCATTGCCGCTCTTCACATGGACATGCGCCGACGCATAAGCCGCCCGCCGCTCGGCGGCGAGGCGCTCGAGCGTGCCTTTGGGATCGTCGGTGCGTAGGCGCGGGCGGGTGTCGCGCCGCGACGTTCGGTCGGCCAGCACCTCGATCGGCGCATCGAGCCACACGGTGATGGCCTGCTGATTGAGCAGCTCGCGCGTGCGCGGCTCGACGAACGCGTCGCCGCCGGTGGCGATGACCCGGACCTTGCCGTCGATCAGCCGAGCGACGATCCGCCGTTCGCCGTCGCGATAATCGTCCTCGCCGAAGCGCTCGAAAACCTCGGCCGCGGACAGCCCGGACGCGTCCTCGATGGCGGTGTCGCTATCGACGAACGGCAGTCCGAGCCGCTTGGCGAGGCGGCGCCCGACGGTCGATTTGCCGGCACCCATGATACCCACGAGGACGATCGGGCGGTCGAGGCGCTGGACTAAATGTTGCACGGCTGGGGCTATACAGCGGCGGGCAAGCTCGGGCAAAAGCCCGCTCCTGAATTGCCAGCAAAGCAGAGCATCATGTCGCGAATCGCAGTCCTCCTCATTGTCATCGTGCTGGTCATCGGCGGCCTCATATTGCTGTCGAGCCGCGCCCGGGAGGTTCCGGTGACGACCATCGAAACGGATGTGACCGCCAATGCGAAATAGCCGGCTGCTGATGGCTTCTGCAGCGCTGGCGCTGGCGTTCCCGGCGCTGGCCGCGCTCGCCCAGAATGTCGCTCAGCCGGCGACTCCGACGCCGGCTCCAACCCCGACGCCGTCACTCACTCCGAGCGCTACCTCGCCGACCTCTCCGCGGCCGGGCCCGAGCGCTTCCGGCCCGTCGATCGACAGCGACACGGGCATGGTCGAGATCAGCGAGACCGAGCTTCCGGCTCCGCCGCCCCCGGTCGAGCTTCCCAAGCATGCGAGGCGCGACCCCTGGACCGTCGGCCGCCTCGATCCGGCCGGACTCGGGCTGGGGGCGAATCCGTGGGGAGCGTCAAGCGGAGCGTTTCTGTCGGGGCTGATGCGCCGGACGGAAGCGCCGATCGCGTCGCGCTGGGCGCATATGGCGCTTCGCAACGCCTTGCTCGCTCGCGTTCGGGCGCCGCGTAACGTCAACCCCGTAGACTGGACCGCCGAGCGCGCCTGGCTGCTGCTGCGGATGGGCGAGGCGGACGCCGCCCGGATGCTGGTGTCGGGGGTCGACGTCGACAATTTCACTCCGAAGATGTTCCAGGTCGCGGTGCAAAGCGCGCTCGCCAACGCCGATCCGTCGGCGCTATGCCCGCTTCAAGACGGCATCGAGGAGCATGAGCGCGGTATTTTCGCGCTGGTCGACGCGATGTGCGCGTCCTTGTCGGGCGAGCCAGAGAGTGCCGCCGCCCAGATCGACTCCGCCCGCCGCCGCGGCCGGGTCGGCGGCATCGACCTGGTGCTTGCCCAAAAGGTCGTCGGCGCGGGGGCCGACACCGGCCGGGCGGTGACCGTCGAATGGGAACCGGTCGATCGCCTGACCAGCTGGCGGTTCGGATTGGCGACGGCGACCGGCATGACTCCGCCCGATCGGCTGTTTCGATCGGGTTCGTCCCAGATCAGGGCGTGGCAGGCGCGCGCGCCTTTGCTGTCGCCCGAGCAGCGGCTGGAGTCGGCGCGGATCGCGACCGGTCTCGGAGTCCTGTCGTCGCAATCGCTGATCGATCTTTACTCGCTAATCTACGAAGCGACCGACCCGGACCAGCTGTCGCAGACCGATGCCTGGCAGGTGCGGCTGGCGTTCGTCGGCCGCGATCGCGGTGCGCGCATGGCGGCGCTTCGGCGCTTGTGGGCGATCGGCAAGGGACCGCTGCAAAGCGAGGCGTCGCGAGCGCTGGCCGCCCGTGCCGCGACCCTCATCGAGCCGGATGCCGATCTTCAGGAGGATGCCCCGGAGCTGATTGCGTCGATGCTCGCGGGCGGTTACGATCGTCATGCGGCGCGCTGGGCGCTTGCCGTCCGCCGGATGGACGACCGCGCCGCCGACCAAAGCTGGGCGATGCTTGCGCTCGGCGCTCCGGACCCTCGCGGGCTGGATCTCAGCTTCGGGCGGGTCAACGCGTTCATCAGCCGCGACCAGAGCCCCGGCAAGAAACGCAGCGCGCTGCTGGTGGCGGGCCTCGCCGGCCTCGGCCGCCTCGACGGCACCAGCGCCGATCGCCTGAACCGCCGCCACGGCCTCGCTATCGGTCACCGCACGCGGTGGACCAGGATGATCGACGGCTCGGCGGAGCTCGGCCAGGCGGGCAGCGTGCTGGTCCTGGCCGGCGCCGGCTTCCAGGCCACGAGCCTCGAGCATTTGCCCGCGTCGCATCTGTATCACGCGGTCGCCGCCCTCAACCGGACGGATCAAGGCTTCACCGCCAGGATGATCGCCGCCGAGGCGCTCGCCAGAACGTGACCGACGACGATCGGGCGCTGGTCGACCGGTTCCTCGAAATGATGGCGGCCGAGGCCGGCGCGTCGCCGCACACGCTGGCCGCGTACCGCAACGACTTGAAAAGCGCTGCGGATGATGCCGGCTCGTTGGGCAGCGCCGACACCGAGACGCTGTCGCTCCTCGGCCGGCAATGGGCACGGCTGTCGCCGGCGACCGTCGCTCGACGATCGGCCGCGCTGCGGCGGTTCTTCGGTTTCCTGATGGACGAGGGGCTGCGCAGCGACGACCCGTCGGCGGCCTTGCCGCGGCCGAGGCTCGAGCGGCCGTTGCCGCGGATCCTCGACGAGCGCGAGGTGACGGCGATGTTCGAGGCCGCCGAGGACCGCGCCGCGAGCGGCGAGCCGGCGGCGGTGCGCAACCTCGCCTTGCTCGAATTGCTGTACGGCTCCGGCCTCCGGGCGAGCGAGCTGATGACCCTCGGGCGCGGCTCGCTGCGCAAGGGGCAGCCGTTCGTGATCCTTCGCGGCAAGGGCAGCAAGGAACGGCTGGTGCCGATCTCCTCGCGCGCGGAGGCGGCGGTCGAGCGCTGGCTCGAATTCGTCCCGAAGGACAGCCTGTGGCTGTTCCCGAGCGGCAAGCGGCACTTGAGCCGGGTGCGCCTGTTCCAGATCGTTCGCGAGATCGCTCGGCTGGCCGGGATTTCGCCCGAGCGAGTCAGCCCGCACGTGCTTCGGCATGCGTTCGCGACCCATCTGCTGTCCGGCGGCGCGGACCTTCGGGTGCTGCAATCGCTGCTCGGCCACGCCGATATTGCGACGACGCAAATCTACACTCACGTCGACAGCGCTCGGCTGGTCGAACTGGTGAATGCGCGCCATCCGCTCGCCGACCGGGACCGGTGATGCGAGCGCCGGGTCGTTGACGGGAGGGGAGGCGCGTCCTACCCGCCGCCGCCAATGCTGACCTTCCTCGACTTCGAGAAGCCGATCGCCGAGCTCGAGACTCGCGTCGCCGAGCTGCGCGAAACCGCGACCGCCGGGTCGATCGACATCGACAGCGAGATCGCTCGGCTCGAGGCGAAGTCGGCCAAGCTGCTGCGCGAGACCTATGCGCGGCTAACGCCGTGGCAGAAGTCGCAGGTCGCGAGGCATCCCGAGCGGCCGCACTTCAACAATTATGTCGCGGGCATCGCCGACGACTTTGTCGAGCTGGCCGGCGACCGGGCGTTCGGCGACGACCCGGCGATCGTCGGCGGCCTGGCGCGCATCGACGGGCGCCGGGTTATGTTCATCGGCCATGAGAAGGGCGACGACACCGCCTCGCGGCTCAAGCACAATTTCGGAATGGCCAAGCCCGAGGGCTACCGCAAGGCCATCCGCCTGATGCAGCTGGCCGACCGGTTCGGGATCCCGATCGTCACGCTGGTCGACACCCCAGGCGCGTTCCCGGGGGTCGAGGCTGAAGAGCGCGGCCAGGCGGAAGCAATCGCCCGGTCGACCGAGCAATGCCTCGAGGTCCGAGTGCCGGTCATCGCCGCGATTGTCGGCGAGGGCGGGTCGGGCGGGGCGGTGGCGATCGCCGCGGCCAACCGGGTGCTGATGTTCGAGCACGCGGTCTATTCGGTCATATCGCCCGAAGGCTGCGCGTCGATCCTGTGGCGGACCGCCGACAAGGCGGCGGAAGCTGCCGAAGCGATGAAGATTACGGCCTCTGACCTGCAGGCGCTCGGTGTGGTCGACCGCATCGTCGCCGAGCCTTTGGGCGGCGCCCATCGCGATCCCGACGCGGCGATCGGCGCGATCAAGGGCGCGATCGTCGAGGAGCTCGACGGCTGTTCCGCCCTCGGCGGCGACGAGCTTCGGGCGCAGCGCCGGGCCAAGTTCCTCGCCATCGGCTGAGCGGATCGTTCCGGAACAACAAACAGTCATCTCCCGTTCAACGCCCGGTTCCTAATCGCCAGATCCGGAGGTTGAGTATGCGTAACGCTGTCCTGCTGCTTGCCGCGACCGCGGTCGCCTTCACTCCGGCGGCGTTGCCGGCCCAGGCGGGCCGTATGCTCGACCCGCGCGAGGTTGCCGAGGCGCAGCGGCAGCACGGCGAGATGGTCCAGGAGTTCGGCGGCGCCGAGACCGGCGCCCGCGGCGCCTATGTTCAGTCGGTCGGTCAGCGGGTCGCCAATTATTCCGGGCTCGCCAATCCCGGCGCCTCGTTGCGCTTTACGACCCTCAATTCCGCCGTCGAGAACGCGATGGCCGTGCCCGGCGGCTACATCTACATCACCCGCCAGCTTCTGGCGCTGATGGACGATGAGTCGCAGCTCGCCTTCGCGCTGGGTCACGAAACCGGGCACATCGCCGCCAATCACCATCGAGCGAGGCAGTCGGCGGCTCGGCGCAACAGCATCAGCGGTATCTTCGGAGCGCTGCTCGGCAGCCTGCTTGGCGGCGGCGTCGGCAACGCGATTGCGCAGATGAGCCAGCAGCGCGCGCAGCTGGCGACGCTGAGCTTCTCGCGCGACCAGGAGTATCAGGCCGACACGCTGGCGACCCGCTACCTGATCGCCGCCGGCTACGACCCGGCGGGCGGTCCCGGCGTCCTCGCCGCGCTCAGCCGAGCGAGCGCGATCCAGGCTCGCGTCCAGGGCCGAAGCAACCGCCAAACGCCCGAGTGGGCGAGCACCCATCCGCTGAGCGAGAACCGCCTCCAGCGAGCGCTCGCTGCGGCCCGCGCGACCGGCCGCCTTGGCCAGGGGATGCGAAACCGCGACCAGTTCCTCGCGCAGCTGGAAGGCGTCTTTGTCGACGATGACCCCGCGCAGGGGATCATCGAAGGTCGGTCGTTCACCCACCCGGACCTGCGCATCCAATTCGCGGTGCCGATGGGCTATCTGATGCAGAACAGCAGCAGCGCGGTGGCGATCAAGGGATCAGGCGGGCAGGCGCAGTTCAGCGGCCGCCGATATCGCGGCAGCATCGACAATTACATCTACCAGGTGTTCCAGCAGCTCACCGGCGGCCAAACGCAGATGATGATCCCGCCGCCGCAGCGGACGACGATCAACGGCTTCCCGGCCGCCTTCACGACCGCCCGCGCCAACACGTCGTCAGGCGTCGTCGATGTCAGCGTCATGGCCTATCAGTGGGATCCCAACACCGTCTACCATTTCATCATGCTCACCCGCGGCGGTGCTGGCATGAGCCCGTTCGTCCAGATGGTGGAATCGCTTCGGCGGATTTCGCCGGCCGAGGCGGCCGCGATTCGGCCACGGGTGATCGATGTGGTGACGGTGCGCCCTGGCGACACGGTGCATTCGCTGGCCGGCCGAATGGCTTATCGTGATTTCCAGCTCGACCGCTTCCTGGCGCTCAACGGTCTGACGGTGGCGAGCCCCCTCATCCCTGGCAACAAGGTGAAGTTGATCGTCCACGGAGCGCGGCGGTCCTAGCCGCCGATCGCGACTTTACGTGGCGTTTTGTACCTCGGCCGCCAGGCCGGTCCACATGCCGCCGGCACCCCCGCCCAGGGCGGAGATGCCACCGATCGCCGTGACGGCGATCAATGCCACGATAAGTCCGTATTCGATCGCAGTTGCGCCGCCCTTATCGGCGAGCAATCTGCGCATAATCGTCCGGATAGCGACCACGCCACCCTCCTCTGGTCCACGTCCACGTGAGCAAAATACGCAAAGTCCAGTTAACAATTTACCTTTGGCATATCGTTAACGACTTCTGAGCCGTGACCAGGTCATTCGGCTGGTGTCCAGGCGGCGAAATGCAGGATTTCGAAAGTTTCGACCGTCCGTGATCCGTCGCCGGCCGAGCGAAAGGCGGCCTCAGCTGCGGCTACGGCCCTGCGCAACAACGGCTTTCGCGACCTTTGAGCGAGGACGCTGGTCGCACCCATCCGCCGCAGGTCGGCCACCAGCTTTCCCAATTTTTCGTAAGACACCTGCACCCGGTCGACATCCACGACTGGCATGATGAAACCGCAGGCGGACAGCAGCGGCGAGAGCGCCGCCGCTTCGATTCGCGGATGGACGTGAGGCGAGGACCCTCCGTCGGCTCGGTCGGCCGCATGCATCGCCAGGCGAAGCTGCGGGAGGGTTTCGCCGCCGGACATCGCGCCGATCAACAGCGAGTCCGGTGTCATTGACGAGCGGAGGGCGTGGAGGGCTCGCGGCAGGTCGTTGACGGTATCCAAGGTGCCGATCGACAGGATGAGGTCGTACGTGCCTTGCGGCCGATTCCATTTATCCTCGACGACGCAGGTTCCGCCGGCGGCCGCGGCGAACAATGGCCCGGGGTCGGCGACCTCGACGGATTCGACGAACTCCTTCAGGCGATCGGGCCAGTGCGGGTCCGGACAGCCGTGCAACAAGGCAGATGCGAACCGGCGGCGAATGATTCCGAGCCGCTCGAGGCAATCCCCGAACGCTCGTTCGTGGAGGAACAGCTCGGGCCCGGTGCGGAACGCCCGGTCGCGCCGAAGCGCCCGCAACTCCATGTCGAATATGTCTTTGGACATGCCGGAGCTTGTGCGGCGGGCTCCGCAGGCCGACAAGCGGCAATATGATCCGGACCGCGGCCCTCGAGGCCGGCAAGCTTGCTTACTGGCTGCTCGACTTCGCGCTGCCGCCGCGATGCGCGGGCTGCGGCACGATCGTCACCGACGTGCACAGTTTCTGTCCCGATTGCTGGAAATGCATCGAATTCCTCGGCTCCGCGGGGTGCATGACATGCGGCACGCCGCTGCAGGCAACGGACGCGGACAGCTGCGCGGTCTGCCTGGCGAAGCCGCCGCGGATCCAGCGAACGCGCGCGGCGGTCGTATATGGCGATCTTACCCGAAGCCTTGCGCTCCGGCTCAAGTACGGGCGCAAGGTGGCGATCGCGAAGACCATGGCGCGCTACATGGCGCCGCTGGTCGGGGACCAGCCCGGTAGCGCCTTGCTCGTGCCCGTGCCGCTGCATCGCGTCCGACTGTGGCAGCGCGGCTTCAACCAGTCGGCGATCGTCGTTCGCGAATTGTCGCGCCAGACCGGGATTCAAAGCAACGCATCGCTGCTGAAACGCATCCGGCGCACTCCGCCGCTCAAGGGGATGAGCCTGCAACAGCGCCGGCGCGTCGTAGCGGGAGCGTTCAAGGTCGATGACCGGCCGGCGGTCGATGGCCGAACCGTGATCCTGGTGGATGATGTACTGACCACGGGAAGCACGGCGAATGCCTGCGCGCGCGAGCTACACCGGGCCGGTGCGGCAAGGGTTGAGATGATCAGCTGGGCCCGCGTGGTGCGGCCTTCGCAGTTGATGCGTTGAAGCAGGACGAGGAGTAAGGGACCAGGACCGTGCCGAAAGTCGAAATCTACACCCGAGCGTTCTGTGGATATTGCTACCGCGCCAAGCGGCTGCTCGATTCCAAGGGGATCGAGTATCAGGAGCATGAGGTGTTTTTCGGCGGACCGGAGAAGGCGGCGATGATCCAGCGGGCAGGCGGGCGAACGACCGTTCCGCAGATCTTCATCGACGATCGCCACATCGGCGGCTGCAGCGAGCTGATGGAGCTCGAAAGCCGCGGCAAACTCGACGAGTTGCTTGCCGCCTGAACCATGGCCCGGATCGCCCTCTTCCAGTCGTGCACCGGGATCGACCCGGCGGCCAACGCGCAGGCGCTAGTCGCGGCCATCGATGAGGCGGCGGAGGGCGGGGCGACGATGCTGTTCACGCCGGAGATGTCGGGGCTGCTCGATCGCGACTCGGAACGAGCGGCGGCGAACCTCCGAACGGAGGCCGACGACGACGTTCTGGCCGCGTGCCGGGAGGCTGCGGGCCGGCGCGGCATCTGGCTGCATTTGGGATCGCTCGCGGTGCGCACCGAAGAGCAGAAGCTCGCCAACCGCGCCTTTGTTGTCGACCCGGCCGGGGCCATCCGGGCGCGCTACGACAAAATCCATTTGTTCGATGTCGACCTGCCAACCGGGGAAAGCTGGCGCGAGTCCTTGGTTTACCGGCCCGGCGAGGGAGCAGTGGTGGTTGACGGCACTCCGGTCGGCCGGCTGGGCCTGACAATCTGCTACGACCTTCGCTTTCCGGCGCTGTTTTCGAGTCTTGCCGAAGCCGGGGCCGAGACGGTCGCGGTGCCCGCCGCATTCACCGTGCCGACCGGGCGCGCGCATTGGCAGGTGCTGCTTCGCGCCCGGGCGATCGAAGCGGGGGCGTTCGTCGTCGCCGCGGCGCAGTCGGGACGTCACGCCGACGGCCGCGAGACCTACGGCCATTCGCTGGTCGTCAGCCCATGGGGTGAAGTGCTGCTCGACATGGGCGAGGGCACCGGGGTCGGATTCGCCGACATCGAGCTTTCGCGCGTCGCGGACGTGCGGCGGCGGATTCCGTCGCTGTCCCATCGCCGGCCGATTGCCGAAGCGGCGGTCGTTCAATGATCGTCTTCGACCTCCGCTGCCTCGCCAGCGACGACCGGTTCGAGGCGTGGTTCCGGTCGAACGCCGACTTCGAGCAGCAGCTCGAGCAGGGGCTGGTGCAATGCCCGTTCTGCGCGTCGAGCGAGGTCGCCAAGGCGCCGATGGCGCCGATGGTGCCGAGAACGGATTTGGCGTCGCTGCAGGCCGAACTTCTCCGCAACTCGCGCTGGGTCGGCGATCGGTTCGCGGATACCGCGCGATCGATGCATCTGGGCGAGATCGCGACCGAGCCGGTGCATGGGCAGGCGACCATCGGGCAAGCGCGGTCGCTGGTCGACGACGGAGTGCCGATCGCGCCGCTGCCGCTGCCGGTCGTGCCGCCGGAGCAACTCAATTGATAAAGTCGTGGCTGGTGCTCTATTCGCAGCGGCTCGGCTCCGTAGCTCAGCAGGATAGAGCAACGGTTTCCTAAACCGCAGGTCGCAGGTTCGAGTCCTGCCGGGGCCACCATATTCGCGGGAAGACGGGGGCGCGTAGCAGAGATGATCGATGTAGGACAGGACGACAGCGCACCCCATTCAACCGCTTTCGGGCGAATGTTCACCGACCATCCGCGCTCGCTCGGGATGAGCTGGGCCGCGCACGGCATCGGCGCGGTCGGAATCGCCTTCCGCCTGATCGGCGCCGGCCTCGCCTGCCTGGTCCACGCGGTCGTCCCCGCCTGGTTCACCCAGACCGCCGGCAAAACGGTGACCCGGATGCACGACGAAATCGCCAGCCGGAAGGCCGGCGCCGCCAACCCCAACGCCTGGCCCGACTATGAAATCTGACTGGAGGGTTCCAGTCGCGATCGTCGGTGGCGGATTTTCGGGGACGATGCTGGCCAGGCAGCTGGCCCTCCGCGAGATCAAATCCTGTCTAATCGAGGGTGGCTCACGCGCGGGTCGTGGTGTTGCCTATTCGACTGACGAGCCAAGTCATCTTCTGAATGTTCGCGCCGAAGCAATGAGTGCCTGGCCGGATGCACCTGACCATTTCGCCCAGTTCATTATTGCGGAGGGGGGTAGCGCGAAGGATTTTGTGCCGCGCCGTCGCTTCGGATTGTATCTCGATGCGATCCTGGGAGATGCAATCGATTTCGAAGACATTGTCCTGATTGAGGCACAGGCAGTGTCAGCGGAACAGCGTGAAGACGGCTGGAGGGTCGAGCTCGACGGCGCCGGCACCATCGTCGCGCATGCGCTGGTGCTGGCGATCGGTAACCAGCCGCCCGAGCCGTTCGCTGACGGGATCATCAACAACCCGTGGAACGGCGAGGCCAAGGCCGCGGTCCGCGAAGCGGCGGCGAGCGGCGGCGATGTGCTCCTGATCGGCACCGGACTGACGATGATCGATACGGTGCTGTCGCTGGAAGCCGCCGGCCACCGCGGGCGGATCGTTGCTTTGTCGAGGCGCGGGCAAATCCCTAAGGCGCACGCGCAGTTCGAAGCCGCGCCGGTCGAGGCGAGCGAGCTTCCGGGCGGCGACCTGCTCGGCCTGTGGCGCTGGCTTCGGCGGCGCAGCGCCGAGGTCGGCTGGCGGGCCGCGGTGGATTCGCTCCGGCCGCACAGCCATTGGCTGTGGCAAGGGCTAAACCTCGCCGAGCAGCGGCGGTTCCTGCGGCACGCGCGGCCGTGGTGGGACGTCCACCGCCACCGGATCGCGCCCGAAGTCGCGCGGCAGATCGTCGAGCTGGTCGCCGCGGGACGGCTGGAGATCGTCGCCGGGCGGATTGGGGATGTGCGCGAGGCTGATGGGGGGTTGGAGGTGGAGATTAGAAGAAGGGCCCCGCCCCCTGCCCGCGACCCTGAAGGGGCGGGGAAGAGGAGGTTCGCGTTTGTGTTCAATTGCACCGGGCCGCTGGGGGCCATCGAGCGCAGCCGCGACCCGCTGCTTCGCCGAATGCTCGTCGACGGACTGGTGCGGCCCGACCCGCTCGGACTCGCGCTCGACGTCGATGAGCGCTCGCGAGCGGCCGGCGCGGAGCGGCTGTGGGCGCTCGGGCCGCTGACCAAGGGGCGCTATTGGGAGATCGTCGCGGTCCCCGACATCCGGGAGCAGACGGCGGCGGTGGCAGCCGACATCGCTGGGGAGTTGAGTTCCTGAGCCCCGACCCGCGTCTGTTTACTTTGCGTTAGACTGCCGTAAGGCTGGAGCTCTCAACAAGGGGATGCTTATGAAACGGACGACGTACGTCATGGCCGCGGCTCTGACTTTGACACTGGCTGCGTGCAACCGCGCCGACACCGCCGCGACCGCTGGCAACGAGGCAAGTGAAACCGAGGCTGCAGACCTCTCGGCGCTCAATGGCACCTGGGAGGCCGACCTTGCGACCATCAAGTTCGAAGGCAAGCCCGACGAGTTCCTGCTCCAGGGCGGAACGTACAAGTGCAATACCTGCATACCGCCTCTGACGGTCGCCGCCGACGGCCAGTTCCATGCCGTCGCCGACCGGCCTTATTACGACAGCATGTCGGTCAAGGTCGTCGACGACCGCACCGTCGAGTTCCATCGCCGCAAGGGTGATCGCGAGGTCGGAAACAACATTTTGCAGGCCTCGGCCGACGGCAAGACGCTGACCAACAAATTCCACGACGCAACGACGCTCGGCTCCGAGTTCGATGGTTCGACGACGCTTCAGCGGGCCGGCGCGGCCCCCGCCGGAGCGCATGCGATCTCCGGCCAGTGGACGCCCGACAAGGTCGGCGACTACACTCCTGAAGCGCTGAGAATCAGCTTCCAGGTCGACGGCAACACGGTCACTTCCTCGTTCCAGGGACAGTCCTATACCGCCGAGATCGACGGGCCCGCGGTCGCGGTCAAGAACGACCCGGGGAAAACGACGGTCGCCGTCACCCGCGACGGGGCCGGCCTCAAGGAGACCTACACGCGCGACGGCAAGCAGGTGGCGGTTTCGACCATTGCCCCGGGCGCCGACGGCCAATCGGTGTCGATCAGCAGCAGCGATCCGCGCGACGGCTCAAAGGTGAGCTGGACCGCCAAGAAGCGCAGCTGATGTTCCAGACCCCGGCGCGGCTGGGCTGCGCCGGGGGCCTGGCGAATGTTCGTAATGGGTGGAAGCGGACATTGCCGTGGCTCGAGTGACCAGCAATGGGCGAAAGCCGCCTCGGCTTGCGGTCGGTTAGATCGTTCTGAGCTTCAGGTATTCCCCGCCTTATGATCCGCCCTCGAAGGCGGAGCGGACGGCATCGCGGTACTTGCGGCCGACGGGGAGGCGGTGGCCGTCGTCGAGCTCGAGCACCGGGGTCGAGAAGCGGCCGCGGAGGACGGCGCGGACCTTGTCCTTGCGGACGATCGCGGATCGATGGACGCGCAGGAACGCGTCCTGGTCGAGCGCCTTTTCCATCTCGCCGAGCAGTCCGTTCACGAGATGCGCCTGGCCGTCCATGTGGACCCGCACATAGTCGCGTTCGGCCTGAAGCCAGCGGATGTCGGTCAGTGCGAGGCGGCGCTTGTCGCTGCCGATCTGGACCCACAGGCCCGGGTCCGACGCGGCGAGTGCGCGGCTTTCCAGGTCCGCGAGGCGCGCCTGGAGAAAGGCGAGCCGCTCGCCCGCGCGCCGGGCGGCGAGATCGCTGCGCGCCTGATCGAGCGCCTGGGCGAGGCGCTCGCCGCGCACCGGCTTGACGACGAAGTCGGTGGCGCGAAGCTCGAACGCGGTCACCGCATGGTCCTGGTAGGCGGTGACGAAGATGATCGCCGGCGGCGAGGCCTGGGGCAGGCCCTTGAGCACCGCGAACCCGTCGACCGCCGGCATCTGGATGTCGAGGAGCAGCACGTCGGGACGCAGCAGCTCGACCAGCTGCAGCGCCTCGCGCCCGCTCTCCGCCTCGCCGACGATCTCGACGTCCTTGCGGCCCGTCAACAGCTGCACCAGCCGCCGGCGCGCGAGTGGCTCATCATCGACGATCAACACCCGCATGTTCGGCTTTCGGCTTTCTATTTGACGACGTTTATCGGTTAGAGGCGAACGCCTGTCGAGCGACATTGGCTATCGCCCGGCCGACTGGCCGGTTAGCGGCAGCATTGTTCCGCGGAGGGGATTTGAACGTCACGCCGCACCAAGACGAGACCGTTGCTTCGACCCGGCTGGAGCGGGGGGCGGGCGTGCTCCTCGTGCTGTTCTGGGCCGTGCATTTGATCATCATGCTGGTGCGCGCCGAGCTCAACGACGAAGCGCGGCACGGCGGCTTTCTCGACAGCCTGGTCCGCCGGTCCAGCTTTGCGCTGTTCGGAGCGTTCCTCGGCTATTTGCTCTACCGCTGCTTGCGCATGCTAAAGCGCCGAGAGTTCATCCAGCAAGCGGCGCTCGGGGCGGCGCTCGCGCTCGCCACCGCCTGTATCCAGGCGATCGGCAATGCCATCGTTTTCGACGCCGGCGGCAAAGGCTTCTTCGCCGACTTTCTGTACTCGCTGATGTACTGGTTCTGGTTCTATTTCTGCTGGACCACGGCCTATCTCGCATTGTCCTACTCCATCACCGTCCAGGAGCAGGAGCGGCATGCGGCCGAGCTGGCGGTGATGGCTCAGGAAGCCCAGGTTCGGGCGCTGCGTTATCAGATCAACCCGCATTTCCTGTTCAACACGTTGAACGCCATCGCCGCTTTGATCCGCGACGCGCCGGCGCGGGCGGAGGAGATGGTGGTCCAGCTGTCCGAGTTCTTCCGGCGCAGCCTGGCGGTCAATCCGATGGAGGATCTGACCCTGTCGGAGGAGGTCGAGCTGCAGCGGCTGTATCTGGAAATCGAGCGCACCCGCTTCCCCGACCGGATGCGCTTCGACGTCGAGCTCGGTGAGGGGAGCGCCGAGGCAAGGGTGCCGGCACTGCTGCTTCAGCCGCTGGTCGAGAATGCGGTCAAGCACGGAGTCGCGAGGTCGGAAGGGCCAACCTGCATCCGAATCGGCGCGCGGGTCGAGGGGCCGGTGCTCGAGATCGTCGTCGAGAATGACGCCAAGGCCGGCGGCCGCGCCGCAAGCGGCGAAAAGGTCGGCCTGCGCAACGTTCAGGACCGGCTTGCCTCACGCTTCGGCGACCGGGCCAGCCTGAGCGCAGGCGACAGCGACGCCGGCTTCCGCAACACGCTGCGAATCCCGTTTCGCTGCTGACGCTCATCGGCTGAATTGCGGCGTTCATCGATCACTCCCCGGTTGCCGCCGCCGGTCGCGCCATTGCCGCGGCAACGGAGGATCGATGAACAAGCTTTTGCTCAGCGCCGGCGTCGCCGCGCTTCTTTCCAATCCCCAAATGGCCTTGGCCCAGCGCACCGGCGAGAACCCGGTGGCATCGGCGCAGGACGCGTTCGGGACCAGCGTCGGTAATGAAAGGGTCGGGCTCTACTCGCCGTTCAACGCCCGCGGGTTCAGTCCCGTGCAGGCCGGCAACGTCCGCATCAACGGCCTGTACGTCGACTATCAGGCGGACCTCAGCGAGCGCCTGATGTCGGGCAGCAACGTGCGCGTCGGCTTGACGGCGCAGGGCTATCCGTTCCCGGCGCCGACCGGTGTCGCCGATTTTTCGCTGCGCCTGCCGGGTTCGGAAGCGGTGGCGAGCACGGTCGTCGGGATCGGCCCGTTCGGCGGGCCTCGCGCCGAAGTCGATGCGCAGCTCCCGGTGAGCGCGACGCTCGGCATCGCGGGAGGGGTCGGCCTCAACCAGCAGGGGCTTGTCTATGGCGGCGACCAGCGCCTGCTGACCGCCGGGCTCGCGGCGCGCTGGCGTCCGACCTCGAACATCGAGATCATCCCCTTCTGGGGCCTGCAGCAGGAGGACGGCCAGGAGGCACAGCCGATCATCTACACCGACGGCGCCTTTCTTCCGCCCGAGATCGAGCGCCGCCGCTATTTCGGCCCGGACTGGGCTGAGAACGAGGGGCGGGACGTGATTTACGGGCTGCTTGGCACCTTGAGCTTCGGCGACTGGACCCTGCGCGGCGGCGCCTTCCGAGCGATCGCGCACGATTACAAGAATTTCACGCCCTTGTTCCTCAACACCACGCCCGACGGCGAGGCCGACCTGGTCGTCGTCTCGAATCCGTCGCGCCGCTTCGCCTCCAGCTCGGGCGAGCTGCGCCTCACCCGGAAAGTGACCGAGGGCGACCGACTGCACCTCATCCACCTGATGGCTCGCGGCCGCAGCGGCGATCGGCTCTATGGCGGAGGCCAGAGCTTCAACCTCGGCCGCGGCCGAATCGACGAGCCGATGGTCGCTCCGGAGCCGGACCTGACGCTCGGCCCCCGGACCACCGACGAGGTTCGCCAGCTGACCTTCGGGCTCGGCTATCATGGGATGTGGCGCGGCGTCGGCGAGCTCAGCCTCGGCGTCCAGCGCCCGTTCTACGAGAAGGAGGTGGTTCGGCCGTCGGGCGCTTTGCCGGTCACCAAGGCCAGTCCATGGCTGTTCAACGGCACCCTTTCGATCCTCGCCAGCAGCGACCTTGCATTCTACGCCGGCTATACCAAGGGGTTGGAGGAAAGCCCGGTCGCGCCGGACATCGCGGTCAACCGCGGCGAGGCGCCGCCGGCGATCATTACCGCGCAGATGGACGCCGGCTTCCGCTACGCCTTTACCAAGGATCTGCGCCTGGTCGCGGGCCTGTTCGAGGTCCGCAAACCCTATTTCGCGCTCGACCCCGAACTCGTCTTCCAGAAGCTCGGCGAAGTCCGTAACCGCGGCGTCGAACTGTCGTTCGCCGGCCAAGTGACGCCGCGGCTCAGCGTCGTCCTTGGCGCCGTGTTCCTCGACGCGAAGGTGAGCGGCGAGGCGGTGGAGCTGGGGCTGATCGGGCGGCGCCCGGTGGGATCGATCGGTCGAATCATCAACGGCGGGGCCAATTGGACCGTGCCGTGGGTCGAGGGCTTGTCGCTCGACCTGGCCTATGAAAGCACGTCCGACCGAACCGCCAACGCGGCCAACAGCTACGTCATCCCGGCGCGCTACATCGCCTCGCTGGGGGGCCGCTACCGGTTCGACCTGTCGGGCAAGCCGGCGACCTTCCGAGCCCAGGTCGCGTCGGCGAACAACCGGTTTGGGTACAGCAATTTGGGCGAAGGCTTTTACTACAACCCCCCGCGCCGGTTGCAGATGAGCCTGACCGTCGACATGTGAAGGTCGGCAATGGCGCGGAAGCGGATGGTTAGCCGAGCCGGGCGATCAGCGAGTCGACGCCGGCGGCGATGCCGCGCGGCAGGTCGCCTTGCCGGAAGCTCGGCAACATCTGCTGGTCGATGATTTGCTTGCACTGGGCATCGGTCAGCGTCTTTTCCAGGCCGTAGCCGACGGCAATGCGAACCTGGCGCTCGCTGGGCGCGACGAGGACGACGACGCCGTCATCCTCGCCCTTGCGGCCGATGCCCCAGCGATTGGCCATGTTCCTGGTGAAGGTGGCGATATCCGCCCCACCGAGGCTGGGCACGGTGACGACGACCATTTGCCGGCGCGTCGTCCGCTCGAGGCGCTCCAGCTTGGCCGCGAGGCCGGCCTCCTGCGCGGGGGTCAGGATATCCGCCGCGTCCGTCACCCGGCCGGCGAGGGTGAGGGTTGAAGACGGTGCGGCGACGGCGGGCGGAGATGCCGAATCGCGGTTCGACGGCACGCTGGTCGCCTGGCCGCAGCTTGCCAAGGCGATCAGCGCGAAAGCGTGGATTGGAAGCGATGTTCTCCGCCCCAGCATTGCGCTGTTCAAGCGGTGAGCTTGAGGGCCCGGGCGATTTCGGCGCGTTCGCGGGCGTTGTGGGCGTTGTATTTCGCCACCACCGCGTTGAACCGCGGATAACCGCGCAGCGACCTGAGCGCCGGTTCGTCGGCGAGCCCAAGAAGGTCGGTGCGGGTGGCATGGGTCGAACCCCGACGGCGCGCGCGCTCCAGCGCATCGACAGCTTGATCGCGCTTGCCCTGCAGCGCCCAAATCCCGGCTGCGTCGTCGTCGAACCACAGCGGCACCGGTCCTCGGCGATAGGCGCGGACGATCAGCGCGTTCGCTTCGGCCAGCAACGCATCGGCTTCGCGGCCGCGGCCGACGGCGCGAAGCGCGGAGGCGGCGATCGCAGCGCTTTGCAGATAGCAGGTTCCAAGCCGCTCTCCGGGCCGGATGCCCAACAGCCCCGTCGGGCTGTTGTAGGTGGCGACCAGTTCGCGCTCCCGCCCGGCCGTCAACATCAGCTTGGCGGCGATCACATTCTCGTCGCGGTAGACAAGCTCGGCGGCCCACGAACGGTTGCGCCTGCGCCACTCCTCGGCCGGGGGCGCAGCCGTCATCCAGATCCTCGCGGGGGTCGAGCGCGCCTGGCCAATCGCCGGCCGTGGCGGGCGCGATGGCCGATCGCTCGAAAGCTTCAGCATGAACAGGACATCTTCGAGGCTGAGCTTCGATGGCGACGCCCATTGCGAATGGCTGTCCGCGAGCGTTGACCATAACCGCGCAGCATCCGAAAAATCACCGCTGTTCCGGGCGACTCGGGCCACGGCGAATTTTTGCAGCATGGAGTCGTTCGCCAGCTCGCGCTTGATCACTGCTTCCGCCCCCGCGCGGTCCCCCATCGTCACCGCATTGTCGACCAGCACCTGCACTGGAACCGGCCAGATCGGGTCACGTTCGTGGGCCCGCCGATAGGCCTTGGACGCCTCCGCCCACTCGCCCGAAGCCTCGTGCGCGCCGCCCAGCCAGAGCAGACCCTCGCCGCTCAGTGGATCCAGCGTCGCCGCTCGCCGGCGATGGGCAATCGCAACCGGTGAATCGGAGCCGAGGAGCGTTGACATGATCGCATGCGGTTCGGCGAGGTTCGGATCCAGCTGGAGTGCCCGATGGGCAGTTGCCCTGGCTTGCGGCAAGATTGCGATCAGCCCTTCCTGCCCCTTGGTCCGGGCGTCGAGCATCAGCGCTTCGGAATAACCCGACCAGGCAGGGGCGAAACGGGGATCCATCCGCAGCACCTGGCGCATGAGCTTGAGCGCGTCCTGCCCGGATTCCGAGTTGCCGGAGCGAATGAGGCCGCGCGCATTCAAGTACAAAGCATAGGCCTCGCCGTTGACGGGACGCCGTCCGGACAGGCCGGCATGGACCAGCTCGCGGTTGAGGGCGCTGGCCACCGCGGTGCCGATCGCGCTTTGAACGTCGAGGACGTCGTCGAGAGTGCTGTCGAAGGTCTCCGACCACAGGCGCATTCCGTCGCTGGCCTTGACCAGCGAGGCGTTGATCCTGACGCGTTTGGCATCGGACCGGACGCTGCCTTCGAGAATATAGTCGACGCCCAGCTCGCGCCCAACCTTGCGCGGGTCCGACGCATCTCCGAATTGCGCGGACGAAGCCCGCCCGGCGACTCGGAAAGCCGGCTCGCGCGACAGGCGGCCGAGAATTTCCTCGCCGACGCCTTCCGCAAAGTAGGCCTTGTCGTCGGACAGGTCGCGGAACGGCAGGACGGCGATTGACGCCGGTTGCGTGGCCCCGACGCGCTGGTTCCACATCACCAGCCCGACGGCGAGGACGAGCAGCAACAGCGCCGCAATCGGTGCGAGGGGCGATCGCCGCACCTTGGCCAATCGCCCGAGTTCCGCCGGCTGCGCGCCGTTGCCGACCAGCCGATGGCCGATCCGCGGCACCGTCTCGATCTCGAACGGGTGCGGCGTGAATTCGTGCGACAAATGACGCAGCGCGAGAATGCAGCGATTGAGCGCGTCGTCGCCGACAATTCGGCCGTCCCAGCATTGCTCGACCAATCTGTCGCGCGAAAGCACGCCGGGCCGCGCTTTCGCCAGCGCGACCAGGACCTGCATGATGCGCGGCTGCAATTCGCGACGGTCGCCGTTGACGAAGACCAGGCGTTCGGCCGGCCGGACCGTCATCCCGCCAAGTTCGAACTCGTGCTCGTCGGCGAGATCGATGCGCTCGCTGGGCGTGTGGGGGTCGAGATCGGCCATGATCGGCAATTGATCACCTAAAGATCAGGCCGCGACACTAGCAGCTTATCCCAATGGGGCACAGGCTAATCCAAGTTAGTCGGGAGAAAAATCGTGAAGCGACTAGTCGATAAGCTTGCGGCGGGTGAGACTCTTGCATCCGACATCGCCATTCCAGCCACCGCCACACCGTCCGTGGCCAAGCTTCGCAAATCTTCGCTGGTCTCCTCGCTTGCGCTCGCGATGGCGCTGACCGCCTGCGGCGGCGGCGGGGGCGGTGGCGGCGGAGGCATTGTTTCCACGCCGCCGCCCGTACCCAATCCGGCCAGTTTCCCAGCCATCGTCACGACGGCGACGACCACTCAGCAGTTCGCCGTCAAGGGCGCATCCTACACCACGCCGCTGGTATCGTACTCGAACCTGCCGGTGGTGAGTCCGTCACTGGCTGACGGTGGGCAGATGGACGTCCGCTACAACGCGGCCTCGAACATCTACGAAATCCAGCTTCCCAATGATGTCGCCTGGCAGCCGATTTCGGGCCAGGCGAGATATGCGCCGCCCAACGATAATGTCTACTTGTACCGCGCCGGCCCCCCCGAGGATGCCGGAGTTGTAGATCACCGATCGAACCTGCAATATTCGGCTCTGCTCGAATGGTTCACCGATACCAGGTTCGGTTACTCGGCAATCGGGATCGCGACGCTACCCGGAAACGTGCCCGTCACCGGCAGCGCTTCCTATTCCGGCTCTCTCGTCGGGGCGTCGTCCGAAACGCGCTACGACCCGTGGGAAGCCGCCTGGGTCCCGAGGTCGATTCAAGGCAACATCAATCTGTCTTTCAATTTCGGTAGCGGGACCTTTTCGGGGAATATCAACCCGTCCGTCGGGTCAGTTGCGCTGCCCTCGCTGAATTTCGCCAACACGATATACTCCACCGGGGCGACAAACTTTTCGGGCATGTTCGCAACGCCGCTTCCAGGACAGAACAGCTTCTCCGGACTCTTCACCGGACCGAGCGCGCAAGAGCTGATCGGCAACTTCGCCTTTCCGTACGTCTCGCCGACGGGCGGGACGACCGAACAAGCCGCGGGCGCCTTTGCCGGCCGACGGCCGTAGCCAATATCATGGCGGCCGGTCGGTTACTCGTCGTTAGCGGGTTCGCGTTCGCGTTCGCCTTCCCGGCCGCCGCCGCCGGCGTTGCGTCGCCTCAGTCTGCGAGAACCATCGAGGCGAGCTCTTCCGAGCTACTTACCCTCGCCCAGAAACTTGCGGAGCGCGGTGAGCGGCAACCGGCCGAGCGGATCCTCGTCCTGCTCGGCCGCGATCCCAGCCGCGAAGTGCGCAACGAGGCTCGCTATCGCCACTCCCTGCTGCTGGAATCCGCCGGGTCGATCAACGCCGCGGCGGTCCTGCTGCGCACCATCCTCGACGAGCAGCCGGATGCGGCCCCGATCCGGTTGAAGCTCGCGATCATGCTGTACGAAATGGGCGAAGAGCAATCCGCGTTTCGTGAATTGCGCGCGCTGCGCTCCGCGGATCTGCCGCCGTCGGTGGCGCGGTTTGTCGATCGCATCTCCGGGTCACTGCACGCGTCCAAGCCGTTCGGCTTCCAGCTCGAGCTCGCTTTGGCCCCGGATTCCAATGTCAATCGCGCCAGCCGGTCGGATACCCTGGGGACGATCTTTGGCGATTTTGCGTTCGACGACAATGCCAAGCGGAAGTCCGGCGTCGGCGCGGCCGTACGAGCCGCAGCTCACCGCCGGCTGCCGCTGGGCCGCGACATCAGCCTTGTCGCGCGGGCCACCACGGACCTCAATTTATACCGCGCGAGTCGTTTCAACGACATATCCGCGGAAGTGTCTGCCGGTCCTGAGTTTCGTCTATCCGGAACGCGCTTCACCGCCGATGCCGGAGTCGGCCAACGGTGGTATGGAATGACGCCGCACCAGCGTCAGCTGCGGCTTTCGGCAAGCGCCACTCGGGCATTGACCGCGGCGTCGCAGATCCGTCTCGACGCCACGATCCGCGCAAGCAACAATTTGGTCAATGACCAGCAGGACGGTCGCGGGCACAACCTGCGGGCCCGTTACGAGCGGTCCTTGTCGCCGCAGCTTGCGGTGAGTGGATTCATCATGGGCGACCGCTTTCTGGCCCGTGACGACGCCTACTCGACGCGTTCCTGGACCGCCGGAATCGCCGCCAACCGCGACTTCGGCCGGGTTACCCTAAGCGTCGCGGCGGAGTTCGGCCGGCTTAAGGCCGACGAGCGGCTCGATATCCTGCCGAGAGTGAGGAGGGATACGCTGAAGCGCCTGAGCGTGGGCGCCGTGTTTCGCCAATTCACCATGGGGGGTTTTGCGCCGCTGCTGCGAGTCGTGGTCGAGCGGAACAGCAGCAGCGTCGAATTCTACGACTATAAGCGCACCCGCTCGGAGTTCGGAGTTAGCCGCGCGTTCTAAGCATCTGCGGGGTCGAAGCGAAACCGGCCGCCTCGTTCCCGGTTGGCGGCGGCGATTTTCGCGTCGGGCTGCTGGCGCCGGGGAGCCATATCGTTCCGATGAGCCGAATGCAGGGCTGGCGGGGGAACCTGGGCGGGGCGCGCCGGTTCTGGTGCCAAAGGAGACCGCCATGCCGACCCCGACCGAATCGGAAGCCAAATTCTGGAAAGCCCTGAAGTCCGACCGCACCGCGCTGCTCGGGCTGAGCGGCGGCGGCGAGGGCCATGCCCAGCCGATGACCGCGCAGATCGAGGGCGACGAAGGCGGACCGATCTGGTTCTTCTCCGCCAGCGACGTCGACCTCGTCGAGGCGATCGGCGGCGGCGCTGACGCGTTTCTGCACTTTGCCGCCAAGGGGCACGATTTGTTCGCCTCGGTCGAAGGGCGGCTGGCGATCGACGATGATCGCGCGACCATCGAGCGGCTGTGGAATCCGTTCGTCGCGGCCTGGTTCGAGGGCGGCAAGGACGATCCCAAGCTCCGACTGCTGCGCTTCGAGCCCGGCAATGCGCAAATCTGGCTCAACGAGAACAGCCTGTTCGCGGGCGTCAAGATGCTGCTCGGGGTCGATCCGAAGCAGGATTACAAGGACAAGGTCGCGGAGGTCGAGCTCGGCTGAAGGCCGGGCACCAGGAGAACACACAAGGCGGCAACGCCACCGACAATGGGCCGCCGTTTGCAGGCGCGGTCGGGCGCTTATATGGCGCGGGTGAATTCGAGGAGTTCTCCAATGACGCCAGCAGCGGGCTGCGAGCCGGAAGATGGCGACCTGGTGCAATCGCCGCCCAAGGTCGCCGTTCCGGAGGACGTCGCCGAGGCGGTTCGGACGCTGATCCGCTGGGCCGGCGACGACCCGGATCGCGAGGGATTGCTCGACACTCCGGCGCGGGTGGCGCGGGCGTGGCGGGAGTATGCGGCGGGCTATGCCGAGGATCCGGCGATCCACCTCAGCCGAACCTTCTTCGAAGTCGGGGGGTATGACGAGATCGTGCTCCTCAAGGACATCCCGTTCCAGTCGCATTGCGAGCACCATCTGGCGCCGATCATCGGCAAGGCGTCGATCGCCTATCTGCCGCGCGACAAGGTGGTCGGAATCAGCAAGCTGGCGCGGGTGCTGCACGGTTTTGCCCGGCGGCTGCAGGTCCAGGAGCGGCTGACCGCCGAGGTTGCCGACTGCATCTGCCAGCATCTCGACCCCAAGGGCGTCGCGGTGGTCATCGAGGCGAGCCACGCGTGCATGAGCGCCCGGGGGGTCAACACGCCTGGAGTGATGATGACGACCAGTCGGATGATGGGCATTTTCCGGTCGGACGAGCGGAGCCGGCGCGAGGTCCTGGCGCTGATGGGGTATTAGCGGGTCTGGCTCAAAGTGGTACTTTGAGCCAAGCGGATGGAATTGCTCCAGCCCGGGAACCCGGGCTTCGCAATGAGTCATTGATCGCGGCACTTCGCCATCCGGTTCGACGTTACGCACCGCATGGCGAAGGCCAGGAAACCCTCACCCCGACCCTCTCCCGCAAGCGGGAGAGGGGGAAGGAAGAAACTCAAGGTGTTTCGGACGCCGATCGGGTTTCACGATGCGTACGTCGCGGCTCCGAGCATGAAGGCGGCCCTGGAAGCGTGGGGGAGCTCGACCAATCTGTTTTCGCAGGGCGCCGCGGAGGTGGTTACCGACGCCAAGCTGACCAGGGCGCCGCTGGCCCGGCCGGGGGAGGTGGTGCGGGTGCCTCGCGGCAGCGAGGGGGAGCATTTCAAGGCGCTTGGGCGGGGGGAGACGAAGCAAACGACAGACAGGCCCTCCCCCGGCCCCTCCCGCGAGCGGGAGGGGAGGAAGAAGAGGCGAGGGCGGCGGCCGAGCTCGGCGGGGGTGGAGCGGGCGGAGGCGGCGCTGGCGCGGGCCGAGGCGAGGCATCGCGAGTCGCTGGAGAAATTGCGGGCGGAAGCGGCCGAAATCGACAGAAAACGGCGCGAAATTGAGCGCAAGCACCGCGGCGAGCGCGAGCGGCTGACGAGCGAGCTCGACGAGGCCCGAGAGAATCTCCGCTCCGCAACGGAAGAGTGGGCGCGGTAAATTCGTCCGTTTCGGCAAAAATTCGCGCCGTAGTAGGGTTATTTTCACACATGTTTGCAAGAAACGGCGCGTGGACCAGCAGCGCGGCGGAATATCTGTGCACCGATCGAACAACAATGCAGTCCGGCTCGCCGGCAATCATGTCATCACCACCTGTGCGACGATGGCGGCGATCCTGCTGTTCGTCGGACTGGGCAGCCAGGTGCTGCCGCCGGCCATCGCCGGGGTCGAGCTGCCGGCGTCGGGCGGAAGCCTCAAGATGGCGTTCATTCTCAACATCGCCATCATCCTGTTCGGCTGGCGGCGATCGAAGGATCTGCGCGAGGCGCTCGAGGCGCACGAGCGGGCCGAGCGCGCCGCTCATCGCAACGCCAACACCGACCATATCACCGGGCTAGCCAACCGCCGCGAGCTGCTGCGCTCGCTGTCCGAGGTGCTGCAATCGCGGCGTTCGGGCGTGCTGCTGATGCTCGACCTCGACCATTTCAAGCGCGTCAACGACCTCCACGGGCACCTCGTCGGCGACGAATTGCTCAAGGCGATCGCCGAGACGCTGACCGTCGCGGCGCCGCCCGAGGCGTGCTGCGCGCGGATCGGCGGCGACGAGTTCGCGATCCTGCTCGAAGGCATCAGCAACGATGGCGCCGAGGATCTCGGCAAGCTGATCCTGGCGCGGCTCAGCACTCCGTTCCGGATCGGCAATATCGAGGCGCAAGTCTCGTCGTCGATCGGGCTTGCGGCGATCGATCATGGCGGGTCCGAGGAATCGGCGCTGCACCGCAGCGACGTCAGCCTGTACGCGGCCAAGGCGGCCGGCCGGAATTGCCTCGCCTGGTTCGACGAGAAAATGGAGCTCGAGCTGTCGACCCGCCTCAAGCTCGAGGAAGACATCCGCCGCGGCATCGAAACGGGCCAGTTCGTGCCTTTCTTCCAGCCGATGATCGACCTGGCGAGCAAGGAGCTGGTCGGCTTCGAGGCGCTGGCGCGGTGGCGCTCGCCGACCGGGCTGCTGGAGCCCGAAGGCTTCCTCGAGGCGGCGGAAAAGACCGGCTTGATCGGGCCGTTGTCGATGAGTGTCATGGAGCAGGCGCTGACCGAGGCGCGGACCTGGCCCGCGCATCTCAAGATCGCGGTCAACATCTCGCCGATCCAGTTCCGCGACCCGAATCTGGCGGCGCAGATCGTCAAGGTGCTGGCGGCGACGGGCTTCCCGGCCAGCCGGCTGGAGATCGAGATCACCGAGGGCTCGCTGCTCGAGGACCGCGACCAGGTGACGACCATCCTGCAAAGCCTCAAGAACCTCGGGATCAGCATTTCGCTCGATGACTTCGGCACCGGCTACGCGTCGCTGTCGCAGCTCCACACCCTGCCGGTCGACCGGATCAAGATCGACCGCGGCTTCATCAACACCATGGTCAGGAGCGAGCGGGCGACGGCGATCGTCAACACCATCGCCAGCCTCGGGCACAAGCTCAACGTGCCGATCACGGCGGAGGGCGTCGAGACCGAAAGCATCCGCGGCGAGCTCAGCCGGCTCGGCTGCACCGAGGCGCAAGGCTGGCTGTTCGGCCGCGCGGTGTCCGCCGACACGGTCAATTCCTTCCTGAAGATGGGCGGCGGCCAGAAAGGCGATGCGCACCCGGACGAGTCGGCACAGGGCTCGATGGGGGATTCCTCCGCAACGCCCGAGGACGACGAGCGGCGGAGCGGTTCGGCCGCCTGACGCGGCTTAGGCGCCGTCCTTGCCGGGGGCGGCGAGCCGGTCGATCACTTTCCCGAGCCGTTCATTCATCTGCCGGACCTGGGTCCGGAGCGTCTGCAGCTCGAGCAGAGCGTTCGCTACCTGATCGGCATTTTCATCGGCGGATTGCGGCGGGCTGCGCAGGATCGCCGAGCTGAGCGCGGCCGGCGGGATCGGCCGCCGGAACTCGCAGCCGAAAAAGCGCCCGCTGTTCCACACCACCCTGGCCTCGGTCAGGCCGGAGTCGGGGATCTCGACGTCGATGCGCTCGCCCGCGGCGAGTCCGGCGGAGGTTTCGATCAACAGGCCGGTCAGCGACAAATCGTGGATGAGGACCTGGGCGGCGGGTTGAGCGGCGGTCGCTCCAGCGACCTGGAGGCGAAGCGTGCGCCTGGCCGACGAGCGCCGGTTGCCGGCCGAACCGTTCGGCTCAAGATGCGCCAGCAACGACATTCGACCGAGCCTCCCTGGACTCCAAGGTGGTGGTGGGTGGTAAACAAATGGTTACGATTGGGGCTTGCGAGGTCGAAGCCCGTTGGGAGGGCGAAAGACCGACGACTAAGCCGAACCAGCAAAATCGCTCACGTCCGCTTTCGACCCATTGCAGACATTAGAGACAACTGCGAAGCAAGTGCGATGAACCGATACGGTGTAAAGCTTCTGATGGCGCTATTGCTCGGCTACGGCGCTCGCGAGTTCGTCGAATGGCTGGGTTATTCGTCTCGCGTCGGGACGCTGGCCGGCCTGGCAACAATTGTCGCCTTCTACGGCGTGGACCATCTGATCATGCGTAAGAGATTGTATAAGCCCTAGCTAGACCAACAACAGTCCGTTTTCCACCCATTGCGGACATAACGCGTTAGTTTTTGCTTTGACCCTCGGTGGTTGGGGAGGCCATTGTTGCCGCACACCAGATTGCCTCATTCTCGCGGCGAATACGGTTCATGATAGCGTCCCGACTCTTGGCTCGCTCAGCTATGGCTTCGTCAGTAATCCGCCTTGCGTAACTCTGACAGAATGGCCGAATAAGAGGGCTGCCGCCTATGCAGGCATCGAGTGCGCCGAGCACAGGGCGCGGCAGTGAAAATAGCGCGGCATAGGCTGGATCCAGTCTGAGGAAGCCAGTTAGCCGTCTATCGGAGTCTCGCCTGATTACGTCGAACAGCTCAAATGTGTCGGCATCGGCCGCATCAATGCCAGCGCTGTAGCGCTGGTTGCACGATTGGCCGGGAAAGAAGTCGGGGAGACGTTCGTCGTCACCCACGAATGCAAGGCCCACTGACGGGGGGTAGAGGCGGTCGTACATGCGCCACACTATCCGAGTTGCCGTGTTTCCGTCCGCGGCTTCCTGCCAGAAAAATGTGGACGCAGCGCCGAACAGAGGCGGTCCGAACGTAACCCCTAGCAAGAACCAGCCTGTAAATGCGAGCCACTTCCGCCACTTCACTACAGACAATCCTCCAACCGCTACGGGCAGCAGCTTAGCTCGGCGCGTTTTGTCTGCAATCCACCCATTCCGGACGCTTGGGTGTGGAAAGTCACACTCCCCTCGACGGCACGCGCGGTTCATATGAGCGCAACACAATGTCCTTATTGGGGGCGGCGAGGCCCGCCGCTTTGTCCTCGCGCTTGTTTGGCACTGCGAAATCCTTGCGGCGGGTCTCACCTTGCCCCCGAGTACGCGGCGCGAATTACGTTACCGCGGCGAATTTCTCGACCAGCTTGGTCGGGCCGGAGACAATCAGCAGGTCGCCGCGCTCGACGGTCGTGTCCGGGGTCGCGTAGGTGAAGTCGGTCTGCGGCCGCTTCACGCCGACGATGGTGATTCCATACTTGCTGCGCAGCGCCGATTCGCCGAGCGTCTTGCCGACCGCTTCCTCGGGGGTGCGGGTCTTGACGATCGCGAAGCCGTCGTCGAACTCCATGAAGTCGATCATCTTGCCGGTGACCAGGTGAGCGACGCGCTCGCCCATCGTCGCTTCCGGGAAGACGACGTGATGGGCGCCGGTCTTTTGCAGGATCTGGCCGTGCTGGTCGCTGATCGCCTTGGCCCAGATGTCGGGGATCCCGAGCTCGTCGAGGGCGAGCACGGAAAGGACGCTGGCTTCGACGTCGCTGGCGATGCCGACCACCGCATGCTCGAACTCGTGGACCCCGAGCCGCCGAAGCGCGTCGGCGTTGGTCGAATCCGCCTCGACGACGTGAGTCAGCCGGTCGGCGAGCGCCTGGACGGGGTCGGGGCTGAGATCGATGCCAAGCACCTCATGGCCGAGCCGCGCGAGCGACAGAGCGACCGAGCTTCCGAACCGGCCGAGGCCGATGACGACGACGGCGTTGCTTCCGTGCGAACTTTTCTTAGCCAACGATTGGGCGCTCCTGTGGATAGCGATACGGCCGCTGCGACGGGCGCAAGGCCAAAGCGGTGGCGACCGTGATCGTGCCGACCCGGCCGATGAACATCAGCAGGATAAGCGTGAATTGGCCGATCGGCGAGAATTGCGCGGTGATTCCGGTCGACAGGCCGACGGTGGCGAACGCCGACACCGCTTCGAACAGCACTTCGGACAGCTGGAAGCGCGAGACGCTGAGCAGCACCAAGGTGCCGGCGGCGACGATGCCGATCGCCAGCAGGACGACGGTCAGCGCCTGGCGCTGGACCTCGGACGACAGGCGGCGGCCGAACGCGGCGGCGTCGGGCTCGTTGCGGACTTCGGCCCAGACGATCAGGCCGAGGATCAGGAAGGTGGAGACCTTGATGCCGCCCGCGGTCCCGGCGCTGCCGCCGCCGATCATCATCAGAGCATCGCTGACCAGCAGCGTCTCGGGGCGCAACTGGCTGATGTCGAGGCTGTTGAAGCCGGCGGTCCGGGTGACGACCGAATGGAACAAAGCGGAGAGGAATTTGCCGCCCGGGTCCATCGGCCCGATGGTCCCCGGGTTGCGCCATTCGAAGGCGAGCACGAAGGCGACCCCGGCGACCAGCAGGATGGCGGTGCCGACCAGGGTGATCTTGGTGTGCAGCGACCATTTGCCCGGGGTCCAGAGCTCCCGCCGAAGCTCATAGAGGACCGGAAAGCCGAGCCCGCCCAGCACCACCGCCACCATCAGCGGGACGAGGATCAGCGGGTCGAGCGCGAAACGCATGACATTGTCCGAAAAGCGCGCGAAGCCGGCGTTGTTGAACGCCGAGACCGAATGGAACAGGCCGTTCCACAGCGCTTCGGGCAGCGGCTGGCCGTAATGGGTCAGGAAGCGCGCGGCGAGAACGGCCGCGACGAGCAGCTCGACGGCCAGCGTCGCGACCAGGATCAGCCGCAGCACCGAGGTTACGTCGCCGAGCGTGAAGGTGCGGGTCTCGGCCTGGGCGAGCAGCCGGTAATTAAGCCTCAGCCGGCGGGTGACCAGCAGTCCGAGCATGGTCGCGCCGGTCATGATCCCGAAGCCGCCGACCTGGATCAGGGCGAGGATGATCGCCTGGCCGAGGCCCGACCAATAGGTCGGAGTGTCGACGACGATCAGCCCGGTGACGCAAATCGCCGAGGTGGCGGTGAACAAGGCGGTCAGAAACGGCGCCCCGCCGGGGCCGGCGCGAGCCGGCGGAAGCATCAGCAGAGCGGTGCCGAGCAGGATGGCGACGAAGAAAGCGAGCGGCACCAGCCGGGCCGGGTTGCGGACCGAGCTCAGCGGCATCGGTCAGCCCAGATCGTCACCGGAATCCTTGTCCGAATGCATCAGTCCGAACCGCCGGAGGAGCAGCGGCATCGTCAGCCCTTGCGCGAAAACCGAGAAAGCGACGACCGCGAACGCCAGAGCGATGATCGAGTTGCGCTCGGGGATGTTGGCCGGGACGGCGAGCGCCAGCGCCAGAGCGAGGGCGCCGCGCAGTCCGCCCCAGAACAGGATGTGCTGGTAGGCGGGGCTCAGCGCGAGCTTGCTGCGGGTGAACGCGGCGGACAAAGGATAGACCGCCAGCGCCCGGCCGAGCAGCACCAGGGCGATGGCGATCGCGGCCTCGGCGCCGAGCTGGCCGATCGGCTGGTTCATCTGGTTGAGGCCGATGAGGATGAAGATCAGCGAATTGGCGACGAAGGCGAGGAACTCCCAGAACGACAGCAGGTTCGGCCGGCCCTCGTCGGAGATCGAGCCCATCCAGCCGACGTTGCCGACCATCAGTCCGGCGGCCAGCGCGGCGAGGACTCCCGAGGCGTGGAAATATTCGGCGAGCATGAACGAGCCGTAGGCGGCGATCGCGGTCAGCGTCATCTCGACGAGATGGTCCTCGGTCCGGCCGGCGAGCAGCAGCACCGCGCCGGCGACCAGCACTCCGGCGCCGAGGCCGCCGGCGACCGTCCAGACCAAAGCCGTGGCGACGGCTCCCGTCCCGCTCGCCGCACCGGCGGCGATGGCGACAAGGATCGCGAAGCCGACCGCGGCGGCGCCGTCGTTGAGCAGGCTTTCGGATTCGACAACCATCGCCAGGCGCGGCTGCACCTTCTGCTCCTTGAACGCGGCGATCACCGACACCGGGTCGGTCGCGGCGATCAGAGCGCCGAACAGCGCCGAGCCGAGCCAGCTCCATTCGAGCAGATAATGCATTCCAAGCGCGACCGTCGCGGCGGCGATCGGGACTCCAAGGAAGGCGAGGGTCAAGGTGACCGGCAGCTCGGCGCGGAAGCGGCTCCAGCGCAACTGCAGCGCCGCCTCGAAGATCAACGGCGGCAGGAAGATGTTGAAGATCAGCTCGCGGGTCAGCGGCACGGCGGGCGCGGCGGGAAGCAGCGCAAGCGCCGCTCCGGCGGCGACCAGGCCGACGCTGTAGGGGAGCTTCAGTCGCCGCGAGATCATCGCCACCAGCGACGCGAGCAGCAGCAGAAGCCCCAGATTTTCGAGCGTGAAGCCGGTCATCGGCGGGGCCTTAACAGCAGCGGCGGGGCACTTCGAGCGGGATCAGCGCGGCGGCCGGTCCAGCTCCGGCCGCGTAGCGACGCCGGCCGTTGGACCCGCCTAACGGCTGCCGCGGTATGGGACCTTGTCGAGCTTGGCGCGGAGCTGCTCGATGGCGGCGTCGGGCTCGGGCGTGGCATCGCCGGTGTAGCGCGCCTCAAGCGAGGCTTCCTCGTCGGTCAGGTCGCGCAGAAAGGTGATCGTCAGCCGTCGGCCGAAAATCTCGTCGCCGCGGATCTTGAGCTCGGCCTCCGAATCCTCGGGCAAGGTGGTGCGGATGACTTCGAGGAAGCGGATGAGATCGTCGAGCGAAGTGTATTCGCTGATCTCGATGAAGTCCTTGACGCGTCTTGGCACTGGAAGATTTCTCCCGCCGGGGCAGTGGTAGGCGGCGACTGGGCGCGCGGTTGGGCGGCGCCTTTATAGCCCGCTGTTCGGGCGGCGAAACCCGTCCCAAACAGGACCGGCGGCACCTCAATCTAATGGACGGCGAAGACCTTCGTCTTGCCGGCGCGGTCGAACAGGATGACCTCGTAAGGCATCTTGTGATCGCCGTGCTCCATGCCCGGGCTGCCCATCACCATCCCCGGGACCGCGATCCCGGCCGCCTTGGGACGCTGGGCGAGCAGCCGCTTGATGTCGGCGGCGGGGACGTGCCCCTCGATCGCATAGCCGCCGACCTGCGAGGTGTGGCAAGAGCGCAAATCGTCGGGGACTCCGAGCTTGCGGGCGGTCGGGGTGACGTCCTTGACGTCCTTGACCTCGACCGTGAAGCCGGCCGCCTTCATCCGCTCGACCCACACCTTGCAGCAGCCGCAGAAGGCGGTTTTGGTGACCAGCAGGGTCGCGGCGACGGCGCTTTCGGCCGAGGCTAGCAAAGCCAGCGGAGCGATTATCCGGAACAGTTTGCGGCGGAGCATCATCCCCCTCCCATGCGCGAGAACAGGCGCTGCCATCAAGCCTCGATGATTTACCCAAGCTGACCGGGGAGCAGGTCGAGCAGGGCCTCGCGCAGCTGGTTGGGCGAGTAGGGCTTGGCGAGGCGGGGCAGGTCTTGCCATTCCTCGGGCATCGACCAGTCGGCATAACCGCTGGTCAGGAGGAAGGGGATCGAGCGTTGGCGGAGGATCCGAAGCACCGGAAAGGCCTTGCCGCCGCGGATGTTGAGGTCGACCAGCGCCGCGTCGAGCCGCTCCTCGCCCGCCATCTCGAGCGCCGGCGCCATGGTCGTTGCCGGGCCGACGACGACGCAGCCCATGTCGCTCAGCATCTGGTCGGTGGCTTCGGCGACGACCGGCGAATCCTCGACGACCAGCACCCGGCGGCCGGCCAGGGCTTGCTGAGGCGAGTCTGGCCGCGGTTGATCCATGCTCATTCGGGGTCCCCCATGTTCCGTTCGGCGCAGCAGCATAACGCATCGGCGATAGTTTGTTTCGCCACTGTCCCGCGGAGCGCGTAGAAGCGCCTCGGCCGCCGGGGGACCTTTGCGCGCCACGAGGAGTCTTTCCGAGCCATGCTGTCGCGCCTGTTCAGCCTTTCATCGCGCGCAATCGCGATCGACCTCGGCACCGCCAACACCGTGGTTTACGTCCAGGGCCGGGGAATCGTCACCAGCGAGCCGTCGGTCGTCGCGATGGAGGTCCACAACGGCGTCCGGCGGGTGAAAGCGGTCGGCGCCGACGCCAAGCTGATGATGGGCAAGACGCCCGATTACATCAAGACCATCCGTCCGCTGCGCAACGGCGTGATTGCCGACCTCGAGGTCGCCGAGCAGATGATCAAGCATTTCATCCACAAGGCGCAGGGCGGCAAGAGCCGCTTCTCGCGCGGGCCGGAGATCGTGCTGTGCGTGCCGAGCGGCTCGACGTCGGTCGAGCGCCGCGCGATCCGCGACGCCGCGTCGCACGCCGGGGCGAGCCAGGTGTCGCTGATCGACGAGCCAATGGCCGCGGCGATCGGCGCCGGGCTGTCGGTCACCGAGCCGATCGGCTCGATGGTCGTCGATATCGGCGGCGGCACCACCGAAGTCGGCGTCATTTCGCTTCGCGGCCTCGCCTACAGCCAGTCGGCGCGGATCGGCGGCGACAAGATGGACGAGGCGATCACCTCGTACGTCCGGCGCAATTACAATCTGCTGATCGGCGAGGCGACGGCCGAGCGGGTCAAGAAGGAGATCGGCACCGCCATACCCCCCGTGGACGGCGTCGGCCTCGTCGCGCACGTCCGCGGCCGCGACGTCGCCAAGGGCGTCCCGAGCGAGGTCTCGCTCAACCAAGCGGAGATCGCCGAAGCGGTCGGCGAGCCGGTCGCGCGGATCGTCCACATCGTCCGAGTCGCGCTCGAGCAGACCCAGCCGGAGATCGCCGCCGACATCATCGACGAGGGGATCACGATGACCGGCGGCGGATCGCTGCTGCGCGGGATCGAGCAGGTGCTGGCCGACGAGACGGGCCTGCCGGTGCGGGTCGCCGACGACCCGATGAGCTGCGTCGCGAACGGCGCCGGGCGGACGCTCGAGGACGAGGAATACCGCGGGGCGCTGCACGCGGTTTGATTAGGTATATGGTTCGGATAACCGAAATATTTGAACCCGTCCGGTAAAAAATGCTTGACAGCGTGACGCTCGTTCGATAGACGGCAGGAACAGTGACAAATTGCGAGTCGGGCAGGCGGCGCCCGGCCAGCAGCACGAAAGGGCCGGGCGGCATCCGCTGCTCCGGCCCTTTCGTTTGCCTCCATTTTCGAGCTGGCGTCCCGCTTCCGCGGGAAGAACGAAAGGGTTCAGGACAAGTGAATGGCGAAGCGAAAAACCGGCCCCGGGGAGCTCGTGCTCGACGGCAAGGGGCGGGTTCGAATGCGCAAGTGCAGTCCGAGGACCTGGACCAGTGACAAGGAACGGCAGTTTCTCACCGCGCTGGCCGAAACCTGCAACGTCAAGCTGGCGGCGCAGGAAGCCGGAGTGTCGCCGCAGCATGCCTATGTGAGGCGCAAGTCGCACGCGGCGTTCCGGGCCGCGTGGATCGAGGCGATCGCGATCGCCTACAGCCGATTGGAGCTGGTGCTGCTCGACCGGGCGCTGAACGGAACCGAGAAGCTCACCAAGTTCAGGGACGGCCGCGAAGAGCGAATGGTCGAATATTCGAACCAGGTCGCTCTGACCCTGTTCAAGATGCACCGCGAGACGGCGATCGAGGCGGACAGCGAGATGCCGCTGGATGAACTGGCCGAGCTGCGCGAGAAAATCTCGAGCAAGCTCGACCGGCTGAAGCAGCAGGAGGACAAACGGGAGGCGCGAACCGGCGGTGAAGAGTGACTCCGCGCGAGCTGATGATCCTGTTGTCGAGGGCGGACCCCGAGGAACGCAAGCGGATCATCGCCAGCATCACTCCCCACGATCTGCTGATGCTCGACGCCGACTTCGAAAGCTGGGCGCAGGACGGGCAGATCCAGCCGCTCGGCGAGGGCTGGCGGGTGTGGCTGATGATGGCCGGCCGGGGCTTCGGCAAGACGCGGGCCGGGGCGGAATGGATTCACAAGCTCGGCTGCGGCCGCAAGCCCCTGCGGATCGCGCTGGTCGGGTCGAGCATCGCCGAGGCGCGATCGATCATGGTCGAAGGCATCAGCGGGATTTTGAGCGTCGCCGGGCGCAACCAGCCGCGGGTCAAATGGGAGCCGAGCACCAATCGCCTGCGCTGGCGAGGCGGCAGCGAGGCGACTTTGTTCTCGGGCGATTCGCCGGATGGGCTGCGCGGCCCGGAACATGATTTCGCCTGGTGCGACGAACTCGCAAAATGGCGCGATGGCGACGCCGCCTGGGACAATTTGCAGATGGGCTTGCGCCGAGGGCCGCGGGCGCGGGCGCTGGTGACGACGACTCCGCGGCCGATCGACCTGTTGCAACGCATCCGCGCCGACCAATGGACGGTGGAGACTGGCGGCAAGACGAGCGACAATCTCAATCTGGACCCCAAATTTATCGAAGTGATGGCCGTGACCTTCGGCAACACGCGGCTGGGCGCGCAGGAGCTCGACGGCGAGCTGATCTCGCAGGCCGAGGGCAGTCTGTGGCCGCGGGCGTTGATCGAGCGCAGCCGGGTCGAGCCGATGGTGCTGCCGTACGACCGGGTGCTGGTCGGCGTCGATCCGCCGGCCGGGTCGAGCGCCCGCAGCGATGCCTGCGGGATCGTCGTCTGCGGCCGGACCGGCGAGCGGATGCATGTGATTGCGGATGAAAGTGTCGAGGGCCTGAGCCCCGAGGGCTGGGCCAACCAGGTCGCGGCCGCGGCGGCGCGCTGGAACACTTCGCAAGTGGTGGCCGAGGCTAACAATGGCGGGGCGATGGTCCAAAGCGTGCTGATGGCCGCGGACATGGCGCTGTCGGTGCGGCTGGTACACGCGTCGAAGGGCAAGGTCGCGAGGGCCGAGCCGGTCGCCTTGCGGTTCGAGACCGGGAAGGCGCTGTTCGCGGGAAGCTTCCCGAAGCTCGAGGCCGAGCTCAGCGGGCTGATCGCCGGCGGCGGTTACGAAGGGCCGGGGCGATCGCCCGACCGGGCCGACGCGATGGTCTGGGCGATGACGGTGCTGGGGGAGACGAGGTCGGGGATGCCGCGAGTGCGGGCGCTGTATTGCTGATTTGTACGAATTAGTGTACAAATAGACGTACAGCAGGAGCCGATCATGGACGTTGTCACCTATTCCGAAGCGCGCGCCAATTTGAAGGACGTCATGGACCGCGTGGTTGCCGACAAGACCGAGGTGATCGTCACTCGGCAGAAAGCGGAAGCGGTGGTGATGATCTCGCTGGCGGAGTGGAATTCGATTTCCGAGACGCTGCATTTGCTGTCGTCGCCCAAGAATGCGGAGCGGCTGCGCAAGGGCATTCGGCAGATGGACGCGGGGAAGGGTGTCGAACACGATCTCATTGAGCCGTGAAGGTCAGCTTTTCGGACGATGGCTGGGATGACTACCAGCATTGGGTCGATACCGATCGGAAGACGCTGAAGCGGCTGAACGGGCTCATCGACGAGTGCCGGCGTCACCCGTTCAAGGGGACCGGCAAGCCCGAACCGCTGAAGCAGGATCTCAAGGGCTGGTGGTCGCGGCGGATTACCGGCGAGGACCGGCTGGTTTACCGAGTTAAAGGCGCCGGCAAGGACCAGGTGCTGGGGATCATCCAGTGCCGGATGCATTATTGAACGAATGAGCGGCCGCCCTCTTAGGGGCGGCCTTTTCTTTAGGAACAGCCCCCAAGCTCGTGGCTGAGCTGAGCTGAGCTGAGCTTAGCGGGGCGCCGCGGGTGCGGGCGTTGTAAGTTCGCGAGGGCAACGGGTAGAGCCGCGGAATGGCCCGCCGGGACAAGCTGCTGCAGAAAATGCGGAGCAATCCGAAGGATTGGACGATCTCAGATGTCCAAGCCCTGTGTAAGGGCTTTGGCATCACTTGTATCAAGCCTGCGCGGGGCTCACATTATGGTGTGTCTCACGAGACACAAAGGGACATCCTGACGGTGCCATTCGGGCGCCCGATTAAGCAAGTACATCAAGAAGCTTGTAGCCTTCGTTGATGCGGTGCAAGTTGTGAACGAGGAAGCTGGCAAGTGACCATGGACGCACGCGATTACGAGGTGGTCATTCAGCACCTGTCCGATGAGGACGGTGGTGGATATCTCGCCGTGGTCCCGGAACTGCCCGGCTGCATGGCCGACGGCGAGACGCGTGCAGAAGCGCTGGAATGCATTGAGGACGCGATGCTCACCTGGGCATTTACCGCAACCGAAGTGGGCCGCGAAATCCCGGCGCCGCGCCGAGCTTACGCTTAATCCGCTACCTGTTTAGGCATCGGGCTTAGCCAGAATCCAAGGGCCTCTCGGCCCCCTTTTTTTTAGGAATTCAGATGAGTTGGTTGTTCGGGCGCAAGGCTGCGCCGGACGTCTTGCGGCCGTTCGTGCCGGCCTGGCTCAGGACCGGCGAGGACGAGGGCTTTTCACGCTCGTACGACGTCCAGTTCGACGAGGTTTATCGCAAGAACCCGGTCGGCCAGCGGGCGGTGCGGCTGGTCGCGGGGATGCTCGGAGCGCTGCCGGTTTTTGTTGCCGAGGGCGACGAGTTGGCGGGCAAATTGCTCCAGGCCGACGGGCTGCTCGAAGGGATCGCGGCCAATCTGCTGTTGCACGGCAACGCCTATGTGCAATTGATCGCCGGCGGCGACGACCGGCCGGCCGAGCTGTTCCCGCTGCGCCCCGAGCGGGTCAATGTTGTCTGCGACGAGCAGGGCTGGCCGATTGCTTATCTGTACCGGGCGGCCGGACGGTCGGTGCGGATATCGCGCGCCGACGGGCTCGAGCGGCGGCAAATCGCGCACATCCGCGCGCTTCACCCGCGCGACGACCATTACGGGATGGGCTGCATCGAGGCAGCGATCGGAGCGGCCAGCGTCCACAACCGGGCGAGCCGCTGGAACAAGGCGCTGCTCGACAATGCGGCGCGGCCATCGGGCGCGATCGTCTACGAGCCCAATGACGGCAGTTTGCTGTCGGCCGACCAGTTCAAGCGGTTGCGCGAGGAATTGGCCGATGAGTTCGCCGGCAGCGCCAACGCCGGGCGGCCCCTGCTGCTCGAGGGCGGGCTGAAATGGCAGGCGCTGAGCCTGACCCCCGCCGACATGGATTTCGTCGCCTTGAAGGAAGGCGCGGCGCGCGACATCGCGCTGGCGTTCGGAGTCCCGCCGGTGCTGGTCGGGCTGCCCGGCGACGCGACTTACGCCAATGCGCGCGAGGCCGGACGGGCGCTGTACCGGCAGACGATCCTGCCGATGGCGGCGCGAATTTTGCGGGCGATTGAGACCATGCTGAGCGACTGGCTCGGGCCGGTGCGCCTGGAGGTGGATTGCGACAATTTGACCGAGCTCGCCGAGGATCGATCGAAGCTGTGGGAACAGGTCGGGGCGGCGACGTTCCTGAGCGAGGCGGAGAAGCGCACGCAACTCGGCTTCGAGGCGCAGCGCGACAGCGGGCGCGAAGAGACATGACCAGCCTGGCCTATAGCGGCGAGGCGCTGCTCGCGAGCCTGATGGCGCAGGCGGAAAGCCGCGGCGCGGACCTGATCACGTTGCGGGCGCTGGTCGAGGAATCGAGCCAGTGCGGGGCGCGGCGGGCATTGGGAGCGCTGGGGCTGGACGACATAAGAGCGCGGCGCGACATGGACGAGTTGCGCGAGCTGCTCGGTGCCTGGCGCGAGGCCAAGCGCGGGGCGTGGAAAGCGGTCGGCGCGTGGATCATGCGGCTGACTTTGGCGCTGGTCCTGATCGGGCTGGCGGTGAAGTTGCGGCTGACCGATTTGATCGGCGTATGAGCGAAGTACAGGCCCTCACCCCAACCCTCTCCCGCAAGGGACCCCATCAAAGTAGTACTTTGATGGGAACCCAGGGGGAGAGGGGCTTAAGGTTCGCCGGCTATGCGGCGATCTTTGGGCGGGCGGACAGCGGCGGCGATGTTATTCGGGCCGGCGCCTTCAAGGCGGCGCTCGATCGGGCGGAGGAGATTCCGCTGCTGTGGCAGCACAGGGCCGGAGCGGTGCTTGGGCGGATCGATCATCTGTCGGAGGACAGGCGGGGGTTGCGGGTGATCGCGACGATCGGGTCGGGCGAGGATGCCATACGCGCTGCGCGGCTGCTCGCTAGCGGCAAGCTCGACGGGTTGAGCTTCGGCTACCGGGTGCGCGAGGCGCGGACCGATGGCGGCCACCGCGAGCTGATCGAGCTCGACCTGGTCGAAGTGAGTTTGGTGGCGAAACCGATGCAGGCGCGAGCGAGGGTGCACGCGGTTGAGTGAAAGGAAGCTGGGTCCCGGATCGGGTCCGGGATGACGAAGAGAAGAAGTGAGGTCGCGGTTTCCGCGGCCTTTTTTGTTGCACGAAGTTCACAGGAGAGACGGAATGATTGAAGTGAAGGCGGACGCACTGGAGCAGTCGTTCGAAGAGTTCGAGCAGGACAAGAACGATGTCGCGGCGCTCAAAGCGGAGCTGGAGAACCTGAAGTCGCGGATCGCGGCCGGGATCATCGCGGCGCAGCGTCCGGCTCTCCACGGGGTCAAATCGGTGGCGGCGACGACGTTCATCGACGGCTATTTGCGGCGCGGGGTCGAAAGCGGCCTCGAGCAGAAAGCGATCGGTTCATCGACCGATGCGATCGGCGGCTACGCGGTGCCCAAGGAGATCGATGAAGTCATCGACACGACGCTGCTCGCGATCTCGCCGATCCGGTCGATCGCCAACGTCGTCAAGGTCGGCAGCGCCGGCTATCGCAAGCTGATCGGAAGCGGCGGGACGCCGTCGGGATGGGTCGGCTTCGAAGCCGCCCGGCCGGAAACCGGAACCCACACATTTACCGAGATCATCCCCGCGTCGGGCGAGCTGTACGCCAACCCGGCGGCGTCGCAGCAGATGCTCGACGACGCGATGTTCGACGTCGAGAAATGGCTCGCCAACGAGATCGCGACCGAGTTCGCGCGGGCCGAGGGCTTCGCCTTCGTCAAGGGCACGGGGGTCGCGCAGCCGCTCGGCTTCCTGAGCTCGCCCAACGCGACCACCCTGGACGGGGTGCGCCCGATGGGCACGTTGCAGACGGTCGGCACCGGGGTCTCGGGCGCCTTCCCGGCGAGCAATCCGCAAGACAAGTTGATCGATCTGGTGCAGTCGCTGCGCTCGCCGTACCGGCAGGGCGCGGTGTTCGTCATGAACTCGTCGACCGCAGCGGCGATCCGCAAGTTCAAGACCACGGACGGAGCGTTCCTGTTCCAACCGAGCATGCAGGCCGGAATGCCGGCGACCCTGCTCGGCTATCCGATGGTCGAGGCCGAGGACATGCCCGACATCGCCGCCAACAGCCTATCGATCGCATTCGGCAACTACAAGGCCGGCTACGTGATCGCCGAGCGCAATTCGACGACGATCCTGCGCGATCCTTTCACGCACAAACCGTACGTCCACTTCTACGCCACCAAGCGGGTTGGCGGGCAGGTCGTGAACTCCGAAGCCATCAAGCTTTTGAGGTTCGCCTGATCCGCCTCGGGTGGGCGCAACCCCCCTACGCCCACCCGAAATTCTACCAACAGGCCCATCCCCAGCCCCTCCCGCACGCGGGAGGGGGGTGAGAAGCTAAGCGACAGGAGCGGCGATGCCCGAACCCTTCGAGCCGAGGTTCGTCGACCTCGTGCGCAATTATTCGACCACCCAAGGCAGCGGCAATTTGGTGCTCGGAGCGGCGGTCAGCGGGTTCACCAGCTTCGCGTCCGCGGTCCAGGCCGCCGACACCTTTTATTATTCGGTGATCGGCATCGACAGGCCGGCCGAGCGCGAAGTCGGCCGCGGCACGATGCAAGCCAACGGCAGCATCGCCCGGGAGCCAATCGCCGGGCCGCCGACCAATTTCAGCAACGGCAACAAGATCGTCGCGTTGGTGGCCGCGGCGGAATGGTTCACCCGGATTGAGGCCGAGTCCGGTTCCGGTGGAGCCGCCGCAGCGCCGACCCGGGCAGCGCTCGCGGAGCTCCCGACCACCGCCGCCGCAATCCTCGGCGAGCCGGGGCGCGAGGGCATCTTCACCTTCGACAGCTCGAACCTCTCGGCGCTGGTCGCCGCCGACACCAGGCAGGGCATCTGCGTCGCTCCGACCACCGCGCCGAGCGGAGCATCGGGGGCCTGGGTGCGCCGGTTCGACGGTCCGCTCAACGTCCGCTGGTTCGGCTGCGCGGCGAACATGGTCACCGACGATCTGGCCGCGTTCGATGGCGCGCTGGCGGTCATCCGGGCGCAGGCGCAAGGCGCGTTCCCGGGCAGCAACAAGCTCTACGTCCCGGCCGGCCAATATTACCTCTCGGCGACGCTCAACCTGCACACCTGCGTGCATTTGCTCGGCGCCGGCTCGGCGCAGGCCAATGCATCTTCCGCGCAGGGCACGCTGCTGCGGTTCGGCAAGAATTCCAACGGCATCGTCGTCAACGAATACCGGACCCACGGCAACGGCCTCGGCACCCAGGGCGACGCTGGCGGATCGATCATCGAGGGCCTCCAGCTGTGGGGCGGCAACGTCAACGTCAGCGGAAGCGGCGCCGTCACCACCTATCGCGCCGGCGACAGCACGACCGGCCACGGGGTGCGCATTCGAGCGGTGTTCGTCGCCTGCAAGGACGTCATGGCGTCGTTCTTCGGCGGCAGCGGGTTCAACATCGCCGCGACCTCAGGGTCCGGCGCCACGACACAGGGCAATGCCAACAGCTTTACGCTCGACCGCTGCCTGGCGATCTACAACCGCGGGCACGGGATCGAGATCTCCGGGTCGGACGCCAACGCCGGCACGACCGTCACCTGCTCGGCGATCGACAACGGCGGCTGCGGAATCATCGACTACAGCTTCCTCGGCAACACCCACATCCAGCCGCACATCCGCGATTGCGGAGTCGACGACCCGACCTCGACCAACAAGGCCGGGCCGACCGGCACCTGCCTGCATTCGGGCGCCTATTATTACGTCGTCGCCGGCCAGGAGACGGCCGCGTCGACCACCACTCCGGGCACCAATTCCGCGGTCTGGCGAACCTTTGCCGGCCATCCGAGATGCAAGACCTGGTCGAGCGGCCTGACCTGGGTCGTCGGCGCGCCCTACGCGACCAACCCGACCAATGTGAACGCGCGCAACGTGTTCCTCGGCGCTTATGCGGAAAGCGCTCAGCCGCCGGTCCAGTCGAGCTATCCGTCGCTGTTCCTCGGCGGGCTGCTCGAGGAGGTCGGGTTCGACGCGAGCGCGAGCGCCGCCTGGCAGCGCTCCGGCAGCTTCGCACTCAACGGGCCATCCTATCGCGCGACTCACTCCAACGCGTTTCTCGGCGAGGGCAACAGCGCCACCGTCTGGACGGGCATGGAAATGGGCGGTTCGGGCGGCACCATCCGGCTGAAGAAGCAGACGGTCGCGGGCGGCGACTATGCGCGCTGCGACATCAACAACAGCGACAGCATCGTCCCGTATTTGATCGGCATGGCAAACGCGGCGGACCCGGCCGCGATGCATATCGGCAAGCTCTATGTCGGGAGCGTCGCCGGCGGCGCCTTCGACGGACGGCGGCTGCAGTTCATCGGCTCGGTCGCCGACCTCAACGGCAAGAGCCTCAACCGCGGCGACCTGTTCCTGTACATCAATGTCGTGCCGGGCGGGAAAGTCGGCACCGTGTGCACGACCGCCGGCACGGTCGGGTCGACCGCCATACTGCGCGAATTCGGCCAGATCGTCGGCAATGTCCTGTCGCAGGCCGGCGCCGCCTATACCGCGAGCCTGGCCGACGCCGACAGCTACATCCGCTTCACCAGCGGCTCGGCGGTCAGCTTCACCGTCCCGCCCAACAGCGCGGTCGCGTTCGCGGTCGGGACCACGATCGAGTTCGAGCAGGCGGGCGCCGGCGGGCTGACCGTGGTCGCGGGAAGCGGAGTCACGGTCAACGTCCGCGGCGCCGACCTGACGCTCGCCGGCCAATATGCGGTCGCGGCGCTCAAGAAGGTCGGCACCGACCTCTGGACCCTGACGGGCGACCTGTGATGCTGGGAGCGATTGCGGCAAGCCGCCGGCGCTCTGGCGGGGGCGGCGGGGGACCGAGCTACGGGCCGGACCTGCTGACCAATGGCGACTTTTCGAGCGCTACCGGCTGGCTTGAGTTCGGCGGCGGCGGAATCAGCGGCGGGGCCGCCCATCTCGGCACCGTCAGCCAGGGCGGGGTGCAGCAAGCGTTCACCGCGGAGATCGGCGAAGACTATTACATCGAGTGGTCGACCTCGCAGGAAGGGAATTGCTCGAGCCGGGTGGTCGCTGGAGTTCCGGGCAATATCGGGCTTTACGGACTCGCCGAGATCGGCGCGGCGGGTATTCACGGGATGACGGTGACCGCGTCGCAGGCGAGCTCGCTGCTGACCCTCTACAACAACGCCAACGGCGCCGCCGAGGGGATTTTCGACAGCATTTCGGTACGAAAGGTCCTGGCATGAGCATCGGCAGGACCGCGATCGCGGCGGCCGCATTGGCCTCCCAGGCGGACGGGCAACCGGCGGCCAAGGTGCCGCTGAAGCGGCGAGCTATCGCCAAGCCCGACGAACCCACCGCGCCCGAGGCGCTTTGAGCGCAGGCGTTCCCGCTCGATCCAAGGCCGCCCGATCCAAGGAGTTTCAATGGCCCTGTTATTGAAGGACCCCGAGTCCCTGCTCGACTATGCGGTCGAATGGGGCGCCGAATATCTCGACGGCGACACGCTTGCCGCCAGCGACTGGGCGGTCAGCCCGGTCGAAACCGGCGGGCTGGAAGTGGTCAGCAGCCAGTTCGATCTTGCGACCGCGGTAGTCAAGGCCAGCGGCGGAATCGCGGGCCGGGTCTACCGGCTGACCAACCATGTGACGACGGCCTCGGGGCGCGAGGACAGCCGCTCGATCCTGCTGCGCGTGGAGAAGCGCTGATGGCCGTGTCGGGGCTCGCGGAGTCGATGGTTTCATTGGGCGAAGCGCAGGCGTTCGTCCGCGTCGAGACCGGCGCCGAGGAAGCCATATTGGCCGGGCTGATCCGCACCGCGAGCGCGCTGTGCGAAGCGTTCCTGCACCAGGTGGTGATCGCCCGCGACTTTACCGAGGACTTGCCGGTGAGCGCCAATTGGCAGCAATTGCAGCTGACCCCGGTGCGGTCGATCAGCCAGGTCGAATTGGTCGCCGAGGACGGGACCGCGAGCCTGCTGCCGGCCGATGCTTATGCGATCGACGTGGATTCATCGGGCGACGGCTGGGTGCGGGTGGTCAGCGCGCCGGTGGGTCGCCGGATCCGGGTGACCGGAGTCGCCGGCATGGCGAGCGAACCCAATGCGGTGCCCGAGCCGATCCGCCAGGGCGTGCTGCGGCTGGTCGCTTATCTATTCGCGTCGCGCGACGGTTTGGGCGGCGAGCCTCCGGCCGCGGTCACCGCCTTGTGGCGCCCGTATCGCCGGATGCGGTTGATATGAGCGGCGAGTTCGCCGGCACGCTCAACGAGCGGATTTTGATCGAGCGGCCGGTCGCGCAGCGCAACGCGCTCGGGCTCCAGGAATATGGCTGGGAAATTGTCTGCCGCTGCTTGGCGGCGGTGACGCTCGAAGGCGTCGGCCCGGAAGCCGAAGCGATGGCGCTGAGCGCGATGCCGCGGTTCCGGGTGACGATCCGCAAGCGCGACGGGGTCGCCATCGACCAGCGCGTGAACTGGAAAGGAAAACTGATGATGATCCGCCAGTTGCTCGACGACCCCAAGGCGCCCGACCGCATCAGCCTGCGATGCGAAGAGGTCCGGAGCCCATGAAGAATCTGGAACAGCGCGGCGAACAACTCGCCCGTGCGCGCCAGGATATCGCCATTGGAATCCTCGCCGCGCGGTTGATCGAGCAGCTGCGCGGAATTCGGGTCGAGGCCGAACAGGACAAGATCCGGATCAGCGGGTCGGGACTGTTCAAGCGCTGGCTCACGGAAACTCAGCTGCGGTTTGTCGCGGACCTGGTGAAATGAGCGCGGGCGGAGTGTTGCAGGCGTCACTGGCGGCGATGCTCGGCGGGATCGAGGGGCTGACGGGAGTGTTCGACGGGCCGCCGGCGCGTTCGCCATTCCCTTATGTCGTGGTCGATGCGGGCACCGAAAGCGACTGGAGCCACAAAAGCGGCCCGGGACGCGAGGTGCTGGTCGCGATCACCGTGTGGGACGAGCAGCCGGCGCGGCTGCACGCGCTGGCCGATGCGGTCGAAGCGGGGGTCGGCACGCTGGCGCTGGCCGACGGGTGGCAGCTGGTGACGCTTCGGCTTGTGAGGCGGCGGATGGTCCGCGACGTCGCCGGGCCGTGGGCGGCGGCGATCGATTACCGGGCGAGATTGCTGGCGGTGTGAGACAGGCCCTCACCCTCCCATTGCTCCGCAATGGGTCCCTCCCTCTCCCTCAAGGGGAGAGGGGCTATTTGCAAAAGGAGATTTTTAATGGCGGCGGAACGCGGGAGCGCTTTCTTGCTCAAGATCGGCGATGGCGCGGCGACCCCGACCTACGCGACGGTCGCGGGTCTGAAGACGACGCAATTGTCGGTCAATGGCGACGCGGTCGCGATCACCAACAAGGGCAGCGGCGGCTGGCGCGAGCTGCTCGCCGACGCCGGCGTTCGGTCGGTGTCGGTGGCGGCGAGCGGCATCTTCACCGGCAGCGCGGCGGAAACGCAGGTGCGCGGGCTGGCGCTGTCCGGCGGCATCGAAAGCTATGAATTGAGCTTCGAAAGCGGCGAGCGGATGCGCGGCGACTTCCTTGTCACGCGATTGGAATATGCCGGCGATTTCAACGGCGAGCGCAATTACACGCTGGCGCTGGAGAGCTCGGGCGCAGTCTCGACATTGTGAGCGGCGCGAACCCGTACCGGGGCGAAGCGAGCATCGAGGTCGGCGGCGAGGTGCTGGTGCTTCGGCCGAGTTTTGCGGCGCTGGTCGCGGCGGAGCAGGAGCTGGGATCGCTGTTCGCCTTGGTCGAGCGGGCGTCGGACGGGAAATTGTGCCTGCAGGAGATCGCGGCCTTGTTCGACCATCTGTCGAGCGGACGGCCAGCGGCGATCACCCGCGAGCGGATCGGCGAGGCGATCGTCGAGAAGGGGTTCGGCGGGGTGACGCCGATCCTTCGGGTTGTGCTCGGGCAGATTCTGCAGGGGCGGTGAATGTTCGGTGCGAGCGCGAGCGAATTGTTCAGCGCGGCGGCGGCATTGCTGGGCTGGCGGCCGGATGAGTTCTGGAAGGCGACGCCGGCCGAGCTGGCGCTGGCGCTCGAGCCGCCGGGAGCGCGGTTGGAAACGCCGGACAAGGATGTGATCGCGGAGCTGCGCAAGCGCTTCCCCGACGACTGAGGATTCAAGACCAATGGATGAGGAAATCGAACGGCTGGTGATCAGCGTTCGAGCCGACACGGCCGCCTTTTCGCGCGACGTGGCGACGATGCGCGGCGAACTCGAAGGCCCGCTGGTCGCGGGAGTCGGGCGCGCCGGGCGGATGATCGACAACGCGCTGGCGCGGGCGATCACCACCGGCAAGCTGGGCTTCGACGATTTGAAGCGGGTCGCCTTGTCGGCGATGGCGGAGATCGCCGCGGCATCATTGCGCGGATTGTTCAAGTCCGCAGGCGGCGGAGCGGGAGTCGGCGGCAGCCTGCTGGGCGGCCTGACCGGCCTGGTGACGAGCTTGCTCGGATTGCCGGGGCGAGCGACCGGCGGGCCGGTCAGCGCCGGGCGCGGCTATCTGGTCGGCGAGCGCGGGCCGGAACTGTTCCTGCCGGGCAGCAGCGGGCGGGTCGAGCAACTGCATCGCGGCGGCCGCGACATCAGGGTCGCGATTTCGGTCCAGACCCCGGCGCCGGCCGATCCGATGGTGCTTCGGCAGTCGTCGCGCCAGGTCGCCCGGGCGGTGCGCTCGGCGCTACAGTCGGAGCAGCGATGAACCACTGGTTCACGCGGGCCGGAGCGCCGATCGTCCGGACCCACGTTAAGCGCTTCGACCCACTGCACTGGACGGTCGATTTCCCGCGCGGGAGCATGGCTTCGCTGGTCACCAGTTCGGACGGTCACGGGATGTCGGTGGAGGCCGAGTTCCTGCGCCGCGGCGACCTCGTCGGGCTGATCTACGAGAGCGTCGACCGCAACGCGCACCCGGCGCACGCGCGGGAAACGAGCCGGGATTATTCGCAATGCGTGCTGAGCTTTCATTGGCAGTCGAGCGGGCTGATAGCGCTCGACGCGGTCAACGGGCCGACGCTGACCATCGAAGGCCGCGACGGCGGCGGGGTCGCGCGGTCCTGGTACGTGCGGCTGTGGAATTACGCCGATGGCGACCCGACCGACGCCGACGTGACGATCGACTTCGACGAGTTGGATGGCGGCTTCATGCTGCCGAGCGAGGCGCAGCGCGTCGATCCCAAGGACATCGACCGGATGTTCATCAGCCTGGTGCCGCCGGATTTCGTCCCGGGTTCGCAGGCGCTGCGGTCGGCGCCGGTGGCCGGAAGCGCGGTGATCTCGAACCTACGGTGCGACGGCGCGGCGAGCGTGTTGGCGATCAACGACGCGGTGGTGCCCGAGCACGAGCTGCGGATCGCGACGGCTTATGATGACATGTACAATCTGCCGCCCGAGCGCATCGTCCAGTCGGTCGAGCGATTGGGCTATCGCGGGACGATCAACCACTACATCGGAATGAGCCATTATTTCGCGTTGACCGGCGCGGGGCTGCTCGATGCGGGCAAGACGATGAACGCGCCGGCGCTCGCCTGGCACCGCGAGTTCGCTCGGGCGGCGGCGGCGCGCGGCTACGCGGTCATCTGGTCGCTGTCGTACGAGATCCTCGACATGTTCTGCCCGGCGGCGTGGAAGCAAAGGAGCTTCGACGGGGCGGCCGCCCAGACCGGTTACGACCCGCCATCGACCCTGGTGTCGCCGGCGAGCTCGGCGGGGAACGGGTTTCTGACGGATGTCGCCGAGGCATTGGTCGATATCGCCGAACAGGCCGGGCTGCAGCCGCAGGTGCAGATCGGCGAGCCGTGGTGGTGGGTGACGGCGAGCCGCGGGCTGTGCCTGTACGATGACGCGGCCAAGGCGGCGCTGGGCGGCAATCCGGTCGAGATCGCCGATATTCGCGCAGCGATGAACGCGGCGCAGATCGAGCTGCTCGACGATGCCGGAGCGTTGCTCGCGGCGTCGACCGCGGGAATCGCGGCGGCGGTCAAGGCGGCGGCGCCGGCCGCGACAACTTTGATCCTGGTTTATCTGCCGGGGGCGCTCGACCCGCTGGCGCCCGAGGTGCGGCGCGCGAACCTGCCGGTCGGCTGGGCGCGGCCGGCGTTCGATGTGCTCCAGCTCGAGGATTACGAGTGGGTGACGAGCGGCCGGACCGGATTGCGGATCGCCGGCTACGCGCAGGCCGATGCGCGGCTCGGCTACCCGCACAGCGAGCAGCATTATGTGTCCGGTTTCGTGATGAGCGAGGCCGACCGCGGCGACTGGAACGAGATTCTCGGCGCGGCAGCGCAGGCGCGCGATCGCGGCGCCGCCGAAGTCTTCCTGTGGGCGCTTCCGCAGGTGCTTCGCGACGGCCTGACGATATTCGGAGAGGAGCAGGCGATGGCGCCGTTCGACGACGTGATTTTCCCGATCGAGATCGGCGCCGAGGCGAGCGTGTCGCCGGCGTTTTCGACCAACATTGTCACCAGCGCCAGCGGCCACGAAGCGCGCAACGTCGAGTGGCAGCAGGCTCGCCTTCGGTTCGACGTCGGGCCTGGGGTGCGCAGCGATTCCGAGCTGGAGGCCTTGATCGCCTTCTTCCGCGCGCGGCGCGGGCCGGCGATCGGCTTTCGCTTCCGCGATCCCTACGACCAGAGCTCGAGCGGGATGAGCGGCAGCCCGACTCCGCTGGACCAGGAGATTGGCGAAGGGGACGGGGCGGCCGACCGCTTCGTGCTGACCAAAAGCTACGGCGGCGGCGAAGTGCGGCGGATCACCCGGCCGGTCCCGGCGAGCGTTCGAGTGGCGGTCGACGGCACCGAGATCGTGTCGGGCTGGACGCTGGAGCCATTTGGGGTGGTTCAGATGGCGGCGGCGCCGGCGTCCGGAGCGAGCATCACCGCGGGCTTCCTGTTCGACGTCCCGGTGCGGTTCGCCGACGACCGCATCGAGGTCAACCGCGCGACCTTTCTGGCCGGCGAAGCGCCGAGCGTGCCGCTGGTCGAGGTTCGGGAAGGCTGATGCCGAGCATCGCCGACGGGGAGCTGACGTCGATTGCCTTGTGCTGGCGGATCGAGCGGCCCGATGGAGCGGGGCTAGCGCTGACCAGCCACGACTGTGCGCTGACGCACGACGGAATATTGTTCGTGCCGACGCCCGGGATCACACCGGCGTCGGTGAGCCGCAGCCTGGGACTCGAGCCGGATAGCGGCGAAGTCGCCGGGGCGTTGAGCTCCGATGCGCTGCTAACGCATGACCTGGCGCTGGGACGGTGGGACGGGGCGAGGGTCCGGCTGTCCGCGGTCGACTGGGCGGCGCCCAACGCGGAGGCGATCGACCTGCTCGCCGGCGAACTCGGCGAATTGTCGAGCCAAGGCGAGAGCTTCACCGCCGAGCTGCGCGGCGCCGCGGCGCGGCTCGAGCATCCAGTATGCCCAGCGACATCGCCCCAATGCCGGGCCAATTTCGGCGACAAGCAATGCCGCGTCGATCTCGCGGGCCGAAGCAGCTTCGCGGAAGTGGTTTCCGCGGATGGCGGCCAGCTGCAGCTCGATCGGGATATCGGCGATGATTATCTGCTCGGGCGGCTGCGCTATTTGCGCGGGGCGAATTGCGGTGTGGCGACGCGGATCATCGCCATTGACGGGGACGTGGTCCGCGTGCGCGACCTCCCACGGGCAATTGTCGAAAGCGGCTGCCGGGTCGAGATTCGCGAAGGCTGCGACAAGAGATTCGAGACCTGCGCCGGGCGGTTCGACAATGCGGTGAACTTCCGCGGCGAGCCGCATTTGCCCGGCAACGATCTGCTGACCCGGTTCCCCGGCAATTGACGATGGCCAATCGCGACGCCGAGCGGGCGCGCAAGCTCGTCGGCACGCGGTTTCGCGCCCAGGGGCGGGATGCCAAGACGGGGCTCGATTGCGCGGGGCTGGCGATCGTTGCGTTCCGGCTGCCGCCCGAGCGTTTCCGCCGCGACTACCGGCTGCGCGGCAATCATCGAAGCGAGCTCGAAAGCGTGCTCGAGCGCGATTTCCGGCGGGTGCCGCGGACGCAGCGCCGGCCGGGCGACCTGCTGATGCTGGCGGTCGCCGCCGACCAATTGCACCTGGCGGTACGGACCGACGCCGGGTTCGTCCACGCCGACGCCAAGCACGGCAAGGTCGTCGAGACCCCGGGCGAGCCGCGGTGGAAGACGGTCGCCTTGTACCGGCGGCGCGCGCGCCCGATGAAGGCGGACTGAGCGATGGCGACCCTGGTCCTGACGGCCGTCGGAACCGCGCTTGGCGGCCCGCTCGGCGGAGCCATCGGAAGCCTGATCGGCCAGTCGTTCGACCAGCAATTGTTCGGCTCCAAGAACCGCGGCCCAAGGCTCGGCGACCTTGCCGTCCAGACGTCGACCTACGGAACGCAGATTCCACGTATCTACGGCACCATGCGGGTCGCGGGCAGCGTCATCTGGGCGACCGAGCTTCAGGAAAGCAGCACCCAGACCGGCGCCAAGGGGCAGCCGGCGACCACTGTCTACAGCTATTCGGTGTCGTTCGCGGTCGCCTTGTCGTCGCGCGCGGCGGGGTCGATCAAGCGCATCTGGGCCGACGGCAAGCTGCTTCGAGGAGCGGCCGGCGACTTCAAGGTCAGCACCGAGTTCCGCTTTCATCCCGGCAGCGAAAGCCAGGACGTCGACCCGCTGATCGCCGCGACCGAGGGAATTGGCGAGACGCCGGCCTATCGCGGGCTGGCGGTCGCGGTGTTCGAGGATCTCGAACTGGCCGAATATGGCAACCGGCTCCCGTTCCTGACTTTCGAGATCGAGGCCGACGGCGCGCCGCAGCCATTGGGCGTCGTCCTCGACGATGCCAGCGAAGCGATCATCCAGAGCGATTCGGCGGTCTCGATCGAGGGCTATGCGGCCTATGGAGCGAGCATCAAGGCGGCGGTCGAGCCGCTGGTGCGGCATTTCGGCATCGAATTGTTCGACGACGGCAATGTTTTGCGGCCGGCGGCTCCGGGGCCCGCGCTGCTGTTGTCGAACGACGATCTCGGCAACAGCGCCGACGGGCGGCGCGCCGAGCGGTTCGAGCGAACCCAGGCGGCGGCGCGGTCGCTGCCAGTTGCGCTGACGCTGACCTATTACGACCCGGTGCGCGACTACCAGACGGGTCAAATGCGGGCGACGATCGGCGAGGCAGTCGGCGCCTACGAAAGCTCCGAATTGGCGGTGGTGGTGAGCGCCGATTCGGCGCGGGCGCTGGTCGATGCCGAGCTGGCGCGGCGCTGGGCGAAGCGTGATCAACTGACCCTGCGGCTGCCGCCCCGGTGCATCGGGATCGAGCCCGGATCGGCCGTCGAGCTGGAGTCGGCGCCATCGCTGTGGACGGTCGAAAAATGCGTCATCGAGGCGATGGTCGCGGTGGTCGAGCTGCGGGCTGCCTGGTCGCCGGTCGAGTCGATCGCCGCCGACCCGGGGCGGTCGCTGCCGGCCCCGGACGTTGTTCAGGGCGAGATCGCTTTAGCGCTGTTCGACCTTCCCGACCTCGGAGTCGAGAGTTCGTCGGAGCTTGCGGTTCACCTCGCTGCGGCCTCCGCTGAAGCCGGCTGGAGGCCGGTGCCGATCGAGATCATCGCCGGCGGCGCGACCAGCGGCGGCAACTCGGCGGCCCGCGAGTCTGTGCTCGGCCTGGCGCTGACCTTGCTGCCGGACGGGCAGCCGCATTTGCTCGACCTCGGCAACAGCCTCGATGTCGAGCTGGTCGACGAAAACCAGTGGCTGGAAAGCTGCGACGACGAGGCGCTGGCGATGGGCGCCAATCTGGCGGTGCTGGCGGGCGAGCTGATCCAGTTCGGAAGCGCAGTGGCCTTGGGCGCTCGGCGGTTCCGGCTGTCGCGCCTGCTGCGCGGCCGGCGGGGCAGCGAGTGGGCGATGGCCGCGCACTCGGTTGGCGACGATTTCGCGCTGCTCCAGCCCGGGACCCTGCAGCGAATCGCATTGATGGCATCGCTTCGCGGGTCGGCGGTCGAGGTCCGTTCGGCGAGGCCCGGCGATGCCGAGCCGCCGGTGTCGGGCCTGGCCGGCGGCGAGGCGCTTCGGCCGCCTACGCCGGTCCATTTGAATGCCGTGCAAACGGCGGGCGGCCAGGTTGAGGCGAACTGGGTGCGCCGTAGCCGCCACGGCTGGGCGTGGCTCGACGAGATGGACTCGCCGATCGGCGAGGCGCGCGAGCTGTACCGGGTGGCGATCGACGGACTGCTTGGGCGCATCGAAGCCGAAACGAGCGCCGCCGCAATCGTCTTCGCCGCCGCGCAGGTCGCGGCGCTGGGCGCCGGCAGCGCGACGTTTTCGGTGCAGCAGCTCGGCGATCTCACGACCTCGCGGGCCGCGACCCTGCCGATCATCTTGTCCTAGGAGATTTCAAATGAGCGCGACTCCGCGGCTCGTCCTGCCATTCATCGTTCCCGGCCAGGCGCAGAAGGAATTGTTCCACAACGAGGCTCTGCAGCTGCTCGACCTCATTGTCTCGGCGGCGGTCGAGGGGCTGCCGCTCGCGGCTCCGCCGGGCTCGCCCGCCGTGGGCAGCTGCTACATCGTCGGCGCGGGCGCGACGGGCGCCTGGGCGGGCCAGGCCGACAAGCTCGCCGCTTTCACCAGCGGCGGCTGGCGCTTCGTCGCTCCGTTCGACGGCCTCAGCGCGCTCGTCCGAAGCAGCGGCAGCAGCGCCGTCTATCGCAACGGGGCTTGGGAGGTCGGCACGGTGCGCGGCTCCGAGGTCCAGGTCGACGGAATAAAGGTCGTCGGCGCACGGCAGGCCGCGATCCCGGCTCCCGCCGGCGGCAGCGTGGTGGATTCCGAGGCGAGAGCTGCAATCGGCGCGATCCTCGCCGCGGTCGCACGGTCTTATCCTAAGCTAATAAAGTCGTTCGCAGCCGGTCGGTTAGATTGGAGTCGGAGGTCAATTGAGGCTTTTCGGCAACAGCTTAGCAAAGAGCGTCCTTGCGCCGAAACCGGCGCTCTCATAATGTGTTCAAGGAGTTCAACTCAAGAACGCACTCTGAAAGGGGACAATTATGCGCAAGCTGGCCATTGGCATGGCGCTCGCATCGACGATGTTGGCCACGCCGGCCGTCGCTCGCGACGGCTCGGTCTATGCTGGGATCGAGGGCGGCGTGATGCTCGTCGAGGATCTGAGCCTCGATTATAGCGACGACGACGGTATCGGCGCACCGGAAATCGACGACGCCGTGAACATCGACCACAAGCGTGGCTTCGACGTCGACGCGATCGTCGGTTACGATTTCGGCATGGTCCGCGCCGAGGGCGAGCTTGGCTACAAGCGCGCGAACCTCGACGAGATGGAGCTGACCTCCATCGCGCTTCCGGGCGACCCGCCCGACGCCGATGGCCGCGCGAGCGCCCTTTCGGCGATGTTCAACGTCTTGCTCGACTTTGGCGATGACGACGGCTGGAGCGGCTATGTCGGCCCCGGCATCGGTTTCGCCCGGGTCAAATATAACGCCGACGTCGACGAGCTCGGCATTGGCTTCCGCGACACCGATTCTGCCCTCGCGTGGCAGATCATCGCCGGTGTCCGCACCGCCTTGAGCGCCAACACGGATCTCGGCCTCAAGTATCGCTTCTTCAACACCCGCAAGCTGAAGTTCAGCGACGACGATTCGGACGGTCCGCTTGGACCGGGAACGAACGCCGTCGATCTGACTGGCAAATGGCGTTCGCACAGCCTGCTGCTGAGCCTGATCTTCAACTTCGCGGCTCCGGTACCGCCGCCGCCACCGCCACCGCCGCCACCGCCGCCGCCGCCGCCGCCTCCCGCGACGCAGACGTGCCCGGACGGCTCGGTGATCCTGGCGACCGACGTGTGCCCGGCACCGCCGCCGCCGCCGCCGCCGCCGCCGCCGGAGCCCGAGCGCGGGTAACGGGACGGCGTCAGCACGGCTGACGTTTGGCTAAGAAACACCGGCTCGGAGGTTAGCCTCCGGGCCGGTTTTCTTTTGGACATATCGACGTAGAACTTGGCGCTCGCTTAGCGTTCACCCAACGTTAGCGGTTGACGTATTATGGCGGTTCCACCATAACTGCCACGTGGCCGCTGAAGACAAGCCGCTGGTCTGGGTTGCGTCATGCAAGAAGGATCTTCGGTCCTTCCCGGCGGACGTGCAGGACGTGTTGGGATACGCACTGGATCTTGCCCAGCGCGGAGGAAAGCATCCAGACGCGAAGCCCATCAAGGGTTTTGGCGGCGGTGTCTTAGAGGTTGTCGACGACTATGATGGTGAGACATATCGAGCGGTCTACACGGTCAAATACAAGGGCACAGTTTACGCGGTCCACGCCTTTCAGAAGAAGTCGAAGAAGGGCGCTGAGACGCCCAAGGCTGAACTGGCCAAGATTGAGGCGCGGCTGAAGGCGATCGAGAGCCAACAGCGAAAGGAAAGGAAGAAGGATGGCAAGGATCGCGCTTGAGCCAAGTAGTGGCAATGTATTCGCTGACCTCGGCATCCCCGAGGCCGACGATCACAAGCTCAAAGCTGGCCTTGTCTCGAAGCTAGCGTCCATCATGGAAGAGCTTGGGCTCACCCAGACGGCGGCAGCGGAGCTGACCGGCATCAGTCAGCCGGACCTCTCCCGCGTTCTTCGTGGTCGATTCCGCGATTTTAGTGCTTCCCGACTCATGAAGGCGATCACCAGCCTGCACTCAGAGATCGAGATCACCGTTCGAACACAAGGCCGCGAAGTCGGCGAGCGAATTCTCCTGCACGCCTGACTGCCGACACGGGATTCGGCGTTTCAGAACATCTTGAATTGCACAGGCTTGTTTCTTTTAAGGTTGATGTCGGCGCAGCCAGCGCGTTGCGAGCAAGCGGCGGCGGTCTCCCTCCGCTGAACCGAGCTTCAGCCTCGATTAGTTGCTGGCGACCAGTTGGTTCGACGGCTGATCCCAGCCGTAAACGTCCGCCAGATAGGTGACTCCGCTGCTGGTCGGCTGGGCGGTCAGATAGGTCAGATAGATCGGCACGCCCTGTGGGATCTGCACGCGGATTTCTGGATCCTTCGACGGCGCCACCGGCTCGCGGCCCATCAGCCAGCGGGCGAGGCGCTTGGCATCCTCGAGCCGGACGCAGCCATTGCTCAAGGTCCGCTTCGACTTGGCGAAATATTCGCGGGTCGGAGTGTCGTGCAGATAGATGTCCTCGCCGCTCGGGAAGCGGAACTTCATCTCGCCCATCGAATTGGTCGGGCTCGGCTTCTGGCGCACCCGAATCTGGGTCTGCCCCGCGGCGACGGCTTTCCAGTCGACCGAGTCCGCCGGCAGTACCGCCGCCTCCTCGCTCCAGTCGGCCATCACTTCATAGCCGCGGGTCTTGAGGTAGCCGAGGCCCTGCTTGAGCACGTTCGGGGCGACGGTCTTGCGGACCAGATGATGGGGCACGTTCCAATAGGGATTGAACGTCACATAATGGATGATGCTGGCGATCAGCGGGGTCGGCAGCTCGCGCGTTCCGACGACGACCTTCATCGAGTCGACCGGCTGGCCGTTCTCGTACATCGTCAGCCGCTGGGTCGCGGAATCGACGACGATGTAGCGGCCGCCAGGCGGCAAGGCGCGGGCGCGCTCGAGGTTGGCGAGCGCGCGCGGGTCGGGAACGCCGGCGGTCGCCTGCGCCTGGAGCCAAGCCGCCTCGCGGATCTGCGCATAGGTCCCGTTGACGTTGGAGACCGAAGTTACATGCGCTTCGAGCGACGGCGACGCCGACGCGGTCAGCAGGATCTGGTCGGGGCGCGTGTTCTGGGGCGACAGGTTCGGATAGGCGTAGATCATCCGCGGAGTCGGGCGCTTGAGCGCCTGGACGTAGGTCACCCAGGCCGACGACAGCGTCTGTTCCGCGGCCATCACGTCGGCGGCCTGGCCGGTGGAAGCGCGGGCGATGGCCGTCTCGACCAGCGAAGCGAGCTGCGGACCGGACGCGAGGCCGTCGAGCGGGGCGCGCTTGAGGATCGCCACGAGCTTGCCGGCGGCCGGGTTGGCGGCCGCGCCTCGAAACCACATCGGCGACGAGCGGTAAGTCTTGTAAAAGGCCGAGACCGCGCTGGCGGACGGCAGGCTCGCGGGATGCATGACTGCAACGGCTGGTGCCGGCTGGGCCAGCTGGGCCGAGGCGGCGGTCGCGCAGAGCGCCGGGACAATCATCGTCGCGCACGCGATGGTTCGAAGGAGCTGCGATTTCATGCCTGTCCTCTAGCGAGGGGAATATGAATGATGCCCGTATGGGCGTTCAGGCGGAAACTGCCATGCCGGCGCCGGAAAGTCAGCGGCTTCGAGCCGCTTCCGGGGTGATTGGGTCACTTCTCGCGCCGGATTGTGTCCGCGGGGCACCACTTGGGCAGCTCGCGCGGCCTCTTGGTGATCGCTGATTTCCATAGCATAGGCGCCCTTCACCAGCGGCAAATAAGGGCGAGCATGGACATCCAGGGAATATCGGCGGTGGTCACCGGCGCTGCATCGGGACTGGGCGAGGCGACGGCGCGCGAGCTGGCGCGGCGCGGAGCGAAGGTCGCGGTGTTCGACCGCGATTCTGACAAGGGCGAGAAAGTCGCCGCGGAGATCGGCGGCATTTTCTGCGAAGCCGACGTGACCAGCGACGAGAAGGTCGCCGCGGCCTTCGCCAAGGCGCGCGAGGCGCACGGGCAGGAGCGAGTGCTGGTCAATTGCGCCGGCGTCGCCAACGCCGCCAAGACGGTCGGCCGCGACAAGGAGACGGGGGCCGTCAAATTCTATCCGATGGTCCAGTTCGAGCTGGCGATCGCCATCAATCTGGTCGGCAGCTTCCGCTGCATCGCCCACTCCGCCGCCGGGATGGTGACGCTCGATCCGCTCGAGGATGGCGAGCGCGGCTGCATCATCAGCACCGCCTCGGTCGCCGTCCAGGACGGGCAGATCGGCCAGGCGGCCTACTCGGCGTCGAAGGGCGGGGTGCTGGCGATGGCGCTGCCGATCGCGCGCGACCTGATGAACGACGGCATCCGGGTCAACACCATCCTGCCGGGCGTGTTCAAGACGCCGATGGTGGCGATGATGCCGCCCAATGTGCAGGACGCGCTGGGGGCGCAGGTGCCGTTTCCCAAGCGGCTCGGAAAGCCCGAGGAATATGCGCAGCTCGCCTGCTTCATGGTCGAAGCCAGCTACATGAACGCCGAGGCGGTGCGGCTCGACGGTGGTATTCGAATGGCGCCGCGATAATTTGGACGAGCGGCGGTTACTCGACGACATTGCGGTCGCGGCTCGCGAGGCGGGCGAGGCGATCGTCGACATCGTTCGACGCGGCTTCGAGGTCGAGGCCAAGCGGGACAAGTCGCCGGTCACCGAGGCGGACCGCGCCGCCGAGCTGATCATCCTCGCCGCACTCGCCCGGGCCGCGCCCGGGGTGCCGGTGATCGCCGAGGAGGAAGTCGCGGCCGGCCGGATCCCCGCCCATGGCGACATCTATTTCCTCGTCGACCCGCTCGACGGGACAAAGGAATTCGTTCGCGGCGGTGACGATTATACGGTCAACGTCGGCCTGATCGTCGACGGCTTGCCGCGGCTGGGAGTGGTGTTCGCGCCGGCGAGCGGATTGCTCCATGGCGGCGTCGCCGGTGAGGGCGCCTGGGTCGAAGAGGGAAGCGGCCGGCGCGCGATTGCGGCGCGCGATCCGGGCGACCCGCTGGTTGCGGTCGCCTCCAAATCACATTTCAACCAGGCGACCGCCGACTATCTCGCCGCCGCGGCGAGCGGCTGCGGCCATGTGGCAATCGGCTCATCCCTGAAATTTTGCGTCGTCGCCGAGGGCCGGGCCGACATCTACCCGCGCTTGTCGCCGACAAGTGAATGGGACACAGCCGCGGGCCACGCGGTTCTGCTGGGCGCCGGCGGGCGCGTCGACGGCCCCGATGGAGCGCCGCTGCGCTACGGCAAGCGCGCTTTCATCAACCGCGGTTTTGTCGCCACCGGTGGATGGCGGGCGCCGGCGGTCGGGCCGTGGCTCGGGGAGTTTGCGGGGGGCGGCGACATCCCACAGGGAGTTTAGCTCGGCCGGCGGCTTTGATTTGAGGAGACTGGTCCAGAATGGATCAAGATCGGCCCGGCGAGCGGGCAAGGCGCCGCCGCGCAGGGCCGCGACTTCGATTCGGGCCTTCTCGAGCCGGCAGTAAAGCCCCTCGACCTCGGCCGCGGTGGCTTGCGAGACGCCCAGGCTCCATGCGAGGCGCTGCGCCTGGTCGATGGCCAGGGCGAGCTCGGCCAGCCAGCGAGCGCGCTCAGCTCCATCGTTTCCGTTATCTCTGTTATTCACCGCATACACCTCCTTGGTGAGCGCCTTCTAGAAGCGGCGGCGTCACCGGCTGGTTGCGGAAACATCCACCCCGGAGCCAAAACAGCCTGACCTTTCTCCACTTTGCGCGTTATTAACCTAGATTGCTCGGAACTCTTCTCGAAGGGCCACCCCCATGGACGCGTATCTCGTTGCCGCCGAGCATTCCCAAAATGGATTCGATCCGCCGCCGATCCTGATTGCCGGCGACAGCGACGAGGCGCTCGACCGCGCTGCCCGGACTATCATCGCATCGGGCCTTCGGATCGCCGACCGGGTCGGGATCGAGGCCGCACCCGAACGGATCGAGCAGCAGGTGTCGGCGTCGGCCTTGTGGGTCGAGCTCGAAGCCGACCGCGGGGAGCCGATGGACCGTCTGCTCGAGCAGGTGAATCGCGATTGCGACGACGGGCGGTACGCGGCGATCGTTGCCGCGCCCGCCGATTTGATCGACGCGATCGAGGCGAGGCTCAGCGGCGGCAATGTCGAGCTGATCGTCGACGGCGACGATGCCGTCCGAAGCGCCGCGCTGGCGGTCGCGCTCAGCGAGACCGGCCGGCCCGCGCGGCTGTCGGACGTCGCCTCGGACCGCAACGCGGCGCGGCTCCGCCAGCTGAGCGACGAGGTCGGCCGGATCGCCTCGACGCTCGCGCGGCTGTCGACCGGGCCGGGCGCGACCTCGCGCCCGACCGAGCTGCCGCCCGCCACCGGGGATGTGCCGGACGTGTCGGCGGATGCGGTCCGGGCGGTGATCCGGGCGCGCCGGATGCGGTCGCGCTATTTCGACGAGGAGATGTTCGCCGATCCCGCCTGGGACATGCTGCTCGATTTGCTGCAGGCGGAGATCGCCCAGCTGCGGGTGCCGGTGTCGAGCCTGTGCATCGCCGCGGCGGTGCCGGCAACTACCGCTCTGCGCTGGCTGAAGACCATGACCAGCCAGGGGATTTTCGTTCGCCGCGCCGACCCGCGCGACGGGCGGCGGGTGTTCGTCGAGCTTGCCCCGTCGGCCAGCCAGGCGATGCGCCGCTATTTCGCCGACGCCGGGACGCCGGTCGTGGTGTGAGGAAAGGTGGCGGGTGGTGGGCGCTGACGGGCTCGAACCGCCGACCCTCTCGGTGTAAACGAGATGCTCTACCAGCTGAGCTAAGCGCCCGGGGTGCGCGTCGTGCCATGCTCCGGGAGTGCGGACAAGGGCCCGGCGGGGAGTCGCGGCGGGGGGCGGCGGACGCCTAGAGCTGGATCCAGCCCAACAGGACGAGCAGGAGCAGCGTGCCGATCGCCGAGATCAGCAGCGAGGTGACGCAGCCGATGCGGTTGGAGAACAGGAAGAACAAGCGGCGCCTCCGCGGAGCTGGATAGGAAGGCGTCAACCGCCGGCGGGTCTAAAGGCTCCGAACCAGGCGGGTCGCGACGGCCAGCCACGGCGGGTCGGCGACGACGCTCTGGCGGCCGCCGGCGCCGGGCGGCAGCAGGTGCAGCTTGCCCGGCTGTCCGTTGCTGGCTTCGCGGCCGATCAGGCGGCCGAACAGGAAGCGGCCGGCGGGGCGCGGGATCAGAACGTCGCGGTTGAGCGCCCGGGCATAGTCCTCGGGCTGCAGCAGGTCGCACCAGATCTCGTCGCCGGCGCGATAGTCGCCGACGCTGGCGGACACCGTCAGAGCGACCTGCCCGGCCTTGGCCCGCGGCGGGACCACCAGCGCCTCGCGCTTCGGAGCCGTGGCGCCGTTGGCGCCGAGGACGGCGACAACTCCGAGGTCGGCACGCCCGCCATCGTCGACGAGGTCGGACGCCTCGACATCAAGCGCGGCGGCGATCCGGTTGAGCCAGCCGACGGAGACGGTGCGAGTGCCCGTTTCGAGCCGGCCGATGGTCTGGGGCGTGGTCGGCGGCTCGCAGGCCAAAGCGACTTCGTCGAGGGTCATGCCCCGGGCCCGGCGAACTTCCCTGATGCGCGTGATCATCGACCGTCCCCCTTCATTCTTGAACCAGGCTGGTTTTTTCACTGTCCTACAGTTTCGCCTCTATGGCAAGAGGTCCTGGGGCAGGCGCCTCGGGAGACACAGACATGAACAAGGTTCAATCAACGCGGCTGCTCCGCGAGCGGGCGATTGGCCCGAGCGAAGCTCCGGCGCCCTCCGGCACCGGCCCGGCGGTTCGACGACCGGCCCGGTCGGTGACCGTCAACCTGGCCGAATCGCCGCTCGGCTGGCTGTTCGCGCGCGGCTTCGTCACCCGCAACCAATATGACGCGGGCGAGCGGCTTCGGCTCGACTGGGAGCGGTCGGCGCTGGCGCCTAACGTCACCATGGCGTGGGACTCGGCGCCGATCGCTCGCGGCCGCGGCGGAGCGTCGCCGGGCCCGGAGCCGTCGGCCGGCCAGATCGATGCCCGCCGCCGCTTCGACGCCGCGGTCGCGAGCGCCGGGCCCGGGCTATCCGACATATTGTGGCGGGTGGTCTGCGCCGGCGAAGGGATGCGCGAGGCGGAGACGGCGCTCGGCTGGCCGGCGCGGGCGGGCAAGCTGGTGCTGGCGCTCGCTCTCGACCGCCTCGCCCTCTATTACCGGATCGGCTAGCAGTCTCACGACGCGGGGCAACGCTCCGCTTTGCACGCAGGGAGGCGCTTGGTCATGATTCTCTATGGTTCCTCGCTGTCGCCGTTCGTCCGCAAGGTGCTCGCCTTCGCTGCCGAAAAGGGGATCGAGCTCGACTACCAGCCGGTCGGTCCCGGCGACCCGAACCCCGATTTCCGGGCGGCGAGCCCGTTCGGCAAGATGCCCGCCCTCGCCGACGGTGACTACCGCCTCGCCGATTCGAGCGCGATCATCCATTATTTCGAGGCGCTGAAGCCGGAGCCGGCGCTGATCCCGGCCGATCCGAAGCTGCGCGGCAAAACCATCTGGTTCGACGAGTTCGCCGACACCATCCTCGCCGGCTGCGGCGCCAAGATGTTCTTCAACCGGGTGGTCGCGCCGCGCTTCATGAACCGGCCGGGCGACCAGGACGCCGCCGACAAGGCCGAGCGCGACGAGCTGCCGCCGCTGCTCGATTATCTCGAGACGGTGGTTCCGGACGGTGACCGCTATCTGGTCGGGGACGGGCTGACGCTGGCCGACATCGCAGTCGCGAGCCCGTTCGCGAACCTCAATCACCTCGGCTGCAACCTCGAGCAGGCGCGGCATGCGCGGACCTGCGCTTATGTCGAGCGGATCCTGGCGCGCCCGAGCTTCGCCCCGTGGATCGCGCGCGAGACGGCGTTCCTGGAGCGCACCGCGGCATAAAAAAACGCCGCGCCCCAATCAGGAGCGCGGCGTCTTTACCAAGTGCGATGGGCTAGTTGCCCGAGCCGCCCTCGATGTCGGAGTCGTCCTTGTCGCTCCACTGGCCGGTCTCGATATTCTCGTTCTGGCCCTCGGTCGCGCCCTGACCCTGGCTGGCGAAGTCCGAGCCGCCGCCCGATCCGCTTTCTTGCAGATAGTCGTCGGAGCCGGTGCCCTGGGAGCCGACAAAGCCGCCGGTTCCTTCGCTGCCGGAGCCGCCGCCCTGGCCGGGCTGGCCGCTGCCGCTCTGGCCGCCGCCGGTGCCCTGACCGAAGCCGCGCTCGGTGCTCAGCGTCTCGGTGTCGCCGCCGAGGCCGGTCTGGCCGCTCGAGCTCTGGCCGCCGGTGCCCTGGCTGCCGCTCGGGCTATTGCCGAGGTCGCCCTGGCTGCCCTGGCCGGTCGTGTCCGGCTGCGAGCCGAGGCCGCCGGGCTGGCCCTGCTGACCCGTCGGCTGCTGGCCGAACTCGCTCGGCTGACCCGGCTGACCTTGCTGGCCCTGCTGACCCGTGGGCTGCTGGCCCGATTGGCCGAATTCCTTGTCGGGGCCTTGCTCGCCGAATTGCTCGTCGTCTCTTTCGTTCGCCATGCCGATTCTCCTCGCGTCAGCCCCTCTTGCTCTGTGCGTGGAAAAACCCCGAGCGGGCGCGAACCGTTCCGCCCTCGCTGCGGTGGATGCGACGAACCGAAGGCATTGAAACAGTGAAATAAGTTTGGGCGCGGAGAATCGGCGAGATTGGCGCCGGCCGAGCGGGCCGGCGCCATCGGGTTACTCGGGCTTGTCGCCTTCGTCGGCGGCGGGAGTCTCGCTGTCCTCGGCGGTGTCCGCCTCGGCAGTTTCCGCGTCCGCGGGTTCGGCTGCCGGCTCGTCGGCCGCTGCCTCTCCAGCTTCGTCCGTGGCGGCAACGGGCTCGAGCTCTTCGGGGGCCGGCGCGGCGTCGCGCTCGAACATTTGCGCCATCACGTCGATGCCCTGCAGCTGCAAATCGGCTTCCTCGGGAGAGCGGGCGACGTTGACCCGGACGTTGACCGCGACCTCGGGGTGAAGCGCGACCTTGACGTCATGCATGCCGATCGCCTTGATCGGCTTGTCGAGGACGATCTGGCTCTTGGTCACCTTGGCGCCCTCGGCCTCGAGCGCTTCGACGATGTCGCGGGCGCTGACCGAACCGTAGAGGTGGCCGACATTGGATGCCTGCCGGATCAGCTGGACGGTCTTGCCCTCGACGTCCTTCGACGCCTTTTCGGCCTCGACGCGCCGGTCGGCGTTGTCGGCCTCGATCTTCTTGCGGTTGGTTTCGAAAAGCTTGCGGTTGGCCTCATTGGCCCGAAGCGCCTTCTTGTTCGGCAGCAGATAATTGCGGGCAAAGCCGTTCTTGACGGTGACGACGTCGCCGATCGCGCCCAGCTTCTCGACCCGCTCGAGCAGGATGACTTCCATCTTATCCGCTCCTTATTTCACGAGGTAGGGAAGCAGGCCGATGTGGCGGGCGCGCTTGATCGCCTTGGCCAGCTCGCGCTGCTTCTTGGTGCTGACCGCGGTGATCCGCGACGGGACGATCTTGCCGCGCTCGGAGATGAACCCCTGGAGCAGGCGGACGTCCTTGTAGTCGATGACCGGGGCGTCCTTGCCCGAGAAGGGGCAGCTCTTGCGGCGGCGGAAAAATGCTCGGCCCATGGTCTAGACTCCCATCTCTTCGTCGCGCGGACGGTAGCTCGGGCGGTCGCCCCGGTCGGGCCGGTCGCGGTCGCCGCCGCGCGGTCCGCGGTCGCGGTCGCCGCCGCGTCCGCCGCGATCGTCGCGGTCGCTGCGCTCGGATCGCCGCATCATCGCCGACGGGCCCTTCTCATGCTCATCGACGCGGATGGTCATGAAGCGGATGATGTCTTCGTTGATGTTGGTCTGCCGTTCGAGCTCGGCGAGGGCGGCCGGCGGAGCGTCGACGTCGAGCATCACGTAATGCGCCTTGCGGTTCTTGGCGATCCGGTAAGCGAGGCTGCGAAGCCCCCAGGTTTCGGTCTTGACGACCGTGCCGCCATTGTCGGTCAAAATCTTGGTGGCGTTTTCCGCGAGCGCGTCGACCTGGGCCTGGGCGAGGTCCTGACGCGCGAGGAAAACATGCTCGTACAGAGCCATGTTTTTGTTCTCTTCGTTGGCCGATTGCTGACGCCGCACCGTGCGGACGCCCCTCCGGCTGTCGTTCCAAAAGCTGTTGCTGCTTCAAAAGCGACGGGGCGGCGGCACAGCCGACACCCCGGTGGATGCGCCTATGGCGAAGAGCGGCTCAAAAGGCAAGGCCGCGGACCTACAGCTTGGCTTTTATGCCGGCCTGCTTGAGCACCGCATTGGCCGTATGCCGCGACATGATCCGCGCATCGACGACGATCGGTCGCGCCGAGTCCGGCTTGCTCCAGATTTCGTGATCGCCTTTCCCCCGAGCGCAGAAATTGCCAACCATGCTCGTGCAGAATCGCCTTGAGCTGCCGCGTGTAGCCCTGAACCACTCAGGCCGCGACGTCGAACAGATGCTCGTGGTGGGCGATGATCCGAATCCGATGCGCTCCCTGCATCCGCGACTTGTCGATGACGTCGGCGGCGTTCAGTTCGAGCAAGTCGGCGAGCATTTCACCGGCCTTGACCGCCAACGCCTCCACGGTCGCCGCGTCCGCGGCCAGCCCGGGAATGTCGCTGTCCGCGACCCACCACACGCGGGCTTCCGGATCATATTCCGCGCGGATCGTCCACAAAGCCATGATCAATTTCCGTTCAAGCTTGCCGCCCGATTATCCCACATGTAGCGAAAATCGCAATTTGTGGGATAAGTTGCCGCATGGCCACTCGCCTGACATCGGTTGAACCTGGGCCCGACCCGCTCGATGGCATGAGCCTGCCGGGGTGGCTGTACCATGACGCCGAGTTCTTCGAGGCTGAGAAGCGCGCCTTCCTTCGCGCCGCGCCGCAGGTGGTCTGCCACGAGAGCGAGATCGCGAAGGCCGGCGAGTGGCGCAGTTTGGAATATCTCGGCGAAAGCGTGATCGTCATTCGCGGCGACGACGGACAAGTGCGCGCGTTCGCCAACGTCTGCCGGCACCGCGGCTCGCGGCTGGTCGACGGGGAGGCGGGTTGCGCCAAGGTGCTGACCTGCCCGTATCATGCGTGGAGTTATGCGCGGGACGGTCGGCTGGTCGGCGTGCCGCACCGCAACGAATATCCGGGGCTCGATGAGGCGAAGCTCGGGCTTGCGCCGGTCGCGCTCGAGGCCTGGCACGGGTTTTTGTTCGTGACTCTCGATCCGGGCGCGAGTTGCGATGCGAAGAATTTGGGCGTCGCGGAGATGATGGCGCCGTACGCGGACGAGGTCGCTCCCTACCGCTTCGAGGATTTGCGGGCGATCGGCCGGGTGACGCTGCGGCCGCGGGCGCTCAACTGGAAGACCATCGCCGACAATTATTCCGACGGGCTGCACATTCCGGTCGGCCACCCCGGGCTGACGCGGCTGTTCGGCAAGAACTACCGGGTCGAGGCGCGCGAGCATGTCGACCGGATGGAAGGCGAGCTTGGCGACAAGCCGTCCACCAACCCGTTCGAGCGCGCCTACCAGCATTATCTGCCAGCGGCCGAGCATTTGCCGGAGTCGCACCGGCGCAAGTGGATCTATTACAAGCTGTTCCCCAATGTCGCCTTCGACATCTATCCCGACCAGGTCGACTTCATGCAGTTCCTGCCGGTGTCGGCGACCGAGACGGTGATCCGCGAGATCAGCTATGCGATTCCGGATGACCGCCGCGAGATGAAGGCGGCGCGTTATTTGAACTGGCGCATCAACCGCCGGGTCAACGCCGAGGATACCGAGCTGATCAGCCGCGTGCAGAAGGGGATGCAGTCGTCGTCCTATGTTCCCGGGCCGCTGGGAACGAGCGAAGTGTGCCTGCGCAGCTTCGCCCAGAAATTGCGCCGGCTTATTCCGGAGGCGCGGCTGGAGCGAGCGCCGGCTCCCGGGTGGCTGCGCGCGAATTGACCGAGCGCATCGCGACATAGACCATAGCGCCGGCGGCGAGCAGCGTGACGCTCCACGCATTGGCTTCCCAGCCCGAGCCGTAGAATGCGAACAGGGTGAACGCGAGGCCGGCAAGGGCGGCAACGAGGGCGAGCCCGCCGGGCCGCTGCTTGAGGAAACCGAGCGAGACGGCGAGGTAAAGCCACAGCGTCGCGCAGGCGGTCAGCAGCGCCATGAAGGTGAACAAATCGGCGGTGCCCTTTGACATGTTGGCGAGGATCAGGGCGCTCGACAGCGCCGTTCCCAATAGCTGGGCGTTGAGCGGCGTGTTGTCGCCGATGGTGCGGGCGAGGAGGGCCGGCATTTCGCGCCGCAGGGCCATCGAATAGCCGAGCTCCCCGCAGACCAGCACGTTGGCGTTGACATAACCCGCGGCGCTGACCGCGATGGCGAGCGCGGCGAACAGCACGCCGGCGGCGCCCCAGCCGCGGCCGATGGCGTCGGCGAAGGGGGCGCTCGAGTTGCTGGCAACATCGGCCGGCAACAGGAGGAGAATGGCGGTGCTGGCCGCGAGGTAAAGCAGGCCGACGAAGATCGTCCCGCCGACCAGGGCGCGCGGGATAGTGCGCTGCGGGTCGCGCACCTTGTCGACCGGGGCGGCGGCATTCTCAAAGCCGAGCAAGGCGAACAAGGTGATCGCCGAGGCCGCGGCGACATTGTCGAGCGTCACCGGCATTGGCGCGAGCGGCGCCACCGCCCCGCCCGCCAGGCCGACCTGCAGGAAGACGACGAGCACGGCGACCAGCGGCAGGATCTTGAGCACGGCGGCGAGGATCGCCAGCCGCCCGGTCGAGCGAGCGCCCAAGGCGTTGGTCGCCTGGAACAGCGCCAGGAAACCGATCGCGACAATCGCCACTGCGGTGTCGCTAGACAGCGCCGGGATGATCCGTCCGACCGCCGCGCCGCCGGCGACGGCGACCGCGGCGAGCGCCGCCCAAGTCGAAATCCAGAAAGCGAAAATGGTGAGAAAGGCGACGAACGGGCCGAACGCGCTTTCGACATAAGACTGGAGGCCGCCGCCGCCGCCGCTGCCGCTGCCGCGCGCCAGGCCGCCGATCGAATAAGCCAGCGCGACCGCGCCGAGGCCACTGACCACCCAGCCGGCGATAGCGTTGACGCCGTAAGGGGCGAGGCTCGCGGGGAGCAGGAAGATGCCGGAGCCGATCATCGTCCCGATGACCAGGGCGGTGGTCATCCACACGCCCAGCTTGCGTTCCGCGGCCAGAGCCATCCCGTCCCCCTTGGCAGTCCCGGCAGCGCGTCCTAGGGCCGCCCCGGGGCAGCGACTTTAGCAGGACGAACCGTGCGCGCATTCCTTTTTCCCGGGCAGGGCAGCCAGGCGGTCGGCATGGGCGTCGCGCTGAGCGAGGCGAGCCGAGCGGCGCGCGATGTCTTCGAGGCTGTCGACGAGGCGCTTGGGCAGAACCTTGCGCGGCTGATGCGCGCCGGACCCGACGACGAGCTTCGGCTGACCGAGAATGCGCAGCCGGCGATCATGGCCAATTCGATGGCGGTGTTCGCGGCGCTGACCAAAGAGGGCGGCATTGAGCTGGCCAAGGCCGCGCGGTTCGTGGCCGGCCACAGCCTGGGCGAATATTCGGCGCTGTGCGCGGCGGGGTCGTTCGACCTCGCGACGACCGCCAGGCTGCTCAAGCTGCGCGGCCAGGCAATGCAGGCGGCGGTGCCGGTCGGCGTCGGCGCGATGGCGGCGCTGCTCGGCGCGGACTTCGAGCTCGCGCGGCGGATCGCCGAGGCGGCGGCGAACGGTGAAGTGTGCACGGTCGCCAACGACAACGACCCCGGCCAGGTCGTGATTTCCGGGCACAAAGGCGCGATCGACCGGGCGATCGAATTGGCCAAGGACATGGGCGCCAAGCGCGCGGTGGCGCTGCCGGTCTCGGCGCCGTTCCACTGCCCGCTGATGCAGCCGGCCGCCGAAGCGATGCGCGACGCGCTGAGTTACGTCGTGGTTGAGGAGCCGGCGGTGCCGGTTTACGCGAATGTCACCGCGGCGCCGGAGACCGACCCGGACACGATCCGATCGCTGCTGGTCGAGCAGGTGACCGGCCTGGTCCGCTGGCGCGAAAGCGTCGTCGCGATGGCGGATGACGGGGTCGTGGATTTCATCGAATTGGGCGGCAAGGTGCTCGGCCCGATGGTCAAGCGCAGCGCTCCGGACGTCAACGTCCGAAGCATCGTCACCATCGACGACGTGGAAGCGCTGGCTAAGGAGATCGCCTAAGCCGTCATCCCCGCGAACGCGGGGATCCCGCTACTTGATTTGCAGCGGAAGAAGCTAAGAAGCGGGGTTCCCGCTTTCGCGGGAATGACGAGGAGAGGGTATGTTTGATCTGTCCGGGATGAATGCGCTGGTGACGGGGGCGAGCGGGGGGCTTGGCAGCGCGATTGCCAATGCGTTGGTGGCGCAGGGGGCTCGGCTGGCGGTGTCCGGGAGCAATGCCGCGAAGCTGGAAAGTTTTCGGAGTGGCCTGGGCGGCGATCATGTCGCGCTGCCTTGCAATTTGTCGGACGGAGCGGCGGTCGACGCGCTGGTGCCGCGGGCGGTCGAGGCGCTCGGCGGCAAGCTCGACATCCTCGTCAACAACGCCGGAATCACCCGCGACAATCTCGCCATGCGGATGAAGGACGAGGAGTGGGACGAGGTCATTCGGGTCAATCTGGAGGCCGCGTTCCGGCTGATGCGCGCGGCGGCCAGACCGATGATGAAAGCGCGCTTCGGGCGGATCATTTCGGTCACTTCGGTGGTCGCGGTGACCGGCAATCCGGGGCAGTCGAACTATGTCGCCGCCAAGGCCGGGTTGATTGGCCTCAGCAAGGCGATGGCGCAGGAGCTGGCGAGCCGCGGCATCACGGTCAATTGCATCGCGCCGGGCTTCATGACCTCGGCGATGACCGAGGCGCTCAACGACCAGCAGCAGGCCAGCATATTGTCGCGCATCCCGATGGGCGCGATGGGCAGCGGCGATGATATCGGCGCGGCGGCGGTGTATCTCGCGAGCCGCGAGGCCGGCTACGTCACCGGCCAGACGCTGCACGTCAACGGCGGGATGGCGATGATCTGACCGCCGCTCGCCGGACGGCCAGCACTGCGACGATGAGCGCGGTCGCCAGGCCGAGCGGGAAAAGGGTGAGCTCGGCGACCTGGCGGGCGACCAGCGGCGCGATCCACACCAGCGCCATCAGGCTCTTGTCCCAGCGCAGGAAACCTTGCCGCTCGCCGTCGAGCCACAGGAAGGCGAGCGCCGGCAGAAGCACGACATGATCATAGTCGATCACGTACGGCGTCGCGATCAGGGTTGCGGCGCAGACGAGAGCGTTGCGGAGGTGCGCGGAGTCGCGCTTCAGCGACAGCCAGACGACGGCCGCGATCGCCGCCAGAGTTGCAACCAGCTGCACTGAATAGGCGAGGGCGATTCCGCCGCCCCACATTCGCACCGCAGCGAACGGGCTCATGATCTTGTGCCAGCCGGTCGAGCCTTGCTCGATGACCTGGGTGCGGGTCAGCTCGAGGCTGTCGAAGAATGCCTGCCACACGGGCCAGCCCCACAACGCCAGCGTCAATGCAATCAGCACGCTGGCCGAGAGGATCGCGCCGCCAATCGCGCGCCAGCTGCGCATCGCCAGCAGCAGCGGGGGCAGGATCAGGGCCAGTTGCGGCTTGTAGATCAGGCAGCCGAGCAGCAGTCCGGCGACGAACGGACGCCTGTCGAGCAGCATCAGCCCGCCGCCGAGCAGCAGCGCGGTCAGGAAGCCATTGTGGCCGTGAGTCAGGCAGATCAAAGTGACCGGAGCGGCGAGCGCCAGCAGCACCGCCTCGCGGCGCTGGACGAGCCGAACCATCAGCCAGGTAAAGGGCACCAGCGTCGCCAGCTGCCAGACGATCAGCGCGGGGACATAGCGCAGGGTCGCGAGCGCCGCGGCGACCAGCAGGAACGGCGGCGGGTAATGCCAGCCGAAGACGTCGACGTCCGCATTGGCGTGGAGCGCGCGCTGGACGGCGAAATGGTCGGGCCAGACCCAAGCGTCCGCGGCGCGCCCGTCGAGCGCCATCCGGCCCGCCGCCCAGACGTTCGAAAAGTCGGTGCCGAGCGGCCGGCCGCGCGCGTCGAGGGTGCCGTTCGAGGTCGCGAACAACCATAGGAGCACGGCGAGCGAGACGATCCCGGCGATCACGGCGATGCGCATCACTCGGCGACGGTTTAGCCAATCGCCGTTTGCCAATGCTTCCAGGAGCGCCCCCATGCGGGTTGGATAGAGGAAGAAAGCGGCGGCGCGAAGCCGCGGCCGCGGTCCTTGTCGTCGGCTTCAGGCCACCTATATCGCCAGCGAAATCAATGTTCGGCTGCCTGACGGGGCCGAGGGGCGAATGAAGAGGGAAAACTAAATGGCCAAGGTCATCGGCATCGACTTGGGCACCACCAACAGCTGCGTCGCAGTGATGGAAGGCGGCAAGCCCAAGGTCATCGAGAATTCAGAAGGCGCGCGCACGACGCCGTCGGTCGTCGCCTTCACCAAGGATAGCGAGCGGCTAATCGGCCAGCCGGCCAAGCGCCAGGCGGTCACCAACCCCGACAACACCGTGTTCGCGGTCAAGCGCCTGATCGGCCGCCGCTTCGACGACCCGATCACCAAGA
>CAYSHL010000009.1:0-73643 GCA_964430865.1 uncultured Sphingomonas sp.
GCAGGCCGGCCGCCTTGTCCTTCTTGCCGGCCGGGAAGACTTCCTTGACCTCGGCTCGGCCGACGACCGTCTCGATGATCTCGGGGCCCAGCTCGCCGGCCATCGCGCCCTTGGCCCAGTCGGTCAGGTGATAGATGACGTCATAATAGCGAAGCTCGACCTTGGTCCGCTCGGCGATCTCGCGGGCCTTGGCGTTGGGCCGGACGTTGAAGCCGATGATCGGCGCTCCGCTGGCCCCGGCCAAGGTGACGTCGCTCTCGGTGATCGCGCCGACTCCCGAATGCAGGATTCGCACCCGGATTTCGTCGGTCGACAGCCGGTTGAGCGCGTGGACGATCGCCTCGATCGAGCCGTGGACGTCGGCCTTGACGACCAGCGGGAACTCCATCGTCGCCGAAGCGCGCGAGGCGAACATGTTCTCCAGGCTGACCGGCGCGCTGGTCGTGCGCTTGCGGTCGAGCAGGCCCTGGCGGTAGGCGGCGACTTCGCGCGCCCGGGCCTCGTTCTCGACGACCGTGAACGGCTCGCCGGCGGCGGGGACGGCGGACAGGCCGAGCACTTCGACCGGCACGGCGGGGCCCGCTTCCTTCACCTGGCGGCCCTTGTCGTCGATCATCGCGCGAACTTTGCCGCTCGAGGCGCCGGCGACGAACACGTCGCCGACCCGCAGCGTGCCACGCTGGATCAGCACCGTCGCCAGCGGCCCGCGGCCCTTGTCGAGCTTGGCTTCGACCACCGTGCCCTCGGCGGCGCGCTCGGGGTTGGCCTTGAGCTCGAGGATCTCGGCCTGGAGGGCGATCGCTTCGAGCAATTTGTCGAGGTTGGTCTTGTTGGTCGCCGAAACCTCGACATCCTGGACCTCGCCGCCCATCGCCTCGACGATGATCTCGTGCTGGAGCAGCTCCTCGCGGACTCGCTGCGCCTTGGCTTCCGGCTTGTCGATCTTGTTGATGGCGACGATCATCGGCACGCCGGCGGCGCGGGTGTGGTTGATCGCCTCGATGCTCTGCGGCTTGAGCCCGTCGTCGGCGGCAACCACCAAGACGACGATGTCGGTGACGTTGGCGCCGCGCGCGCGCATCTCGGTGAACGCCTCGTGGCCCGGCGTGTCGAGGAACGTGACCTTCGACTTGTCGGGCAGGGTCACCTGGTAGGCGCCGATGTGCTGGGTGATTCCGCCGGCCTCGCCGGAGACGACGTCGGCGCCCCGGATCGCGTCGAGCAGCGACGTCTTGCCGTGGTCGACATGGCCCATGATGGTCACCACCGGCGGCCGCGGCTGGAGGCTCTCGGGAGCGTCCTCGACGTCGCCGATGCCGATCTCGATATCGCCTTCGCTGACCCGCTTGATGCTGTGCCCGAACTCGGTGACGAGCAGCTCGGCGGTGTCCTGGTCGATGGTCTGGGTGACGGTCACCGGCATGCCCATCTTGAACAGCGCTTTCACCAAATCGGCGGCGCGCTCGGCCATCCGGTTGGCCAGCTCCTGGACGGTGATCGCCTCGGGGACGACGACGTCGCGGACTTGCTTGGCGGCCGGGCCGGCCTGCTGGTGGTGGCGCTTTTCCTTTTCGCGGGCGCGGCGCAGCGCGGCGAGCGAGCGGGCCCGGCTGTCGTCCTCGCCGGACAGGGCGCGGGTGACGGTCAGCTTGCCCGAATGGCGGCGGTCCTCGCGGTTGCGAGATGGCCGCGCCGGTTCCGCGCGCTTGGGCGCCGGCGCTCCGGGACGGCGGAAGCCGCGCTCCTCGTCATCTTCGATGACCGGAATGCGCTCTTCGCCGGCCGGAGTGGGCTCGGCAGCTTCCTCGACTTGCGGCTCGGCCGGCTGCAGACGCGCGGCTTCGGCGGCCTCCTCCTCGGCGCGGCGGTTTTCTTCCGCCCGGCGCTTCTCGTCCACGGTCTGCTCGACCTTGACCTTGTCGTCGCGGCGGCGGGCTTCCTCGAGCGCCGCCATGCGCGCCTCGTCGGCCTCGCGAAGCAATTTCTCCTGCAGCTCGCGGCGCGTCGAAATGTCGTCGACGGGAGCGCGCTTTGGCGCCGGGGCCGGAGCGGGACGCGCGGGAGCGGCCGGCTTGGGAGCCTCCGCCGCAGGCGCCGGCTTGGGCGCCTCGGCCGGGGCCGGTTCGCCGGGCTTGCCGAGGATGCGGCGCTTCTTTACCTCGACCACGACCGTGTTCGAGCGCCCATGGCTGAAGCTCTGCTTGACCTTTCCGGTCTCGACCGTGCGCTTGATGCCCAGCGGCGGCCGGGTGCCAAGCTTCGGCTTTTCGGTCTGGTCGGTCATTCTATTCCTTCGTCTAATATTTTGGCGTCAAATTCTTCAGCCGAGCCGGGGGCCGGGGCGGGTGCGCCGCCGTCTAGCCCGGTACGGGGGTCGGTGAAAGCGCGCCACCGGGCAAGCGCGTTGGACACGCGCGACGCGGCGGCGGGATCGGTCAGCGCGACATGTACCACATTTTCGCGCCCCAAGGCCATCGACAAGATAGAGCGCTCCTCGGGGAATATAAGGCCGCGGGGCTGGCCGCCGCCGACTCGCGCCCCGACCCTCAGGGCCTGGTCGAGCGTTCGCCGGCCATCCTCGCTGGCGTCGGCGGCGTGGAGCAGCAGGTGGACCTTGCCGGCGCGCGCCGCGGCTTCGATCCGATCGGCGCCGTTGATCAGGGTCCCGCCGCGCGCCTCGAGGCCAAGCCGGTCGAGCGCGGTCTGGCGGAGCGCCCGCTCGATCTGCTCGCCGAGGTCGGCCGGGATTTGCAGGTCGCCGACCTTGAATGCTCGGGCCAGCGCTCCCTTGAGCTTGCCCTTGGCGTTGGCGGCGTCGAGCTCGGCGCGGCCAACCGAGATCCACGCGCCGCGGCCGGGGGCCCGGGCGCGGACGTCGGGCCCGACCTGGCCGTCGGGGCCAAGCGCCAGCCGGATGAACGCGTCGCGCGTGCCCTTGCGGCGGGTCAGGATGCAGGTGCGTTCGGGCGTGTGCGACCCGTCCCCCTCCCGCTTGCGGGAGGGGTTAGGGGAGGGCTTGTCGCTTTTCGTGGAGGAGGCTGACAGGCCCTCCCCCGGCCCCTCCCGCAAGCGGGAGGGGGGATTGGCTAGCCGCGTGTCATTCTGGGGACTCCGCAACTGCGTCCTCCTCAGCCTTCGGCTCCTCGTCCTCGAACCAGTGGGCGCGGGCGGCCATGATGATCTCGTTGCCCTGCTCTTCGGTCAGGCCATATTCGTGCAGGATGCCGCCCTTGTCCTCGGGGCGGTTGCTCGGCTCGCGCTGGCGGCGCTGCTCGGGCCGCTTCTTCTGGATGAGCTCGTCGGTGGCGAGGTCGGCGAGGTCGTCGAGGGTGCGGATGTTCGCCTTGCCGAGCGTCACCAGCATCGCCTCGGACAGATGCGGCAGCTCGGCGAGCGCGTCGTCGACGCCCAGCTTGCGGCGTTCCTCGCGGGCCGCGGCCTCGCGCCGGTCGAGCGCTTCGCTGGCGCGGCTCTGGAGCTCGGCGGCGAGGTCCTCGTCGAAGCCGTCGATCGCGCTGATCTCCTCGGCGTTGACGTAGGCGACCTCCTCGAGCGTCGTGAAGCCTTCGGCGACCAGCAGCTGGGCGAGCGTCTCGTCGACGTCGAGCTCGGTCTGGAACATCTCGGAGCGCTCGACGAACTCGCGCTGGCGCTTCTCGGACGCGTCGGCCTCGGTCAAAATGTCGATCTGCGAATTGGTCAACTGGCTGGCGAGCCGGACATTCTGGCCGCGGCGGCCGATCGCCAGGCTCAGCTGATCGTCGGGGACGACGACTTCGATCCGCGCTTCCTCCTCGTCGATGACGACTCGGCTGACGGTGGCCGGCTGGAGGCCGTTGACGACGAACGTCGCCAGATCCTCGCTCCACGGGATGATGTCGATCTTCTCGCCCTGCAGCTCCTGGACCACCGCCTGGACGCGGCTGCCCTTCATTCCGACGCAGGCACCGACCGGGTCGATCGAGCTGTCGTGGCTGATGACGCCAATTTTCGCGCGCGACCCTGGATCACGAGCAGCCGCCTTGATCTCGATGATGCCGTCGTAAATCTCGGGCACTTCCTGGGCGAACAGCTTTTTCATGAAGTCGGGGTGGGCGCGCGACAGGAAGATCTGCGGGCCTCGCGCCTCGCGGCGGACCGACAGGATCAGCGAGCGGATGCGGTCGCCGACGCGGACCATTTCGCGCGGGATCTGCTGGTCGCGGCGGATGACGCCCTCGGCGCGGCCCAGATCGACGACGACGTGGCCGAACTCGACGCGCTTGACGACGCCGGTGATGACCTCGCCGGCGCGGTCCTTGAACTCCTCATATTGGCGCTCGCGCTCGGCGTCGCGGACCTTCTGGAAAATGACCTGCTTGGCGGCCTGGGCGGCGATGCGGCCGAACTCGATCGGCGGCAGCGGGTCGACGATGAAGTCGCCGATCGCGGCGTCGGCCTTGAGCTTCTGCGCGCCCTTCAGATCGACCTGCTTGAAATAATCATCGACCTCCTCGACCACTTCGACGACGCGCCACAGGCGCAGGTCGCCGGTGACCGGGTCGAGCTTGGCGCGGATGTCGTTCTCGGCGCCGTAGCGGGCGCGGGCGGCGCGCTGGATCGCGTCCTCCATCGCCTCGATGACGATGCCGCGGTCGATCAGCTTCTCGCGCGCGACGGCGTCGGCGATCGCGAGCAGTTCGGCCTTGTTGGCGGCGGGGCCCGCGGTCGCGGGGGCGGCGGTGGCCATGATGTCTAACCTTCCATCTTGATGAGATCGGCCCCCTCGGCATCGAGCGGGGCGGTGGCTTTGATCAGCGCGTCGGTCAGCAGCAGCTTGGCCGAAGCGATCGATTCGAACGGGATTTCGCGGTCGCCCTTGGGGGTCGCCAGAAGGACATTATCCGCGTCGATTCCCTTGATGGTTCCGGACAGCTGCCTGGCGCCGGCGAGAGACTCGTCGAGCTTGAGGCGAGCCTCGTGACCCGCCCAGTCGGAATAATCGGAGCGCCTGGTCAGCGGCCGGTCGATTCCCGGCGAGCTGACCTCGAGCCGGTACGACCCGTCGATCGGATCCTTTTCGTCTAGAACCTCGGAAATGCGCCGTGAAATCTGCTCGCAATCCTCCAGCTTCAGTTGCCGGGTCTCCGGGCTCTCGGCCATCACCTGCAGAGTCGGGTCCGAGGTCCCGCCGATCATCGCGACGCGCACCAGCCGGTAGCCGAGGGCTTCCACCTCCGGCTCGATCACTTTGGTCAGCGCGACTGTGTCGACCATGACGTCTTTCGAAAAACCAAAACAGCTCTCCGACCGGCCCCCGGGTGGAGACCAGCCTCAACGTCGCTAGCGATGTCGAGGGGAGAGCCGGCGATATAGGCGCGTCGGACTAACCGCGCAAGCTCGCCAGCGCCCGGTTCTCGGAGCGGATGCGGATCGCCAGCACGACCGCGTTCAGCACCGTGAAGACCAGCGCAACGATCCACAGGCCAAAAACCAGCGGCAGCACGGCGATCTCGAGCGTGACGACCAGATAATTGGGATGCGGCACGAAGCGATACGGGCCGCTGCGGACCAGCGGAGCGGCGGGCAGAATGATGATCCTCGTCGTCCAGCGCTCGCCGAGCGTCGCAATCGCCCAGGCGCGGCCGAGCTGGAGCAAGAGGTAGACGACGAGCAGCGGCACGTTCACCGGCCGGCCCGGTGCGAGCCACCACAAGGTGGCGATCCAGGCGACGTGAAGGGCGATCAGCAGCGGATAATGGCCGCGGCCATGTTCCTCGGCTCCGCGGGCGAGCAAGCGGCGCGTGTTGCGGTTCGACAGCCAAAGCTCGAACAGCCGTTGCAGAGTCACGAAGCCGAGAATCGCGACGGCCGGCCAGATCATGGCGCTTCGAGCAGCAGGCCGGCGCAGGTGAAGCCTGGACCGAAGGCCGTCATCAGGACCCGTTGCGGAAGTCCGCGCCGGAGCAAGTGTTCGAGAACGAACAGGACGGTCGGAGCGCTCATGTTGCCGAAATCGCGAAGCACTTCGCGCTCGAGGTCGAGCTCGCCTTGGGGAAGCTCGAGCGCCGTTTCGATCGCGTCGATCACCTTTACTCCGCCGGGATGGCAGCAGAAGCGTTCAATGTCGCCACGCTCCAGCTCCAGATCGCCCAGCATTCCGTCGACCGCCGGGGCCAGCTCGCGCTCGATGAATGGCGGAATCGCGCGGTCGAACACGACGGCGAGACCGGGGTCCTCGATGTCCCAGCCCATGATCCGCTGGGTGTCCGGCCACAATTTCTCGGCCGACCCGCCGACCGTGGCCAGTCCGGGCTCGGTGCCGCCGACCACCGCGGCCGCCGCGCCGTCGCCGAACAAAGCGGTCGCGACCACGGCCGCGGGGTCGTCGCTGTCGAGGCGGATCGAAATCGAGCAGGTCTCGACGGTCACGAACAGCCAGCGGCTGCCGGGCTCGGCGCTGGCCATCCGGGCTGCCGTCGCAAGCCCGCTGACCCCGCCGGCGCAGCCGAGGCCGAACAGCGGCACCCGGCGGACATCGGGCCGAAGCCCGAGCCGAGGGCCGACTCGCGCTTCCAGGCTCGGGGTCGCGATCCCGGTCGTCGAGACGCTGACCACGCCGTCGATGTCCTCCGGGCTCAGCCCCGCCTTGCCGATCGCCGCCGATGCGGCCTCCACAAACAGCTGCTCGGCGGCCTGCAGATAGATCGCATTGCGCTCGGCCCAGCCATGGCTGTGCTGGTACCAGTCCGGCGGCGACACCAAATGGCGGTTATCGATCCCGGCGTTGTCGAACACGCTCGACAGCCGTTCGAACAGCGCGGCCTTGCCACCGAATGCGCGGCGGCCGAGCTCCTTGGCGTCGGGCTGCGCGATTCGGTTGGGCGGAACCGCCGTCGCCAGCGAGAGTAAAGCGCATGAGTGCATTCACGGCCTATACACGGGGCCGCCTGTTAGGGACTCGCACAATGACCCTTCGCTTAATGCAAGCCGCCGCCCTGTTGACCCTTGCCGCCTGCGGCTCGGCGCCCTCGTCGACCGCCGCCCAGAGCACTGGTGAGCGTCCGTTCACGGTAACCGAGGTCGCCCGCTTCTCGACCCCATGGGCGATGGATTTCCTGCCGGGCAGCGGCGTCCGGCTGACCAACGCCGCGCTGGTCAGCGAAAAGGAGGGGCGCTTGTGGCTGGTCAACGCCAACACCGGCGCCCGGCAGGCGGTCGGCGGAGTGCCGCAAGTCAAGGTCGCGGGGCAGGGGGGTCTCGGCGACGTCGTCGCTCACCCGGACTTCGCCGGCAATCACCGCGTCTATTTGAGCTATGTGGAGGCCGGGCCCAACGGCACGAGCGGCGCCGCAATCGGCTACGGCCGGCTGATCCTCGGCCGGGGGCCGCCGCGCATCGACGGCTTTAGAGTGATCTGGCGGCAGGCGCCGAAGGTGAGCGGCGACGGCCACTTCTCCCACCGCATCGCCTTCGCTCCGGACGGGACGATGTTCGTCTCCTCGGGCGATCGGCAGAAGATGGAGCCGGCGCAGCGGTTCGACGGCAACCTCGGCAAGGTGCTGCAGCTGACCGCGGAAGGGCAGCCGGTCGTGGCCGGTCCGTTCGCCCGCCGCGGCGGCGTCGCGGTCCAGTTCCACACGATGGGCCACCGCAATATCCTCGGGCTGGCGTTCGCTCCGGACGGTCGCCTGTGGGCGACGGAAATGGGCCCGCAGGGCGGCGACGAGCTCAACCTGATTCAGTCGGGGAGGAATTACGGCTGGCCGGTCGTTTCGTACGGCAGTCACTACGGCGGCGGGCCGATCCCCGACAATCACCGCAGCCGCGGCTTCGAGGAGCCGAAGCTGTGGTGGAACCCGTCGGTCTCGCCCGCCGGCCTGCTGATCTACTCCGGTGACCTGTTCCCGCAGTGGAAGGGCGACGCGTTGATTGGCGCCTTGTCGGGCGAGGCGCTGATCCGCGCCGACATCGACGGCGTTAATGCCCGCAAGGCGGATCATTGGCGGATGGGGGCGCGCATCCGCGATGTCGACCAGGGCCCCCGCGGCGAGATTTATCTGCTCGAGGATGGCGGCCGGCTGCTGCGGCTGGAACCGGCCAGTCAGAAGCGCCGGTAACGCAGATAATAGGGCCGGCGCCCCTCGCGGCGCGACTTGGCGCCATAGCGTGTCTCCAGCCAGCCGCCGGGCGGCTCGAGGAAGTCCGACGGCCTCTGCGCGAGCCATTCGAAGCTAGCGCCGTGACGCTGCATGACCATCAGCGTCCATTCGAGATAGACCGGGTGGTCGGTCGCGACGCGCAGCTCGCCGCCGGGCTTTAGCTTGGCGGCGATCAGCTCGAGCGGCCCGTCGTTGATCATCCGCCGCTTCGAGTGCCGAGCCTTCGGCCACGGGTCCGGGTGGAGCAGATAGACGAAGCTCAGCGCGCCGTCCGGCACCCGCCGAAGCACGTCGAGCGCGTCGCCGCGCCAGATCCGGACATTGGCGAGTTGCCGGTCGCGGATGTGGGCGAGCGCCGCGGCGACTCCGTTGACGAACGGCTCGCAGCCGATGAACCCGTGGTCGGGAAGCAGGTCGGCGCGCGCGGCGAGATGCTCGCCGGAGCCGAAGCCGATCTCGAGGTGCAGCGGGCGGTCATCACCGAATAGCTGACGCGAACCGATCTCGCCGTCCGCCGGGACCGCGATCGCCGGCAGCAGCGTGTCGATCAGCTGCTGCTGAGCGGGCCGCAGCTTGTGGCCGCTCGACCGGCCGTAGAGCCGGTTGAGGGTGGTCGGGTCGCCGGCCTTGTGAGCGGTCATCGCCGGCTCGCTAAGCGCTCAAGCGGGCGTTCAGCAAGCGCGGTCCACACCGGCGGCATGAACAAGCTTCCGCTCGGCATCGCCCTTCTCGTCCTCGGAGCGACCTCCGCCAACGCCACCGGCGGCTTCGTCTGCCGGACCGCCGGTCCGCGGCCGGTCGCCGTCTCGATCGGCTTCGGCCACGTGCCGGGCTCGCCGCTGCTCCAGGATTCGACGCGGCTGACCGACAATGGGCGCAATGTCCCGGTGACCGCGCCGCAATGGTGGTTCGACGGCACCGAGCTTCGGCTGCTGCTGGCCGATCCCAACGCGATGCGGCATGAGGCCGTCATCAAGGCCAGGCGCAACGGCTCCGTCTACGACGGGTCGTTGTGGCGCGACGGCCGCCGCCGCTGGGTCCGCTGCCAAGAGGGCTAGGCCAGCGCCGCCTTCAAATCCTCGACCAGATCGACCTTCTCCCACGGGAACAGGTCGCCATCCGGCTGGCGGCCGAAATGGCCATAGGCCGCGGTCTTCTCGTAGATCGGCTTGTTGAGATTGAGATGGGTGCGGATGCCGCGCGGAGTCAGCCCGCCCAATTTGGTGATCTTGCCGATCGCCGTCTCCAGCGCGTCGTCGCCGACCGTCCCGGTGCCGTGCGTGTTGACGTAGAGCGACAGCGGTTCGCTGACTCCGATCGCGTAGGCGAGCTGGATGGTGCAGCGGCTCGCCAGGCCGGCGGCGACGATGTTCTTGGCGAGGTAGCGCGCGGCATAGGCGGCCGAGCGGTCGACCTTGGTCGGGTCCTTGCCGGAAAACGCGCCGCCGCCGTGCGGGGCCGCGCCGCCATAGGTATCGACGATGATCTTGCGCCCGGTGAGGCCGGCGTCACCGTCCGGGCCGCCAATCTCGAAGCTGCCGGTGGGGTTGATGTGATAGGCCGTGTCCTCGGACAGCAGCTCGGCCGGCAAGACGTCGGCGACCACGGCTTTCACATAGTCGCGAAGCTCGGCGTAGAGCCTGGGATCGGCGTGCTCGCCTTTTTCGGCATAGCCGCGCTTGTGCTGGGTCGAGACGACGATCGCGGTCGCCGCGGCCGGCTTGCCGTCCTCGAAGCGCAGCGTCACCTGGCTCTTGGCGTCCGGCTCGAGGAACGGCGCGCTTCCAGAGTGGCGGTCGGCGGCCATGCGCTGCAGGATCTGGTGGCTGTAATGAAGCGTGGCCGGCATCAGGTCGGGAGTCTCGTCGACCGCGAAGCCGAACATGATCCCCTGGTCGCCGGCGCCCTCGTCCTTATTGCCCGAGGCATCGACGCCCTGGGCGATGTGCGCGGACTGGCCGTGGAGGTGGTTCTCGAAGCTCGCGCTCTGCCAGTGGAAGCCGGCCTGCTCATAGCCGATGCGCTTGATCGTGTGGCGGACCACCTGCTCGATTTCGTCGCGCGCGCCCGGCGCCCAGCCGTGGGTGTCGGGGAATTGCTTCTCGTCATAGACGCCGCGGCAGCGGATCTCGCCGCTGAGCACGATGCGCTGGGTGGTGACCATGGTTTCGCAGGCGACCCGCGCTTCGGGATCCTTGGCCAGGAACAGGTCGACGACGGCGTCGCTGATCTGGTCGGCGACCTTGTCCGGATGGCCTTCGGAAACGGATTCGGACGTGAAGAGGTAATTGCTGCGCATGTGGCGAAAAGGTCCTGGAGAGCGGCCGGAGCCGGATTTGACGATATAAGGAAATCCTTATGTCCGCCGATAGCGCTCGCTTTTGGGTAGGGCAATGGCGGCCGCGATCATGATGAAAGCGAGCAGCAGCGGGATCAGGTTCCCGGCCTTTGAGAATGGGGTCGGTCCGCGGGCGTGGGGCGGGAGGATTCCGTCGATCACTCCGGCGGTGCGCCACGGCAATGACGCGACGACTGCGCCCTTGGCGTCGATGATCGCGCTGATCCCGGTCGGGGTCGAGCGCAGCACCGGAAGGCCTTCCTCGGCGGCGCGCAGCCGTGCCTGGGCGAGATGCTGCGGCGGGCCCCAGCGGCCGAACCAGGCGTCGTTGGACGGATTGAAGATGAAGTCGGGCCGGTTGCGCCGGTCGACCACCTCCCCGGAAAAGATGATTTCGTAGCACAGCTGGAAGCCGACCTTGCCCCAGCCGGGCAGGGCCAGGGTCCGCGGTCCCGGGCCCGGATTGAAATCGACGTCGCCAGGAGCGAGCCGCGACAGGCCGATCGACGACAGCAACGGCCGCATCGGCAGATATTCGCCGAAGGGGACCAGATGCGCCTTGTCGTAGCGGCCGATGATCTTGCCGCCCGGGCCAAGCACGAAGACGCTGTTCGCCGCCCCGTCGACCCGGCGGCCGTCCGACGAGTGCAGCGCAATGCCGCCGGTCAGCAGATAGTCCCCCGGCGCCACCAGCGACGCCGCCCGGGTGCGCCCGAACTCGGCGAGCGCCTGGTGCTCGCCGGTGCGCGCGTCCTCGAGCGGCTCGGTGACCGCCGCCTCGGGCCACAGCAGCAGCAGCCGCGCCCCGCCGATCGGGCGCCGCGACGCCGACAATCGCGCCAGCCGCTCGGCGGCGATGTCGCCGAACCCCGGCCGCCATTTGTCCTGCTGGCCGATGTTAGGCTGAACGATGCGCACCTGCCGGACGGCGATCGGCGTTTCCGGCACCCGCGACGCCGGCAGCGCCCACAGCAAGGCCGCGGCGAGGATGATCGCCACTCCGAACAGATATTTGCGGTGGATTTCGAGCCACACCACGCCGCCGAGCAGGACGACCAGCATCGACAGCCCGTAGGTGCCGATCAGCGCGCTCGACTGCAGCAGCGGAGTATCCGCAAGCACCACCCCGACGGGGTTCCACGCAAAGCCGGTGAAGATCCCGGCGCGCAGCCACTCGGTCACCGCCCAGCCGCCGCTCAGCGCCAGCAACAGCGCCACCTGCCGCCCCGCTCCGAGCCGCCAGCCGAGGCCCGCCGCCAGCGCCGGATAGAGAGCGAGATAAAGCGACATCAGCACCACCGCGATCCAGCCGAGCCAGGCCGGCATCGCCGCCTGGTAGGTGAAGGCGGTGGCGACCCAGTTGAGCCCGACGACGAACTGGCCGAGCCCGAACAGCCAGCCGATCAGCAGCGCCCGGCGAAGAATTCGGGCGCGCAGCAGCAGCTCGCATAGCCCGGCGAAGGCGAGCGGCATCAGCGGCCACCAGCCGACCGGCTCAAAGGCGAACGCGGACAGCGCGCCGAGCGCCACCGCGGTGAGAAAAGAATGGCGCTCGACGAGATCGAAAAGTCTCAAACGTCGCACTCCATCGCGTGATCGCGCGCGCGCCCGCCCGCGTGAGAAGGCGAAAGATCAAGATGGTGGGAAGGACACCGGGCCAAGACAATCATCGCCCGCTATATGCCGCGCATCAGGCCCTGTAGGACAGCTTTTTCGTTGCTTGGCGACGATGGGCTTCAGACACAGGCGAATGTCCGCTTTGGGTGGAAGCGGAAGTTAGCGCCATTGATGATGTTGGCGGGAACAAGCGAACTCGACGCATTGTTCGAACAGCTCGAAGCTGAGCAGAGCTCCGCTGGTCGCGCGTTCGAGGCCGGCAGCTGACGCGCAGCTTAGCTCGAGGACCGCCAGCAGATTCCGCCAGCTCGCGCCATCGTCGGGCGACCCGATGAAGTAACTGCGCCCTTTTGACGATGAACCAAAAAGATAGTCGAGCCGCCCCGCGATCACCCGCCCCCCGAGCATCGAGCCTTCTGCCGCGTATAAAGCACCCAGAACCTCTTCAGGCGTGCCTGGCTTCCACTCGACGGCTTGCCGGAGATTACTGCCCGCAAGGGTTCGAAGGTCCGCCCGCAACAGCGGTAACCGCCGTGCCCCACTACTCAGATGGGACCAGCCAAACTGCGCGGCGACGGTCGCGATTGCGGAATGATAGGCCAACAAGGATTGCAGCAGGCGCAGATATTCCTCGAGCGGCAGCCGCGCGTCTGAAATGGCCCGAAACGGCTCCAGCTCGTGCATGCGCATATGGACGCCGTGCGTCGCAGCGCGCAGCGCGGCCCGAACCGGTGCGCGTCGAGCCGCACTCGCCGTCGTCACCGCCGCGGCGGTGTTTCGGTCCGCCGCCGAAGCCGCCGCGGTCATCACGCGCTCATTGCCACACGGTTTCGACCGCCGACCTTGGCCTCGTAAAGAGCACGGTCGACCGCCGCCATGACTTCAGAAGGACGTCTGGTCCCCGCCGCCGATCCTAAAGCCACTCCGACGCTGACCGTAACGACGCCGTCTTGGCTATCCGGATGCTCAACGTTCAGTTGTTCGACCGCCTGACGCACACGCTCGGCAGCCGCCGATGCACCGCTCAGGTCAACGTGGGGAAGCAGGATGGCGAACTCTTCCCCGCCGAGACGGGCGGGGGTGTCGATCGCTCGTCCGGACGCTTTGACCGCACCAGCGACAAGTTTGAGGCACTCGTCGCCAGCCGGGTGGCCAAAGCCGTCATTGAATTTCTTGAAGTGATCGACGTCGATTGCGAGGACACCGAACGATCCTCCGCGGCGTGAAACACGCTCGCATTCCGCCTCCAGGCGTTGATCGAACAGCCTGCGGTTCGGGAGCCCAGTTAGCGGGTCCGTGGTGGCCAGCGACTTTAGCAGTGAGTTGGCATCATTTAGCTCGACATTGGCTTCCTTCAGGCGGTGGCGCTGCATCGCGTAGCCCATGCGGGTGCGGAATGTTTCAACCGCGCTCGCCTCATGCTGAAGCCAAGGACGCGAGCGGCCTCTGACCAGCTCCCGCCAGCTGGCAAACGAGTGGCGCGGCGTCAGGGGTTTCGGATGTTCGGGTGAATCAGCCGAAGCTCGCGGGTCTCCCGCCCAAATTATCTCTGCAATCTGCTCGGGCCTTATCCAGACGGCCAGCAGCGGGCGCCAGGCTTGCAGACGGACCGCCAAGATGCCGCTGGCGCGCGAGGCCATCCCGGCGCCATCCGCGAAGACTTCACTGAGACGGTCCGTAGCGTAATGGGTGCGGCCTTGGAGCTGCGCTTCGACAAAAGTCGCCAAGGCCTTCAGCTGGGCGCCTTCGGGAAACTCTCCCGCGCCTGATACGAGCTGGCCATCATCCAGAAGCACAAAGCCCCCGCAACCGATCAGGCACTTAAGCTCGTCGCTCGAAGTCCTTAGCCGACGCTCGGGATCATTACTCGACCGGACGCCGTGCAGGACCAATTCCAGCGCAGCAGTCTGCAATGTTTGCAAACGGGCCTGCTCGGCGAGTTGGAAAGTGCGGGCAAATGCAGCCAATGACGTTCCGACGTGGCGGCAAAGCAGCTGTGTTTCGAACGTAACCGGCATCGCTGAGTAGTGGTGGCAAGCAATCAGACCCCAAAGGTTTCCGTCTACGATCACGGAAACGGACATTGACGCCCCGACGTCCATGTTCCTGAGGTATTGAATGTGAACCGGGGAAACGCTGCGCAGGACCGAGTGCGACATGTCCACCGGCGGCCCCGCCAATGCTGGTTCGATAGCGGCGGGCTGATAGTTCACATCCGGGATCGCCCTGAGAAGGTTGCGCCGATACAGTTCGCGCGCCTGCGGCGGTATGTCGGAGGCGGGGAACCGGTGGTTGAGGTAGGCAGCCGCCTGGGACGTGCGACTTTCCGCGATGACGGTGCCGCTGGAGTCATCAAGAAACTGGTAGATCATGACGCGCTCGAAGCTCGTGATCGAGCGCACCAGGTCCGCGGCGGCCTCGCATGCGGCGACAAGCGTTCCGCATGAGCCGATCATTTGTGAAATGGCGCGCACCTGATCCAACGAGGCGGCATCGCCGTTCGCAGCGGCTGCTTCCTGCAACTCGACAGCGATGAAGCGATCTGTGCGGTGCGCCATCAATCCGAGCGCGGGTTGCCCATTTGCTGTTGCGTAGCCAATGTGCACGGCCTCGTCGCCGACCCGGAGCTCCCGAGAACCGATCAGCTGGGAAAGCGGCGCTCCGAGTAGCTCGGCCGCGCTCAAGCCACTCTTTGGCTCCGTGCCGAGCAGCCGCTGGACATCACCTGCCCAGTGGACAAGCGCTTCGGTGCCGGCTTCAAACAAGAGCAGAATCCCGTGGGGCTGGATCGAGCCCGGAATGTGAATTGGCTCTGCGTCGCAGCTCGGCGGAGCCGTCTTCGCAACCGGTTGAGAGTCTTTGCGCATGGAGTCCGGGTAAGGACCGAGATGTTGCCAGGAGCTTGGGAAATGCTCCGCATCGGTATCTTCTCGACGGGGCCGCTTAGTTTCGCCTGTGGGTCGAACGCGGAGATTTAAGGGATAGTAGAGGTTACGAGACACGCTTGGCCGCAGCCGTGCTTGCCTGCGAAGGGCAGCGGTGGAAAAGCGCGGACATGACCCTGCCGCCGTTCCACTTCGCCTTCCCGGTCGACGATCTCGCCGCGGCGCGCGACTTTTACGGCCGCTTACTCGGCTGCCCGGAAGGGCGGAGCGCCGAGCGTTGGATCGACTTCGACCTGCACGGCCACCAGATCGTCGCGCATCTCGCTCCCGCCGCGGTGCGCGGCAAAGCCATCAACCCCGTCGACGGCGAGGAGGTGCCGGTGCCGCATTTCGGGCTGGTGCTGGCGATGGACGAATGGAAAGCGCTGGCGGAGCGGCTCGAGGCCGCGGGCGTCCAGTTCATCATCCCGCCGACGGTGCGCTTCGCCGACGAGCCCGGCGAGCAGGCGACGATGTTTCTGACCGATCCGGCCGGCAACGCGCTCGAGTTCAAGGCAATGGCCGACCCGGCGAAGTTGTTCGCGAGAGACTGACCCTCGTTGCGAGGAGCGTAGCGACGAAGCAATCCAGTTAAGGCGTTAGAATTTCAGGGGCCGGCGATGCTGTCGTAAAGATCGTTCCAATTCGGGTTGAGCGCCTCGATGAGCGATAGGTTTTTTGCTCGCGAGCCAGCCTTGATCTGCTTTTCGCGAGCGATTGCCGCTTCCATAGTTTCGGCAAGCTCGAACCAAACGAGCAACTTGCAGTCGCATCGCTTCGTAAATCCCTCGACGACTTTCTCACGATGCTGCCAAACGCGTTTCGGCAAGTTTGATGTGACTCCAGTGTAGAGCGTCCCATTGCGCTTGTTGGCCATGATGTAGACCGCTGGCTGCTTCACTGGATTGCTTCGCTGCGCTCGCAAAGACGATGGGAGTAGTCAGGCGGCGCTCGGGACCTCGGGCGCGTGGAGGCGGACGCGGCGGATTTTCCGTCCGTCGGCGTCGACGCATTCGAGCCGCCAGCCGGTCGGGTGGAGGACCGATTCGCCGGGCTTGAGAACCCGCCCGGCGATCAGAAACACCAGCCCGCCGAGCGTGTCGATTTCGTCTTCCTCGGCCGTCAGCCGCGCATCGACGGTCTCGGTCAGCTCCTCAAGCTCGAGCCGCGCGTCGGCTTCCCACAGCCCGTCCTCGAGCAGGGTCAGCATGCCGTCGGCTTCCTCGTCGTGCTCGTCCTCGATCTCGCCGACGATTTCCTCGACCACGTCCTCGATGGTCACCAGCCCCTCGGTGCCGCCGAACTCGTCGACGACGATCGCCAGATGGATGTGGTCGGCGCGCATCCGCGCCAGCAAGTCGATGACGCCCATCGATTCGGGGACGAACAAGGGCGTCCGCATCAGCGCGCCCGGCGAGCGGTCCCTGGTCTCGTCGACGTCGGCGATGAAGACGTCCTTGATGTGGTACATGCCGATGACTTCATCGAGGCCGCCGCGATAGACCGGCAGGCGGCTGTGCCCCGCATCCGCGAACGCCAGGATCAGCTCCTCGAAGCCGATCGTCGAAGGGACGGAGATGATGTCGCCGCGGGTGACGCAGATGTCGCCGGCGGTGCGGTCGCCCATCTGCAGCAAATTGCGCAGCATCTGCCGCTCGTGCGGCGACAGGTCTCCGGAAACCGGCTGGGCGGTCTCGGCCTCGTCGATCGCTTCCTCGATCTGGTCGCGAAGGCTGGTTTCGCCGTCGTCGCCGAAGATTAGCGACCGCATCCCGCGCCACAGCCGTGAGCCGACTTCGTCCTGCTGGGTCGCCATCAGGCGGCGCCTTCGTAGGGATTGGCGATTCCGAGCCGGGCGAGCGCGCGCACTTCCCGCGCTTCCATGTCGGCGGCGGACTCGTCGTCCTGGTGGTCGTCGCCGAGCAGATGCAGCGTCCCGTGGACCAGCAGATGCACCGCATGGTCGGCGACCGGGATCGCCCTGGCCTCAGCTTCGGCGGCGCAGATGCCGAGCGCCAGAACGACGTCGCCGAGCATCAGCTCCGGACCGTCATCGGACCGCAACTCCGCTGCTTCCGCCATCGGGAACGACAGCACATTGGTCGGCCGGTCCTTGCCGCGCCATTGCTCGTTGAGCGCCCGGACCTGGTTGTCGCCGGTCAGTCGGACCGAGATCTCGACGGCGCGCGGGCCGGTCGCGAGCTGGGGGAAGGCGCTCTCGGCGATCGCCGATTCCGCCGCCTGGCGCGCCAGCGCCGCCCAGTCGGTGCTACTGTCCCACTCCGCGTCGGCGTCGATCGCGACTTCCAGCATCACGAGCCCGGCCCCTCGTAAGCTTCGACGATCTTGCCGACGAGCGGGTGCCGGACGACGTCGGCGGCGGAAAAGCGGATCATGGCGATCTTGGCGATGCCGTCCAATTTGCCGACCGCATCGTTGAGCCCCGACTGGACGCCGATCGGCAGGTCGGTCTGGTTGGGGTCGCCGCAGATCACCATCCGGCTGCGCATTCCGAAACGGGTCAGGAACATCTTCATCTGCATCGGAGTGGTGTTCTGCGCTTCGTCGAGGATGACGAAGGCGTCGTTGAGCGTCCGGCCGCGCATGAAGGCGATCGGCGCGATCTCGATCTCGCCCGAAGCGATCCGGCGCTCGACCTGCTCGGTCGGCAGCATGTCGTAGAGCGCGTCGTAAAGCGGCCGCAGATAGGGATCGACCTTGTCCTTCATGTCGCCGGGCAGGAAGCCGAGGCGTTCGCCGGCCTCGACCGCGGGGCGCGACAGGATCAGCCGGTCGACGCTGCCGGCGATCAGCTGCGACACCGCCTGGGCGACGGCGAGATAGGTCTTGCCGGTGCCCGCGGGGCCGAGCGCGAAGATCATGTCTTCGCGGGCCAGCGCTTCCATGTAAGCGGTCTGGACGGCGGAGCGCGGGACGATGGTCTTCTTGCGCGTCCGGATCATCACGCTGGGCGGCGATGTCACCTCGTCATCGATGATTCCGTCGAGGCTCGGCTGGGCGGCCATGCCGATGACCGATTCGACCGCCGCGGCGTCGACGTCATGACCCTGGTCGAGCCGGTTGTAGAGGCCGACGAGGACATCGCGAGCCCGCGCCGCGGCATCGGGTTCGCCTTCGATCTGGACGCGGTTGCCGCGCGCCGCGATGTGGACCCCGAGCCGCTGCTCGATGGCGATCAGATGGCGGTCGTAATCGCCGAACAACGGCCCGAGCAGGTACGGCTGGTCGAACTCGAGCTCGAGGCGGGCGCGGTCCTGCTCGTTGGCGGGGACGGCGGCGAGGTCGCGGCGAGCCATCAGGCGGCGGCCCGGTTGGGCTCGCAGCGAACCGCGCCCGCCATGCTGTTCGGCCCGGCGGAGACGAGCGTGACGTCGACCATCTCGCCCGGAGCCGCGGCGCTGTCGAAATGCACCGACTGCATCCATGGGCTGCGGCCGATCATCTGGCCTTCGCGACGGCCCTTGCGCTCCACCAGCACCTGCGTTTCGAAGCCGATCGTCGACCGATTGAAATCGAGCTGATTGACCGCGATGCGCTCGTGCAGCCGCCGCAGCCGGTCTTCCATGATCTCTGGCGCGATCTGATCCTCCATCGCCGCGGCCGGGGTGCCGGGCCGTGCGCTGTACTTGAATGAATAAGCCGCCGCGTAGCCGACCGCGTCGACGATCTGCAGTGTGGCGTCGAAATCCCGCTCGGTCTCGCCCGGGAAGCCGACGATGAAATCGCCCGAGAAGGCGATGTCCGGCCGCGCCGAGCGGACCTTGTCGATGGTCCGCAAATAGCTGTCGGTCGTGTGGCTTCGGTTCATGGCCTTCAATATCCGGTCGCTGCCCGACTGCACCGGCAAATGCAGGTAGGGCATCAACTTGTCGATCTCGCCGTGCGCGGCGATCAGCCCGTCGCTCATGTCGGCCGGGTGGCTGGTGGTGTAGCGGATCCGTTCGAGCCCATCGATCTTGGACAACGCCCGGGTCAAAGCATCGAGCCCGCGGGTGCCGTCGCTCCACGCATTCACGTTCTGGCCGAGCAGGACGATCTCGCGAGCGCCGCCTTCGACCAGCGCGTGCGCTTCGGCCACGACATCGTCCCACGGCCGCGAGATTTCGGCGCCGCGGGTATAGGGGACGACGCAATAAGTGCAGAATTTGTCGCAGCCTTCCTGGACGGTGAGGAAGGCGCTCGGCGCCGCTTTCCGCCGCCTCGGCAGCGCATCGAACTTGGACAGCGCCGGCATGGCGGTGTCGATCGGCCGCCGGCCGAGCGCCGCGTCGGCGACCATTTCCGGCAGGCGGTGATACGATTGCGGACCGACGACGATGTCGATCATCTTCGATCGCGCCTGGGCTTCCGCGCCCTCGGCCTGGGCGACGCAGCCGGCAAGCGCGATCAGCGGCCGCGACCCGTCCTCGCGGCGCAGCCGGCCGATGTCCGAATAGGCCTTTTCGGCGGCTTTCTCACGGATGTGGCAGGTGTTGAGGACGACCAGGTCGGAGTCCTCACCGGGCGCGGCGGGCGCCATGCCCGTGTCGCTGAGCAGCTCGGCCATGCGTTCGCCGTCGTAGACGTTCATCTGGCAGCCGAACGACTTGATGCTGAAGCTCTTGGGGGCGGAAGTCATGTGTCCCTGCCGCCTATAAGGCAGCCGGGGCGATACCGGAAGGCGCAAGCGCCGCGGCGATCGAGTCGTGCGCGGCCCTGGCCATCGCCTTCCGGTCGAGCGACGGATCGAGCGGATCGAGCAGGCGGATTGTCGCGGTCATCCGTCCCTTGCGCCCCAGGATTCGGATCGCATTGGCGATGCCATGCTCACCCCGGGCCCAGCCGAGCGACAGCATCGCGGCGCCAAAATCGATCGCCACCGGCTGGATCGCGCAGCCCGGCGGCGGCGGCGCGACCGCGGTCAGCAGCGCCGGCTTGAACGGCAGCAGCCGGCCGCCGTTCGACACCGTCCCTTCGGGGAACAGCGCCAGCGGCTGGTCGCCGTTCAGCGCGTTGCGGACCGCCGCCATCTGGTCGTGAAGCCCGCGCCGGTCCGAACGGTCGACGTAAATTGTCCGATTCTGGTCGGCGAGCCATTTCATCACCGGGTGACCGCTGAGCTCCGCCTTGGACACGAACGCGCAGCGGGTCGCCGATCCGAGCGCCAGGATGTCGAGCCAGCTGGTATGATTGGCGAGCAGCAGCGAGTGGGTATTGGCGAGCTTGCCCTCGACGCGGACGTCGACTCCGCAAATCGCCGCGCAGCCGGCAAGGAATCGCCGCGGCCACGGCGATCGCCCGAATAGGCGCGACACCAGGTGCGGGACGAGGCACAGCAGGAACCAGCCGCCCAGAGCGGCGATCCGCATCGCTGCCCGCCAGATGGATGAGGGCGGCTCAGCGGCCGCGGTCGAGGGCGACGCCGTACAGCTCCATGCGATGGTCGACGAGGCGGAAGCCAAGCTTCTCGGCAATCCGCTTCTGAAGCTCTTCCAGATCCTCGTCGACGAACTCGATGACCTTGCCGGTCTCGACGTCGATCAAATGGTCGTGGTGGGCGTCGGACGCGGCTTCGTAGCGCGAGCGGCCGTCGCCGAACTCGTGGCGCTCGAGGATCCCCGCTTCCTCGAACAGCCGAACCGTCCGGTAGACGGTGGCGATCGAGATTTTCGGGTCGACCGCCGCGGCGCGCTCGTGGAGGGTCTCGACGTCGGGGTGGTCCTCGGCCTCGGACAGGATGCGGGCGATGATCCGCCGCTGCTCGGTGATCCGCAGCCCCTTGTCGGCGCACAGGGCCTCGATGTCGATGGTGCGGTGCATGGCGCCTAGTTAGGGATGAGCGGACGGCGGGTCAAAGAAAAGGGGAGCAGCCGCAGCCGCTCCCCGTTCTTTGCCGAAGCTCTATTTCTTGGCGGCGCCGCGGGTCTTGCGGCGCTTGGTGCCGAGGCCGATCGACTTGGCGAGCGCCCTGCGCTGCTCGGCATAGTTGGGCGCGACCATCGGATAGTCGGCGTTCAGCCCCCACTTTTGCCGGTACTGGTCCGGAGTCATTTGATAATGCGTCATCAGATGCCGCTTGAGCATCTTCAGTCGTTTCCCGTCTTCGAGACAGACGATGTAGTCGGGCTTGATCGAAGAGCGGATCGGAACCTTGGGTTCCGGCCGGACTTCGGGCGCCGAACGGGTGTCGGAAATGGTGCTCAGAGCGGCGTGAACGTTCTGAATAAGGTTCGGCAAGTCATTGACCGAAACGCTATTGTTGCTGACGTGCGCCGCGACGATGTCTGCGGTCAGCGCGAGCAGTGCGTCTTCTGCACCTTCATTGTCGAGCATCGGAATTTTCCCAGGTTGAGCAGCGTTCCGGGCAGCCCCTCCGCCCAGATATTCATGCATTAGGTCGCGGCTGTACTTCACGCAATAGACGCGGACGATTGCCGCTGGAGAGTTTTACAGCAAGTGAGCGAGCGTAATCGCGTCGTATTGGCAGCCTTCGTTTCCGCGGTAGTAATCGGGCCGGCGGCCGGCGGGCCTGAATCCCGCGCGGCGGTAAAGCTCCACGGCCGGATTGCCGTCGCGGACCTCGAGGTGGACTCGGCGGGCGCCGGCGGCGCGTGCCTGCTCGACGAATTGTTCGAGCAGCAACCGGCCGATGCCGCGATGCTGGTGATCGGGCGCGACGGCGAGGAGCAGCAGCTCGGCCTCGTCAGCGACCGTCCGGAACAAAGAGAAGCCGACGGGCTCATGGCCATTGTCGTGGGCGAGGACGAGCGAAACCCCCGCCATCGGCAGGATCCCGGCGCATTGCGACCGAGTCCAGGCTTCGCCGAAGCGCGGCGAAAAGGCGCCGGTCATGATCGCCATGACCGCGGACAAGTCGGTGGAATTGCCGTCGGCCAGGCGGATCGCTTCGGCGGACGGGGCGCTGCTCATCACGCCGCCACCTTCGCTCGCGCGTCTGGCGCCCGTGCATACAGCGGGCGAGGAGGCAAAGAGCGGAGCTCATCGGGAAGCCTCAAGGCGTTCGACGCGCTCGGCCAAGCGTCGAGCGCCTCGCCCCAGCCCCGCGCAGCGACCAGCTCGCCCGCCCCGGGGCCGACGACCGTCTCGGCAGTAATCTGTTCCGCGGCCTGCGCGGGCGGCAGGTTGAGCAACGGCGTCGAGGCGCTCAGCGGCTGCCCCTCGAATTGCTGGACGAACAATTCGCCATGCCCGCCCTTCATCGCCGCGGCGACCGGAGCCCCGCCCGGCGCGCCGCACGCCAGCAGCGCCAGCGACGACATTCCCGACAGCTCGGCTTCCCAGCCGATCGCCAGGCCCTGAGCGGCGGCGATTCCGACGCGAATTCCAGTGAAGCTGCCGGGGCCGACTCCGACCAGGATGCGCCGGGCGCACTGCCTGTCGATTAGCTCCTCGATCATCGGCACCAGCCGCTCGGCATGGCCGCGGCCGATCGGCTCGTCGCGCTGCGCGACGCAGCGGCCCGTCCGGTCGAACAGGGCCGCGGTGCAGGCAGCTGTCGAAGTGTCGATCGCAAGCAGCATTGCATCGCCTTGGTTGCGCGGATCACGGATTGGGCCACAGCCGCGCTCAACCGGCAAGCGAAATTGTCGTTCCGTCAGACGGCCTCGACCGTCTCGACCTCCGGCACATAATGGCGAATGAGATTCTCGATGCCGCGCTTGAGCGTCAGCTCCGAGGACGGGCAGCCGTGGCAGGCGCCCTGCATCGCCAGGTACAAACGGCCGTCCTTGTAGCCGCGGTAGATGATGTCGCCGCCGTCCTGCGCGACCGCCGGGCGGACGCGCGTTTCGATCAGCTCGCGGATCTGCTCGATGATCTCGGAGTCGGCCGGATCCTCTTCGATATGCGGCGCGGCCTCGACCTGGATTCCCGCCGCGGTGCCGGCGTTGAACAACGGCGCGCCGCTGACGAAATGGTCGAGCAGCATGCCGACCACCTCGGGCTCGAGCTCGTCCCAGGACACGCCGGGCGCCGCGGTGACGGAGATGAAATCGCCGCCGAAGAACACGCCTTCGACCATGCCGGTCGCGAACAAAGCGGAGGCCAGCGGCGAGGCTTCGGCAGAGTCGCGGTCGGCGAAGTCGCGGCTGCCGGCTTCCATCACCGTTTCGCCGGGAAGGAACTTGCGCGTCGCCGGGTTGGGCGTCTGCTCGGTGCGGATCAGCATGGCGCTGATGTGGTCCCTTACTCTCCTCCCTGCAAGGGAGGGGAGGGGGTTGGGTTCGAGCGCAGCGAGACTTCGAGCGGTCAACCCACCCCTCAATCCCCTCCCTGCCAGGGAGGGGAGGCTAGAAGGGCGGGGCTCCGGCGACGATCCAGCGGACGAACGCGAACGCGGCGGCCAGGCAGAGCGCCGCCACCCACCATTTTGCCGGCCGCATCGGCTCGACCCCGGGCTCGAGAGCGGCTCGGCCGGTGAACATCGCTCCGGTGAGCTTGCGGCCGAGCGCCAGCCGATAAAAGACGATCGCCGCGACGTGCAGCGCGATCAGCGCCAGCAACACGTTGAAGAAATCGTCGTGAAGGTCGCGCGCCGCCTCGGAAACATCGAGACTGACCAGCTGCGCGAGCGGCCCTTCGTTGAGGCCGTCCTCGTCGACCGACACCAGGCCGAGGCCGACCTGAACGGCGACGGCGGCGAGCAATGTGATCACGCTGAGCGCGCCGAGCGGTGTGTGCCCGGCGAAGCGCCAGCTTGCATTGTCGCGCAGATAGTCGCGCACGACAGCCGGCCCGCGAACGAAATTGGCGAACCGCGCGGTCGAGCTTCCAAACAGACCCCACAGCAAGCGGAAGATGAGCAGCGTCAGGACCGCGACTCCCGACCAGATGTGCCAGTCCGTCTGGTCAGTCTTGGCCGACCACCAGCTGAAGCCGATCAGCGCGGCTAGCAGCCAATGGGTTAGCCGGACCGGCAGGTCCCAAACCGGCTGAGTCAATGCCGGCTGCGGCGCCGGCCCTTCGACCAGCTCAGTGGTCGTCTTCGGGGGCACGATAGGGGTCGTGGCACGCCTTGCAGGTCTTGCCGAGCTCGCCAAAGCCGGCCTTGATCGCGGCCACGTCGCCGGCCTTGGCGGTGGCGTCGAACGAGCGGGCCGCGGCTTGGAAGGCGCGGGTCTTGGCGGCGAAATCCTCCGGCTTTTGCCAGATTTCCGGCTTGGCGCGGGTCTTGCCGACGTCGGGACCGGTGCCTGCCGGGAACCAGGCCGACACCTGCGGAGCGAGCCGCGCGATGGTCGCGGCGTGGGTCCGGACGGCGGCAATTTCGGGTGAATCGGCTTTCATCTCGCGGCCCAGCGCCTTGGTCGCGTCGCCGATGTCCTCCATGCCCTCGTGCCGCTCGTGCATCAGCTTTAGCGCCGCCTCTTTGGTCGCCGGCGGAGCGGGCCGAGCTTCGGGATTGTCGTCGGTGACCGGGAACACGGGCTTGTCAGCGGCCGCGGCATTGTTCGCCGGAGCATCGGCGGCTTCGCGGCAGCCGGCCAGCATGGCGACGGCCGCGACGGCGGCGAGCAGTGCAGTGCGCATCAATCCTCCTTAACCCTGGTTCCCGCCGGTCGGCTTCCAGCTGTCGTCGATCATCTGGATGATCCCGGAAAAGTCCTTCCCGCCTCCACCCAAATCGACAAAGCGCTGGTAGAGTTCCTCGGCCTCGCCGCCCATCGGCGTGTACGCTCCGGCTCCCTGCGCCGCTTCCATCGCCAGCTTCAGATCCTTGAGCATCAAAGCGGCGGCGAACCCGCCCTCGTAGCCGCGGTCGGCCGGGGTTTCGGGACCGACGCCCGGCACCGGGCAATAGGATGTCATCGACCAGCTCTGGCCCGACGCCTTCGACGCGATGTCGTAAAAGGTCTGCAAATCGAGCCCGAGCTTTTGCGCGAGAACGAATGTCTCGCAGGTCGCGGCCATGGTCGCGCCGAGCAGCATGTTGTTGCAGATCTTGGCTGCCTGGCCCGATCCCGCGCCACCGGCATGGATCACCGCCTTGCCCATATTCTCGAGCAACGGCCGGGCTTTCTCGAAACCTTCGTCGGAGCCGCCGACCATGAAGGTGAGGGTGCCGCCTTCGGCCGCGGCGATTCCGCCCGAGACCGGCGCGTCGACCATCGCGAAGCCGGCGACAGCGGCTTCATCCTCGAGCGTCCGAGCGGTCGTCACGTCGATCGTCGAGCAGTCGATCAAGATTGCCGTCTTGGGCGCGTCGGGGAAAACGGTGCCGCGATAGACTTCGGCGACATGCTTGCCGGCAGGCAGCATGGTCACGACCGCGTCGACATCGCGCACCGACTCGCCGGCGGAGCCCATCGGCAGGCAGCCCTGCTTGGCAGCGCGGTCGAGCGCGTGCTCGCTGAGGTCGAACGCGCGCACCTCGTGCCCCGCCTTGGCGAGGTTCGGGGCCATCCCGCCGCCCATGTGGCCGAGGCCGATGAATGCGATGCGTGCCATTCTTACTCCCCTCCCGCTTGCGGGAGGGGCCGGGGGAGGGCCTGTCCCAAGCGAGAGCAAATCACATGCCCTCCCCTAACCCCTCCCGCAAGCGGGAGGGGAATACTCACCGCCCCGTCCAATTCCCCTGCCGCTTTTCGACGAAGGCGGTCATGCCTTCCTTCTGATCGTCGGTCCCGAACAGGCCGTGGAACAGCCGCCGCTCGAAGCGGATGCCTTGGGCGAGCGGCATCTCGAACGCCGCATTGACCATCTCCTTGGCCGCGATCGCCGCCAGTGGCGCCATGCCAGCGATCGTCGCGGCGACCTTGAGCGCTTCTTCGACCAACTCCGCCGCGGGGACGACCTTGGCGACCAGCCCGGCGCGCTCGGCCTCGGCGGCGTCCATCATCCGGCCGGTCAGGCACATCTCCATCGCCTTGGCCTTGCCGATCGCCAGCGCCAGGCGCTGCGACCCGCCCATGCCCGGCGTGACACCGAGCTTGATTTCCGGCTGGCCGAACCTGGCGCTGTCGGCGGCGATGATGAAGTCGGCCATCATCGCGACTTCGCAGCCGCCGCCGAGCGCGAAGCCGGCGACCGCCGCGATCCACGGCTTGCGGGTCGCGGTGACCTGCTCCCAGCCGCCGAAATGGTTGGCCGAGTACATGTCGGCGAAGCCCTGGCTCTGCATTTCCTTGATGTCGGCCCCGGCTGCGAACGCTTTCTCCGAGCCGGTCAGGACCAGGCAGCGCTGCGACGGGTCGGCATCATAAGCGGCGAACGCCTCGATCAGCTCGCTCAGCACCTGATTGTTCAAGGCGTTGAGCGCCTGCGGGCGATTGAGCGTGACCAGCGTCACGGCTTCTCGCTGCTCGACGAGGATGGTCGTGTACTCGGTCATTGTCGCGTCTCCGGAAATGGCGTCCACCGTTCACCTTCGGGAAGCGGCTCGAACAATGCGTCGAGCATTGCGTCGCTGACCGCTTCGGGCGCCGGCGGGTCCCATTTGGGTTCATTGTCCTTGTCGATCAGCAGCGCCCGGACACCCTCGCGGAAGTCGTGGGTGCGGACGACCCGGCTGGCGAGCGCATATTCGGCGGTCATCTCCTCGGCGAAGCTGCGGCGCGTGGCGCCCTCCGCGAGCAGCCGCAGCGAGACCTTGCACGACAGCGGGCTCTTGGTCCGGATCGTCGCCAGCTCGGATGTCGCCCAATCGCCGCCATCGGCTTCGAGCGCCGCCTCGATCTCCTCGAGCCGGTCGGAGGCGAAAGCCCGGGCAATGGTCGCCTGGTTGCCGGCGATTTTCGCATCGGGCGGAGTCGTCGACGCGGCGCCGAGCACTCCGCCGATCCGCATCGGCATGCCGGCGATCCGATCGACCAGATCCTCGAGCGAGGAGTGCGGCACATAGTTGGTCGCAAGGCCGAGATAGTGGCATTCCGCCCCGTCGAGCCGGGCTCCGGTCAGCACCATGAATTGCCCGACCCGGGCCGGTAGCCGCGACAAATACCAGCCGCCGCCGACGTCGGGGAACAGGCCGATCCCGGTTTCGGGCATCGCGAAGCGGGTGTTCTCGGTCGCGACGCGATAGCTGCACGGAAGCGAGATGCCGACGCCGCCGCCCATCGTGATCCCGTCCATCAAGGCCATGGTCGGCTTGGGGTAGGTGAACAGCAGATGGTTGAGCCGATACTCGCTGTGGAAGAAAGCCGCCGCCTCGTCGCCGTTCGACGCTCCGCTCTTGGCGAGCATGACAACGTCGCCGCCGGCGCAAAAGCCGCGTCCCTGGGCATGGTCGATGATCACCAGTTCGATCGTCGGGTCGTCGCGCCAGGCGAGCAGCGCCTCGGACATGGTGTCGCACATCGCGCGGGTCAGCGCGTGCAACGCTTTCGGGCGGTTGAGGCGGATGCGCCCGATCCCGGCGTCGGCCGAGATCAGCACGTCTTCGGAGTCCAGGACCTCATCCGTCACTGGCGAAGCAGGTCCCGGCTGACGATCACCCGCATGATCTGGTTGGTGCCCTCGAGGATCGAGTGGACTCGCAGGTCGCGCCAGAAACGCTCGATCGGATAGTCCTGAAGGTAGCCGTAGCCGCCGTGAAGCTGCAGCGCGCGGTCGACCACCGACGAGCCGGTGTCGGTCGCCAGCCGCTTGGCCATCGCCGCGAAGCGCGTCTTGTCGGGCGCATTGGCGGTGACCTTGGCGGCGGCGACATAAAGCAGATAGCGCGCCGCCTGGAGCTCGGTCTCCATGTCGGCGAGCGTGAACTGGGTCGCCTGGAAATCGGCGATCGCGGTGTCGAACTGCTTGCGCTCCTTGGTGTATTGGATCGCCTCGTCGAGGCAGCGCTGGCCGCCGCCCAATGAGCAGGCGCCGATGTTGAGGCGGCCGCCGTCGAGCCCGGCCATGGCGATCCGGAAGCCTTCGCCCTCGGCTCCGACGCGGTTGGCGGCCGGCACCCGGACCTCGTCGAAATTGACCTGCGCGGTCGGCTGCGAATGCCAACCAAGCTTCTTTTCCTGGGCGCCGAAGCTGACGCCCTTCATGTCCTTATCGATCACCAGGCAGGAGATGCCCTTGGGTCCATCCTCGCCGGTGCGGACCATGGTCACGTAGATTTCGTTCTCGCCGCCGCCCGAGATGAAGGCTTTCGAGCCCGAGACGACATAATCGTCGCCGTCCTTGACCGCTTTGGTCTTGAGCGCCGCGGCGTCCGAGCCCGACGACGGCTCGGTCAGGCAATAGCTGCCGATCCGCTCCATGCCGATCATCGACGGCAGATACTTCGCCTTGACCTCGGCCGAGCCGTAGCGGTCGATCATCCAGGCGGCCATGTTGTGGATCGAGATGAACGCGCTGGTCGACGGGCAGCCATAGGCCATCGCTTCCATGATCAGCGCCGCCTCGAGCCGCCCGAGGCCGATACCGCCCGATTCCTCGCTGACGTAAATCGCTCCGAAGCCGAGCTCGGCGGCCGCGCGGATCGTTTCGCGCGGGAAGATGTGCTTTTCGTCCCACTCGGCCGCGTTCGGGGTGATCGCGTCGGCGGTGAACTTGCGCGCCATGTCCTGGATCTGCAGCTGGTCGTCAGTGAGATCGAACTGGGCCATGGCCCAGCGCCTCTAGCTTGCGGTCTCGGTCTCGGCCAGCCCCTCGAACTGCAGCACCTGGCGGATCGACGGGCGCTGCGCGGCCCGCTCCTGGAAAGCGATCAAACCGGGCCAGCGGCCGAGGTCGATGCCGTGCATCGCCGTCCAGCCGAGCATGACGAACAGATAGGCGTCGGCGATCGTGAAATCGTCGCCGGTGAGGAAGGGGCGATCGCCGAGCTGCTGCTCGACAAAATCGAACTTCTTGGCGAGCTGGTCGCGGGCCGCCTGCTTCCACTCGCTCGCCGCGGCCGGGTTCCACAGCGGGCCGAACCCCTTGTGCAGCTCGGTCGCAACAAAGTTCAGCCATTCGAGCACCCGGTAGCGGCGGAACTCCCCGAGGGGCGGGAACAGGTCGGACGATCCCGAGCGGTCGCCGAGATATTGCAGGATCGCCGCATTCTCGGTCAGCACTTCGCCGTTCTCGAGCTCGAGCGCCGGAACCGCGCCCTTGGGGTTGATTCGCAGATAGTCCGAGCCGTCCTCGATGGTCTTCGCGCGCAGGTCGACGGGGATGCTGTCGTGGCTGAAACCGGTCTCGTGAAGGACGATGTGGACCGCCTGCGAGCAGGCGCCGGGAGTATAATAGAGCTTCATGACGTCCCCTTTTCATTTTGCCCGCCCCACCGCCAGATTGGGTCGGGGCAGCGGCGAAACAAGCCCTCAGTAGCCGTTGGCGGGCTCATCGCCTTGCGGTTCGGCGGCGCCGTTGGCGAGCTCGTCGGTCGGAGTGGCGGCGCTTTCGTCGGCCGGCAGCGCCTCGACTTCGGTCACGGCGGCAGTGTTGGTTTCGGCATCCTTCGGCGCCTCGCCGCACGCGCACAGCGCAAGCGCCAGGAGGACGATCGATCTAGCGGCAGCGGACATAGGTGAAGCTCGCCATCGGACTGCTTTCGGTGCGCACCAATTTATCATCATCGAGCGTCAGAGTCTGGAACTTCGTCCAGCTTTGGCCTTCGCCGGTGAAGGCGAAATCGGCGCTGAAGCTATCGTCGGATTTCTCGACGTTGCGGGCCGGGACCGCCTCCGATTCATAAAAGCGCATCGCGTCGGAGCTGACGATAAGCAGCCCCTTGGCGTCGCCGCGAGTCGAGGTGCAGTCGGCAGGGGTCATTCCCCATCGGCCCCGAAGCGCGGCCGGAATCGACGCCGCCGGAGCCGCGTTGGCGGGCGCCGGCTCAACCGTCGCGCCATTGGCGGGAGGGGCGCCGTCCGCGCTCGGATTTCCGTCCCGGCCGCCGGCGACATTGTCGACCGACGGCAGGCCGGCCGTGTTCTCGGCTTCCTCGGCCACGGGGTCGTTGGCGTCGCAAGCCGCGAGGCCAGAGGCGAGGACGAGCAGGGTGGTGCGGGCGAATTTCATGCGTGCAGAACGCTCGACCGCGGATTCGGACGCGGCCGCCGTCCCGGTTCGGATCACCCCATGGTCGGGATGTGGAACGCTTCCGTGCTGAGCGCCTCGACGAAGTCGTCGGGCCAGCGCTGGGTGACGGTCTTGGTCTTGGTCCAGAAGCGGACGCCCTCCATGCCGTGCTGGTTGATGTCGCCAAAGCCGCTGCGCTTCCAGCCGCCGAAGGTATGATAAGCGACCGGCACCGGGATCGGCACATTGACCCCGACCATGCCGACATTGACCCGGGCCGCGAACTCGCGCGCCGCGTGGCCGTTGCGGGTGAAGATCGCGACCCCGTTGCCGTACTGGTGCTCGGACGGCAGGCGCACCGCTTCCTCGAAGCTGTCCGCGCGGACCATCTGCAGCACGGGGCCGAAAATCTCCTCCTGGTAACTTTGGAAGCTCGGCTTCACATGGTCGAAAAAGGTCGGGCCGATGAAATAGCCCTGCTCGTGGCCCTGGAGGGTGAAGCCGCGGCCGTCGACGACCAGCTCGGCGCCCTCGTCGATGCCCATCTGGATGTAATGCTCGATCCGCTCCTTGTGCGCGGCGTTGACCACCGGGCCGTAATGAGCGTCGGGATCGGTCGACACGCCGACCCGCAAGCCCTCGATCGCCGGGATCAGCTTGTCGCGCAGCGCGTCAGCGGTCTTGTCGCCGACCGGGACCACCACCGGCAGCGCCATGCAGCGCTCGCCGGCCGAGCCGAATGCCGCTCCGGCGAGATCGTTGACGACCTGGTCCAAGTCCGCGTCGGGCATGACGATGCCGTGGTTCTTGGCGCCGCCGAACGCCTGCACGCGCTTCCCGTTCGCGGTGCCGCGCGAGTAGATGTAATGGGCGATGTCGGACGAGCCGACGAAGCTGATCGCCTTGATGTCGTCATGGTCGAGGATCGCGTCGACCATCTCCTTGTCGCCGTGGATGACGTTGAGGATGCCGTCGGGCAGGCCGGCTTCCTTCATCAGCTCGGCGAGCTTCACCGGCACCGTCGGGTCGCGCTCGCTGGGTTTCAAAATGAACGCGTTGCCGCAGGCGATGGCGACCCCGAACATCCACATCGGGATCATCGCCGGGAAGTTGAACGGGGTGATGCCGGCGACGATGCCGAGCGGCTGGCGCATCGAATAGACGTCGATTCCGGGTCCCGCGCCGACCGTATACTCACCCTTCAGCGCGTGCGGGATTCCGCAGGCGAACTCGATTACCTCGAGCCCGCGCTGGATGTCGCCCTTGGCGTCGGCGATGACCTTGCCGTGCTCGCTGCTGAGGATCTCGGCGAGCTCGTCCATCCGCGCCTCGACTAGCGCCTTGAAGGCGAACATGACGCGGGCGCGGCGCTGCGGGTTGGTCGCCGCCCACGCCGGTTGCGCGGCGCGTGCGGCTTCCATCGCGTGGCTGAGGTCGGCGGCGGTGCCGAGCCGAACCCGCGCCTGGACCGCGCCCTGGTTGGGGTCGAACACTTCGCCTTCGCGGCTGCCCGAGGAGTAGCTGGAGCCGCCGATAAAATGGTCGATGTCACGCAACATGGGGAAGGGTCCTGGGCTGAGTCTGGGGTCGCGGCTCCACTAGACCCGGGCCGCGCCAAATGCCAGTTGCGGCCTGGCTCCCTCCCCTCGATGGGCAGGGGTTGGGGGTGGGGTGGCCGCGGACATCGAGCTTGGCTCAGCTGTCACCCCCACCCAACCCTCCCCCATCGAGGGGGAGGGCTTATGGAGGTGCCAGATGCGTAGCCTAGCCATTGTCCTACTCGCCCCCGCGCTGATTGGAGCCGCTCCGCCGTCGCCCAACGCAAGGCTCAAGCAAATCATCGCGCCCGTCAGCGGGGCTCAAATGAAGCGCACCGTCGAGAAGCTGGTCGGCTTCGGGACTCGGCACACTTTGTCGTCGCAGACCGACCCGAAGCGCGGGATCGGCGCGGCGGTGCGCTGGGCCGAGGCGCGGATGAAGGGCTTCGGACTGAAGACCCTGCAAACTTGCGACACGGTGACCGGGCGGCGCATCCCGACGCCGACCAGGGTCTGCAACGCGGTCGCGATCCAGCGCGGCACCGAGCGGCCCAACGACGTGGTGATCATCACCGGTCACATCGACAGCCGGGTGAGCGACCCGATGGATGCGGTGAATGATGCGCCGGGTGCGAACGACGATGGATCGGGGACTGCGGCGGTGATCGAGGCGGCGCGGATCCTGTCGAAACACAAATTCCCGGCAACCATCGTCTACGCGGCCCTGTCGGGCGAGGAGCAGGGGCTGCACGGCGGCAAGATCATGGCCGACTATGCCAAGGGCCAGGGCTGGAACGTCGTCGCCAATCTCAACAACGACATCATCGGCAACAGCTGCGGCTCGGACGGCGTGTGTGACAACGCGCATGTGCGCGTGTTCTCCGAAGGGCCCCGGTGGCAGGGGCATGAGGAGCTGGCGGCGCTGCAGCGCAGCCTCGGCGGCGAGAACGATTCCCCGTCGCGGAACCTGTCGCGCTGGCTCGCCGGCCTCGCGGAGCGGCTCGCCATCGGCCTCGGCGTCCGCCAGATCTGGCGCAACGACCGCCACGGCCGCGGCGGCGACCACACCGAATTCCTCAACGCCGGTTTCCCCGCGGTCCGGATGTCGGTTGCGGTCGAGAATTACGACGCTCAGCACCAGGACGTTCGCGAAGAAACCGAGATTTGCATCGATTGCGGCGGCAATGGGCAACGCCGCATTGCCTATGGCGACACTATCGACCGCATGGACTTTCGTTATCTCGAAAAAGTCGCGAAGCTGAACGTCGCCGCTCTGGCCGCGCTCGCCTCCGCGCCGCCGCCGCCGGCGCCGGTGGTCGAAGGCGCGGTTTCGATCGACACCCTTGTCAACTGGACCCCGGTCGCGGGAGCCGTCGCCTATCTTGTGCGCTGGCGACGAACCGACGCGAACAATTGGCAGCATGTGCGGCGGGTGGCGGCCGACACCCGGACGCCGATCGCCGATCCTTCCGCGACGCCTGGCCCGAACTCGCCGACGACGCTTGTCGGTTACGGCGTCCCGCTCAAAGGCATCCGCGTCGATGACTGGGTGTTCGGCGTATCATCGGTCAGCGCCGACGGCTTCGAAAGCCCGGTTGCCTCGGCGGTGCCGGGCGGGGCGTTCAAGCCGTGGGTGGCGCCCCCGCCAGAGAAGTAGGATTTCACACGAAGGCACGAAGACAATCAGGAAGGCGCGAAGCGCTGTCATGGTCTTCGCGCCTTCGGCTCCTCCTTCGTGCCTTCGTGCGAAAGCACTTTTTCTGGATTGCTTCCCCCGGCTCTAGGCCGGGGTCGCAATGACGTTTACGGGGCGGCCATGCCCCGCAAGCGCTCTTCTGGCCTGCCCTCGCGCAAGCAGATCCTCGATTTTATCGCGACGTCGGACCAGCCGGCCGGCAAGCGCGAGATCGCGCGGGCGTTCGGGCTGTCGGGGCAGGACAAGATCTCGCTCAAGACGCTGCTCAGGGACATGGCCGACGAGGGGCTGATCGATGCAGCGCCGGGCCGCGCGTTCCACAAGTCGGGCGGGGTGCCCAAGGTGACGGTGCTGCGGATCGTCGAGGCCGACGACAGCGGCAACGTCTTTGGCGTGCCCGAGCAATGGCAGGCGGAAACCCCGCCGCCGAAGCTGCGGATCATGGAGCGCGGGCGGCGCGGGGCGCTCGGCATCGGCGACCGGGTGCTGGCGCGGACCGAGGAGCGCGGCGCGGGGCTGACCGCCCACCCGATGAAGAAGCTCGCCAAGTCGGCCGAGCTGGTGCTCGGAGTCATCCGCAAGGAGGGCGAGCGCTTCTGGCTGACCCCGGTCGAGAAGAAGGAGCGGCGCGAGCTTGCGGTCAGCGAATTGAAGGACGCCGAGCCGGGCGATCTGGTGCTGTGCGAGCTTTCCGGACGGGGGCCGCGGGTGACGGCGCGGGTCGACGCGGTGCTCGGCGACCCGTTCGCGCCGCGCAGCTTCAGCCTGATCGCCATCCACAAGCACGGGCTGCGGCACGAATTCAGGCAGGAGGCGATCGACGAGGCGCACCGGGTTTCGAGGCAGCCGCTCGGCGAGCGCGAAGACCTGACGCATTTGCCGATCGTCGCCATCGACCCGGCTGACGCTCGCGACCATGACGACGCGATCTGGGCCGAGGCGGACGGGGAGGGAGGCTGGAACGCGATCGTCGCGATCGCCGACGTCAGCTTCTACGTGCGGCCCGGCTCCGAGCTCGACCGCGAGGCGCGGGCGCGCGGTAACAGCGTCTATTTCCCTGATCGGGTGGTGCCGATGCTGCCCGAGGAATTGTCGGCGGACATTTGCTCGCTGAAGCAGGGCCAGGTCCGCGCGGCGATGGCGTGCCATTTGAAGATCGCCCGTGACGGGACGCTCAAGAGCTGGCGATTCACGCGCGCGAAGATTTGCGTCGCGGCAAACATTGCCTATGAAGATGCGCAGGCGGCGATGGATGGAATCACTCCCCCTCCCGCAAGCGGGAGGGGGTCGGGGGGAGGGCCTGTCGAGAGCGCCGAGACGCCCGGACAGTCCCTCCCCCGGCCCCTCCCGCAGGCGGGAGGGGAGGAAGTCGAGGTCGCATCCTCCCCGTGCTCGATGCCTCCGATCGAGGGCGCGGTCCCGCAGGCGCTCGTCGAGACCGCTCTGAAGCCCTTATGGGCGTGCTGGCGGGCGCTGTTGGCCGCGCGCAACAAGCGCGAGCCGCTCGAGCTCGACATCCCCGAACGCCGGGTGATGCTGGACGAGAAGGGCCGCATTCTCTCGGTCGCGCCGCGCGAGCGGCTCGACGCCCACAAGCTGGTCGAGGATTATATGATCGCCGCCAACGTCGCCGCGGCGCGGGCGCTCGAGGCGAAGAAAGCGCCGGTGATGTACCGAGTCCACGAATCGCCGAGCCGCGAGAAGCTCGTCGCGCTCAAGGAGAATCTCGCGACGTTCGGAGTCGAGTTCGCGCTCGGTCAGGTGATCAAGCCGGCGACATTTAATCGCGTCATCGACCGGGTCGGCGAGGACGATGCCCGCACCGAGATCATGGAGATGGTCCTGCGCACCCAGATGCAGGCGCGCTACGGGCCCGAGCGGCTCGGCCATTTCGGGCTGGCGCTGCCGACCTACGCGCATTTCACCTCGCCGATCCGCCGCTACGCCGACCTGCTGGTCCACCGCTCTTTGGTCAGCGCCTACCGGCTAGGCGAGGGCGGGCTGCCCCCGGGCGAGGACGGCAAGTTCGAGGCGATCGGCGAGCAAATCTCGATGCTCGAGCGGCGAGCGATGGAGGCCGAGCGCGACACCATCGACCGCTACGTCGCCGCCTTCCTGTCCGACCGGGTCGGGCAATTGGTCGAGTGCCGCATCACCGGCGTCCAGCCGTTCGGCTTCTTCGCCACCGTCACCAACCTGGGCGGCGACGGGCTGGTGCTCGCCCAGACCCTCGGCCAGGAATATTTCCGCTACGACGAGGCCGCGCGCCAGCTGGTCGGCGAGCAGAGCGGCGAGACCTACCGCGTCGGCCAGAAGCTGACGTTGCGGCTCGCCGAGGCCAACCCGGTGTCAGGCTCGCTGCGCTTCGAGCTTCCCGAAGGCAGCTACGGCGGCGGGACTCGAACCCGTTCGGACCGCATGCGCGGCGGCCCGAAGCGCGGCCGTCCGCCGAACATCCGCCATCAGGGCAAGCGCCGCTAGGAGAAGTGCAATGGACCGCTACAAGATCGCCATCCTCGTCGGCAGCCTGCGGCAGGACAGCATCAATCTGAAAGTCGCCAAGTCGCTCTGCGCGATGGCCCACGACATGCTCGACTGCGGCATCGTGCCGATCGGCGACCTGCCGCTCTACAACCAGGAATATGACCCAGACTCGCCGCCTGCCTACGGTCGTTTCCGCGAGGCGATCGCGGCGGCCGACGGCGTCCTGTTCGTCACCCCCGAGTATAATCGCGGCCTGCCGGGCGTGCTCAAAAACGCCATCGACGTCGGCTCGCGGCCCTATGGGCAAAGCGTCTGGAACCAGAAGCCGGCGGCAATCGTCAGCGCCTCACCGGGAGGCATCGGCGGGTTCGGAGCGAACCATCAGCTGCGGCAATCGTGCGTGTTCCTCAACATGCCGGTGATGCAGCATCCAGAGGCCTATCTCGGCCGCGTCAACGACGACAACTTCGATGGCGACGGATGCCTCAAGGACGGCCCCCTCAAGGATCTCGTGCTCGGCCTGTCGAAGGCGTTTGCCGACTGGGTGCATTTGATTCACGAATCGCGCCGCCTGCTGGCCGCGCAATAGGCCCCGAGGCTCCCGTCATTGCGAGCGCAGCGCGGCAATCCAGTTTTTTGGTCTGGCTGGATTGCCGCGTCGCCTGCGGCTCCTCGCAATGACGAACGGCGAACCTACAATTTCGGCAGCGTCACTCCCCGCTGGCCCATATATTTCCCCGCGCGGTCGGCGTAGCTGACCTCGCACGGCTCGTTGCCCTTGAGGAACAGGAACTGGCAGGCGCCCTCGTTGGCGTAGACCTTGGCCGGGAGCGGGGTCGTGTTGGAGAATTCCAGCGTCACATGGCCTTCCCAGCCGGGCTCCAGCGGCGTCACATTCACGATGATTCCGCAGCGCGCATAGGTCGATTTGCCGAGGCAGATGACCATCACGTCGCGCGGCACCCGGAAATATTCGACCGTATGGGCGAGCGCGAAGCTGTTGGGCGGGATGATGCACACGTCGACCTCGCGGTCGACGAAGCTGTTGGCGGCGAAATTTTTCGGGTCGACGGTCGCCGAATCGACGTTGGTGAAAATCTTGAACTGGTTGGAGACGCGCGCGTCGTAGCCGTAGGACGACAGGCCGTAGCTGATGCACCCCTCGCGCCGCTGGGCCTCGACGAACGGCTCGATCATCGCGTGCTGCTGCGCCTGTTCGCGAATCCAGCGGTCGGATTGGATGGTCATGGTGGCGGCGTAACTGGCGGGCGGCAGCCCTTCAATCAGTCAGGAAGATTTTTCACACGAAGGCACGAAGGAAGACGGTCAAGGCACGAAGCCTTCGTGGCTTCCTGCTTCTTCGTGCCTTCGTGTGAACCCTTTTCGATTTCTGTGGATGTTTTGGCCAGCGGGATTCCCGCTTTCGCGGGAATGACGGGCAGGGCTCACAGTCTATCCACAGTCGTGCTACTTTCGTTCTCGTTTCCGATCGCGCTCAACCGCCTAGAGCAAAGCCATGGCAGAAATCCTTCGAATCGCCGACCCCGCGGCAACCGCGGGCAGCCCGGCCCTCCCCCAGAACGTCGAGGCCGAGGCGGCGCTTCTGGGCGCGCTGATGATCGACAACCGGCTGGTCGAGGATATCCAGACGCGCCTCCAGCCGCACCATTTCTTCGAGCCGCTGCACGGCCGCATCTACGAAAGCATCTTGAGGCTCACCGACCGCAACATGATCGCCAACCCGGTCACTTTGCGGCCGCTGTTCGAGGCCGACGAGGGGATCAAGGAGGTCGGCGGGCCGGCCTATCTGGCGCAGCTGACCGGGTCGGGCGCGGCGGTGATCGGAGCGCGCGACTTCGCCGCCCAGATTTACGATTTGGCTTTGCTCCGGGCGCTGATCGGCGTCGGCCGCGACCTCGTCGAGAGCGCGCTCGACACCAGCGAAGAGGTCGCCCCGATCGCCCAGATCGAGCGGGCCGAAACCGAGCTCTACAAGGTCGCCGAGGAAGGCGGCGCCGAGGGCAAGGCCAAGTCGTTCGGCGAAGCCACCAAGCTGGCGATCGAGATGGCCGAGCGCGCCTTGAACAGCGGCGGCCATCTGTCGGGCATCACCACCGGCTTCGAAGGATTGAACGCGAAGATCGGCGGTCTCCACAAGTCGGACCTGATCATCGTCGCCGGCCGCCCCGGGATGGGCAAGAGCGCGCTGGCGACGAACATCGCCTTTGCCGCAGCCCAGCGCTCCTTGCGCGAGATCGAGGATGGTATCGAACAGGGCAAGGGCGCGGGGGCCGGAGTGGCTCTGTTCAGCCTCGAAATGTCCGCCGACCAGCTGGCGACTCGAATCCTCGCCGAGCAGTCGGGGATCAGCTCGGAAAATTTGCGCATGGGCAAGATCAGCCAGCAGGAGTTCCGCCATCTGGCGCGCGCCGCGGGCGAGCTTCAGGCCTTGCCGCTATACATTGACGATACTCCGGCGCTGACCATCGCCGCGCTCCGCGCGCGGGCCCGGCGGCTGAAGCGGCAAAAGAATATCGGCATGGTCGTCGTCGATTATTTGCAGCTCCTGCAAGGCACCGGCAGGAACGGCGGAAACGATAACCGGGTGCAGGAAATTTCCGAGATCAGCCGGGGCTTGAAGCAGCTGGCGAAAGAGCTGGATGTGCCGGTCATCGGCCTGTCGCAGCTCAGCCGCGCGGTCGAGCAGCGCGAGGACAAAAGGCCGCAGCTTTCCGACCTTCGCGAGTCCGGCTCGATCGAGCAGGACGCCGACATTGTCATCTTCATCTATCGCGAGGACTATTATCTCGCCGCCAAGCAGCCCTCGGTCGATCATCCCGATTTCCCGGCATGGCAGGAGGAAATGGGCCGCGCCTACGGTCTCGCCGAGCTGATCGTCGCCAAGCAGCGCCACGGCGCCACCGGCAAGGTGCGGATGAAGTTCGACAGCCGCTTCACCAAGTTCAGCGACGCCGCCGACGACGCCTATCTGCCGGAGATTCGAAGCTAGTAGTTTTCGTCATTGCGAGCGCAGCGCGGCAATCCGGTTTCTTTGATTGCGCTGGATTGCCGCGTCGCTACCGCTCCTCGCAATGACGGCCTTTTAACCCGTCAATTCTCCAGCTGGTTGGGGTCGCGGAGGCCTTCACCGATCTTGGCTCGAACCACCGAGGCCTCGCTGCTGGTCACCGGATAGGCGCAATAATCGGCGGCGTAATAAGCGCTCGGGCGGTGGTTGCCCGACAGGCCGACGCCGCCGAACGGCGCCGTGGACGGGGCGCCGTTGGTCGGCTTGTTCCAGTTGATGACCCCGGCGCGGATGGTCTTCCAGAAGCGGTCGTAATGCTCGGGGTCGCCGCCGACCAGGCTCGCGACGAGCCCAAACCGCGTGTTGTTCGCCTCGGCGAGCGCGGCGTCGAAATCCTCGACGCGGACCATCTGCAGGACGGGGCCGAACAATTCCTCGTCGGGGCGATCGGCGATGTCGGTGGCGTCGATCAGGGCCGGGGTCAGGAACGGGCGGTCCTCGGCCGGGCGATCCAGGCGGCGGATCGGCTTGCCGCCCTTCATCATCAGCCCAAGCCAGGCTTCCTGCAGATGATCGGCGGACTGGACGTCGATCACCGGCCCCATGAACGGCTGCGGGTCGGCGAACGGTTCGCCGACGATGATCCGGTCGATCAGCCGCACGATGGCCTCGACCAGCGGGCCCTCCTTGCCGTCCTCGACGATCAGCCGGCGCGCCGCGGTGCAGCGCTGCCCGGCCGACAGATAGGCCGACTGGACGACGATCGCCGCCGCCGCCTCGGCGTCCTTCACGTCCCACACGACGATCGGATTGTTGCCGCCGAGCTCGAGCGCCAGGATCTTGTGCGGAGTGTCGGCGTACTGGCGGTGCAGCGCCTTGCCGGCGCGCGCCGAGCCGGTGAACAGCAGCCCGTCGAGGCCGGGCTCGGCGGCCAGCGCCCGGCCCTGGTCGGGACCGCCGATCAGCAATTGCACGACCCCGTCGGGGATCTTCGCCTGGTGGTAGCAATCGACCAGGAACGCGCCGCTCGCCGGAGTCTTCTCGGATGGCTTGAAGACCACCGCATTGCCGGCGATCAGCGCCGGCACGATGTGGCCGTTCGGCAGATGCGCCGGGAAGTTGAACGGCCCGAGCACCCCCAGCACCCCGTGCGGCTTGTGGCGCACCGCGACTTTGTTGCCGAGCGCCGCCTCGAGCTTTCGCTGCGGAGTGCGCTCGGAATAAGCGTCGATCGAAATCTGCACCTTGTTGATGACCGACGCGACTTCGGTCCTGGCCTCCCAGAACGGTTTGCCGGTCTCGCTTGAAATCAGCTTTGCGAACTCTTCCTCGCGCTTGCGGACGACGTTGGCGAAGCGGCGCATGGCCTCGGAGCGAAAACCGAGCGAATGCGCGGCCCACGGACCCGCCGCCTCGCGGGCCGCGGCGACCTCCGCGGTCGCATCGCCGACCGGGCCCGACCAGATTTCCGCGCCGGTCGCCGGGTCGCTGGACACGAGTATTTCAGGCTTTTGGTCTTTCGGCATCGGCCCTCGGGCTCCACGAACTTGGCCGCGCCGTCAAGGTCACCCCCCGACGCGATGGGGGAGGGCAGGGTGGGGCTGGCATTGGAGCCGCCCCGACACTTCGGCAACGCCACCCCACCCCAACCCCTCCCCATCAAGGGGAGGGGCTTTCCGCCATCGCCTCGCCCATTCGACGAACGGCGGCAATCTTGGCCTCGAACGGCGTCCAGTCGTCCCGCTCGGCAATCGCCGACCAGATCGCCTCGACTTCGTCGATATGCATTGAGCACGGCTCGGCGTCCGACCAATAGGGGTGCGTGACCGGCCGCTCGCGGCCCTGCAGCGCGGCGGCCAGCGCTCGGAACAGTTCGGACGGGTAGCGATCCTCGCCCGGGTCGCGCCCGCCGCGCCAGTCGAAATAGGTCCGGTCGATCTGGACTTCGCGGGACTGCAGCGCCCGCACCAGCGCGTCGGCGAGAGCGCGGTCGTCCTCGGCGCTGCCCGGAGCAACTCCCAGGCGCTTCAGCAGCGCCGCGACCAGCGCGTCCTGGAAGCGATCGCCCCAGCCGGCGAGCGCGTCGGACAGCGGCGCGGCCTCGGCGACCAGCGTCAGCACGCCGGCCAATTGCGCCAGATCCCAATGCACCGCTTCGGGCTGGCGGCCGAACGCGTACAGGCCTTGGTAGTCGAAATAGGCGGCGGTGAACGCGGGGTCCCAATCGGGCGTAAAGCGCCACGGGCCATAATCGAAGCTCTCGCCGGTGATCGCGATATTGTCGCTGTTGAGCACTCCGTGGACGAAGCCCGCGGCCAAATAGCTCGCGGCCAGCCCGGCGGTTGCCTCGGCGACAAGGTCGAACAGCCGCAGTGCATCGGCGCCGGCGTCTTCCGATGGCGGCTCGCCGTAAAGATGCGCGAGGCAATAGCGGACCAGCCTGGCGACATTGTCCGCCTCGCCGAAGAAGGCGAGCCGCTGGAAGCCGCCGATGCGGATGTGGCCGTGGCCGAGCCGCGTCAGCACCGACGAGCGGGTCGGGGAGGGCTCGTCGCCGCGAACTAGCTCCTCGCCGGTCTCGAACAAGGCGAAGGTCTTGGACGTGTTGACTCCGAGCGCCTCGAGCATCTCGGTCGCCAGCACCTCGCGCACCCCGCCTTTGAGGGTCAGTCGACCGTCGGCGGTGCGGCTGTATGGCGTTTGCCCCGAGCCCTTGGTGCCGAGGTCGAGCAACCGGTCCTGCTCATCTCGCAGCTGCGCGAACAGGAAGCCGCGGCCGTCGCCGATGTCCGGGTTGTACACTCGGAACTGGTGGCCGTGGTAACGCAGCGCGAGCGGCTGTGGCAGGTTGCCGGGCAGCGGCTCGAAGCGGCAGAAATGCGCTTCCCACTCCGGATCGTCGAGATCGCCGAGCCCGACTCGCTCCGCCCAGCGCCGGTTGAGGAAGCGCGGAATCGCCTTCGGGAACGCCGCCGGCGCAACGGCATCGTAGAATTTGGGCCCGAGCTCCTCGATCCGCGGATCGGGGCGGTAGGAACTCGGATTCGCCATCGCCGCCTTGTGCCGACGCGCCCGGGCTTGCGCCAGCCACTCCAGCGCTCAAAAGGCGACCGTCACCGTGACCGAATCGGCATAGGCATCGGCCCGGACATTCTGCGCTCCGGGAATCCGCCCATAGACCGTCAAATCGACGTTAGTCCCGCTCGACGACACGCCGCCGCCGCCGTCTCCCCAGACCAGCAGCCGCGATGCGTCCTTGTAGAGATTGTAGGCGAGCTGCGATGGGGCCCCGGTCATCCGCCGGTCCGCGATGCTGCCGTTGCCGGTGCCGAGCGAAACGGTGAAGCTGGTCGGCGCGTAGCAGCTGACATTGACGTTGCCGACCCCGTCCAGCGCCGACTGGCCGAGCGGGTCGTAATTGCCGAAGTTGACGCCCTGCGGACTGACGTTGCACGCGCCCGCGGCGGCCGTCGGCACGGCGAGCAGCAGGCAAGCGGCGGACAGCCGGCGGCTCCAGGCGGTCATCGGGTGCATTGGACGTCGCCGAGGCGCGGCTGCGGATCGTCGCCCGGCGAGAATCGGAACCGAAAGCGGCAGCTTCCGTCCGGCCAGGATGCGGTCGCCCAGTTTTCGAAATCGGGCCCGGTCAGATAGACCTCGCCGCCGGGCGCGCTGATGAATTGCTCCGGACCCTGGTCGAGAATCACCATCGATCCGGTCGGCAGCAACGAGCCGTCGGCGAGCAGGACGCGAATGATCGCGGCGCGCGCCGCGCGGACGTTGAAATGGACCGCGACTCCGTGCCGGTTGTAGGGGCGCACGGCGAGCTGATCGCCCGGCGCCTGCGCGTCCCACGGCAGATCGGCGAGCTCGATCCGCAGATTGTTGCGCTCGAACGGGCGCAATCGCGGGACCACCAGCGTGCCGTTGCGGCTGGTTCGGCCAACGAGCTGGTTGTCGGCGTAGACCCGGACGTCCGGGTAATCGCCGACTTTGACCGTCGCGAAGCTCTGGCTCAGGCGGCGCGAGGCGAACGCGTCGCGGCCGACAAGGCCGAAGCCTCCCGCCGTCGAGAGCCGGACGCCGGTCTTGCCGTCGACCCAGGTCAGCTGCGCATCGTGGGTGCCGAAGGCGGTCTGGGCGCTGAGCAGGCCTTCGATCCGGTCGACAGCGCCGAGCGATGCCGAGAGCCGGTACCCGAGCCCCGGACCAACCGGCAGGGATTTCTGGATTGCGGTCGTGATGCTGCGCCGGCCGGTGTTGAGCGAGGCTCCGGCGCTCGCGCTTCGAAGCGGGCCGAGCGGGACGGAAAGGTTGAGCTGCGCGGACACGTCGCGCGCCCCCGCCAGGCTCTTGCGGGCGGCCAAATGCAGGCTGCCGAGCCCCGGCAGGCGCACCGATGAGCTGGCACCAACAAATTCGGCGTCGGCTCCCCGCGCGATTTGCGCCGCAGGTAGGAGACGCCGACCGAGCCGGACGCGAGCGGCAGCCCGGCGAACGCCTGGATGGTCGTTGCCGGCGGCCGGCGGCCCGAGTCCCAGCCGATCGCGGTGTACTTCTTGCTGCTGGCCTCGGCCCGGACCCCGAGCGTCAGTCCGCGCGTCCGCCGTTCGAGCCCGAGCCCGGCCTGGGCGCCGGAGCCGTGGCCCGAGCGGCTGGCCGCAAGCGACAGCTCGGCGTGGCCGACGCCCGGCAAGCCTAACCCGGCCGCGACCCCGCCGGACTGGACGTCGCGGGTCGCTTCGGCGTGAACCTCGCCGGTAAAATCGTCGGTGAATCCGTAGCGATGGGTCGCCGACATCATCATCGGCCCGTAGGCGTTGCTTCGGGCTCCGAACGAGCGGCGCAGCAGGCCCGCTTCGTACGAGTAATCGTGCAGGCCTTTGCGGAGCAGCGACGGGGCGGCGTAATAATTTTCGCTGTACAGCATCTCGCGCCCGAGCAGGTCGCGGACGACCAGCTGGACCTCGCCATTGCCGGTGACGATCGGGATTTCGCTGATCTCGAACGGGCCTGGCGGCAGGTCGCGGCTGCCCGACAGGACGTCATTGACATAGACGTCCACCACGGAGGGCAAAGCGGCGCTGCCGCGGAGCGACGGCAGTGGAAAGGTGACGAAGCCCGGCTGGACGGAGAAGTTTCGCGCCAGCTGGACGCCGCCGAAGCGCAGCGGGAGCCCGCCGACTCCGCCGCGCGTAATGCTGTCGCCGAGGCGGACCGAACGCATCCGGAGAGGATCGTCGATGGTCCAATTGGTATCCAGCCGGACGAGCTCGGCGGCGCCTTTCGCCCAACGCCCGACGAAGCTGGCGATGCCGACCCCGAAGCGGGTGAAGACTCCGGCCTCGAACGCTCCGGCGACCGAAGTCTCGCCGTCGGCGACCTGGGCGGTGAGGTCGTAATTGAGAAAGCCGCCGGTGCCGCCCGCCAGCTCTTCGCCAGGCTCGATCTCGGCGTAAGCGAGCCGGGTCCAGCCGAGCGTGTCGGAGCGGGCGTCGAGCGACAGCGTCTGGGTGGCTTCGGCGAGCTCGAGCTTCAGGCCGGCGATCGCGTTGACCAGATAATAGTCCGCGCCGTCGCGCGTGAAGGCGACCGGCGGTGCCGTCAGCCGCCAAAATGCGATAAGCGCGGCGGTCGCGTAGAATGTGTTGCCGGGGCCCCTGAGCAAGGCGACCGGCTCGCCCGCGCGCGCTCCGTTGACGCTGACCGAAAGCAGCGAATCCACCAGTTCCGGGGCGGCGGTGGCGCTGACGAATTGCGGAGTGACCGCGGCGATCGTTCCCGCCAGCAGTGCTGCGGTGAGCCTAGCCGCGCTCCAGCACGATTTGCGTCTGGGTTTCACCGGCCGAGCCCTTCACCCTCAGGAGCAATGGAGTCCCGACCGGGAATTCGGGGTGCTTGCCGGCGGTCCATTGCCGGGCACTGCCGGGGAGGACGACGCCCATCTGCCGGGACAGCGAATGCCGCCGTCCGCCATGGTCGGCGTCGAGGCCGAGGATTTGGCTGTGGAGCAGTCCGCGGTTGCGGCCCTCGACGATCATCTCGCCGGACGGGTTGCGCCACGCTCTCCAGCTGACGTCGGGCTTGGTCCGGCCCTTGGCGAGCACATAGAGCGGCAGGTCGAGGCGCAGATTGATCTGGATCTGGCCGTCAACCTGCTGGGGGCGCGGGATTTCCTCGAAGACCACTCGATAGGCGCCGGTGCCGGCGCGGTTGCGGAGGCCGATTCGAACGAGCTGCGTCTGGCCGGCGGGGATGGTGAACATCGGCGGCGAGAGGATGACATTGCTGGTCGCGGTGTAGACGTCGCGGCCGGCGGCCTGGGTCCAGGCGTAAGTGACGACGCGCACCGAGACCGGCGCGGTGTCGCTGTTGGTCATTTTCAGCGACACGGACTGAAGACCGGCGGGGAGGTTGATGTGGACCGGATTGACCTTCAGCGATCCGGCCGAGGCCGGGACCGCGAAGGCCGCACCGAGGATCAACCAGCACGAGGCGACGAGCGATCCGATCGAACGGACGCCGAGCCGATGCTGTTTCCCCGCCGTCATCGGCTTAATAGGTCAGGCTGATGGTGACCGAGTCGGCGTAGCTGCCGGCCGGAACGCCGGTCTGGCCGCTCGCGACCCGTCCGTAAATGGTGCTGGCCTGGGCAGCGCCCGTGCCGGTACCGGTCGCGCTGACGAAGTTCGTCGTCCGCCCGACCTCGTTATAAAGCGCGTAGTTGAGGATGTTGGAACCATCCATCATCTTGCGGGCCGCGGTGGAAGCGCCGGTGCCGTTGCCGGCGTCGGCAGCGGCGGTCCAGGCGGTGCCGCTGGTGCAGATGACCGAAAAGCCGCCGGTGGCGTCGACATTGCCGGCGGTGGTGACGTCGATGCTGCCGAACGCGACCGGTGAGGTGGTGACGTTGCAGGCTTCGGTGACGGTGGCGCTGACGCCGAGCTCGGCGGTATCGGCGGCGAGCGCCGGCTGCGCCGCGATCGCGGCGACGGCCGCTCCGGTCAGTGCAAGGGTGCGCAAGGCGCGGGTGGTGGAATTCAACATCGAATATTCTCCGTGTTCGCGGGGGGGTGTGATCGCCGCAAGCGAGCGGCGTCCGGGCACTATGAAGGCCGCAGCAACTCTCCATCGAGCGCGTGAGACTGACTTTCCTGCTGGAACTTTCGATTTATTCCCAAACAGCTAAGGCAGGCTTACCCCGAGGTCCGATACGGATGATTTAGCCTCCGAATGCCGCGAGCGCAGGGCGCCGCGGTCGGTGGGGAAAGTTCAAAGAAGGGGTGGAGGCCCGAGCCGGAATCGAACCGGCGTGCAAGGATTTGCAGTCCTCTGCGTAACCACTCCGCCATCGGGCCGAGGGGCGCCATGTCGGGGGGATCGCGCTTTGCGTCAAGCTTCAACCCGCCGCGCAATTGACCGCGTTCCGCTCGTCGTTCGACCAACGGCGGTTGGCGCGGTGGCAAGCTGTCGATAAGAGCAGCCTTGCATCGAAGGTGTGTTAGCGGCATATAACAGCTATGACGGTCCAGGTTCCAGTCCCCGACTTCGCGGCGGCGCGCCGGACGATGATCGAGAACCAGCTGCGCCCGGTCGGGGTCAGCGATCCGCTGGTGCTGGACGCGATGGGCTCCGTGGCTCGCGAGCAATTTGTGCCCGAGGACAGCCGGCCGCTGGCTTATGCCGACCGCTCGCTGCCGATCGGCGAGGGGCGGTATCTGCCCGGGCCCGAGGTGATCGGCCAATTGCTGACCGAGATGGCGCCCAAGCCCGGCGAGCGGGCGCTGGTCGTCGGCGCCGGCACTGGCTATTCGGCCGCGGTGCTCGGGGCGATCGACTGCGAGGTCGCCGCGCTCGAAAGCTCGCCCGGCCTCGCGGCCCGCGCCGGCGAGCTGGGGATCAAGGCGGTCGAAGGGCCGCTCGAGGCCGGGCACCAGGCCGGGGCGCCCTACGACCTCATCCTGATCGACGGAGCGGTCGAGTTCATTCCCGACGCCATCGTCGAGCAACTCGCCGACGGCGGCCGGCTTGGCGCCGCGCTCGCCGAAAACGGGATCACCCGGCTGATCGTCGGCCAGAAAGTCGCGGGCGCGTTCGGCTATCTGTCGATCGGCGACGCCGGAGTGGCGCCGCTGCCGGGTTTCACAAAGCCGCGCGGCTTCAGGTTTTTCGAAAGGTGAGGAGCGTGTTGCGTAAGCTTGCACTGGGGTCGCTGGCCGCGGCGCTGATGGCCACCAGCGCGTCGGCGGACACGCTGCGCGAGGCGTTGCTGTCGACCTATCGGACCAACCCGACGATCACCGGCCAGCGCGAGGCGCTGCGCTCGACCGACGCCAATGTCGCCATCGCGCGGGCCGCCGGCCGGCCGCGGGTCGACGCGACCGCGGGCCTCAACCGCGACCTGACCCGAAGCGGCATCCTCGACACCGGCGGCAAGGGCCCCGATCTGTCGGTCGGGGTCGACCTGAGCTACCCGTTGTTCAGCGGCGGCAGCGTCCGCAACAGCGTTCGCGCCGCCCAGACCCGGGTCGAGGCGGGACGGGCGACGCTCCGCGCCGTCGAAGGCGACGTGTTCACCGAGGCGGTCGCCGCCTACATGGACGTGATCCGCGACCGAGCGATCGTCGAATTAAACGCCAACAACGTCCGCGTGCTCGGCACCAATTTGGAAGCGACCCGCGACCGGTTCGAAATCGGCGATTTGACCCGCACCGATGTCGCCCAGTCGGAAGCCCGGCTGCAGCTGGGGCGGGCGAATCTGGCCACCGCTCAGGGCCGGCTGACCGGAAGCGAGGAGAATTACCGCCGGGTGATCGGCAAGCGCCCCGACGCGCTGGCGCCGCCGCCGCCGCTGCCGCCGCTGCCCGCGACACCCGATGAAGCGGTGCGAGTCGCGCTCGCCAACAACCCCGATTTGATCGCGGTTACCCGCCAGGCTTCGGCCGCGGGACTCGACGTCCGGGTCGCCCGCGCCGGCCGCCTGCCGACCGTATCCGGGGTCGTCAGCGGTGATTATTTGAATGCGCTCGGCGGCAACGAAGGCCCGCTGCCGAGCAGCGGCACCCAGACCAGCGCCGGGCTCAACGCCCGAATTCCGCTCTACCAGGGCGGGCTTCCGTCGGCCCGGATCCGCCAGGCGCAGGCGCTCGAGGGCCAGTTCCTCGAGCAGGTGGTGGGGACCGAGCGGGCGGTGATCTCCAACACGCGCTCGGCGTTCGCCAGCTACCATGCGGCGCAGAACGCGATCGCCTCGAACGAAGTCGCGGTCCGCGCCAACGAGCTGGCGCTCGAAGGCGCCCGGGCCGAGCAGAGCGTCGGCACGAGGAACGTCCTCGACGTCCTCAACGCCGAGCAGGAGCTGCTCAACGCGCAGGTCGCGCTGGTGACCGCGCGGCGCGACGCCTACGTCGCCGGCTTCCAGCTGCTCAATGCGATGGGCCAGGCCGAGGCCGATGATCTCGGGCTCGAAGGCGGGCCGCTCTACGATCCGCTCGGCAACTACCGCCGCGTCGCCGGCAGCTGGAACGACTGGGCCAACGACCCCCGCCACGATCCGGTCGCGACCCGCACCGTCACCCCCGCCGAGGCCGCGCCGCTTCCCCAAGGGGTGACAGTGCCGCCGCAATAAGCGATAGCCTTTGGCTATGCAGTCCCCTGGCCGCGAACCGTCGATGGAAGACATATTGGCGTCGATCAAGAAGGTGATCGCCGAGGAAAAGGACCTGCGCACCGCCGCTCCGCCGCGCGAGCCCCGGCAGGAGGCGCTTACCCAGGACGAAGGCGACGAAGTCCTCGAGCTCGACGAGCCGCTCGCCCCGCCGATGGACCTCGGCCCGCCGCTGGTCGATGACGGCATCGCCGAGACCAGCCGCCATTCGCTCGAGTCCCTGTCGACCATCGCCGCCAGCGTTCCGGCGCCGCCGCCCGCCAACCCGCTCGAGGACATGCTGCGCGAGATGCTCCGGCCGATCCTCAAGCAATGGCTCGACGACCATCTGCCCGGCATCGTCGATGAGCACGTCAAGCGCGAGATCACCCGCATTACGGGGCGACCGCTTTAGCTCCGTCATTGCGAGGAGCCGCAGGCGACGCGGCAACCCAGCGAAAACAAGAAACTGGATTGCTTCGCTCCGCTCGCAAAGACGGAAAAACATCGCTAACCGCCCGCCATGACCTCGCTCCCCAAGACCTTCGAGCCCGGCGCTATCGAGCAGCGCTGGTACGAGCATTGGGAGACCAACGGGCTGTTCCGGCCCGACCGCGGCGATGCCGAGCCGTGGACCCTGGTGATGCCGCCGCCCAATGTCACCGGCTCGCTGCACATCGGCCACGCGCTCGACAACACGCTGCAGGACATCCTCACCCGCCACGCGCGGATGCGGGGCAAGGACGCGCGCTGGGTGGTTGGCATGGACCATGCCGGGATCGCCACCCAGATGGTCGTCGAGCGCAACCTCGCCAGCCAGGGCGTCAGCCGCTCGGAGATCGGCCGCGAGGCGTTCCTCGAGCACGTCTGGGAATGGAAGGAGCAGTCGGGCGGCTCGATCACCCGCCAGCTGCGGCGGCTCGGCGCGTCGTGCGACTGGGCCCACGAGCGCTTCACCATGGACGAGGGCTTCCGCCGCGCGGTCACCCACGCGTTCGTCGAGCTCTACAAGCGCGGCCTCGCCTATCGCGACAAAAGGCTGGTCAATTGGGACCCGCAATTTCAGAGCGCGATCAGCGATCTCGAAGTCGAAACGCGCGAGGTCCAGGGTCATTTCTGGCACCTCAAATACCCGCTTGCCGACGGCGGCGGCCACGTCTCGGTAGCGACGACGCGGCCGGAGACGATGCTCGCCGACATGGCGGTCGCGGTGCATCCGGACGACGAGCGCTACACGGCGCTGGTCGGCAAGCAGGTGAAGCTGCCGATCACCGGCCGGCTGGTCCCGATCGTCGCCGACGAGCATGCCGATCCCGAGCTTGGGTCCGGCGCGGTCAAGATCACGCCGGGCCACGACTTCAACGATTTCGAGGTCGGCAAGCGCGCCGGGCTCAAGGCGTCCGAGATGCTCAACATGCTCGATGCGCAGGCGCGGCTGGTCCAGACCGCGGACGGGCTGATTCCGGACGAATTGCTCGGACTCGACCGCTTCGAGGCGCGGGGGCGCGTGGTCGAGCTGCTCGAGGCGGAAGGCGCTCTGGAGCAGGTCGAGGAGCGGGTCGTCGCCACACCGCACGGCGACCGCTCGGGCGCGGTGATCGAGCCGTGGCTGACCGACCAATGGTACGTCGACGCGGGCAAGCTCGCCGAGCCGGTCCTCGAAGCGACCCGCTCCGGAGCGATCCGCATCGTCCCCGAAACGTGGAAGAAAACCTGGTTCAACTGGCTCGAGAACATCCAGCCGTGGTGCGTGTCGCGGCAATTGTGGTGGGGACACCGAATCCCGGCCTGGTTCGACGACGACGGAAATGTGTTCGTCGCCGAGAGTGAGGAGGAGGCGCGGGCGGCAGCCGACAATAAGCCGCTCAAGCAGGACGAGGACGTCCTCGACACCTGGTTCAGCTCGGCCCTTTGGCCCTTCGCGACGCTGGGCTGGCCCGACCAGACCGAGGACCTCAAGCGCCACTACCCGAACGACGTGCTCATCTCCGGCTTCGACATCCTGTTCTTCTGGGACGCGCGGATGGCGATGCAGGGGATCGAGTTCATGGGCCAGCCGCCGTGGAAGACGCTCTACCTCCACGGCCTGGTCCGCGACGCGCACGGCCAGAAGATGTCCAAGTCGAAGAGCAATACGGTCGACCCGCTGGGGCTGATCGACAAGTACGGCGCCGACGCGCTGCGCTTCACTCTGGCGGCGATGGAAAGCCAGGGCCGCGACATCAAGCTCGATGAAAAGCGCGTCGAGGGCTACCGCAACTTCGCGACCAAGCTGTGGAACGCCGCGCGCTTCCTGCAGATGAACGGCGTCGGCGCCAGCCAAAGCATCGCCGCGCCGGACGCGCAGCTGCCGGTCAACCGCTGGATCATCGGCGAGGTGGTCGAAACATTAGGAAAACTCGACAAGGCCTTCGACGACCTGCGCTTCGACGACATGGCCGACGCCATTTACCACTTCACCTGGGGCACCTTCTGCGACTGGTACGTCGAGCTGGTCAAAGGCGAACTAAACCCCCTCCCGCCAGCGGGAGGGGACGAGCCGCGCAGCGGCGAAGGGGAGGGCCTGTCCGGTCCATCACGGGCCCTCCCCTCGACCCCCTCCCGCGAGCGGGAGGGGGAGGAGACGCGCACCGTCGCCGCCTGGGCGTTCGACCAGATCCTGGTCATGCTCCACCCGTTCATGCCCTTCGTCACCGAGGAGCTGTGGGGCGCGATGGGGGAGAGGCCATATGAGCTGATCCTGGCGAAATGGCCGGCGCCCGAGGCAGAAGTCGATGCTGGCGCGAAGGCCGACATCGACTGGCTGGTCGAATTCGTCAGCCAGACGCGGGCAATGCGCGCCGAGCTCAACGTGCCGTGGAGCGCGACTCTGGAGCCGCTGGTGATCGGCGCGTCCGCCGACAAGCTGACCGCGCACGCGCCGATCCTGGCGCGCATGGCGAAGCTGGGGCCGGCCCGGTCGGCGGACAGTCCGCCCGAGGGCTCGGCGCAGATCGGGGTTGGCGGCGTCACCTATGCCTTCCCGCTCGCCGAGCACATCGACCTCGACGCCGAGCGCTCACGCCTTTCGAAGGCCCTCGCCGCCGCCGAAAAAGACCGCGACAGCCTTGCCGCCCGCCTGAACAACCCCGCTTTCAGCGAACGCGCCAAGCCCGAGGCGGTGGAAAAAGCGCGGGCCGATTTTGCTGAGCGAAAGGCCGAAGCCGAGCGGCTCGCGGCGGCGCTGAAGCGTTTAGGCTAGCTGTTCCCCGGCGTAGGCCGGGGTCCAGGAGCGCGTGAGCGCTGCTTCGCATCGCCCTGGGCCCCGGCCTTCGCCGGGGAACTAAGACCGCGGCGCGGCCACCGTTACCGCATCGGGCACCGCGCTGACTTCGAACGGGGTGCTCGCTCCGAGCTCGCCGTCGATCGAGACCTGCATCGACGGCCTGGTGGAGACCGTCATCTTGCGCCCGCGAAACTCGCGTAACGTGACGTGCCTCGCCTTCAGCTTCAGCGCCGAGGCGAAATAGCTCCAGCCGAGCCGCAGCACGCTCCGGCCGCGAACCGCCTGGACGACGATCTCGCCGCTCTCGACGTCGGCGCTTTCGATCAGCTCCATGCCGCCGTGGAAGCGGCCGTTGGCGATTCGCACCTCGGTCGCCCACAGGCGATGGATACGTTTTCCGTCATCGACCTTGAGCCGGAAAGCGTTGAAATTCGCGGCCGACCAGCCGGCCCACAGCAGATAGCCGAGCCGGCCGAGCCGCCGCTTGAGCCCGTGCGGGACGCTCTTCGCGACCTTGGGCGCGAGGCCGAGCGCGGCGGCGTTGAGGAAATGGTTGCCGTCGATGCAGCCGACGTCGATCTTGCGCGCCGCGCCGCAGACGATGACCTCGATCGCGCCCTCGACATCGAGCGGGATGCCGAGCGTCCGGGCGAAGCTGTTCGCGGTGCCGAGCGGAAGCACTCCGAGCACCGTGTCCGTGCCCATGAACAGCTCGACCGAGGACGACAGCGAGCCGTCGCCGCCGCCGACGATGACCATCGGCGCCTTCCTGACCGCCGCCTTGATCGCGCCGCCCATGCGCTTGGGGTCCTTGACCGCCTTGGCGTCGAGCAGCTCGATCCCGGCCGCCTTGAGCTTGTCGCGCGCGTCGGCGAACGCGTCCGCGCCGGACCGGCTGGCGGCGTTGACGATCAGGATCGCCTGCTTGGGCAAGGCCGCGGATGCCATGCCACCTTAAGCGGGTGGCGCGAGCGGCGGTTCCCAACTGGCCGCGACCGCCTAGGGCGTCGTCTCGGCCAGGTTCGACTTGTACTTGGCGCTGGTCTGGCGGTCGGTCATTTCGATATAGACCCAGCTCGGCGGGACCACGCCCTCCTCCTTGGCGAACCAGATCCGCCCGAGGTCGGTCGGCGAACCGAGCGCGCAAAAGCCGTAAATGCGGGTGCCGTTCGATTCGTAGAAATCGATCCAGGTGCGCGACGAGTTGGTGTTGAGCCCGCACGGCGGCAGGCTCGGCGCCGCCGCGAACATGTCGGGCGCATATTGGTCCTTGTTGAGGACGTCGTAATTGTAGCGGACGAAATTCTTCCCGCCGGTCGAATAATATTCCTGGCTGGTCAGATAGAGGACCGGGGCGGGCTGCCCGATTTGTGGACCCGGCGGGTTGTTGCACGCGGCCAAGGCGAGGGCGAGGGCGGTGCTCAAAAGCCGAAGCGAATTGCTTGCATTCATCGCGACCCATCCTTTGATCGATGGCATCGGCACGGGCGCGAGAATGTCACCAATCACGCGGCCTGACAATCGGCCCGCGGGCGCCCGCTCTTGCGCCGGTTCGGGCGCGCGCTACACCTCCGCGCCGAAATGACCGAGCCGAGATTCCCAGCTGTGCGCATGCGCCGCGGCCGAGCCAGCGCCTGGATGCGCGACCTGCTCGCCGAGCACCGGCTGCACCCGAGCGACCTGATCCTGCCGATGTTCGTCTGCGAAGGGCAGGGCTGCGAGGAGCCGATCGCCTCGCTGCGCGGGGTCAGCCGGTGGAGCGTCGACCGGCTTGCCGACCGGGCGAAAGCGGCGGCGGACCTCGGCATCCCGTGCGTCGCCTTGTTCCCCAACACGCCCGAGGCCCTGCGCACCGACGACGCCCGCGAAGCGCTCAACCCCGGCAATCTGATCTGCCGGGCGATCGAGGCGATCAAGAGCGCGGTACCCGGGATCGGGGTGCTGACCGACGTCGCCCTCGACCCCTACACCAGCCACGGCCACGACGGGGTGACCGACGGGTCCGGCCGCGTCCGCAACGACGAGACGGTCGCGATCCTCGCCCAGCAGGCGCTGGTCCAGGCGGCCGCGGGGGCCGACATCATCGCCCCGTCCGACATGATGGACGGCCGCGTCGCGGCGATCCGCCAGGGCCTCGAGACCGCCGGCTTTTGCGACGTCGCGATCATGGCTTACGCCGCCAAATATGCGTCGGCTTTCTACGGCCCGTTCCGCGACGCGGTCGGCTCGGCGGACCGGCTGAAGGGCGACAAGCGCGGCTACCAGATGGACCCGGCCAACAGCGCCGAGGCGCTGCGCGAGGTGGCGCTCGACATCGCCGAGGGCGCCGACATGGTGATGGTCAAGCCGGGGCTGCCCTACCTCGACGTCATCGCGGCGGTGAAGGCGCGGTTCGGGGTGCCGACCTTCGCCTACGCCGTGTCCGGCGAGCATGCGATGATCGAGGCCGCCGCCGCGGCCGGCGCGGGGAATCGCGACGCGCTGCTGATGGAGACGTTGATCGCCTTCAAGCGCGCCGGAGCGACCGGCGTGCTGACCTATCACGCGCTCGACGCGGCCCGACTGATTCATGGCTGAGCTGGCCGCGGAGACCCAGCGGCTGCGGCTCCGCACCTGGGTGGCCGGTGACCGCGAGGAGTTCATTCGCCATCTCAACACGCCGGCCGTCATGCGCTGGCTCGGTGGAGTCCAGGACGAAGTTCAGGCCACCGCGGGGTTCGAGCGGATCGACGGGTATCAGCGCGATTTCGGCCACACGCTGTGGATCGTCGAGCGCAAGGCGGATTCGGCGCTGCTGGGCTTCTGCGGGCTGAAACGCGTCAACTCCCCCGGCGCGCCCAACCCCGGCGATTTCGAGGTCGGCTGGCGGCTGCGCGAGGACGCCTGGGGCCAGGGGTTCGCCAAAGAGGCGGCGATCGCCAGCCTCGACCTCGCGTTCGGCAAATTCGGTGCACCTCACGTCGTTGCTTTGACTGTCGAGGGCAACCAGGCGAGCCAGGGGCTGATGAAGCGGCTCGGAATGACCCGTCGCGAGGATCTGGATTTCGAGGACGATCGCTTCGGCCCCGAGCTCAATCCGACCATCGTTTACCGAATCGACGCCGCCGAATGGCCGGCGGCGCGGGCGAGCGCGACGCGCCGTTGATGGAAATCGACGAGCTGCACGCCCAGTGCGAGCGGCTGCGGGAAGCCGCCGCCGCGCTGGAGCCGGGCCCGGACCAGCGCCGGGCGCTCGGCAGCCAGGCGCTCGACCATGCCCTCGCTTATTGGGACCAGGTCGAGACCGCGCCGAGCAATCGCCCATGGTCCGAAGTTTTCAGCCAACGGCTGGAGCCGGAGTTCACCGAACATGGCCGCGATCCCGCCGAGGTGTTCGATTATGTCGGGGCCTGCGTCGACCGGCCGGGGTTCGCGACCACTTCGCCGCGCTTCATGGCCTATATCCCGGGCGGCGGCCTGATCCATTCCGCGCTCGCCGACATGCTGGCCGCGGCTTCGAACAAATATTCGGGCTTTGCCTCGGCCAGTCCCGGCGCGGTCCGGATCGAGAATGCCTGCACGGCGTGGCTGGCCAAGGTCATCGGTTTTCCGTCGGACGCGGCGGGGACGCTGACATCGGGCGGCAGCATCGCCAATTTGACGGCTATCGTCGTGGCCCGCGAAGCGCGCGACCCCGACGGCGGCGGCGCCGTCTACATGACCCGCTTCGCCCATTATTGCGTCGACAAGGCGCTGCACATTGCCGGGCGCGGGCGCGCACCAAAGCGGCTGGTCGCGACCGACGACGCGTACCGAATGTCGCCGGATGCGCTTGAACAGGCGCTGGAGGAGGACCGCCGCAACGGCCTGCAGCCGTGGCTGGTGGTCGCATCCGCCGGCACCATCGACACCGGCGCGGTCGACCCGCTGCCGGAGATTGCCGAGCTGTGCCGCCGCTACGGCGCGTGGTTTCATGTCGACGGCGCTTATGGCGGCTTGTTCGCTTTGTGCGATGAGGGCCGTGCGCTGCTGCGCGGCATCGAGCTCGCCGACAGCGTCGCTCTAGACCCGCACAAGACCTTGTTTCTGCCCTACGGCACCGGCGCCGCGCTGGTCCGCGACGGCAAACTCTTGCACGCGGCATTTAACGCGAGCGCGGAATATATCCGTCCGCTGGGAGAGTCGGAGGTCGGCCCTTCGCCGGCCGAGCTGTCGCCCGAGCTCACCCGCCACTTTCGGGCGCTGCGTCTATGGCTGCCCCTGCAGATGGCCGGAATTGCGGCCTTCCGCGCCGCGCAGTCGGAGAAGCTGGCGCTCGCCCGCTATTTCCATGCGCGCCTGGCGGAGATCGAGGGCTTTGACGTGGGCCTCCCTCCGGACCTTTCGGTCGTCGCCTTCCGCTATTTGCCGGCGACGGGGGACGTCGACGCGTTCAACGAGCGGCTGATGGCCCATATCCAGCAGGAAGGGCAGGTGATGTTGAGCGGCACCCGGATCGACGGCAGCTATCGCCTGCGCTGCGCGATTCTGTCGTTCCGCACCCATATCGAGCATGTCGACGCCGCCGTGGCAGCGGTGGTTCGCGGAGTCGCGGCGATTTCCTAGGCCCGTCTAGCCGCCGAGGCGGGCCTGTAGAGCGTCGATCACCTGCGAGTGGCGCCGGTCGATCGCCCCGACTTCGGCCGCGGCTCTTTCGATTGCTGCAAGATCCGCCGGCGCGATCACGCCGCGCCTCACCAATGCCGCCGCGGCGAGCGCGTCGATATCGCCTAGCGCCCGCGTCGTCGGCCCCCGCGCCGCTACTGCCGCGGACAGTGCCTGCTGCGCGACCACCCAGCTTTCGCTCTGCGGAGCCGTGGCGGCCGCGGCGAGCCGCTGGGCTTCGCCGGCCGCGGCGCTGAACGCGCTGTCGCCCTGCCGAGCGAGGCCGACCAGCTCGGCAAGCCGGGCCGCCAGCGCCGCGTCGGCCGGGAGCTGTACCCGGCTATCCCCGACGGGCACGCGTGGATCGATGGTTTCCGCGGCGCGCGGAGTGAGCGACGGCACCGGCCCAGGAGGAGTCGAGCAGCCGGCAATCGCGAGGATCGGCAGAAGTGCGGCGGGTCGGGAGACAAGCATCGTGCGGCGGGTTTAGGATCGCCCCGAGCGGCGCGCAATCGCCGCCCGGACAGCCCCGGCTCAGGCTTGCGCGCTCTTGGCCGCGCCCCTATGTCGCCGCTTGCCCGTCAAGGGCAGCGCGCGCCCGTAGCTCAGCTGGATAGAGCACCAGACTACGAATCTGGGGGTCGGACGTTCGAATCGTTCCGGGCGCGCCAATTTTCCCCGTCGATCGCTTCAGGCGGCGCTGTCAGCGTCCAGCGAATAGCCCTCGGAGCGGACCGTCCGCAGCAAGTCGGTTTGCGATTCCCTGGTCAACGCCATGCGCAGCCGGCGGATATGGACATCGACGGTCCGAAGCTCGATCTCATGGTTGTGCGGCCAGACCGCTTCGAGCAGCTGCTCGCGCGAGAACACCCGGTGCGGGTTTTGGAGGAAGTGGCGCAGAAGCCGATATTCGGTCGGCCCGACGGCGATCGGCATGCCGTCGCGGCGAACCCGGTGCGCGACCAGGTCCATTTCGATCCCGTGATAGTTCAGCTTCTTGGCGGAAAGATTGGGGCGGGCGCGGCGAAGCAGCGCATTGGCCCGGGCGATCAGCTCCTTGGGGCTGAACGGCTTGGTGACGAAATCGTCGGCGCCGGTTTCGAGGCCGCGGACCCGGTCATCCTCGTCGCCGCGCGCGGTCAGCATCAGGATCGGCAAATTCTGCGTCGCCGGGTTGCGGCGGAGCCGGCGGCAGACTTCGATGCCGCTGATCCCCTCGATCATCCAGTCGAGGATCACCAGGTCCGGCTTGACTTCGTCGACCAGGATCAAGGCTTCGTCGCCGGCCGACGTGCTGGTGACGGTGAAGCCCTCGCGGTCGAAATGATATTTGACCAGCTCAGCCAGAGGCCGGTCGTCTTCGACCAGCAGCAGCCGTTTTGAACCGTTCCTGCCCACTGCCTAGTCGCTCCCGTCGCGGGTTCGGTCCGCCATGTGCTGCCCGGTGGCGGCATAATAGACCATCTCGGCAATGTTGGTCGCGTGGTCGCCGACGCGCTCGAGGTGCTTGGCGACGAACAGCAATTGCGTCGCGTGGCCGATGGTATGGGGATTTTCCATCATGTGCGTCAGCAAGGTGCGGAAGATCGAATCGTAGAAATCGTCGACCGCGTCGTCGCGCTTGCAGACCTGGACGGCGACATCGGCGTCGCGCTGAACGAACGCGTCGAGGACGTCGTGGACCATCGACGTGGCGATTCGCGCCATTTCCGGAAGCAGCGACACTGGTTCGATCTTGCTTGCGCCCTCGAGCTGGGCGACCCGCTTGGCGATGTTCTTCGCGTAGTCGCCGATGCGCTCGACGACGCCGGAAATTTTCAGCGCTGCGACAACGTCGCGCAGGTCGCCGGCCATCGGCGCCCGAAGCGCGATCAGCTGGACCGCCCGGCGCTCGGTCTCGATCTCCAGCGCGTCGAGCTTCTTGTCGTTGGCGACGACCTGCAACGCCCCTTCAATGTCGCGCTGGATCAGGCAGCGCATCGCCTCGCCGATCGCATGCTCGGCCAGGCCGCCCATCTGGCTGATGAGCGCCCGCAGCCGATCGATGTCCTCATCGAACGCCTTGAGCGTATGTCCGCTGGTCTGCTGCATCACAATGCTCCGATCAGCCATAGCGGCCGGTGATGTAATCCTGGGTGCGCTGCATCCGGGGATTGGTGAAGATCTCGCTGGTCTTGCCGGCCTCGATCAGCTCGCCGAGGTGGAAGAATGCCGTGCGCTGCGACACGCGGGCCGCCTGCTGCATGTTGTGGGTGACGATGGCGATCGCGTAGCGGCCGCGAAGCTCGTGAATCAGCTCCTCGATCTTGGCGGTGGCGATCGGGTCCAATGCCGAGCACGGCTCGTCCATCAGAATGACCTCGGGGTCGACGGCGATCGCCCGCGCGATGCACAGCCGCTGCTGCTGGCCGCCGGACAGCGCCGTTCCGCTCTCGCTCAGCCGGTCCTTGACCTCTTCCCACAGCCCGGCGCGCTTCAACGATTTCTCGACGATCCCGTCGAGCTCGGACTTGGAACTGCCGAGACCGTGGATGCGCGGCCCGTAAGCGACATTCTCATAGATCGACTTGGGGAAGGGGTTGGGTTTCTGGAACACCATGCCGACTCGGGCGCGCAGCTGCACGACGTCCATCGAGGAGCTGTTGATGTCTTCGCCGTCGAGCTCGATCTTGCCGGTCACCCGCGCCGCCGGGATCGTGTCGTTCATCCGGTTGAGGCACCGCAGGAAGGTCGACTTGCCGCAGCCCGACGGGCCGATGAAGGCGGTCACGCGATCTTCGTGGATGTCGATCGAGACTTTGTTCAGCGCCTGCTTCTCGCCGTAGGACACGCTGACTTCATGCGCCCGCATTTTCGGTGTCCGGCCCGGCTCAGGGTCGGGAGCAGCGGTCGGAGCCGGAGCGTCGTCGGCTGCCAGCGAGCCGCTCGCCGGCTCTCGCTCGTCGGCGCGCCCCTTAGGGGATTCGGGACTGCCCGGCAGCGCTTCCTCCTCGACCGTCGATGGCCCGTGTCGATGCGCGTCGGCAGCGATCGCGGCCGACGGGGTCGGCATTGGCGTGGTTGGCATCAGTGGGGTTTTTTCTTTCATCAACATCACCAGCGTCGCTCGAAGCGGTTGCGTAAATAGATGGCCAGGCCGTTCATCAACAGCATGAACAGCAGCAGGACGATGATCGCCGCGCTGGTCTTCTCGACGAAGCCGCGGTTGACCTCGTCGGACCACAGGAAAATCTGCACGGGCAGGACGGTCGCCGGCTCGGTAATCCCGGTCGGCGGTGCGGCGATGAAGGCCCGCATGCCGATCATCAGCAATGGCGCGGTTTCGCCGAGCGCGCGAGCCATGCCGATGATCGTGCCGGTGAGGATGCCCGGCAGGGCCAGCGGCAGCACGTGGTGGAAGACGACCTGCATTTTCGACGCGCCAACGCCGAGCGCCGCGTCGCGGATCGACGGCGGCACCGACTTGATCGCATTGCGCCCGGCGATGACGATCACCGGCATGGTCATCAGCGCCAGCGTCAGCCCGCCGACCAAAGGCGCCGATCGGGGCAAATGCATGAAATTGAGGAACACCGCGAGGCCGAGCAGCCCGAAGATGATCGACGGCACCGCGGCGAGGTTGTTGATCGATACCTCGATGGCGTCGGTCCAGCGGTTGCGGCTGGCGAATTCCTCGAGATAGACGGCCGACAGCACGCCGATCGGGAAGGCGAGCAGGATCGTCACCATGATGGTCAGGAAGCTGCCCTTGAGCGCCCCCCAGACGCCGATCGCCGACGGGTCCGTCGCGTCGGATTCGCGCAGGAAATCGATGTTGACGGTGCGGCGCAGCGCGTCTTTCGACTCGAGCTGAGCGACGATCTTCTCGCTGGCTGGGTCGCTGTCCTGTTTGGCGGCGATGTCGATCGCGCTTCCGACCGGGAGCCAGACCAGCGCGCGGCGGCTCAGCATTTCGGGGTCGGCGACAAGCTGGCGGCCGAGCGAACGCACGGCGCCGCCGCCGAATATCTCCGCGGCTTCCTCGCCATAGGCCGCGGTCGCCGCCTGGGTCAGAGCGCCCTCGAGCCCGGCATTGGCGACGACATCCTCCGCCTCCGGGCCCGTCAGGGCCGCGGGATCGATCATCACGTCGGAGCGCGCGAAATCGATCGGCACCGCGGCTTGATATTGGACGAAGCCGCTGAGGCCCTTCGACGCCATGGTGAACAGAAGGAAGGCGAGAAAGGCGGCTGACAGGCACACCGCGAACAAGCCGGCAAACCGGAAGCGGCGCTCGGCCGCGTAGCGCTTGCGCACGCGCGCCTTGGCCGCTTCGTCGTTGCGGCGGGTGGGCGCGGCGCTACTCATAAGCTTCCCGGTATCGGCGCACGACGGTCAGCGCGATCAGGTTGAGGACCAGGGTAATCAGGAACAATGCGAGGCCCAGCGCGAAGGCGGCGAGCGTCTTGGCGCTGTCGAATTCCTGGTCGCCGGTTAGCAGCTGGACGATCTGGGTGGTGACGGTGGTGACACTGGCAAACGGGTTGGCGGTCATGTTGGCGGCGAGCCCGGCAGCCATCACCACGATCATCGTCTCGCCGATCGCCCGGCTGACCGCGAGCAGGATGCCGCCGACGACCCCCGGGAGGGCGGCCGGAAGCACCACTTTGCGGATCGTCTCGGACTTGGTCGCGCCCATTGCCAGCGAACCGTCGCGCATGTCCTGGGGTACGGCGGCGATCGAATCGTCGGACATCGAGCTGATGAACGGGATGATCATGATCCCCATCACCAGCCCCGCGGCGAGAGCGCTCTCGCTGCTGGCCGAGGTGATGCCGATCGAAAGCCCGAGGTCGCGCACCGCCGGAGCGACGGTCAGCGCTGCGAAATAGCCGTAGACGACGGTCGGCACGCCGGCGAGGATTTCGAGGATCGGCTTCATCCACGAGCGCACTCGCGGATGGGCGTATTGGGTCAAATAGATGGCGCTCATCAGGCCGAGCGGGATGGCGACGATCATGGCGATGATCGCGCCGATGAAGATCGTCCCCCAGAACAAGGGCACCGACCCGAAGGCGCCCGACGATCCCGCCTGGTCGGCGCGCATGGCGGTCTGCGGGCTCCATTGCGTGCCGAACAGGAAGTCGGCCGGCGGTACCATCTGGAAGAAACGCAGGCTTTCAAACATCAGCGACAGGAGGATTCCGAGCGTCGTCAAAATCGCGATCAGCGAGGCTGCGAACAGCACCGCCATCAGCCATCGCTCGACCCCGGTCCTGGCGCGGAATTGCGGCGAGCTCCGGCGCAGCGCGAACCAGGCGGCGCCGAGCGCCAGCAGGACCGCGACCGCTCCGCCAATGGTCGCAAAGCGCGCCTCGGCCTCGGCGAAGCGCGGCACCAGCGTCGTCGATTCGGGATTGAAGCCGGCCTCGCGCTCGCCGCGGGCAATCTCCCTGGCCTCGGCGAGGATCGACTCGCGCTGCATCTGGAAATCGGGCAGCGCGCGGCCTTCGGGGCTGGCGAGCACCGCCTGGTCGACGAAGTTCGACTGGACCGGAGTCCACACCGCCAACAGCAGCAGCGCCGGGAGCGCCGCCCAGATCGCCGCATAAGCCCCGTGATAAACCGGCAGCGAGTGCAACCGCGCGCCATTCTTCAAGCTGGCGGTGCGTAGGCGCGAGCTGCGGGTAAAGCCGATCCACGCCGCGACCGCGGCGATGGCCAGCACGGCGGCGAGCGCAATGGTCAAAGTCATCGCGCCCGCCCGCTTTCGCTTACTTCAGGCTTGCCGGATCGAGCGGCTTGAGCGCCGTCGCCTGCTCGCCCGCCGCGGCCAGATCCGCGTCACCGAACGGCACCAGGCCAATCCGCTCGAGCGCTCCACCCTTGCTCCACGCCTTTGCATAAGTGGCGACGAACTCGCGAATGCTCGGCTTGGCCTGCATGTGCTCGCCCTTGACGTAGATGTAGAGCTTGCGGGCGCCGGGGTAGGTCAGATTGCTGATCGTCTCGGCGGTCGGTGCGATGCCGTTGACGGACACCGGCTTCACCTTGTCCGCATTCTCCTCGAGGAAGCTGTAGCCAAGGACCCCAAGCGTTCCAGGATCGCTGGCGACCTTCTGGACGAGCAGATTGTCGTTCTCGCCCGCCTCGACGAAGGCGCCATCCTCGCGCACCTTGGTGCAAATGTCCTTATGCTTGTCCTCGTCGGACTTCTTCAGGTCCTTCATCGCCGGATCGCTCTCGCAGCCCTTGGTCAAATAAAGCTCGGCGAGGCTGTCGCGCGTTCCCGAGGTCGGCGGGGGCCCGAGAACCCGGATCTTGGTTGCCGGAAGCGACGGGTTCACGTCCTTCCAGGTCTTGGCACTATTCGGTCCCTTGCCGAACGGGTTGGCGGCGATCGCTTTGTAAATGTCGGCCGGGGTGAGGTTCATCGGCGGCACGTTGGCGCCCTGAATGAACGTCAGGCCGTCGATTCCGACCGGCACTTCGATGACCGACTTTACGCCCGCTTTCTGGCAGCTCTCATATTCGCTCTTCTTCATCGGCCGCGAGGCGTTGACGATGTCGGGAAACTCGCCGCCGACGCCGCCGCAGAACAATTTGATGCCCGCGCCCGTGCCCGTCGATTCGACGATCGCGCTGGACCCGGCGTTGGCGCGCTGGAACTGCTCGGCGACTGCGCGGGTGAACGGATAGACGGTGGACGAGCCGACGATCTTGATCTGCTGTCCGGCGCCGCCGCTGGAACCGTTGCCCCCGCAGGCAGCGAGCATCGCCGTCGCGGCGACGAGAGGTGCGAATTTCTTCATGGTCGTTCCATTCCCAGGCTGTGGTCCTTGAGTGGCCTTAGACCCGCCTTCTGACGCAAGCGTGACAATGACGTTACACTTTTGTGACAGTCAGCCCGCGCTCAAGGAGCGACCGGCAAGGCGATTGTCACCTCGGTCCCTTCGCCCACCGTGCTGCGGATGTCGAGCGTGCCTTTATGACGCTCGACGATGTGCTTGACGATCGCCAGACCAAGCCCGGTGCCGCCCGATTCGCGGCTGCGGGCTTCGTCGACTCGATAGAAGCGCTCGGTCACCCGGCGCAGATGCTCGCGGGCAATGCCCGGCCCATTGTCGCTCACCGCAATTCGGACGCTGCCGCCCTCGGCATTGGCCGACACTCGAACGTCGCAGCTGGTGCCGTCGCAACCATAGCGAATCGCGTTGGACAGCAAATTGTCGAGCAATTGCATCAGCTGCGCATGGTCGCCGAGGATGTCGGGCAGCGGGTCCTGGACCTGCAGGTGGACTCGGCAGCCCCGCGCCGCCGGCATTCGGCGGGCATGCTCGACCGCGCTGACGACGATCTTGCCGATCGAAACCCGCTCGCCGGGAGTGACGAAGCGGCCGGCCTCGATTCGCGACAGGCTCATCAAATCCTCGATGATGCGCAGCATCCGCTTGGCCTCGCCGCGGATGGTCGAGCCGAATTTGGTCCGAATCTCGGGGTCGAGGTCGGGCTCGTCGGCCAGCGTTTCCGAATAACCGAGGATGGTCGCCAGCGGCGTGCGCAGCTCGTGACTGGCGTTGGCGACGAAATCGACGCGCATCTTCTCCGCCGCGATCGCCGCCGAACGGTCGATCAGCCGGACCAGCAGCGTGCGCTCCTCGATCTGGCGGATCGACAGGGTCCAGGGCTGGCCGAAGCGGCCGATGCCGGTGATCTCGACGTCGCCCGGAGTCCCCGGCAGGATGTGCGCCAGCGCCTGCGGATGGCGGATGGCCAAGCGGATGTCGCCGCCTTCGACGATCGTCGCGAGGAGCTTGCGCGCCGCTTCATTGGCGATCCGCACGATGCCGCGCTCGACCAGCATTGCCGGCTCGTCGAGCGCGTCAAGGAAAGGTCGGACATTCGCGGTGGCCATGCTTCTAGCCCTTAGGCTGATCGCGCGAGCCGGGCCAACCGGTCGCGGCGCCGGAAGAGAAAAGCCCCCTCGCCCGGCGGGACGAGGGGGCGCCTTTCTGACGGGGAGGAACCGAAAGGCTTAGAAGTCGAGCTGGACCCGAGTCAGGATCGAATCGACGCCATATTTGCGCTTGTTGATCGGCTTCGATGAGTCGGGCCTCGCCAGCGCTGCTTGCGGGCCGCCCTCGATCTCCGCGTGCGCGTAATTGACCAGCACCCGGAAATAGTCCTCCGGGATCCAGATCAGGCCGGCCAGAAAGCCGAGCTGGGTGCCGCCGCGGCCGAGGCCGATCGACGGAGTCGAGACTCCGGTGGTGAAGTTGTTGGTGAAGCCATTGCGAAGCTTCTTCGAATCGAGGTCGAGATAGTCGAGCCGGGCGTTGACCTGGAGCGCCCCCCAACCGTCCTTGCTGAACGGCTTCAGGACCTTGGTCCGGTCCCACGTGCCGTTCTTGTAGCCGCGGGTTTCGCCGGTGAGGAAATAACCGGCTTCGAGGTAGCCGCCCCAGAAGGTCGGATTGCCGCCTGGCACCAGCGCGCTGGCGCTCGGGAAGAAGTCGAGCGGGTCATCCCCGTCGAACGTGTCGCCGCGCCCGTAGGCGTTCGATTTCAGATACTGGCCCTCGGCGACGACGTGCAGCGACTTGAAGATGCCGCCCGCTTCCAGCCCGAAGATGTTGTCGCTCTTGGCGGCGAAATTGCCGGTGTCGACGAAGCGGATGTCGGTCGTCTGGCTGAACGGCCGGGCGCGGTAGCGGGCGAGCTGGTTGGTCGACGGTGCGCCAACCGCGTTGGACACGGTCGATCCCGCGTTGGTCTGGAACTCGCGGTGCTGGAAATTGGCGCCGAAGTGCAGCTGGTTGCTGCCCATCAGCGGCGAATAGACGCCTCGGGCGGCGGCGATCCAGCCGTCATTGTCGAAACCGGCGTCGATCGAGTGGGCGGTGAACAGGCCAGCATTGAGGCGCATGTCGCCGGCCTTGTTGACCAGGCCGGCCGAGAGACCGATCCGGCGGGTGTTGACGAACGCGTCATTGAACGCCGCCCGCTCGAGGAATGAGATGAAGCGCGAGCTCGAGATCTGCTCGAGGCCGTTCCACGTCTCGTGGTTGCCGACGATCAGGTTCCACGGCTTGTTCTTCGGCGCATAGGTCAGGATGACGTCGCCGAAGCCCACCGTCGAATTGGCGAAGTCCATTTCGAACTTGTACCCGAAGCCGCCGGGGATGGTGCCCTCGGCGCCGAGCCGGATGCGGCGGGCGCGGGTGTTGAACCCGAGATTGCGAGTGATGATGTTGTCATCCGGGTTGCTGACATAGCCGGCGTCCCACTGGATTCGGCCGCGCGGCTTGAACGACCAGCCGGCTTCCTTGTCCTCGTAGAGCGGAGCGCCCTTCCACGACGGGGTGGTCGCGGTCAGCTGCGCCTTAATGCCCTCGAGCGCTTCCTGCAGCGCTTCGACCTGCGCTTCCAGGAGCTCGATCTTGGCCTGGGCGTCGTCGACCGGGGCAGCGCTGGCGATCACCGCGTCCGCAGTCGCGTCCGACGCGTCGGGTTCGGTGGGCTCCTGCTGCGCCTCGGGTGGCTCCTGCGCGATGGCGGGCGCCGAAAAGCTGGCCGCGGTCCCGCACAGCAGGACGGCAATCAATGTCTTGCGGATCATCCTAATCGTTCCTTTTCCCCGAGCGCCCGCCACTTCTGGCGGGCGCCCCCGATTGCATTGCCTCGTGATTGGCCCCGCCTATTTGACGCTGGCGAGGTTGAGCGGGACCAGGTTGCGCGCCGCCAGCTGGCTCTTGGCGCGGATGTTGCCCGGGGCCGCGATCAGCCCGTGCTGCACCAGATAGCCCTTCGGCCCGATCGCGCTTTCCTTGGTGAACTCGGCGACGAACGCGCGGATCGCCGGGATCGCCTTGGCATGGGCGTTCTTGACGTAGATGTAGAGCGGCCGCGCGCCGGGATATTTGAAGCTGGCGATGGACTGGTAATTGGGCGCCACGCCGTTGATCGAAATGCCTTTCAGGCGAGCCGTATTTTCCTCAAGGAAGCTGTAGCCGAAGAAGCCGATGGTGTTCGGATTCGACGCCAGCTTCTGGACGATCAGATTGTCGTTCTCGCCGGCCTCGATGTAGGCGCCGTCGGTGCGGATGCCGGTGCAGACCGCCTTGAACTTGGCTTCGTCCGACTTCTTGAGCGCCGCCATGCTCGGATTGGCCTCGCACGGCGGAGTCAGGATCAGCTCGTGGAGCGAATCGCGGGTGCCGCTGGTGGTCGGCGGCCCGTAGACGCGGATCGGGATCGCCGGCAGCTTGGCGTTGACGTCCTTCCACGTCTTGGCCTTGTTGGCCTTGCCGAACGGCGTCTTGGCAATCGCCAGATAGACGTCCCGCTGGGTCAGTCCGCTGAGTGCGCTGGACTTGGCGGTCGCCGCGGCCAGCCCGTCGACGCCAATCTGAATCTCGGTGATCTGCTTGACCCCGTTGGCCGAGCACAGCTTGGCTTCGGAAGCCTTGATCCGCCGCGACGCGTTCGACACGTCAGGGAAGCGGGCTCCCACCCCGGCGCAGAACAGCTTGAAGCCGGCGCCGGTGCCGGTCGATTCGATGATCGGCGTGCCGAGCCGCGGGTTGGCGCGGGCGACTCGCTCGGCGACAGCCTTGGAAAACGGATAGACGGTCGACGAGCCGACGGCGCGCATCTGCGAACGGGCTTCGGCGACGGTCGGCATCGAAACCGCGGCCAGCAGCGCCGCCGCGGACATGAAATTCTTCTGGTTCATCTGGAGTCCCCTGGGGCAGGCCCAACGCCGCCCGACGACTCCGATCTAGAAGAAGAAAGCTACGCCCGAATGACGCGTTCGTGACACAAGTATGACAGTCTCAGCTGGCCTGGCTCAGCGGTCGCCGCGGTCGCCTTCGCCCTTTTTCGGCTTGGTCTTCGAATCGCGCTTCTGATCCTGGGCCAGGCTTAGGCCGACGTCGTCCGACTCGCCGAACTGGCCCTGCTTGTCGCGGCGGACGAAGCGCTTGTCGGTGCCGGTGTCGATCAATTCGCGGGGCATGACGATCTCCTGCTTTTGGGCTCGAGCCGATGAATCGACGAGCCGGTGCGGGAGTTCCAACAGCAATGGATGAAATCATGTGGATGGAAAGACCGGTGCGGCGGGTCGAACCCGGCCGCCGGTCGAATGCGTACTGGACTCAGGCGTTGACGAAGGAGGGCGAGCTGTCTGCGCGCTCGGCGAAATCCTTGGCCAGCTTGGCGTGCCAGGTCCGCGCCTGTTCGGTCACCGCCCGTTGCGCGGCCATTCGCTCCTCGATGGCCCGGCGGCGGTAGTAGCGCGCGTTCGACTCCATTTTCTGCCCCTTCCCGACAAAGTCGTGGGACGACAATGACGTGCGATTACCTAAGAGACAGTTAAGACCCGCAACCTGTGCCGGTGTGACACAAAACACGGTTAACAAACGGCAAATGCGTTGTTTCATGCCCGGCGGGCGCAACTTATAAGATTCCACGGACGTTGGAGCCGAAACGGTTTCTAGGAAGGTCATTATGCTGAACTCAATTGATGCTCGCCGCGGCCAGTTCGATCCGGCCACTCGCGGCTATCATGCGGTCTACCGTGACAATGAGATCAATCACTGCCCCGGCTGCGGCCGGACGCACTGGTATCTGGGCCGGGTCCTGGCCGAGTGCGCGTTCTGCTCGACCGCGCTCCCGCTGCAGGAGACGTTCCGCCACGGCCCGACTCCGGCTCCGGTCATCCGGCGCTCGCACGAGGCCTACGCGGTGCTCGACGCCGCCTGACGGTTTCGCCTGGAGCTGCAGCGGCTTGCGCGGTATAAGCAGCGCATGCCGAGGCTCTGTTTTGCCCTTGCTGTCGCGCTCCTTGCGCTAGCTCCCGGCGCCGCCTCGGCGGGCGCCAGCGGCTTCGTCATCGTCAACTCCACCGGCCACGACATCACCCAGCTGGCGATCCGCCGGTACGGGACCGATCGCTGGCAGCCGCTGGGCGGAGCTCCCCGCGCCGGGGCGCGCGGCCCGGTCAAGTTCCAGGACGACGATTGCGCGTTCGATATCCAGGCGACCCTGGCCGGCGGGATCACCGCCGTATGGTCGGGCGTGAACCTCTGCGAAGCGAAAGCCGTGACTCTGAACCGGATCGACTCGGGCGCAGTCTGGGTCGACTACGACTGAGCGTCGGGCGGCGCTCCGCCGGTCCATTCGTAACCCTTGCAGCTACCGGAGCCGGCTTTACGGAATCGAGCAGCTTGGCGCCGGCCAGGAACACGACGCCGGTGCAGGCGAGGGCCAGCATCAGCCCGCCATATCCCGGATAGACTTCCAGATAGTGCCGGCCGCGTTCGACGGCGCCGAGCGACAGCGCGTAAATCACCAGCCACACCTCGGTGCGGGTCTTGATCGTGAACAGTCGGGCGAGTCGCATGGGCATGGTGATAAGTTAATCAAACCCCGTGCCAATCGCGCAGTTCCGCCAGTCCCAGATTGAGAAGGATGGTGAATCGTCGGTTAACCTTACACAATCTCGGCCAGGTCGAGCGCGTCGAGCAGCTGCGCCCGAGCGGCCTCGATGTCGCGGATCAGCGCCGGCTCGGTCAGCTCGTCGTTCGCAATCTCTTCCGGCCAATAGCGTTCGACTATCTCGCCGATCGCATCGAGCCGCGCGGAATCGACGAGGAAGCGCGGGTCGATGGTGGCGGGATCGGCAACGACCCGCAGCCGCAAGCACGCCGGCCCACCGCCGTTGGCCATCGACTGGCGGACGTCGACCACTTCGACCCGGCGGATCGGGCCGTTGCCGGCCAGGTGGCGCTGCAGCCAGCCCCACACCGACGGCGTCTCGCGCGCCTCGCCCGGCACGATCAGGGTCGTCTCGCCGCCCGGCGGGCTGACCAGCTGGGCGTTGAACAAATAGGACGAAATCGCGTCGGCTAGCGGGACTTCGGGGTCGGGCACCTCGACCAGCTCGAAGCCGGGGACCAGCCGCTCGCAATCGCCGATCAGCGCGTCGCGCTCGGCGAAGGCTTTCTCGTGCGCGAACAGCAAGGGCCCGTTGGCGACCGCGACGACGTCATTGTGGAAGGCGCCGGCGGCGATCGCCTGCTCCGACTGCTCCGCGAACAAGGTTCGATCGGGGTCGAGCCGGTGGAGGCGAGCGATGGCTTGCGATGCCTGCAGATGCTGGCGCGCGGGAAACGCTCCGCCCGAGACTCCGTAGACGAAGATTTCAACTCCCGGCTCGCCATAGGCGGGGGCCAGCCGCATGTGGTTGGCGGCGCCCTCGTCGCCGAACGCCGGCGGCACCGGCGGGTGGACGGTGAAGTGCTCGGCATCGGCGAACGCCAGCCGCAGCTGAGCAAGGGTCGCCGGCCACTCGTGGCTGCGGTGCGGCATGGTGCGCAGATTGGCGACGGTCAGGTGGCAGCGCCCGTCGCCGGTGTCGGGCGCCGGCGACACGGTCGCTGCGTTGGCCGCCCACATCGCCGAGGCCGACATCGCATTGGCGGCGAGCGCGCCTTTCGCGTCCTCGATGGTCGTCCCGAGCTCGGCGAGCCACGCCCGGTTGGGCCGCGGGTGCGGCATCAGCACTCCCTGGGCGAGGCCGAGTTCGAGGTTCGCCCGCATTTTCGCAACGCCCTCGAGCGCCGCGGCGCGCGGCCGCGACACCTGGCCGGCGTTGCGCGTCGATGCCAGGTTGCCGAGGCTCAGCCCCGCGTAATTGTGGCTTGGGCCGACGATCCCGTCGAAATTGATTTCGGTCAGCGCCACGTCAGCGGGTAACCGCGAGCACCTGGTCGCCGGCCTTCACTCCGAGCAGCCGGGCCGCCTCGGAGTCGATGCACAGGCCCTTGCGCGGCACCCGCTTCACACTCGCTCCGCAGGCGACGAAATCCTGCAGCCTGCCCGTCGCCAGGAGCATCTTCTGCTTGCCGCCCTCGCCGACCTCGAGCACCGTTTCCTCTGCCGCTTCGCGCACCGTGCGGATGCGGTCGGTGTCGGCGGTGACGGTCGGGCCGCCGTCGAAAATGTCGATGTAGCGGTCGAACGCGAAGCCTTCCTCCTCGAGCATCTTGAGCGCTCCGAGCCCGGTCGGATGCGGATGGCCGATCACCGCCTGGGCGGCTTCGGCGAGCAGCGCGACGTAGATCGGCGTCCGCGGCATCAAGTCGGCGATGAACCGCGTGCCGTGGATCGCGTTGAACTGGTCGGCTTCGGGAAAGCTCATGTCGAAAAAACGGCCGGCGAGCCCGTCCCAGAACGGCGAATTGCCCAGATTGTCCATCACCCCGCGCAATTCCGCCAGCGTACGGTCGCCGAAGCGCGCGCGATGCTGCTTGATGAACAGATAGCGGCTGCGGGCGAGGAGGGTCCCCCAGCCGCCGGAGCGGACCTCCGCGTGCAGGAACAGGCCGCCTACCTCCGAGCAGCCTTCGAGGTCGGTGGTCAGGCTGAGCATCCGGTTGCGGAAGGTCTTGCCGAGCTCGGGGCTGCTCTGGGTGAGCGTGCTCAAATGATAGCTGTAGAACGGCTGGACGACCCCGACCTGGCCGAACACCTGGCAGGTGCCGCGGATCGCGCCCTGCTCGGGATCCTCGAGGACGAACAGATAGAGGTCGCCGGCCTGCTCTTCGCCGGGCCTGGCGAACGATGTGTCGGACCGCGCCAGCTTGCCGACCAGCGCGCCGCGGTCGGCCGGCAAATTGGTGAAGCCGCCGCCGGTCAGCTTGGCCATCTGGTAGATCGCGTCGAAATCGTCGCCGCGCGCCGGCCGGACTCGAAAGCTCATGCCCGCCCGCCGGCCAGCCGCATGATGGTCAGCGCCGACAGCGCCGCGCGCTCGGCCAGGCTGTCGACGATCAGATACTCGTCGGCGCTGTGGATCTTGCCGCCGCGGACGCCCATCGTGTCGATCACCGGCACCCCGCAGGCGGCGATGTTGTTGCCGTCGCAAACCCCGCCGGTCGCCCGCCAGCCGATTGGCTGGCCAAGGTCGGCACCGGCCTGCTTGACCAGCTCGAACAAAGCCTCGGCCGCGGGAGTCATTGGCTTGGGCGGCCGCCCGAAGCCACCGTGGGCGTCGATCGCGACATCGTGCTCGGCGGCGACCAAGGCGACGCTCGATTCGATCAGGTCGCGCGCCTTCGCCTCATCCTCGGGCGTCGCCGGGCGCAGGTTGACGTGCAGCACCGCGAGGTCGGGGACGACATTGTTCGGGCCGCCGCCCTCGACCCGCGCCGGATTGACCGACAGCCCGGAATATTTGCCGCGCTCGAGCCGCAAGGCGAGGTCGGCGGCGGCGACGACCGCGTTGCGGCCGTCCTCGGGGTTGCGGCCGGCGTGGGCCGAGCGCCCGCGGACGACGAACGCGAAATTGCCGCTTCCGGGCCGCGCTCCGGCGAGCGTGCCGTCGGGCAGCGCGGCGGGCTCGTATGTCAGCGCCGCGCGCTTGCCGCGGGCGGCTTGCGCGATCAGCGCCGCCGACCCGAGCGAGCCGACTTCCTCGTCGCTGTTGAGGATGATTTCATAGCCAAGATTCGCAATGCCGCCGGCCTCGACCGCTTTGAGCGCCGCGAGCATCACCGCGATGCCGCCTTTCATGTCCGCAACTCCCGGCCCGCCGAGCACTCCGTCCTCGAGCCAGCTGGTCGCCTGGAACGCGTGGTCGGCCCCGAACACCGTGTCCATGTGCCCGGTCAACAGCAGCTGCACCGGCGCTTCCGGCCGAACCTTCAGGTGAATATTGCGGCCATGCTCGATCGCAACGGTTCTGCCCGCCGAATCGACCGCATCGACCGGCGCCGCCTCAACCAGCGCCAGCTTGCCGGGAAGCGCGGAAAAAGCATCCGCGAGCAGCCCCGCCATCGTCGCCAGCCCGGCAAGATTGCGCGAGCCGCTGTTGACCGCCGCCCAGGCCTCGACCTGGCTCAGCATCGGCTCCGCCGCGGCGCGCTCGACGCATTGCTGTTCGGTGCTTGCAAGCCTCCCCATCGCGGCTCTCCTAGCCGCGCCGCGGCCCGAACGCCACACCGTGGCAGCCGCTAGAGATGGTCGCGAAACTCGGCCAGCAGCCGGCGGTAAAGGTCGCGCTTGAAGGGGACGATAAGGTCGGGGAGCTGGGCCGGCTCGACCCATCTCCAGGCGCTGAACTCGGGGTGCGCGGTGGCGATATCTACGTCGCCGTCGCCGCCGGTGAAGCGGGCCAGGAACCAGTGCTGCTGCTGGCCCTTCCAGCGGCCTCCCCACAGGGCTTCGCACAGCTCCGGCGGCAAATCGTAGCGCAGGGGCTCGGCGCAGTCGGCGACGCGCTCGACCAGGCCGGGACGAATGCCGGTCTCCTCCTCGAGCTCGCGCAACGCGCCCGGCCACGGTTTCTCGCCCTTGTCGAGACCGCCCTGCGGCATCTGCCAAGCTTCGGACGGGTAATCGATCCGCTGCCCGACCCACACCTCGCGCCGCGGGTTGAGCAGCATCACCCCGACCCCGCGGCGATAGAGATGGTCGTCGGTCATTCGGTCGGCGCCTGGACGACGGGGAAGAATGCATAGATTAGCTGCGCCGCAAGGCCCAGCGCGCCGCTGCCCTGCGTCATCTCGGCAAGCTGGCCGGCGAGGTCGCGGCCGAACAAGGTCAGGCCGAGCAGAACCTCGGCGACGAGCAGCATCGCCAAGGCGGCAAGCCCGACGAACAGCCGGGCGCCCGGTCGTCGCGACACCGCCCAGCGCCGCATCACCCAGCGGCAAATCAGCCACGCGCTGACGAGGATCACCGGCAGCTCCAGCAACACCGCCGTCGTCTCGCCGAACCGCGGGACAATCAGCAGCACCCGCAATGTGCCCAGCACGAAGCCGATCGCAAAGACGATGGCGAAATAAGCGAGGGCCGGAACCAGCAAGCTCGCGCCGGCCCCGCGGCGGTAGAGATGGTCGTCGTCCATCCGCCGTCATTGCGAGCGCCGAAGGCGCGCGGCAATCCACAAAAGAACAAGCTGGATTGCTTCGCTATGCTCGCAAAGACGGCCTCGCGCGTCTAAGTATGTGCCGATGGCCACCGCCACCCATGTCCTGACGCCAGCCGAGGCCACGGCCCAGCCGCCGCTGGAAGCCGTCGTCGTGCGCTTCGCGGGCGACAGCGGCGACGGCATGCAGCTGACCGGCGGCCAGTTCACTTTGTCGACCGCTCTGGCCGGCAACGACCTCGCCACCTTTCCCGATTTTCCGGCGGAAATCCGCGCTCCGCAGGGGACGACGTTCGGCGTCTCGGCGTTCCAGATCAACTTCGGCTCCTGCGCGATCGAGACCGCCGGCGATCAGCCCGATGTCCTGGTGGCGATGAACCCGGCGGCGCTCAAGGTGAACGTCGCCGATCTTCGCGAGGGCGGGCTGATCATCGCCGACGAGGGCGAGTTCACGCAGCGCAACCTCG
>CAYSHL010000010.1:0-68952 GCA_964430865.1 uncultured Sphingomonas sp.
CGCCGTACCGCGGCTATGCGCGCAACATCGGCCTGGCGTTCCAGATCGCCGACGATTTGATCGACCACAGCGGCGACCCGGAAGCCGCCGGCAAGCGGACCGGCAAGGACGCCCACGCCGGCAAGGCGACCTTCGTCTCGCTGCTCGGCGAAGACCGCGCCCGGCAGCAGGCGCATTTCCTGGTCGAGCAGGCGGTCGAGCACCTCGCGGGCCATGGCTCCGAAGCCGACCTGCTGCGGTCCATCGCGCGCTTCGCAATTGAACGGGATCATTGATCATGGCGACACGCATCGGAGTCTATCCCGGCACCTTCGACCCGATCACTTTGGGCCATCTCGACATCGTCAAGCGCGGTGCGCATCTGGTCGACCGGCTGGTCGTCGGGGTCACGACCAACCCGGCCAAGGAACCGATGTTCACGCTTCCCGAGCGGCTCGAGATGGTCCGCCGCGAGGTCGCCGATGTCCCGGGCGACATCACTGTCGTCGAGTTCGATTCGCTGCTGATGGACTTCGCCGAGCGCGAGGGCGCATCGCTGATTCTGCGCGGCCTGCGGGCGGTCGCGGACTTCGAATATGAATATCAGATGGCGGGCATGAACCAGCAACTCAATGACAAGATCGAGACCGTCTTCCTGATGGCCGACGTGTCGCTGCAGCCGATCGCCTCGCGGCTGGTCAAGGAGATCGCGCGCTATGGCGGGGCGATCGACAAGTTCGTCCCGCCGGCCGTCGCGGCCGATGTCGCCGCGCATCTCGAGCGCAACCCGGGGGTGGCGCGGGGCGACTCCGCGCGCTAGTGGACGGACGATTCCGGGGAGTGGGCGGACGATGCGTAACGCGTTGACGGCAATGATGTTTATGGCGCTGGCGTCGGCAGCAGCGGCGCAGGCGCCTGCACCGATTCCGCCGGCCGCGACGGTTTCCATCCTGCCGCCGCCCGCGGTCGCCGCCAACCCGGCCAACAAGCTGAAGCTCGAGCTGTCGAACGGCGGCACGGTCGTCATCCAGCTCCGCCCCGACGCCGCGCCCGCGCACGTCGCGCGCATCCAGACGCTGGTCCGCCAGGGCTTCTACAACGGCGTCGCCTTCCACCGGGTGATCCCGGGCTTCATGGCCCAGGGCGGCGATCCCAAGGGGACCGGCACCGGCGGTTCCGGCCTGCCCGACCTCAAGGCCGAGTTCACGACCATCCCCTACATGCGCGGAATCGTCGCCGCGGCCCGCACCGACGACCCCCATTCGGCCAACAGCCAGTTCTTCATCATGTTCTCGCCGAACGTCAGCCTGTGGGGCAAGTATACGGTGTTCGGCCGGGTGATCTCGGGCATGGACGCGGTCGACCGGATCGCGGTCGGCGAGCCGCCGCCGCAGCCGACGAGAATCGTCCGGGCAACGCTCGGCGCCTAACGACCCCTCCGTCATTGCGAGCGGAGCGCGGCGATCCAGTTTGCTTGATTTCGCTGGATTGCTTCGTCGCTCCGCTCCTCGCAATGACTGTGCATGCGCGTCGATCTTTTCGATTTTGAGCTTCCCCCTGACCGCATTGCATTAAGGCCGGCGCGGCCTCGGGACAGCGCTCGACTGCTGCTGGTCGACGGCCCGGCGATTTCCGATCACCAGATGCTCGACCTGCCGGCGCTGCTGCGGCGGGGCGATGTGCTGGTGTTCAACGACACCAGGGTCATCCCCGCGCAGCTCGAGGGCATGCGCGGAGAGGCCCGGATCGGCGCGACGCTGCACAAGCGCGAGGGGCCGCGCAGCTGGTGGTCGTTCGTCCGCAACGCCCGGCGGCTGAAGATCGGCGACCGGGTGGAGTTCGGGCACGGCGTTTGCGCTTCCGCGATCGAGCGTGGGCGGGACGGAGCGTTCCTGCTGCAGTTCGACGGCGACGAGCCGGTTGAGCAACTCCTGGCGCTGGCCGGCACCATGCCGCTGCCGCCGTACATCGCCTCGCGCCGGCAGGCCGACGAGGCCGACCGCGAGGATTATCAGACCATGTTCGCGCGCGAGGAGGGGGCGGTCGCAGCGCCGACTGCGGCGCTGCATTTCACGCCGCGGCTGCTCGACGCGCTGGACGAGCGCGGCATCGGCCGCGAGACTCTGACGCTGCACGTCGGCGCGGGGACGTTCCTGCCGGTCAAGGCCGACGATACCGACGCGCACAGGATGCATGCGGAATGGGGGCGGATCGACGCCGCGACGGCTGAGCGGCTCAACCGCGCGCGGGCAGCGGGCGGGCGGCTGATCGCGGTCGGCACGACCTCGCTCCGGCTGATCGAAAGCGCGGCGGGCGAGGATGGCGAGATCGGCGCGTTCGAGGGCGACACGGCGATTTTCATCACTCCGGGCTACCGGTTCAAGGCGGTCGACGGGCTGGTCACCAATTTCCATCTGCCGCGCTCGACGCTGTTCATGCTGGTCAGCGCGTTGATGGGCCTCGACGTCATGAAGTCGGCCTACGCGCACGCAATCGAGAGCGGCTACCGTTTCTACAGCTACGGCGACGCGAGCCTGCTGCTGCCTCCGGGTGCGGACCGGGGGGAGCCGGATTTCAAGTCCGAAACGGACCAGAGCCCCATGGCTTGTTAGGCCCTCGACCATAACCCCCGCCTATGCCGATCAGCGCCCACCAAACTCCGAACCAGATGTCGGGTCATCGGTACGTCTTTTCGGTAACGCTCGTCATCGCCATCGGCGTGACCATCCTCGCGGCCCTGTTCCTCGCCGGCGCCGGAGTCTTCTGGGCGACCCACGAAAGCGACGAGGTGTCGGTCGAGCGCCAGGCGCGCTCCGCCCAGCACGCGATGGAGACCAGCGTCGACGAGCTCGCGCTGCAGCAGGAAACCGTCGCGGTCTGGGATGACGCAATCTCTCATATCGTCGCCGATCCGCGCGACATGAAGTGGATTCACGACAATATCGGCGGGTGGCTTTATCGCATCTTCCGGCACGACGAAGTCTTTATCGTCGATCGCGACGACCGGCCCATCTACGCGGCCGCCAGTGGACAGCGGGTGCCGTTGGCGGGCTACGCAAGCCTATCGACCGACATCAAGTCGTTGCTGGACAATATCCGCAAAGGCGAACGCCGCGGGATCGGGCGCCACGATCGCAATCCCGGACATATGTTGCATCCCGGCAGCACCGTTCGAACGACGCCTCGCGCGACGCATGATTCGCACTTTCTCTTGATCCGCGGCCGCCCTGCGGCGGCGAGCGCGATGCTGATTCAGCCGTCGACGCCCGGTTACGTAAGGCCGAGGGGCCGATGGCCGGTCCTGGTCAGCATTCGCTACCTCGACGCGGGCTTTCTTGCCGAGCTGAGTTCCCGGCAGTTGATCGCATCGCCCCGATTTTCCCGCGCTCCGAAGCCGGGGTCCGACGAGCATGCCGTTCCACTGCGCACCGAGTGGGGGACCGTCATGGGCTATCTGGTGTGGAAGCCCGAGCTGCCCGGAACCCGAATCTTGTGGAAGCTCGTGCCGATCAATCTGCTGATCCTCGTCGGGCTTGCGTCCTTTATGCTGTTCCTCGGGCGGCGGTTGCGCAAGGCGGCCGGGGAAATCGCCGCCGCCGAGGCGCACGCCCACCACCTGGCGTTCCACGATTCGCTCACCGGCCTTCCGAATCGAGCGCTGTTCCAGCGGCACATGGACTTGCTCACCAAAGGCGGCGCGGGATCGGACCGTTTTGCGTTGCTTCTTCTCGACGTCGACGAGTTGAAGCTGACCAACGACACTCTCGGCCACGATGCCGGTGACGCGCTCCTCCGCGAGGTCGCCAATCGCCTGATTCATTCGACCAGGTCGGACGATTGTGTCGCTCGGCTTGGTGGCGATGAATTCGCACTGCTGCTGATGGGCATGCGCGGGCCGACCGAAATCGAGGCCTTCGCAAACCTGACGCTCGAACGCCTGGGCGAACCGATCGAGCATCACGGCAAGCTGATCCATTCGCGAGCCAGCATCGGCGCCAGTTGCTCCGACGGAACCGGAGCCGAGAACATGCTCAAGCACGCCGACCTCGCGCTCTACGAGGCGAAGGCATCGGGCCGCGGGGCGTTCCGGCTGTACAACCCGTCGATGTGGTCGAGCATGCGGCTGCGCGGCGACATGCTGTCGACCGCCGCCGCGGCTCTCGAGGACAATTTCGTCCAGCCATTCTATCAGCCCAAGATCGATCTCCAGACGGGCTCGGTCGTGGGGTTCGAGGCGCTGCTCCGCTGCTGCCTGCCTGGGCGCGAGCCGAAACCCGCCGGCTACATCGCCGCCGCGTTCGAGGATTCGACGCTTGCGGTGAAGCTGAGCGACCGGATGGTCGACGGGGTCATCCGGGACATCCTGGAATGGCGGGCGGCCGGGCTTGGCTTCGGCCATGTCGCGATCAACGCCGCGCTCGCCGAACTGCGCCGCGGCGACTTCGCCGAGCGGCTGCTCGCCAAGTTGCGCGCGGCCAGCATCGACCCCGAATGCATCCAGGTGGAAGTCACCGAAAGCGTCCTGCTCGGGCAAGCCATCGAGCATGTCGAGCGGACGTTCAACGAGCTCACCGAGGCGGGGATCAAGCTCGCACTCGACGACTTCGGGACGGGCTTCGCCTCACTGACCCACCTCAAGCAATTCCCGATCGAAATCATCAAGATCGACCGATCGTTCATTCGCGACCTCCAGATCGATGCCGAGGACGGCGCGATCGTCGATGCCGTGGTCGGGCTCGGGCGAGCGCTCAAGATCCAGGTCGTCGCGGAAGGTATCGAGACCGTCACGCAACGCGATTTCCTGACGGCGCTGGGTTGCGCGGTCGGTCAGGGCTATTTGTTCGGGAGCGCCGTGCCGGCCGACCGCATCGCCGAGCTGCTGCCGAAAAGCGCAAGGGCTCCCAAGCTCGCGGCATAAGGGGCAGCGGCGCATCGGTGTTGCCGCCGCTGTCTCGACTTGCGTCGATGCGAACGGTTAGGGCGGCGACGATGCCCCGCTTCTCCTTTTCGATCTCGGCCGGCGACGGCGCCGCGCGCACTGGGACGATCACGCTGGAGCGCGGCATTGTCCGGACTCCGGCGTTCATGCCGCTGGGCACCGCCGGGACTGTCAAGGCGATGAAACCCGCAGACGTCGCCGAGTCGGGCGCCGACATCATCCTCGGCAACACCTATCATCTGATGCTCCGCCCCGGCGCCGAGCGGGTCGCGCGGCTGGGCGGGCTGCACAAGTTCATGGGGTGGGACCGGCCGATCCTGACCGACAGCGGCGGCTACCAGGTCATGAGCCTGTCCGAGCTGACCAAGGTCAGCGAGGAGGGCGTTAGCTTCAAGAGCCATCTCGACGGCTCGGCGCATATGCTGACCCCGGAGCGCTCGATCGAGGTGCAGCGGTTGCTCGGCGCCGACATCGTCATGGCGTTCGACCAATTGGTGACGACGACCTCGGCGCGGGCCGAGCAGGTGGCGGCGATGGAGCGATCGATGCGCTGGGCGCGTCGGTCGCGCGACGCGTTCGACGCGGACGCGGAGCATGCCGAGCGCTCAGCGCTGTTTGGAATCCAGCAAGGCGCGCTGGACGAGGGACTGCGCCGCGCCTCGGCGGACGCCCTGATCGGCATCGGCTTCGACGGGTATGCGGTCGGTGGGCTCGCGGTGGGCGAGGGGCAGGAGGCGATGCTCGGCTGCCTCGATTTCGCGGTCGACATGCTGCCGACGGACAAGCCGCGCTATCTGATGGGGGTGGGCAAGCCCGACGATATTATCGAGGCGGTGCGGCGCGGCATCGACATGTTCGATTGCGTGCTGCCGACGCGATCCGGGCGCACCGGGCAGGCGTTCACCGCCGACGGGCCGCTCAACCTCAGGAATGCGCGCTTCGCCGAGGATCGCGAGCCGATCGAACCGGGCTGCCCGTGCCCGGCCTGCAGCCAGTTCGAACGCGCTTATGTCCATCACCTGGTCAAGTCGGGCGAAATTCTCGGCGCGATGCTGATGACCGAGCACAATTTGTGGTTCTACCAGCGGCTGATGCAGGGGCTGCGCGACGCGATTTCAGAGCAGAGGTTCGAGGCCCACGCGAGGGCTTTCCTGGAGCGGAATCGCAGTCGACCCCTCTCCCCTTGAGGGAGAGGGAAGGAGCCGCGCCAGCGGCGGAAGGGTGAGGGGTGAGGGGCTGTCGGGGACGATATCCCCTCACCCCGCTCAAGCTGCGCTTGAGTCGCCCTCTCCCTCGAGGGGAGAGGGATTGGTCAATCCGCCTTCAATGACAGGAAGGACGGCAGCGGCCCGTTCCAGCCTTCGTCGATTTCCTTGGGCTCGGGATCGCGGCGGGCGGGGCGCGGCTTGCGGTCTTCACGGGCCTTGGCGGGGGCGGCGGCCGCTTCGGCGCGCGGCGGGCGGCTTTCGCGTGGCTTGCGCGCTTCGCGCGGCGGCCTCGCCTCGCGCGGCTCGCGGGCCGCGGCAGGTTCGGGCGCGCCGGCCGCTTCCGGGGCGGCTCCAACCCGCGCGATTTTCGTCCCGGTCAGTTTCTCGATCGCGGCGACCTGCTCGGCGTCGGACGGAGCGGCCATGGTGATGGCGATGCCCTTCATCCCGGCGCGGCCGGTCCGCCCGATGCGGTGAATGTAGTCGTCGGGCTGCCACGGAACGTCGAAGTTAATCACGTGGCTGACGCCTTTGACGTCGAGCCCGCGAGCCGCGACGTCCGATGCGACGAGGATGTTGATCTCGTCCTGCTTGAAGCGGTCGAATTCGGCGATGCGGTCGGACTGCTCCATGTCGCCGTGGATCTGGCCGACCGCGAAGCCCGAGCGCTTGAGGCTCGTGAACAGCTCGCGGACGGTGGTCTTGCGGTTGCAGAACACGATCGCGTTCTTGAACTCGGTGGCTCGAAGCAGCTCGCGCAATTTGTCCTTTTTCTTGTCGGGACGGACCTGGACCAGCCGCTGCTCGATGTTGACGTTGGCGGTCGCCGGCCGGGTCGCCTCGACGCGCTTGGGGTCGTTGAGGAACTTGGCGGCGAGCTTTTGGATCGGAGGCGGCATGGTCGCCGAGAACAAAAGGGTCTGGCGCGACTTGGGCAGCTTCGAGCAGATTTCCTCGATGTCGGGGATGAAGCCCATGTCGAGCATCCGGTCGGCTTCGTCGATGACCAGCAGCTCGCAGCCGTTGAGCAGGATCTTGCCGCGGCCGAACAGGTCCATCAGCCGGCCCGGCGTCGCGATCAGCACGTCGACGCCCTTCTCGAGCGCCTTGACCTGGTCGCCCATCTGAACGCCGCCGATCAGCAGCGCCATCGAGAGTTTGTGATATTTGCCGTATTTCTCGAAATTCTCGGCAACCTGCGCGGCGAGCTCGCGGGTCGGCTCGAGGATCATCGAACGCGGCATCCGCGCCCGGCTCCGGCCGTGATGGAGGATGTCGAGCATCGGCAGGACGAAGCCGGCCGTCTTGCCGGTCCCGGTCTGGGCGATGCCGACGATGTCCTTGCCCATCAGCACCGACGGGATGACGCCCTTCTGGATCGGCGTCGGCTCGCCATAGCCGCTGTCGGCGACCGCGCGCAGCAATTCGTCGGAAAGGCCGAGATCGGCAAAAGACATTCAAAAATCCGGAAAAAAGGTGGCGAGCGCCCTCGCTAAGCGGCCGCTACTGGCGGCTGGGCTAACGCCGCCGCGACGAAATTGTCAAGAAAACGTCAGTCCCTGGGCTTGGGCACGAGCCGGCGGAAGCGTTCGATGCGGCAGCTCCCGCCCATCCGCGAATGGACCGAATCGCGCCGCGCGCAGACCCGTTCGTCTTCGGTCTTCAGGTAAAAGCCGCCATAGAAGTCGAGCGCCGGGCAACTGCCGTCGAACGACGCCCGGACCCGCTCGCGCTTGCCGAGCACGAAGTCGACCTGGTCGGCCCCGGCGAGGCGCGCTCCGCGAATGTCCTTGGTCGGGAAGCATTTGACGCGCTTGCCCTCGTTCCACTCGTAGCGGGGGGCCGATTTCAGCGGCCGGACCGGGACCCGGACGATCCATTGGTGCTCGACGACCACGCGGGTGACTGGCGGCTGCGGCTCCTCGGCCGCGGAATCGTCCTGGAACGCAGCGACGCTCAGCAGCAGCGGGAGCAACGCGACGAAGCTCAATACGGTCACGGTCCTCCCACCCTCATGGGGCGCGGGCTTCGCAGCAAGGGGTTGAATGGTCAATGAATTGACGGCGCGGGGAGCGGGGGGCGCGGAAACCGGCCGGGAGCGTCTGGCCTTGCCTAAACAGGCGGCTGCGAATAGAGGCTCGACCGCAAATCCAACCGGCTGGATGGCGGCGCTTGGTGCCTCACCCCCGGATACGCCTGATAGCTTTGGGAGATCGATCGAATGGCGACCGCCGCGCCGAACCAGCCCTTGCCGTTATTCTATAATGCGCTCGAAGCACTGAACTTCAACCAGCACGGTAAAATGAAGATCCGGCCGATCGACAAGCCGACGATGATCGCCAACACCCATGCGATCCCGGCGACGGTCGACGAATTCGCGCTGCTCCAGCGACACTATCCGATCGTTTTCTCGATCGGCGACAACCCGGTACCGCTGGTGCTGATGGGCCTGAGCGAGGGCATCAATGCGTTCCTCAACGAGGAAGGTCAGCTCCACGACCCGACGATCTACGTGCCGGCCTACATGCGCCGCTACCCGTTCCTGCTGGCGCGGCTCCGCCCGGACAGCGACGAGCTGTCCTTGTGCTTCGACCCGACCGCCGGCGGAGTCGGCGATTTCGAAGAAGGCGAGCCGTTGTTCGACGGCGACCAGCCGAGCCAGGCGACCAAGGCGGTGCTCGAGTTCTGCGAGCAGTTCGAGACCGCCGGCCAGCGCACCGCCTTGTTCGTCGAGGAATTGAAGAAGGCCGGGCTGCTGATGGACGGCGAGGTCGCCATCCAGCCCGAAGGCGCCGACCAGCCGTTCGTCTATCGCGGCTTCCAGATGGTCGATGAAGAGAAGCTTCGCGAAGCGCGCGGCGACGAACTGCGCAAGATGAACCAGAACGGCATGCTGCCGCTGATTTACGCGCATTTGTTCTCGCTGCCGCAGATCCGCGAGGTGTTTTCGCGCCAGGTGATGCAGGGCAAGGGCCCGGTCGCGCTTCCCGAAAAGGCCAAGGTCGACGCGTGAACCGCGCGCGGCGGGCCGAGTTGAAACGGCTCTCCGCCACCCTATCTTTGTAGTGCAAAGGGCGGTCCGCGTTCCCCCCCTCACGGGCCGCCCAATAGCCGCCGCACCCCATGGTGCGACCCCCTGAACTCGGCCATCCCGGCACGCCCGGGGTGGCCGTTTTTATTCGGCCGCGGTGGCGATCTGCCGGCTGAGGAGCAGATCTCCGAGACCGACGGCGAGCGCCTCGATCAGCGAAGCGATGGCGTCGAACCCCGGCCCGGGGGATTCGAGGCGCTCGTTGAGATAAAGGCGCCGGTCGATCTCGATCTGAAGCGCGTGAACCCCGCGCTCGGGAGCGCCGTGCCGCTCGACGATGTGGCCGCCCGCAAACGGGTCGTTGAGGCCGGCGACAAAGCCCGCTGACCGGGCGATCCGAACCGCCTCGGCGCTGACCCAAAGCGCGGCGCTTTGGCCATGGCAGTCGCCGAACACGATCGGCGAAACCCCGCGCGCCGGCGGCGGCATCGAATGGCAATCGAGCAAAATCGCTCCGCCGTACCGTTCCACTAGTTCGCCGAGCTGATGTTCGATCGCCTGATGGTAGGGGCGGTGCGCCTGGTCGAGCCGTTCCTCGAGCTGCTTCGAGCCGATCGAGCGGCGCCACAGATAGCCGTGGCTCTGGGTTCGTCCGGGAACGATTCCGAGCCCGCCGCGGGCCCGGGCGCTGACCCGGCCGCGCCCGCCGCCCTCGATCACCGACGGGTCGACATCATCCTCGGCCCGGTTGCAGTCGATCGCGGCTCGCGGCGCCCGGGCGATCACCGCCGCGGTGCCGTGCTCGACCGCTCGCCACACCAGCCGGTCGACCAGCGAATCCTCGAGCGCCGCGAGCGCCCGCCGGCCGCCCGACGCCAGCGCCACCAGCCAGTCGGGATAGTCTCGGCCCGAGTGCGGCACCGAGAGAAGCACCGGCAAATCGGCGCGACGCGGATGAACGACCGGGGCGGACAGGGGGTTGGTGGTGGTCTCGACGGGGTTCACGGCGGCGTCTCAATCTAGGACGAATAGGCTCCGGTCAACGCCCGACAGGGCGCAATAGCGGCTGGAAAATATTAAAACCTGTGCGCATAAGATGCAGCGATGGCGAGAATTTTGCTGGCCGAGGACGACACGTCCATGCGCGAGTATCTGCAGCGCGCCCTGCAGCGCGTCGGCTATGAGGTCGAGGCCGTCGGCTGCGGAACCGAAGCGATGCCGCTGCTCCAGGCCGGGCGGTTCGATCTTCTGCTGACCGACATCGTCATGCCGGAGATGGACGGCATCGAGCTCGCCCAGAAAGCCTCGGTGATCGATCCCGCGATCCGGGTGATGTTCATCACCGGCTTCGCCGCGGTCGCTCTCCAGGGCGGCCGCACGGCCCCGGAGGCCAAGCTGCTGTCCAAGCCGTTCCACCTCAAAGACCTGGTCGCCGAGGTCGACCGCATCTTCCAGACCGAGGACCAGCACGGCCGGCTGTAGGGATTTCGGCCAAAGTGGTACTTTGGCCGAGGCTAGCTTGAATCGCCCCGGCCCGGAGTAAATCCGTGCCGGCGCGATGCCGTTTTTGGCTGCAATTTGGCCATCGCAGGCGGGTTGCGCGTTCGGCGCCCGCTGCCTAAATGCGGCGCGAGTGGGCGTGTAGCTCAGTGGTAGAGCACTGTGTTGACATCGCAGGGGTCGCAAGTTCAATCCTTGCCACGCCCACCATTTTTCACCCAATCCGCAATTGAGACCGAGCCTGCGGCTTAGCGCGGCTTGATGAACTTCAGCGTCATCCGGTCGCTTTCGCCGATCGCCAGATATTTGTCGCGGTCCTTGTCCTTGAGCCGCAGCGCCGGCGGCAAGGTCCAGACGCCGTCGGGCCAGTCGGCGGTATCGAGCGGGTTGGCATTGATTTCGGACGAAGCGACGAGGCGGAAGCCGGCCGCTTCGGCGAGGCGCCGAACGGTCGAGGTCTTGATGTAGCCGCTGGTCCGCTCGCGCTCGTCGCTGGCGCTTTCGGGCAGCCGGTGGTCGACCACGCCCAGGGTCCCGCCGGGCTTGAGCATCGCATAAATCTCGCGAAACGCCTGGTCACTGTAGTCCTGCTTGTCGTCCCGCCGGTATCCCATCCGCCAATTGTGGACGTTGCGAAACGTCAGGACGACGTCGGCGCTGCCGGCCGGGACTCGCGTCGCCGACGCGTCGAAGACGGGGAAGGTGGCGGCGCTCACGTTCGCGTAGACGGCGGGATGGGCGTCGCGCAGCTTGGCGACAGGGCCGAGCTGGCCGTCGAGGGTGGCGAGGATCAGCCGGCCGCCGCCGGAGGCCAGGTAGGGCGCGAGGATTTCGGTGTACCAGCCGCCGCCGGGCCACAGCTCGACGACCGTGTCGCTCGGCCTGACGCCGAAGAAAGTCAGCGTTTCAGCCGGATGGCGATAGCGATCCCGGGCGATGTTGGCCGGTGTCCGGGAGGGGGCTGCAACCGCCGCCCGGAGCGCTTCGGGTGAGGCCTGGGCGGGTGGCGGCGGGACCGGAGCGCAGGAGGACAGAGCGACGGCGGCCAGCAGCAGGCCGACCAGTGGGCGAGGCAGCATCGACGGCTCCTTTCAAATCAATCGCGGCGCTGTGGCAAGTCCGCGCGCAACTCGCAACGGCCGAGGACCAAGAATTCGTCGGGGGCGGATGGCTCCGGAATGAACTTAGTCGCAGTGGCTTGTTATGTGTTGCGGGGTCATCACCGGGACATTGCCCGACCCCTGCCGCCAGCATTCGGGTGACTGAGAGACACGAGATTCTCCCGCCTGGCTGTCTGGGGAAGAGTGTTGAGCAGCGCCGCGATCGATATCCCGGCGGCCGTCGCCAAGCCCAACCAGCAAATGGTCCGGTCCGAGGCGAAATATCGCGGCCTGCTGGAAGCGGCTCCCGACGCGATGGTGGTCGTCGACGAGGCCGGCAACATCGTGCTGGTCAACGTCCAGACCGAAAAGCAATTCGGCTACCCCCGCGACGAGCTAATCGGCCGCAAGGTCACCGACATCATCCCGATCGGATTTGCCGAACGCATCATCGCCGACGGCAGCCGTTCCGCCGCCGAAGCGCTCGCCCAGGTGATCGGCACCGGCATCGAGCTCGTCGCGCGCCGCAAGGACGGTGGCGAATTTCCGATCGAAATCATGCTCAGCCCGCTCGAAAGCCCCGACGGAATCCTGGTCACCGCGGCGATCCGCGACATCAGCATCCGCGAGGCCGCGGAAGAGGAGCTGGCGCGCACCGAGCGGCGCTATCGTGGCCTGCTCGAGGCGGCGCCCGACGCGATGATCGTCGTCGACGAGCTCGGCGACATCGTGCTTCTGAACGTCCAGGCCGAGAAGCAGTTCGGCTACACTCGCGACGAGCTGATCGGCCAGCGGGTGACCAACATCATCCCCGAGGGTTTCGCCGAACGGCAAATCGCCGATGCGCTGCGCTCCGCGGAGGAAGCGCTCGCCCAGGTAATCGGTACCGGCATCGAGCTGGTCGCTCTGCGCAAGGACGGTGGCGAGTTTCCGATCGAGATCATGCTCAGCCCGCTCGGCAGCCCCGAGGGGGTCCTGGTCACCGCCGCGATCCGCGACATCAGCAAGCGCAAAGCCGCCGAGGAGCTGATGAAGCGCGCCGAGGAGCGCTACCGAGGTTTGCTCGAGGCGGCCCCCGACCCGATGGTCGTCGTCAGCCCAAGCGGCGAGATCGTGCTGTTCAATGTCCAGGCTGAGAAGCAGTTCGGTTACAGCCGCGATGAGCTGATCGGCCAAAGGGTCACCAACATCATCCCAGTCGGCTTTGCCGAACGGCTGGTCGCCGACAAGCTGCGCTCGCCCGAGGAGGCACTGGCGCAGATTATCGGTGCCGGCATCGACCTGACCGCGCGCCGCAGGGACGGCAGCGAGTTCCCGATCGAGATCATGCTGAGCCCGCTCGAAAGCGCCGACGGCATCCTGGTGACGGCGGCCATTCGCGACATCAGCGTCCGCAAGGCCGCCGAAGCCGATTTGATCGACAAGATCGCCGAATTGAAGCGCTCCAACGAGGAGTTGAGCCAGTTCGCCTACATCGCCTCGCACGACCTGCAGGAGCCGCTGCGGATGGTGTCGAGCTACACCCAGTTGCTGTCGCAGCGCTACGTCGGAAAGCTCGACTCCGACGCCGACGAGTTCATCGCCTTTGCCGTCGATGGGGCGATGCGCATGCAGCGCCTGATCCAGGACCTGCTCGCTTATTCGCGCATCGGCACCAAGCAAATGGAGCTGGCGACGATCTCAAGCCGCAAGGCCCTCGATGTCGCGCTGGGCAACCTTGCCGGCGCCATCGGCGACAGCTCGGCGGTGGTCACCATCGGCGAACTGCCCGACGTCTGCGCGGACGAGATGCAGCTTGTGCAATTGTTCCAGAATCTCGTCGGCAACGCGATCAAATATCGCGGGCCGGACGATCCGCAAGTGCGCGTGTCCGCGGTCCAGCAGCGCGGCCAATGGCGGTTTTCGGTGAAGGACAACGGCCTCGGCATCGAGGAGCAATATTACGACCGCATATTCGGCATGTTCCAGCGCCTGCACAACCGGCAGGAGTTTTCCGGAACCGGTATCGGGTTGGCGATCTGCCGGAAGATCGTCGAGCGCAACGGCGGTGAACTTTCGGTCACCTCCAAGCTCAACCGCGGATCGACCTTCCACTTCACTCTAGGGGCGGTAACATGAAGAACAATTCTATGGGTATCGACGTCCTCCTCGTCGAGGACAGCCCAGGCGACATCCGTCTTACACAGGAGGCGTTTCGAGAGGCGAATTCCGACATTCGGCTGCACGTCGCGATGGACGGAGTCGAAGCCTTGGCATTCCTGGCGCAGGAAGGAGCTCATTCCGAAGCTCCGCGGCCGGACCTCATCCTGCTCGACCTCAACCTTCCCAAGAAGGACGGCCGCGAGGTCCTCAAGCACATCCGCGGCGACGATAGCCTGAAGAGCATTCCAACGGTCATCCTGACCACTTCGGATGCGGCCATCGACATCAACCAGAGCTACAAGCTGCAGGCCAACAGCTACCTCAGCAAACCCGTGCAGCTCGACAAGTTCGAAAGCGTCGTCAGGAGCATCAACGACTTCTGGTTTGAAAAAGCCAAACTGCCCCAGGCGAGGTGAGGTCGGTGGCGACGCGCGATGGGACCTTCCTGATGGTCGTCGAGGACAGCGAGGGCGACGCCCGGCTGATCCGCGAGATGTTCAACGAGAACCCCGCCAATTCAATCGTCATGACTCACGTCGGCTCAATGATGGACGCCGAGAAGCATCTGGCCGAAAACGAAGTCGACGTCGTCCTCCTCGACCTGGGACTGCCGGACGCGCAGGGCCTGGAAGCCGTCCGCCGGGCGCACGTCGTCGCTCCCGACGTTCCGCTGGTGGTCCTGAGCGGACTCGACGACGAGCGCATGGCGGTCGAAGCCTTGCAGCAGGGCGCGCAAGATTATCTGATTAAGGGACAAGTCGATTCCCGAGGACTGATGCGGGCGCTGCGCTATGCGATCGAGCGCCAGACGCTCGAGGCGGCGGCACGCGCGTTGAACGCCAAGGTCGAAGCGGCTCGCAAGGAAGCCGAGGCGGCCACGGCAGCGAAGGCGACATTTGTCGCCAATATGAGCCACGAGATCCGAACCCCGCTGAACAGCATCCTCGGTTTCAGCGACCTGCTCCTCGACGACGTGTCATTGAGCTTCCTGCAGCGGCGCTACCTCGAGCTGGTCAAGAATGCCGGCGGAGCGCTGCTGACGGTGGTCAACGACATCCTCGATTTCTCCAAGCTCGACGCCGGCAAGCTGGGGCTGACCAAGGAAGCCTTTTCACTCGAGGCGCTGGTCCGCAGCACGGTCGCCATTGTCGAAGGCACGGCGGAATCCAAAGGCCTGGACCTCGAGGTCCGGATCGATCCCGAGCTGAGCCAGAACAATCTCGGGGACTCGGCCCGGATCCGGCAGATCCTGCTCAACCTGCTGAGCAACGCGGTGAAGTTCACGGTGAGAGGAAGGGTTTCCCTCGACGTCAGCAAGATTCCCTCGCGGACGCCGTCCAACGAGCATTTGCGGTTTGCGGTGTCCGACACCGGACCCGGCGTCCCGGCAGAAGTGCAGGAGCGGCTGTTCGAGCAGTTCGCTCAGGCCGACCCTTCGACCAGCCGGGAGCATGGCGGCACGGGTCTGGGCTTGTCGATCTGCAAGAGCCTGGTCGAGCTGATGGGAGGGCGCATCGGCTTTACCTGCAATGAGGGCGCCGGGTGCATCTTCTGGTTCGAGATCGAGCTTGCCACCGTCGCCCGCGCGGACGTGACGCCGCAACTGCCGTCCTACCCCGTCGATCGCGGCGCCGTGCGCATCCTCCTTGTCGAGGACCTGCCGATGAATCAGGAACTGGCCTGCGTCATCCTTCGCCGGGCCGGGCATTTCGTGGATGTGGCGGGCGACGGGATGGAGGCGATCGCCGCCGTCGAGGCCAGTGCCTATGACGTCATCCTGATGGATATCCAGATGCCGCGCATGGACGGCGTTGCCGCGACCCGGATCATCCGGCAGATGGACGGCCCCGCGCGCCACATACCGATCATCGCGATGACCGCGAACGCCTTGCCCGAGCAGGTGCGCGCGTTCCGGCAGGCGGGAATGGACGACCATATCGCCAAGCCCTTCAAGCAGCAGGAGCTGCACGAGGCCATTCGCCGGGTGGTCGACCTGGCGCCCCACGCCGAATTGCCCGAATCCGACACGGGGAGAGCCGCATGCCATTCGTAATCATCGCCGACGATGACGAAATGGTTGTCGATATCGTCCGCACGTCGCTCGAAGCCCGCGGCCACATCGTCGGCGGGCTCAGCGACGGCAAGCCTGTCAGCACGGTCGTCGAGTTGAAACGTCCCGACGTCGTGATCCTGGATTGCACCATGGAGCAGGTTTCGGGGATCGTCGCGCTTCGGCAGATCCGGGCATCGCCGACGGCCTTTGCAACGCCGGTCATGATGCTGACCGCGAGGTGCAGTTCGGCGGATGAGGATATTGCCTGGCAAGCCGGCGCCGACGACTATCTTCGCAAGCCGTTCGACCCCGAGGAACTGGTGATGCGGGTCGAGGCGCTGGTCGGCAAGCACGTTCCGCTGGAAGACTTTCGCGCCGAGGCCATCGCGCCAAACGGCACGGCAGGAAGGGACCCGTCCCATCCCCGTTGAAGCGGAAATCGACCGGGCGGTCTTCGACGCCGCGCAACTCGCCGGATTGCAGCGCCTGCTGCCGCCGGTGCGGCTGCACGCCTATTTGACCGACCTCGACCGGCAGTTCCTGTTCCTTGCCGAAGCCGCGGCGAGCGACCTGGAAATCGGCCACCAGGCCCACAGGGTCGTCTCCCAGGCGGGCATGCTCGGCCTGACCAGAATGTCCAATTGCGCCGCGAACCTGGAAAACGCGTGCCGGACCGGCAAGGGGCGCGAAGCGGCGCTTCTCGCTTGTCGTCGCGCTGTGGGTGATATCCGGCTGTATGCTTTGCCCGCCGCCGAGGCTCCTGCCGGATGATTTCCGGCCCGGGCCGAACCTACAGGCAAGCCTCTAGATAGGGTTGGTCGAAGCCGAACTGCTTGGCCTTGTCCAGCGTGTAGGGGCGCAGGCCCATCGAGCGGTATTCGCCGAGGATCTTTCCGTCGGGGCTCTCGTCGAGATATTCGAATTTGAACAGCTCCTGGGTGACGATGACGTCGCCCTCCATGCCGATCACCTCGGTGATGTTGGTCGTCCGGCGCGAGCCGTCGCGAAGCCGCTTGACCTGGACGATCAGGTCGACCGAATCGGCGATCTGGCGCGAGATAGCCTCCTTCGGAATCTTGATGTCCGACATCATCACCATGTTCTCCATACGCGCCAGGCATTCGCGAGGGCTGTTGGAGTGGAGCGTGGCCATTGAGCCGTCGTGGCCGGTGTTCATCGCCGCGAGCAAATCGAAGCACTCGGGGCCGCGAATTTCGCCCAGGATGATGCGGTCGGGGCGCATACGCAGAGCGTTGATGACGAGGTCGCGAATGGTGATCGCGCCCTGGCCCTCGAGATTGGGCGGGCGGGTTTCGAGCGGCAGCCAGTGCGGCTGCTGAAGCCGAAGCTCGGCCGCGTCCTCGATCGTGATCACGCGCTCGCCCGGGTCGATCATTTTCGACAAGGCGTTGAGCATCGTCGTCTTACCCGAGCCGGTGCCGCCCGAGATGACGACGTTCATCCGGCTCGCGCCGGCGATCTTGAGCAAGGTCGCCATCTTGTCGGACATCGAGCCGAAGCCCGTCATCATGTCCAAGGTGATCGGCTTCTCGGAGAACTTACGAATCGAGATTGCGGTGCCGCGAAGCGACAGCGGCGGGATGATGACGTTGACGCGGCTGCCGTCCTGGAGGCGGGCGTCGGCGAGCGGAGTCGTCTGGTCGACGCGGCGGCCGACCTTGTTGACGATCCGCTGGGCGATCTGGAACAGATGCTCCTCGTCGCGGAACTGGATGTGGGCGAGCTCGAGCTTGCCCTTGCGCTCGATGAAGCACTGGTCGGGGCCGTTGACCATGATATCGCTGATGGCCGGATCGGCGAGCAATTCTTCGAGCGGGCCGAGGCCGAGAAGCTCGTCGACGAGCACCTTTTCCAGCGCGAACTGCTCGCGGCGGTTGAGGGTGATCTTGAGCTCGGCGAGGACCTCGCCGATGATCGGCCGGAACTCTTCGGCCAGCTCGTCCTTGCTCAGCGTCGCGGCGGCTTCCGGGTCGACACGCTCGAGGAGGCGCGGAAGCACCTGCTCCTTGATCCGGTGGACCGACGCCTCGAAGCCTTCAACCTTGCTGCTGCCCTGCTCACCGCTGGCGTTCTGGCGGGCGGTCAGCCGGTCCATCGCTCCCAAGGAATTGCCGTCGCCGTTGTCGCCATTGTCCTCGGGCAGGCTGTCGATTTCGGGAGGAAGCTCGTCAAGCGACGGAAATTGCTCGCCGCCCGAGGGAGCGGCCTTGCCGCCACCGGGTGATTTCATTGGGCGAGCCACACCGAAGTTGGGACGCTGCCCGCCTCCGCCCATGCCGCCTCGTTTGCCGAATGCGCTCATTGCCACCCCATGTCGTGCGGGAAGCCGCACAAAGTCCGGATGGTGAATAGGCGGCAAACTTTTAGAAAAAGCTAACTTCCTGGCTCCCCTCCCGCCCGCGGGAGGGGTCGGGGGTGGGGAAGGACGTCGGAATGCCGGGTGACAGGCCCACCCCTCGGTCCCCTCCCGTGCCGGGACGGGAGGCTAGCCCGCGCTCTCCGCAAGGACGGTGAGGCCGCGCTCGCTGACCTCGGCGAAGCCGCCGCTCACCGGCACTTTCTCCGGCGCGGCGCCGGCCGTCCGGTAGATCGCCAGCTCGCCGTCGCGAAGCGTGCTCATGAAGGGCGCGTGGCCGTCCAGAACGCCGAACTCGCCCTCGGTGCCGGGCACGACGACCATGTGGACGTCCTCGGAAAACAGGAGCTTCTCGGGCGTCACCAGCTCGAAATGGAGGTCGGCCATTGTTATTCCTTAACCAGCTCGCGTTCGTCGCTCTTGAACCAATCGGCGCCTAAGCCCTCGCCATAAGCCATAGCGAGCAACGCTCCACCGGAGAGCGTCGAGATAATCTCCAGCAGGTCAACCATCCAGCTCGTGTAGGTGACGGAGGGCCCCAACAAAGCGAGACCACTCGCTAATACGAACGAAAGCAAGAATGCGAACCTACCCCACCGACGAAATCGATACATGCCGATGAGAGACAAGACCGAAAGTAGCAACAGTACTCCGGCACCAACCGCCTCCAGTGATGTGAGCTCCGCAGTTCTTCCAAAATGCTCACGCGATATCGCGTTGAAATCGGCGTCGAACCTGCTCCAATGCCGGTTTTCAACTTCGTAGATCGCTGTCGGCAGCACAGCGATCAGCAACGCGCATTGAAGCCAAATGAGGCGACGAAACGTGGTCCGGCTCAGCTTCAACTGCACGATGCTTACGCGTCCTCGGCCAGTTTCTCGGCCTTGGCGACCGCTTCCTCGATGCCGCCGACCATGTAGAAAGCCGCCTCGGGGAGATGGTCATACTCGCCGTCAACCACCGCCTTGAAGGAGCGCACCGTGTCCTCGACCTGGACGAACTTGCCGGGGATGCCGGTGAAGACTTCGGCGACGTGGAACGGCTGCGACAGGAAGCGCTGGATCTTGCGGGCGCGCTGGACGACCAATTTATCCTCTTCCGACAGCTCGTCCATGCCGAGGATGGCGATGATGTCCTGCAGGCTCTTGTAGCGCTGCAGCGTCTCCTGGACGCGGCGGGCGGTGTCGTAATGCTCCTGGCCGACGACCGCCGGGGTCAGCACGCGGCTGGTCGAATCGAGCGGGTCGACGGCGGGGTAGATGCCGAGCTCCGAGATCGCGCGGTTGAGCGTCGTCGTCGCGTCCAGGTGGGCGAACGACGTCGCCGGCGCCGGATCGGTGAGATCGTCGGCGGGGACGTAGATCGCCTGGACCGAGGTAATCGAGCCCTTGTTGGTCGAGGTGATCCGCTCCTGCAGCTGGCCCATGTCGGTCGCCAGCGTCGGCTGGTAGCCGACCGCCGAGGGGATTCGGCCGAGCAGCGCCGACACTTCCGAGCCGGCCTGGGTGAAGCGGAAGATGTTGTCGATGAAGAACAGGACGTCCTGGCCCTCCTGGTCGCGGAAATATTCGGCCTGGGTGAGGCCCGACAAAGCGACCCGGGCGCGGGCGCCCGGCGGCTCGTTCATCTGGCCGAAGACGAGCGCCACCTTGGAGCCTTCGGAGGTCGCGTTGCCGTCCTTGTCCTTGGCGATGACGCCAGCGTCGAGGAACTCGTGATAGAGGTCGTTGCCTTCGCGGGTGCGCTCGCCGACGCCGGCAAACACCGACACGCCGCCGTGGCCCTTGGCGATGTTGTTGATCAGCTCCTGGATCAGCACCGTCTTGCCGACCCCGGCGCCGCCGAACAGGCCGATCTTGCCGCCGCGGGCGTAGGGCGCGAGCAGGTCGATGACCTTGATGCCGGTGACCAGGATCGAGCTTTCGGTCGACTGGTCGACGAATGGCGGCGCCTGCGCATGGATCGGCGCAAACAGGTCGCTGCCGATTGGGCCGAGCTCGTCGATCGGCTCGCCAATGACGTTCATGATGCGGCCCAGGGTCTTGGGCCCGACCGGGACCTCGATCTGCGAGCCGGTGGTCTTGACCGACTGGCCGCGGGTGAGGCCATCCGTGGAGTCCATGGCGATGGTCCGGACGACGTTCTCGCCGAGGTGCTGAGCGACCTCGAGCACCAGCCGGTTGCCGGCGTTGTCGGTCTCAAGCGCGGCGAGGATCGGCGGCAACTCGCCCTCGAAAGCGACGTCGACGACCGCGCCGATGACCTGCGCGACCCGGCCGACGAGGTTGCTCGTGGCTGCCGGCTTTCGGGCGGACGCCTTCGGGGTCGTGCCAGCAGCGGCCTTCGGCGCGGCTTTCTTGCGGGGCTTGGTCGGGGCGGCGGTGGCCATGCGTGTGTCCTCGTGTTTTTCGGTCAGGTTAGAGCGCTTCGGCGCCCGAGATGATTTCGATGAGCTCGGTGGTGATGACCGCCTGGCGCTGGCGGTTGTACTGGATCGACAGGCGGTTGATCATGTCGCCGGCGTTGCGCGTCGCATTGTCCATCGCGGTCATCTGGCTGCCGTAGAAGCCGGCCTGATTTTCAAGCAGCGCTCGATAGATCTGGACCGCGATGTTGCGCGGCAGAAGCGCCTCGAGGATCGCTTCCTCGTCGGGCTCATATTCGACCGCGACGTTCGATGCGTTGGCGGGGCGGGTGTCGTTGGCCGGTACCGCGACCGGGATGATCTGCTGGACCAGCGGCTCCTGCACCAGGGTCGACTTGAACTGCGCGTAGGCGAGATGGACGACGTCGATCCCGTCGGTGATGAAGCGGTCGATGATGTCGGCGGCGATCGCCTGCGCGTCGGAATAGGCGGGCGCCTTCATCGCGCTGGTGTCGTGCTGGGCGATGATCGCCTTGGGATAGAGGCGCTGGATGACCGGCCGGCCCTTGCGGCCGACGAGGTAGAACAGGACCTTCTTGCCATCGGCGATCAGCTCGTCGGCCTTGCGCCGGGCGGCGCGGACGATGTTGCTGTTGAAGGCGCCGGCAAGCCCGCGGTCGCCGGTCGCGAGAACGATCAGATGCGTGTCGTCCTTGCCGGTGCCGGCGAGCAGCTTGGGGCTCTGCGGGCTGACCGTGACGCCCGAGGCGATCGAGGCGACGACGTCGGCCATCCGGGTCGCATAGGGACGGCCGGCCTCGGCGCCCTGCTGCGCCCGGCGCAGCTTGGCCGCGGCGACCATCTTCATCGCCTTGGTGATCTTCTGCGTCGACTTGACCGAGCCGATGCGGATCTTGAGGGCCTTGAGGCTTGCCATTCTCTTCCTTGTTCCCCGGCGAAGGCCGGGGTCCAGTCAAAATCAAAAAACAGCCGCCTTTGGCGGCTCCTGGGCCCCGGCCTTCGCCGGGGAACAGTCAAACTATGCGAACTGCTTGCCGAACTTGGTCAGCGCGTCCTTGAGCTTCTTGGCGGTGTCGTCGTCGAGCGTCTTGCTGTCGCGGATGGTCTTGAGGATGTCCTTATGCTCGGCGCGCAAATAGCTCAGCATCGCCGCCTCGTAGCGGACGACGTCCTTGGTATCGACGGCATCGAGGAAACCCTGGGTGCCGGCGAAAATCGACGCGACCTGCTCTTCGACCGGCATCGGGCTGTACTGGCCCTGCTTGAGCAATTCGGTCAGCCGGGCGCCGCGGGCGAGCAGGCGCTGGGTCGAGGCGTCGAGGTCGGAGCCGAACTGCGCGAACGCCGCCATCTCGCGATATTGCGCGAGCTCCAGCTTGATCGAGCCCGAGACCTTTTTCATCGCCTTGGTCTGCGCCGCGGAGCCGACGCGGCTGACGCTGAGGCCGACGTTGATCGCCGGGCGGATGCCCTGGAAGAACAAATCGGTTTCAAGGAAGATCTGGCCGTCGGTGATCGAAATCACGTTAGTCGGGATGTAGGCCGAGACGTCGCCGGCCTGGGTCTCGATGATCGGCAGCGCGGTCAGCGAGCCGCCGCCTTCGTCGTCGTTCATCTTGGCGGCCCGCTCGAGCAGGCGTGAGTGAAGGTAGAAGACGTCGCCGGGATAGGCTTCGCGGCCGGGCGGGCGGCGCAGCAGAAGCGACATCTGGCGGTAGGCGACCGCCTGCTTGGACAAATCGTCATAGACGATGACCGCGTGCATGCCGTTGTCGCGGAAATATTCGCCCATCGCGCAGCCGGTGTAGGGCGCGAGGAACTGCAGCGGGGCGGGCTCCGAAGCGGTCGCGGCGACGACGATCGAATATTCCATCGCGCCATTCTCTTCGAGCGCGCGGACGATCTGCGCGACGGTCGAGCGCTTCTGGCCGATGGCGACGTAGATGCAGTAGAGCTTCTCGCTCTCCTTGCCCGACTTGTTGATTTCCTTCTGGTTGATGAAGGTGTCGAGCGCGACCGCGGTCTTGCCGGTCTGGCGATCGCCGATGATCAGCTCGCGCTGGCCGCGGCCGATCGGGACCAGCGCGTCGAGTGCCTTGAGGCCGGTCTGCACGGGCTCGTGGACCGACTTGCGCGGGATGATCCCGGGCGCTTTGACCTCAACCCGGCGGCGCTCGGTGGCCTCGATCGGGCCCTTGCCGTCGATCGGGTTGCCCAAGGCGTCGACGACGCGGCCGAGCAGGCCCTTGCCGATCGGCACGTCGACGATGGTGCCGGTGCGCTTGACGGTCGAGCCTTCCTTGATCTCGGCGTCGGAGCCGAAAATCACGACGCCGACATTGTCCGCCTCGAGGTTGAGGGCCATGCCCTTGGTGCCGTTCTCGAACTCGACCATCTCGCCGGCCTGGACATTGTCGAGGCCGTGAATGCGGGCGATGCCGTCGCCGACCGACAAAGCGGTGCCGACTTCCGAGACTTCCGAGTCCGACGCGAAATTCGCGATCTGGTCGCGGATGACGCGGGAGATTTCAGCGGCGCGGATGTCCATGAATTAGCCTTTCATCGCGGCGGTGAGCCGGTTGAGTTTGGTGCGGATGGAAGCGTCGATCATCTCGCTTCCGAGCTTGATGACGATTCCGCCGAGGATGGCGGGGTCGACCGAAGCGTCGATGGTGACGTCGCGGCCGGCGCGCTTGCCGAGCTGCGCCTTGAGGGCTTCGAGCTGGTCGTCCTTGAGGGCGTGGGCGCTGGTGACTTCGGCGCTGATCTCGCCGCGGTGATCGGCGGCAATGCGCTTGAACGCGCGGATGATCTTGCCGAGCTCGCGCTTGCGGCCGTTGCGGGCGAGGACGCCGAGAAAGTTGCTGGTAATTGGATCGAGGCCGAGCTGCGGGCCGAGGCCGGCAAACGCCTTGGCGGCATCGTCGCGGCCGACCAGCGGGCTCGCCGCCAGCGCCGCGAACTCGGGCGAATCGGCGAGCGCGGAGGCAAGCGCGTCGAGGCTCCTGCCGACCACATCGATCTGCCGTTCGTCGCGCGCCAGGCCGAACAGAGCGGACGCGTAGCGCCCCGCTAAGCTGGCCTGAATGCCGCCGGATGTCTCCACGCGCCCAAAGCTCCAGACTTGGAAATGTGCCCCATGAAAAATGGGGCGCTTCCCGGCCGAAACCGCACGCCCCGATGGGATGGCGCGCCACTAGCAAGGGGTGCGCCGCGATGCAAGGCGGGGCGTGGCGAAGGCGGGGATTGACGGCCCGAAAATCGCTCGCCAGAAAGTGCGCGCAGCCGCGTTCATGGCTGCTGGGGGATTGGAATCACATGACAATTCGATGCCGAGCGGCCGTGCTTGCCGCGTTGGCCATGGCTTTGCCGACGGCGGGCCAGGCGCAAAAAGTCGTCGCTCGCAATCTTGCTCCGATCGAGGTCGATGCGGCCAAGGTTACGACGCCGCAGCTGAGCTTCGCCGAAACGCCGGCCGACCGCGACGGCTACGACAAATATTTCTATTTCGTGCGGTCCGAGACCGACTTCGCGACCGCCTATAACGACATTCGCGAGTGCGATTCCCTGACCCGCGGAATCCGCACCTATGTCAACGGCGGGACGGTGCCCTATCCGTACGCCGGGACGATGGCGGGAGCGCTCGGCGGGGCAATCGGCGGCATGCTGGCGGACGCCATCTTCGGCTCGGCGCAGCGCCGCGCCATGCGCCGCACCAACATGCGGACCTGCATGGGCTACAAGGGCTACAGCCGTCACGGCCTGCCCAAGGCGCTGTGGACCGAGTTCAACTTCGAGGAGGGCCTGAGCGGCGTTTCCGAGGACGAACGGCAGAAATTCCTTCAAATGCAGGCCAAGGCGGCGATTGCCGGCAAGCCCCAGAGCGAGGAGCTCGAATTCTGATGCGTAACTGGATGATCCTTTCGGCGGCCGCGGCCGCCCTCCTTGCGTCGGCGCCGGCCACCGCCAAGCCGGCCTTTTCGCAGCAGTTCAAGGCCAACACCGCGGTCAGCCTCGACCCGGCCAAGGCCTATCTGCTGGTCCGCTCGCCGCTCAGCCTCGACGTCCGGCTGCTGCGCGACGCTCGGCCCGACGAGGTCGCGGCCTACAAGGTCGAGCGCGCCGCGGCGCTGGAAAAGGCGCGGGCCAAATATGCGCGCCGGCTCGCCAGCTATCAGAGCGAGATCAAGTCGTGGAACAGGTTGGCTCCCGACCAGCGGACCGGCTTGGAGAAGCCCGAGCAGCCGATCGAGCCGACCGACGACAACCTCGCGTTCAAGGGCATCGAGTCGGATAAGTTCGTGTCCATCTGGGGCGGCCGGATATTCGACAAGCCGTCGCAGGCTCGGCTGATCGCGGTCGATCCCGGCACCTACCGGATCTACGGCCAGATGATCGTCGGCAACAACGGCAGCGCGCTCGGCTTCTGCGTTTGCATGGGCTCCGTCCAGTTCGACGCCGCGCCGGGCCGAATCACCGATCTCGGGCAGATCCGCTTCCCGCTAGCCGAAGCGCTGCGCGAGAAGGTCGAGCCGAGCTGGAACGGCCTGACTCCGGGCAAGGGCGGTCTGACCGCGATGCGGGTCGAGCCGATGCGCACAACCGACCCGGTGCCGGCGAGCCTCGCGAATTTGCCGCGCGAGGCCGCGGTCTATCGGGCGGCCGGCAAGATCGACAATTTCTTCGGGGTCCAGATCGACCGGCTCACGGCCTTGGCGGGCGTCCTGGCCTACAAGCGCGATGAGGTGATCGACCTTCGCGCCGGTGGAGCCGTCGCCGGCAACTGACGGTTTGACCGCAAGGCGTGGGATGCGTGATGCGCCGGACAGGCGTATTGCGGTCCCATGCTGATGAAAACCATCAACGAGAGCGACGCCTGGCAGGCGTTCGAGCGGCGTGACCGGTCGTGGGACGGGCGCGTCATCGGGGCGGTCAAGACGACCGGCATCTATTGCAAGCCGAGCTGCCCGGCGCGGCGGCCGCGGCGCGAGAACGTCGAGTTCTTTGTTGACGCCGAGGCGGCGCGGGCGGCGGGTTACCGGCCGTGCCTGCGCTGCAAGCCTGACGAGGTTGGCCGCGATCGCGAGGCGATCGCCCGCGCCGTCCGGCTGATCGAGGCGGCCGAAGAGGCTCCGAGCCTGGCCGCACTCGCGACCGCGGTCGGCTATGCGCCGCATCATTTCCAGCGGCTGTTCACCCGCGATGTCGGCGTCTCGCCGGCGCAATATGCGCGGGCGCTGCGGGCGAAGCGCGCCCAGGCCGAGCTCAAGGAGGACAAATCGGTGACCGAGGCGATCTACGATTCGGGCTATTCGACGCCGAGCCGCTTTTATGCCGACGCCAAGGAGCGGCTGGGGATGTCTCCGTCGGCGTGGCGCGACGGCGGGCGCGGCGAGACCATCCGCTGGACCGTGGTGTCGAGCGTGCTTGGCCCGATGCTGGTCGCGGCGACCGCCAAGGGCATTTGCCGGCTGACCTTCGAGGACGACGAGCGCTCGCTGAGGCGGATCTTCCCGAATGCGACTTTGGTCGCCGACGATGGATCGATGGGCGAGCTGGTTGCCGGAGCGCTGGCCGCGGTCGAGCGCCCGGCAACGGCTCCCGAGCTGCCGATCGATGTCGCCGGGACCGCGTTCCAGGAAGCGGTGTGGCGCGAACTGCGCAAAATCCCGCCGGGCGAAACCCGAAGCTACGCGCAAATTGCCGCGGCAGTCGGCAAGCCCGGCGCGGTGCGGGCGACCGGATCGGCCAACGGCGCCAACCATGTCGCGGTGCTGATCCCGTGCCACCGCGTCGTGCGCAGCGACGGCAGCCTCGGCGGCTACGCTGGCGGCATCGATCGCAAGCGCAAATTGCTCGAGGCGGAACAAGCGCGGGCGAGCGCCGAGCTCAGTCTTCTTTAGCCTTTCTCTCGGCCTCTTGGGCCTGGATCAGGGCGAGCGCCTGATCCGGTTTCTGGGCGATGATCGCGGCCATGATCGCGAGATTCTTTTCGCTCTGCTTACGGGAATGGGAACCGTAGGCGATCGGCGAGTACGCCGCTTTCGCTTCGGCGAGCCGGCGCTCGGTGAGCAGCTGGCGCACCGCCATGATTCTGAGATCGTCGTCGAACGGGGCGACTTCCAGCGCATAAAGCAGTCCTTCGACCGCCGCAGCGGGAGGTTGCACGCCCTGCGCCCGGTAGCTTTCGAAGAACAGCATCAGCGGCTCGGCAGCGTCCGGGTCGAGCCGGTTCGCCTGAACCAGCGGAGCGCGCACCGCCTTCCAGTCGGCGGCGGCGCGGTTGGCCTTGGCCAGTTCAATCATCGCCCGGCCCTTATAGACCAGCGCCTTCTGCGAGCGCGGATCAAGCGCGACAGCGCGGTCGGCGGCCGCCAGCGCCGCCTGGTAATTCTTCGCGTGAAACTCGACGATCGCTAACCGAGCCTGGACCGACGGATCGTCGGGAAATCGCGCCGCGACGCCGCGCGCGCTGTCGGCGAGCAGCTTCGCTTTGCTCGACTTGAGCTCGATTTCCGACCGGAGCCGGACTCCCATGATCGCCGCCTCGCCGGGCGCCAGCGGGCGGATCGCGATGGACCCGACACTTAGGCGTGACGCAGGGATGTGCTGGAGGGGCAATTTTTCCCGATTGAGGTAGTCGATCAACTCCTTGTCCAGTTGCCGCAGGTCGCCGAACGCCTGGCTGGCGGCGTCCAACGGCTTCAGCCCCCGCTCGATGCCCTGCAGGTAGCGGCTCACCTGGCCGCGCCGCTTCGGCTCAAAAGCGAGGTAATGGGTGAGCAGCCAGCCGCGGCCGTAGATCGACTCGACGTCCCAGCCGCTCAGTCGATTGAAGCCGCCGGCGAGCATCTCCTCGAGCGTCAGTCCATAGAAGCGGCGGACCACGGTGCCGCGGTAATTCGGCGCTCCCCCGAACGCGACCGAACCGTCTTTCTCGAACTTGGCGGTCGCGAAGAATTCGGCATAGCCCTCGATCATCCACGCGGGGTAGGCGGCGGCGCGGTCGGTGAGCATCAGATGGTGCAGATATTCGTGGTAGAAGACTGTCTCGGGGTCGAGGTCCCCCTCGGACGACCGCGAACTGTGGAGATCAAGCCCGCCTTCCAACCGCGAGCGCTTGCTGTGGACGAACGCCACCGGACCGCCGGCGCGGCCGAGGTAGAAGCCGGCAACGCCCGGGTAGCCCGCGAGGCTGGCGACGTCGTCCTGGTCGCGGAGCACGTAGATGGTTAGGCGGGTCGAATCGCTGAGCGGCGGATCGTCCATGTTACGGGCGACGCGCACTGCGCTGTCGAACTTCTCGAGGCGGGCAGCAAAGTCGCGAAGGTCGGCTGGCTTCTGCTCGGAGTAGATGAAGAAGTGCCGAGTCTTCGCTTCGTGCCAGGCGGCCACCGCCTGAGTGGCGGAGAACAAGGTCACCAGCATCGCCAGCGCCAGATTACGAAACAGCATCGCCAACCCCTTCAGAACGAAAACTAATAACGCGTCGCGCCCGCGAGTCCACGCAAAAGCCGGCGCGGTTGCGTGGAAAGGTAGTGGTCGAGGGTTGCCGATGGCTGTGCGTCCCCGCACTATGGCGCCAACCGGGCGGGGAGGGGCAAGTGGAAGAATCGATCGCGACGGAGAAACCGGCCAAGCCGCTGTGGCGGCGGATCGCCGATTTCCCGCTGGTGACGATGTTGATCGCGCTCGCCTTGTTCGTGCTCGCCAACGCTTTGGCCCTGTTCGTCATCAGAATGCTTCCGCCGCTCGACCAGGCGGTGAAGACCGTCACCCAGGCCGCGCTGATCATCGCCATCACGCTGCTGGTCTACAAGCTCGCCATCCGCCATTTGGGCGAGCATCCGCGCGACGATTTGCGCCTTGCCGACGCGCCGAAAGGGCTCGGCATCGGCCTCGCCTTCGGTGCGATCCTGTTCGCCGCGGTCGTCGGAGTGGCGGCGATCGCCGACGTCTACAACATCATCGGCGAGGGCGGGACCGCCGAGCTGCTCCAGGCCGCCGTGGCGGTGGCGATCCTCCCCGGGTTCATGGAGGAGCTGCTGTTCCGCGGCATCCTGTTCCGCTGGCTCGAAGAGTTCGGCGGCAGCTGGTTCGCTCTGGCGCTGACAGCGGCGCTGTTCGGCCTCGCGCATTTGTTCAATCCAAATGCGACCGCCTTGTCATCTTTCGCCATCGCGCTCGAGGCCGGAGTGCTGCTCGGCGGGGCCTACATGCTGACCCGCAATCTGTGGATGGCGATCGGTCTGCACGCCGCGTGGAACTTCACCCAGGGCTGGGTTTTCGACGTGCCCGTTTCCGGCACCGACCAGAACGGCATGGTCGAAGCCCAGCTGTCGGGGCCCGAGCTGCTGTCGGGCGGGGCGTTCGGGCTCGAGGCTTCGCTGATCGCGATGGTGTTGGCGACCGCCGCCGGAGCGATGCTGGTCGTGCTCGCGGTGCGGCGCGGCGAGCTGGTCCGGCCGTGGTGGGTGAGGCGGCGGCTGGCGCTTGAGGATCGCGTGGCGCAAGCGGCCCCGATCTAGCTCGCGGAGCGCACCGCGGACCGCGGCTTAGCTTCCGACCGCTAACCCCTTTTCTCGCGTTTCCGCTGGTCTTCGTCGAGCATTGCGATCGCCCCCGCCGCATCTCCGGCGATGATCTTGTCCATGATGTCGAGGTTGCGGTCGTGTTCCTTGTTGTCGTGAGGCTTGTACGCAAGATGGGCGAAAACGGCTTTGGCCTCGCGGAGCCGGTTCTGCGCGAGCAATTCGCGGACAGCCATGTACCGCACCTGGCTGTCGTACGGCGCAAGCTCGAGCGCGTACAGCAGGCCCATCGCGGCATTGGCGGGTGCTCTGGTCTTCTGGATTGCAAAGGTCTCGTAGAACATCAGCAACGGCTCGGGCGCATCCGGATCGAGCCGGTTGGCGGCGGCGATGGCGCTTCGGACCCGCGCCCAGTCGGCCTGTGCGGGATTTTCCTTGGCATAGCCCAGCAGTGCCCGCGCCTTGTAGGTCAGCGCCTTGACCGATTGCGGCGCAGCGTCAGCCGCGAGAGTCGCGGTGCGGACCGCGTCCCCATAGTGCCTGGCGGCCACCTGTGCGGCGGCGAGCGCGGTCAGCGCCTCCGGGCTGTTTGGATGTTTTTCGGCGACGTTCCTTGCGCCGCCGACGAGAAAGCGGGCCTGGCCCTTGTCGAGACCTGATTTTAGCTTGATCCAGATTCTCAGCGACGCCTCTTCCGCTGGCGACAGCGGTCGAATCTGAATCTGCCCGACGGAAATACTTGAACTCGGGATGGTCTGAACCGGCAGGATCTTCCGGTTCAAATAAGCGCCGAGATCGCGGTCAAGCTGCCTGATACTGCCGAAAGCCTCTTCGGCCGCCGCGACGCCGTCCTTGCCGGACGCGATTCCCTGAAGGTAGCGGGAAACCTGTCCCCGTCGCGATGGATCAAACGCGAGATAATGGGTCAGTAGCCAGCCGCGTGAATAATTGGCGAAATATTCCTCCGCGGTCACATGACGCTGGGTTCCGTCGAGCATTCGCCCCAACGACTGGCTTTTCAGCAGCCGGAGAAGCCGGCCGCGATGATCGGGAGCAATTCCGAAAGTAACCGCGCCGTCCTGCTCGAACCGCGCGGTCGCGAAGAACTCGGCGTAACCTTCGGACATCCACATCGGATAGGGTGCGGGCTGGCCCATCAGCATCAGATGGTGGAGATATTCGTGCATGAAGACGGTTTGCGCATCGAGGCCGCCTCTTCCTCTGCTCTTTTCGGTGCTGACGTAAGCAACGGAGCCGCTCGCGCTGGGGATGTAGAAACCGGCGACGCCGGAACTCGACAGTTGCTCAATTTCGCGCTGGTTTCTGAGGACGTAGACGGTGAGCTTCGTCGAATCGCTGAGCGGCGGATCTTCCATCTTGCGCGCCACCCGGACCGCCTCGTCGAAGCGCTCGAGGCGGGACGCGTAGGCGCTGAGCTCGGCCGGTTTCTGCTCCGAATAAATGATGAAATGGTCGCTCTTCGCTTCGGACCAGCCAGCCTGCGCAGCGGCGCCTTGGGCGGCCAGGAAACAGGCAAGCGCCAGGGGTCTCCAGAATCGCGGCATCGAACCTCCTGACTCGGCGGCTTCAGCTTGCACAGGACCGGTTTCACGGCAAGCCTTGGCGGAAATCAGCAAGTTACAGGAAGCTGTAGGGGTCGACGTCGACCGTGACCCGGACCTTGGAGCCCCACTCTAGCTCCCCGAGCCAGTCGCGGATCACGTCCTGGACGTCGAGGCTTCGCGCCGCGTGGACCAGGATTCGCTGGCGGTGGCGGCCGCGGAGCATGGCGAGCGGAGCCGGCGCCGGGCCGAACACCGCCATTCCGTCGACCTGGGGCGCCGCCTGGCCGATGCGGCGCGCGACGGTTTCAGCCTCGGCTGAATCTTCGGCCGAGACGACGATCGCGGCCAGGCGCCCGAACGGCGGCATCGCCGCCTCGCGCCGGGCCTCGGTCTCGGCGGCGTAGAAGCCGGGGCCGTCGCCGGACACCAGCGCGGCGATCACCGGCGCGTCGGGATCGTGGGTCTGGACGAGCACCCGGCCGGGTTTGTCGCCGCGCCCGGCCCGGCCGGCGACCTGCTGGATCTGCTGGAAGCTGCGCTCGGCGGCGCGCAAATCGCCGCCCGACAGGCCGAGGTCAGCGTCGACCACGCCGACCAAGGTCAGATTGGGAAAGTGATAGCCCTTGGTGACGAGTTGGGTGCCGATGACGATGTCGATCGCGTTGGCCTCCATCGCCGCGACGAACTCGGCGGCGCGCGCCGGCGACCAGATCGTGTCGGAGGTGACGATTGCGGTCCGGGCTTCGGGAAACAGGTCGGCAACTTCATCACCGATGCGCTCGACGCCGGGGCCGATGGGGACCAGGCTGTCCTCCTCGCCGCATTCGGGGCAGGCGCGCGGCGGCGGCATGACGTGGCCGCAATGGTGGCAGGCGAGCCGGTGCATCAGCCGGTGCTCGACCATCCAGGCGGTGCAATTGGGGCATTGGAAGCGATGCCCGCAATGGCGGCACAGAGTCAGCGGGGCGAAACCGCGGCGGTTGAGGAACAGCAGCGACTGCTCGCCCGCCTTGAGGTTCAGCCGCAGCTCCTCGACCAGGCTCGGCGCCAGCCAGCGGCCGCGCGGCGGCGGGTCCTGCGTCATGTCGATGGCTCGGATCGCCGGGAGGGTGGCGCCGGCGAAACGGCGGGTCAGAGTGACTTCGCGGTAGCGGCCGATCTCGACCATGTGCCGGCTCTCGATCGCCGGGGTCGCCGACGACAGGATCACCGGCACATCCTCGAACTTGGCGCGCATCACGGCGACGTCGCGGGCGTGGTACTGGACGCCTTCCTCCTGCTTGAAGCTGGGTTCATGGGCTTCGTCGACGACGATGAGACCCAGGTTTGCGTAGGGCAGGAACAGCGCCGAGCGGGCGCCGACCGTGACCTTCGCCTCGCCCGACGCGATCGCCCGCCAGGCGCGGCGGCGCTGCGAAGATCGCAGGTCGGAGTGCCACGCCACGGGCGCGCAGCCGAAGCGCGCCTTGAAGCGCTTGAGGAACGGCTCCGTGAGCGCGATTTCGGGCAGCAGCACCAGCGCCTGCCTGTCCTGGCGGAGCGCCTCGGCGACCGCCTCGAAATAGACTTCGGTCTTGCCCGAGCCGGTAACCCCGTCGAGCAGCACCGGATCGAAGCCCTTGCCGATCGCTGCCGACAGGCTGGCGGCGGCGGCGCGCTGCTCGTCGTTGAGATCGGGCGGGGCGAAGTCGGGGTCCGGGCATTCGAGCGGGCGGTCGGCCTCGACGGTCACCGGCTCGAGCGCTCCGGCGTTGACCAGGCCGCGAAGCACCGCGTCGCTGACCTCGGCGTGCTGGGCCAGTTCGCGGATCGTGCCTTGGCGGCCTTCGAGGGCCGATAGGGCTTTCAGCCGTTGCGGGGTCATGCGCTCGGGAACGTCGCCCGTCGGGCGGTATTCGGTCAGCTGGCGGGAGCCTTCGAGCGCGCTCGACGACGGCAGGATCATCCGCAGCACCGAGGCCAGCGGGCTCAGATAGTAATCGGCCGTCCATTCGGCGAGCCGGCGCAGCGGGGCGGCGATCGGCGGCACGTCGAGCGCCGCGGCGAGCGGCCGAAGCCGGTTGTCGCCGACTTCCTCGCCCGGCAGCCGCTCGGGCTCCCAGACCACTCCGACCAACTGCCGCGGCCCGAGCGGAGCGACGACCACCGACCCGGGCTGGACGTCCATGCCGGCGGGAACGCGATAGTCGAGGGGTCCCAGGGCGGCGTTCAGGGTGACGACACGGGCGCGGGGGACGGTCATTGCTCGTCACCCCGGCCTTGAGCCGGGGCCTGCCTAACTGCCCCCACAGGTAACGGCTCAAAACCGAAGTCCTCGGCCAGGTCGCGCCAAGTTGGATTATCCTTGGCGATCAGATCGTATTTCCACTGCCGCGGCCACCGCTTGATCTGCTTCTCACGCCTAATCGCGCTTTCCATTTTCTCGTGCACTTCGAACCACACGAGTCTCTTGATCCCCCATCGCCGGGTGAAGCCGCCGACGGCGCCCGTCCGGTGCTGATGGATGCGCTGAACCAAATTTGACGTCACGCCGGTGTAGAAGGTGCTGTGGGACGCGCGGGCGAGGAGGTAGACGCAGGGCTCGCGATCCATGGCTGCAGCAAGAGGAAGGCAGGCCCCGGGTCAAGCCCGGGGTGACGGGGTTATCGTCCGCGTTTCTTGCGGTGGGTGTCGAGGTCGAGGACGCTGCTGGTTTCGTCCTCGTCCTCGAGCAAGCCGAGGCGGCGGGCGATCTCCTGATAGGCTTCGGCCTCGCCGCCGAGATCGAGGCGGAAGCGGTCCTTGTCGAGCTTCTCGTTCGACTTCATGTCCCACAGCCGGCAGCCGTCGGGGCTGATCTCGTCGGCCAGGATGATGCGCGGATAGTCGTTTTCCCACACGCGGCCGAACTCCAATTTGAAGTCGACCAGGCGGATGCCGATCGCGGCGAACATGCCGCACATGAAATCGTTCACGCGGATCGCCATGTCGGCGATGTCGTTCATCTCTTCCTGGCTGGCCCAGCCGAAGCAGGCGATATGCTCGTCGGCGATCAACGGGTCGCCGAGCGCATCGTCCTTGTAATAATATTCGATGATCGTGCGCGGCAGCTGGGTGCCTTCCTCGATGCCGAGGCGCTTGGAGAGCGATCCCGCGGCGACGTTGCGGACGACGACCTCGATCGGCACGATCTCGACCTGGCGGATTAGCTGCTCGCGCATGTTGAGGCGACGGATGAAGTGGGTCGGGACTCCGATCGCCTTCAAGGCAGTGAAGATGTGCTCGGAAATCTTGTTGTTGAAGACGCCCTTGCCGCTGATGGTGCCGCGCTTCTGGGCGTTGAAGGCGGTCGCGTCGTCCTTGAAATATTGGATCAGAGTGCCGGGCTCCGGACCCTCGTAGAGGATCTTGGCCTTGCCTTCGTAGATCTGGCGGCGACGGACCATTGTCTTGACGCTTCACTCCGGCGGACGGGCGGGGAAGCGCGCGCTATAGGCGAGCCGCCGCCAAGCCGCAATTGAGCTGCGCCTAGGCTGTGTCGCGCCGGGACTTGCGGCGTGGCGCCGGCTGGACCGGGTCCACTCCGCCCTCGCGGTAGCGGGGAGCGGCGGTCGGCCAACGATGCCGGTTACGGCGGTAGAGCCAGTAGAGCAGCGCGCCGAGCAGCAGCCAGGGCAGCAAGGCGGCGATGGCGACGATCAGGAAGCCGATGGTGCTCAGCAGGATGTAGCCGGCGCGGGTGAAAGAGTCCCTGAGCGGGGTCGCCTCGTCGAAGCCCGGGATCGCCTTGCCGGAGCCGTAGTAGAAAGCCATCGGCGTGGTCGCGAGGGATTCCTCGTCGGCTTTCTTCTGCTCGCCGAGCGCCGCGATCCGCGCGCGCAGCGACTGCGCCTCGGACAGCAAGCGGTCGCGGACGACGCTCGACAGGCCGGGGCGGGCGAGCTCGCGGTTGACCCGCTCGAGCTCGTCCTGGAGCTCGGCTCGGCCGCGGTTGGCGCGCTCGATCGAGGCGCCGGCGTCGACTCCGCTGATCTGCTGGTCGACGAGCATGCCCTCCGCGTCGGTCACCACCTTGGTCGCGTCCTTGCCGAACGAGCGGGCCAGCGCCGGGTCGAGCTTCAGCTCGAGCGAGGCCGAGACGTCGCGCTCGTTGACCAGGCTGTAGCGCATGCCGGTGATCCGGCAGCGGGTGATGCCGAGCTTCTCGCACATTGATGCGTGCGCTTCCTGTGCGGCCGAGATGCGGGCATTGGGAAGGCGGTAGGCGTAGCGGTAGTTGAAGGCGACGCCTGGCGCCGCGGTGACGGAGATGTTGGGGCCGCCTTGCTCGGCCGCCGCGCTGGCATCGCGGCTGACGGTCGGCGGCGGGCTCGCTGGGTCCATCGGCGGCGGGACATTGACCTGCGTCGGCGGCCGCTCGGCGGTGTCGTAAGTCTGCAAGTCTTCGGACGATTCCCGCTGCTCTGCCGGCGAGCAGGCGGCGACGAGGATGAAAATAGGAAGGATCGAGCGGCGCATGCGTCTGGCTCCCCAAATGCGGCGCTCGTGTTACATTATCACATCAGAACTGCAAGCATTTTGAATTGAGGCGAGGAGCGCGGTGCGTGCGAAACCGCGCTCCTCACCAGCTGCGTAGCCTGGTCATCAGCCGCATCGGGGGTCTTTGGAATTGCTCGCCCAGGGCGCGTTCCATTCGATCTGGTGAAGCACTGCCAAGCTCTGGGCGAGAGTGCTGCCGAAGCCGGCGCCGATCCGGTGGACGGCGCGGTCGATCCCGGCGTTGAGGTCGGCCCGGCCGGCCTGGTAATTGCGGTCAAAGATTTCGTCGATCATGGTGATCATCCTTTGCGTCGCTTGAGTTTCGGGTCGCCGTCAAAGCGCCAGCGGATAGCCGTCGATGACGTCGTTGGCGGGCTTGAGCGCTGTCTCGACGATCGCGAGGCGGCGGTCGGGGTTGAGCCCGCGCCAGGCGCGGTAGACCGTCGACGAGCGCGGACCCTGCGCTTCCGCGGCGGTCACCGCGGGGCCGTTCTCGACGAACAGCCGGGGGTTGAGACCATAAGCCATTTTCTCACCTGTCCTTTCCTGACCTGCCCCATTTGAATGGTCCGCCGGCGGGGGGCTGGGGAGGGGAGAACCGTCCGCCGGCGGTAGGCATTCATCTATGCTTCGGCGGCTCGTTTCGCCAATCAAACGCTCGACACGGTCGATAAGCCTGACTTATAGAGTTAGCATGCGACGACTTCCGCCACTGGCCGCCGTGCGCGCTTTCGAGGCGGCCGCCCGGACCGAGAATTTCACCGCGGCCGCCGCCGAGCTCGGCCTGACCCAGGCCGCGGTGTCCTATCAGGTGAAGGCGCTCGAGGAGCGGCTCGGGGCGGCGCTGTTCGTTCGCGAGAGAGGCCGGGCGAAGCTGACTCCGCTCGGCCAGCGCCTGCTGCCGACCTTGAGCCAGGCGTTCGATTCGATCGAGGCGGCGTTCGCCAGCCATAAGGCCGAGGACGAGACGCTGCTGACCGTCACCACCACTTACACTTTCGCCAATACCTGGCTGGCGTGGCGGCTCGGCGAGTTCCAGATGGAGCACACCGACCTCGCGGTGCGGATGACGACCAGCAACGACCCGGTCGACCTGCGTTCGGGCGAAGCCGACGTTGCGATCCGCGCCGGACTTGGCGACTGGCCGGGGCTCGAGGTGCACAAGTTGATGGAGTCCGACTTCACGCCAATGGCGAGCCCCGAATGCGTCGCCAAGTTCGAGCGCAATCTCGGCCGCAAGCTCGAGCCCGCCGACCTGCCCGATCTGCCGCTGATCACCCCGCAGGACGAATGGTGGACCCTGTGGTTTCGAGCCGCCGGAGTGCCGCTCGACAGTCACCATCCGCGCGGTGGCATCCGCCTCGACACCCAGGCCAATGAAGGCCACGCGGCGATGGGCGGGCAGGGGTTCGCGTTGCTGACTCCTTTGCTGTGGCGGGGCGACATGGCCGCCGGGCGCCTGGTGCAACCGTTCGAGCTGACCTCGACCGCCGGCTATGCCTATTGGCTTGCCTATCCGCCCGAGCGGCGGATGGTGCCCAAGGTCAAGCGCTTCCGCGAGTGGTTGCTCGAATCGTTCAACGAGCCAGCGGGCGAGCCGCGTGAAGCCTATGCCTAGAACGCCCAAGGCGTTGCCGCGCCTCTGCCTAGCGAGTCCCAACAGATTGCCTCTTAACATAGGTTAAAATGGTGAAGATAACCTACATCAATTTGCAACGGCTCGCTGCCGCGGACTTGCAGCTGATGCGCGCTATGCTGGCGATGTTCGGCGAAGCCTTCGGCGAGGCGGAGACTTACGGCGCCGACCGGCCGAGCGATGAGTATCTCGAGCTGCTGCTGGGCAGCGACCGGTTCATCGCGCTGGCGGCAGTTCAGGAAGGGTCGGTGGTCGGCGGTTTGGCCGCCTACGTGCTCGACAAGTTCGAACAGGAGCGTAGCGAAATCTACATTTACGATTTGGCCGTCGCGGAGCCTCACCGGCGCACCGGAATCGCGACCGCCTTGATCGAAGCCTTGAAGCCGATCGCCGCGGAGCGCGGCGCTTATGTGATCTTCGTCCAGGCCGACCCGGTCGATGCCCCCGCCGTCGCGCTCTACTCGAAGCTCGGCAAGCGCGAGGACGTGCTGCACTTCGACATCGCCGTCGGCTGAGGAGGCAAGAAAAATGCGCGCGGCCGTTTATGGGCCGCGCGCATTTCCGTCCCCTGAGGGGCTAGGTGTTAGTAGGCGCGACGGGCGACGTTACGCTTGATGTCGATGTCCGACACATAACCGCGGAAGTCGACGCGGCAGCTGAAGCGCAGGTCGGCGACCTGGGCGTGCTGGCCGTAGGCGTTGCCGTACTGGTTGGGATAGCCCTGGTTCGGGTAGCCCTGATTAGGGTAGCCCTGGTTCGGATAGGCCTGGGCGCCGTAATTGTAGCCCTGGTTGGGGTAGGCGCCGCGGTACTGGCTGCGGCCCGAATCTATCACTCCGGAGACTTTGAGGCCATTCGACCGGCGCTCGACACCGGTGATGCCGACGACCCGCGCCTGACGCATATTGTTGTAGCCATAGGCCTGGGGCGGATAGCCCTGCTGACCGTAGGCCTGCGGATACTGGCCGTAAGCGGGCGCCTGTGCGGTCTGTGCCATGCGAGCTTCCGCCGCACGCGCGCACTGGTCGACCGCCATCCGGTCACGGCCCTGGCCATACGCGCCGTAGCGCCCGCCGCCGAGGATCTGGCCGATGATCGCGCCGACTCCGCCGCCGCTGCTGTTATAGCCCTGGTTGTAGCCGCCGTAGGGGGCGGGCTGCGCGGCCGCGGGAACGGCTGGAACCGCCGCCATCGCGAGGCCGGCCGTACCCGTCAAAATCTTTGCGAAGAACGTCATAATATTTTCCTTGAAGATACCGCCGAAGGAGAGCCGACGATCATTAATGAGAACGTTTCTACGGCTGTTTAGATGCACAACAGATGAATAGGCGTGCAAATTCGACTTGTGTTTATTTGTATGTTTCTAACACGAAGCGATCTCGTCCAGCTGACTACTTCTCGTTCAAATAGGCGGTGGCGTGCAACGCCGAGATGATCTCAATTGGGACAAATCAGGCAACGCCTACCCGGTTAAAGCGTTACTTGCGCCATGACTGACCGAAAAGTTTATCACCAGCCCAGCTCGGTGACCGCCGAGGATGGCGTCGTGATCGTCCTTGGTCCCGATGACGTCCACGTCGCCATGGATCCCGACGCCGCCGAGGAGACCTCGAACCGCCTGCTCGAAGGCTCGATGAAGGCGCGCGGCCAGCGGCACCTCAGGGGTTACCCGCACCGGGCGCGATAGCCCGTCGCCCGCCGCCGCGCGGCTTTCGCGGCGACAGCGCCGTTGCTAGGGCTGCGCGATGCAGTCCGCCGCCGAATCCGAAATCGACGTCCCGTTCGACGCCGCTCTGTCTGAGCGATATCTGGTCTATGCGCTATCGACGATTACCGCGCGTTCGCTGCCCGATGTCCGCGACGGGCTGAAGCCGGTCCACCGGCGGCTGCTGTGGGCGATGCGCTTGCTTCGGCTCGATCCGGCGGGAGCGTTCAAGAAGAGCGCCCGGGTGGTCGGCGACGTGATCGGCAAATACCACCCGCACGGCGACCAGAGCGTGTACGACGCGATGGTCCGCCTCGCGCAGGATTTCGCGCTTCGCTACCCATTGGTCGACGGCCAGGGCAATTTCGGGAACATCGACGGCGATAACGCTGCTGCGTACCGGTACACGGAAGCGCGGCTGACGCCGATCGCGGCCCAGCTGATGGCTGGGCTCGACGAGGGCACGGTCGATTTCAAGGCGACCTACAACGGCGAGGAGGAAGAGCCCGAGGTCTTCCCCGGCCTGTTCCCGAACCTGCTCGCCAACGGCGCCAGCGGGATCGCGGTCGGCATGGCGACGTCGATCCCGCCGCACAATGTGGCTGAGCTGATCGACGCCGCGGTCAAGCTGATCGAAGAGCCCAAGACCGACGACGCGGCGCTGATGGAGTTCGTCCGCGGCCCCGATTTTCCAACCGGCGGAGTGCTGGTCGACAGCCGGGAATCGATCGCCTCGGCCTATGCCAGCGGACGCGGCAGCTTCCGCCTCAGGGCGTCGATCTCGATCGAGAGAGAGAAGGGCGGCGGCTGGCATCTGCTGGTCAGCCAAATGCCGTATGGAGTGCAGAAGGGCCGGCTGATCGAGCAAATCGCGGCGCTGATCGCCGACAAGAAGCTGCCGATCCTTGCCGATGTCCGCGACGAAAGCGACGAGCAGGTCCGTCTGGTGCTCGAGCCGCGATCGCGCACCGTCGATCCGCAGCTGCTGCTCGAGAGCCTGTACCGGCTGACCGACCTCGAAATCCGCTTCCCGCTCAATTTGAACGTGCTCGACGGCAACCGGACCCCGGGGGTGATGAGCCTCAAGCAGGCGCTGACCGCCTGGCTGGCGTTTCAGATCGAGGTCCTGCTCAACCGCTCGCGGACCCGGATCGGCAAGATCGACGACCGGCTCGAGCTACTCGACGGCTTCCTGGTCGCCTTCCTCAATCTCGACCGGGTGATCGCCATCATCCGCACCGAGGATGAGCCCAAGCCGGTGCTGATCGCCGAATTCGCATTGATTGACCGCCAGGCCGAGGCAATCCTCAACATGCGGCTGCGGCAGCTGCGGCGATTGGAGGAAATGCAGATCGCCAAGGAGCGGGAGGCGCTGGCCAAGGAGCGCGACGAATTGGTCAAGCTCGTCGAGAGCCCGGCCCGGCAGCGCACCCGGCTCAAGAAAGAACTGGCGGCGGTACGCGAAAAGTTCGCCGACGAGCGGCGGACCCGGATCGAGGAGGCCGGAGCGACCCGCGAGATCGACTGGTCGGCGATGATCGAGAAGGAGCCGATCACCGTCATGCTGTCGCAGCGCGGCTGGATCCGCTCAATGCGCGGGCATCTGACGGCCGAAGAATTTGCCGGCCAGAAATGGCGGGAGGGCGACGGCCCGTTCATCCACTTCCACGCCCAGACCACCGACCGGCTGGCGCTGTTTGCCGACAACGGCCGGGTCTACACGCTGGCCGGCGACAAGCTTCCCGGCGGGCGCGGCTTCGGCGAGCCGGTGCGGCTGCTGATCGACCTCGACGCGGAGGTCGGCCTGGTCGCCTTCCTGGTCGCCCGCCCGCAAGCCCGGCTACTGGTCGCGTCGTCGGACGGTCGGGGCTTCGTCACTCCGGGTGAAGCGGCGCTGGCCGAGACCCGCAAGGGTAAGCAGTTGGTCAATTTGCGGCCGGGAGCGAAGGTCGCGGTGGTGCGCGAGATCCCGGAAGGCGCCGACATGGTCGCGACGGTCGGCGAAAATCGGAAGATGTTGGTGTTCCCCTTGGCCGAGCTCCCCGAGCTGGCGCGCGGGCAGGGGGTGACGTTGCAGCGTTATCGGGACGGCGGCCTGTCCGATGCGGTCGCGTTCCGCTTCGCCGAGGGGCTGAGCTGGGCGCTTGGCGGCGAGAGCGGCCGGGTGCGGACCGAAGGCGATTTGACGGCGTGGCGGGCGGCGCGCGGCGCAGCCGGCCGGATGCCCCCGCTCGGCTTCCCGCGCAGCAACCGCTTTGGCTGATTGCAAAGCGCCTCTTCGTGAGCGCGCCGTTAACCATCATCCGTCAACGGCTTCGTGGCTCGAATTAAACCCTGAATTAACTTCGCCTCCCTAGGCCATTGGCGATGCAGGCTGCAGCCAAACGTCTGCCGGGTCCCGGGAGGCACCGGCGGAACGCGACTCCCGGCGCCCGACCGCGGCTTGCGACGGCGGAAGATGCGGCATTGCTCGCAGCATTGCCGATCGCCGCGGCGGTCGTCGGATTGACGCCGAGCGGCGTATTGAAGTTGATCGACCGCAATCCCCGGTTCGACGAGGTCATCGCTCAAACCGGGGACACGGCGATGATGAGTGGCGATTTTCGCGATTGCGCGCACGCTGAGATCGCTCAGCTGATGATGGCGTTCCTGGCCGATTTCGGCAGCCCCAGCGAACTCGACTTTTGCGACGGCGAAGGGATCGGCGCGCGGCATTTCCGAATCAAGCTCGCACCGCTCCGCCGCGACGAGGAAAATGGAAGCCCGCGGTGCCTGGTTTGCCTCGTCGACCGCACGGTCCAGGTCCAGGCCGAGCACACGCTGCGATCCGAGATGCTGCGCGACAGCCTGACCGGGCTTCCCAACCGGCTCGCTTTTTCGGAAGCGATCGAGAAGGCCGGCGATAAGGTCTCGCGCGACCTCGAGCATGCGGTGCTGGTGATCGACATGCTGCGCTTCAGCCGGATCAACGAATCGATGGGCAGCCTGGCCGGCGACGAGTTGCTGATCACCTTCGCCAGGCGGCTGATCCTGGCCCTGAGAGGCGGCGACCTGCTCGCCCGCACCGGCGGTAACGAGTTCGGGATCCTGGTCTCGCTTCGGCGGGGAGTCGAGGACGCGCTGAAGGCGGCCGAGCGAATCCAGGAAGTGATGGCGACGCCATTCAAGCTGTCCGACCTCGAGATCCGCATCGAATGCGCGATCGGGATTTCGTTGATGGACGCCCGGCAGGACCCCGAGGACCTGTTCCGCAACGCCCAGTTCGCGGTCAAGCAGGCCAAGCAGGCCGGCCGGCCGCAGGTTTACGAGCCCAAGGAAGCGAGCCTCGCCCGGCGGCGCTTCTCGATCGAGACCGAGCTCCGGCGGGCGCTCGAAAAGGACCAGTTGAAGCTGTTCTACCAGCCGCTGATCAACCTGAAGTCGGGCGAGGTCGCGGGCTTCGAGGCGCTCGCCCGCTGGACCCACGAGGACCGCGGCGAGATCAGCCCGAGCGAGTTCATCCCGGTCGCCGAGGAAAGCGGGCTGATCCTGACGCTCGGCCGCTGGGCGATGGATACGGCGACCCAGACTCTCGCCGGCTGGGATGCGGCGGCGGGGCAGAAGCTGCCCTTCTATGTTGCCGTCAATTTGTCGGCGATCCAGGTCGCCCGCGACGACATCGCCGCGGTGGTCGAGAGCGCGTTGCGGTCCAGCGGTCTGACGGGCGACCGGCTGACCCTCGAGCTGACCGAAAGCGCGATCGTCCAGGACCCGGCCCGGGCGACTCGGGTGTTCGAGGCGTTGAAGGCGCTCGACACGACGGTGGCGATGGACGATTTCGGCACCGGCTACTCGAGCCTCGCCTATCTGCAGCGGCTGCCGATCGACGTGCTGAAGATCGATCGAAGCTTCGTTTCCGGGATGATGGGCGATGCCGACAGCGTCGCGATCGTCCGAGCGGTGCTCGGCCTCGCCGAAGCTCTCGGAATGTCGACGACCGCGGAAGGCATCGAGACGGTCGAGCTGGCGACGACGCTGGCCGCGCTCGGCTGCTCAAGCGGGCAGGGTTTCTATTTCGCGCACCCGCTCGAGCCCGACTCGGCGATGGAATATTGGCGGTCGCGCAAGCGGTAGATTTGTGGCCGCCACTCGGCAATTCGAGACCAACCGAAGCTAGTTGGTGTTCCGGACGGCGTCCGCTTGTTGTTCAAGGGCCTCGGCTTCCTTTTCGGCCTCGGCGCGCTTCTCATCGGCAGCGGCTTCCAGGGCCTTCGCCTCGGCCTCCTTGGCTTCGCGGGCGCGCTTGTCGGCCATGTCCTGGGCCTCGCCCAGCTTCTCGGCCGGCCCCTGGCGCAACGTGTCCGGGCTGTTGACGACGCCGGCCGCGAAGTCTGCGTTCTCGCCGGCATTCTCGCGCGGGCCGTCGCAGGCGGCGAGTGCGATCAGGGCTGCTAAGGCGAGCAGGCGCATCGTCATTCCTCCAGTCACGCAAACAACGGTTCGGGGGCCTGGAATGTTGCGCTCAGCGGGCGGCTTCGGAGGCCAGCGCCTCGGCGACGATGGACTCCAATTGGTCGCCGTGCGGGAAGCCGGCCTCGACCCATCGGTCCTCGATCCTGCGCAGCGTCCTCGCAACGGCCGGGCCTTCGCGAAGACCGCGAGCGATCAGCTTGCCGCCGCCGATCGGCAACCGCGGCGACTTCCAGCCGATCAGCGCGGCGGCTTTGCCGGGCTCGCCGGCGAGCAGCAGCCGGTCGACCGCGCAATCGACTCCGAGCCGGTAGGCGAGGGCCTGCGGATTGGTCCCAAGCTCCCGGGCCGCGGTGCAGGCGAGCCGCTTGCGCGCCTTGTTCGACAGCCGCAGCCGGACGGCGATCTTCTCGGCCAGCAGCTCGTCGGGCGGGAGCAATGCGGCGAGCCGCCGAAGCGCATTGGGCTCGACGATCGCCTCGCGCTCGGCGGCGATGACGCGTTTCAGAGTCGCGAGGCTGCCGGCCTCGATCTCCGGGAGCACGGGCTTGAGGATCGCCCGGTCGAGCATCACTCGGACGGTCGGCGCCGGGTCCGGCATGGTGAGCAGCTTCAACAGCTCGTCGGCGATTCGCTCGCGCGACAAGGCCATCAGATCGTTGGCGCGCGCCGCGCAGGCGTCGAGCGCCGCCGTGTCGGGCTCGCCGGAGCCGAAGCGGGCGTGGAAGCGGAAGAAGCGGAGGATCCGCAGATGGTCCTCGGCGATACGCTCGATCGGGTCGCCGATGAACCGCACCCGGCGCGCCTCGAGGTCGTCGAGCCCGCCGAAATAGTCGAAAATCTCGCCGGTCTTCGGGTCGGCGCTCAGCGCATTCAGAGTGAAGTCGCGGCGCGCCGCATCTTCCTGCCAGTCGTCGGTGTAAGCGATGGTTGCCCGCCGGCCGTCGGTCGAGACGTCGCGGCGAAGGCTGGTGATCTCGACCGGCAGGCCGTCGCTGACCGCGGTGACCGTGCCGTGGGCAATCCCGGTCGGGACGACCTTCACTCCGACCGCCTGGAGGCGCTCGACGACTTCGTCCGGGCGGAGGCGGGTGGCGAGATCAATGTCGCTGACCGGCAGCCCAAGCAAGTCGTCGCGGACCGCTCCGCCGACGTAGCGGGTCAGGCCGTCATCGGCGCCGAGCGCTTTCAACAGCCGCTTCATGCCTCGGCGGCGGCGCCATTTGCCGGCGTCGAGCTTCAGCTCCATTGCAGCCTGCGCGATAAATTGACGAGCATTGCCGCGGTCGCCCCCCAGATGTTCCGGCCGTTCCAGTCGATGCGGTAATAATGGCGCTCGCGGCCCTCGAACAGCATCGCCTGGCGCTGCTGGTTGGCGGGATCGAGCAGAAAGGCAAGCGGCGCTTCGAACCAATCCTCGACCTCCTGCTCGTGCGGAGCGAGCGGCAGGTCGGGCGGGATAACGGCGAGGACCGGAGTGACGGCAAAGCCGGTGACGGTTCGATAGGGCTCGAGCGCCGCGATCGGCTCGACCGCGTCCGGCTCCAGCCCAAGCTCCTCCCACGCCTCGCGCAAAGCCGCCGCGGTCGCATCCTCGTCGGCATCGATGCGGCCGCCCGGAAAGGCGACCTGGCCGGGGTGCGTGCGCATGTCCGCGTGGCGGACGGTCAGGATGACTCCAGGCTCGGGGCGGTCGGTGACGGCGATCAGCACCGCGGCCGGCGCCGGAGTGGCGTCGGCTACCCAATCGTCGCCGGTCAGAAGCGGCTCGGAGGGTGGCCTGTCGAGTGCTTGGCGAAGCCGGGCGGACAACATCATTGCGGGGTGTCGAGCGGGAAGAAGGCGCCCTCGCTCCACACGCCGGGCGGCTGGTGCCCTTCGGCGAGCGCGATCTCGGCCAGCTCATAATACACCGACCGCGCAAGCTCCGCCTCCAGCCCGTGGCGAACCAGCACTCGCGGGCTGGGCCCACGTTCGTCGGGCGCCAGCCGCAGCGGATGGTCGGGGCCGAGGATCACCGCGTCGCCGCTGTCGAGGCGAAGTGCGATCTTGCGCTGCTCGCCTTCGCCTTCGCTTTCCATCTCGACCGCCCGGAACGCCGTCGCCTCGACGTCGATCTCGAGCTTTTCGACCGGAGTGACGAGCATGTGGCGCCCGTCCGGCTCGCGGCGAAGAACGGTGGAAAACAGCCGCACCATGGCCGGGCGCCGGATCGGGTCGCCGTGGTGGTACCAGGTGCCGTCGCGGGCGATGCGCATCCCCGAATGGCCGCAGCGCTCCGGATTCCACTGGTCGACCGGCGGCAGGCGCCGCTCGTCGATCAATGCCTGCAAATCGGCCAGGCTCAAGCCTTGGAGTTCGATCGGCGGGCGGGTCTCGGGCATCGCGGCGATGTAGGTCAGCCTTCGGTCCATTGCGAGCGCCGGGACGAGAGTGATAGGCGGCGAGCATGCAGCCCGACCGAACCGCGATCGTCACCGGCGCCGGCAAGCGTGTCGGGGCGGAGATCGCGCGGGCGCTGCTCGCCGATGGCTGGGCGGTCGTCGCCCACGTCCGGCGCGAAGAGGATACGGTCGGTGAGGGCGCGGTGAAAGTCGCCGCGGACCTGGCCGATGCGGATTGCGCTCAGGCCATTTTCGCCGCCGCCACTGGGCTCCCGCCGGTGCGATTGCTGGTCAACAATGCGGCGCGGTTCGCATGGGATGGGTTCGGCGAATTCAATGCCGGCGAATTCGACGCGCACATGGCGGTCAACGTTCGCGCCCCGCTGCTCCTGACCGAAGCCTTCGCCGCGGCTCACGACGGCAACGCCGACGCGCTGGTCGTCAATCTGCTCGACTCCAAGCTCGCCGCGCCGAACCCCGATTTCTTCAGCTACACCTTGTCCAAGCAGGCGCTGGCCGGGCTGACCGAGCTGGCGGCGCGGGCGCTCGCTTCGAAGGGCATTCGGGTCAACGGCATATCGCCCTCACTGATGCTGCGCTCGCCGGGTCAGAGCGAAGAGAACTTCGCTGCCATGCAGCGCGCCAACCCGCTGGCCTGCCGAGTCGAACCGAGCGACGTGGTCGCGGCGCTGCACTATCTGATCGACTCGCCGGCGGTGACCGGCCAGGTGCTGACCATCGACGGCGGCCAGCGCTTCTGGTCGCTCGACCGCGACGTCCAGTTCCTGGAGAAGCAATGAGCGCCGACAAGAATCCTTTTGGCGAACCCAGGCTCGACGGCCTGGTCCCCGATCATCTGCGGGTTCGGTCGAGCCGCGTGCTGCTCGATTCGCTCGAGGTCCAGGCCGACATCGGATTCCACGATTACGAAATTGGCCGCCCGCAGCGGCTGCTGATCACCGTCGAGATCTGGCTCGACGACGTCGCTCCTCCCGGCGGCGACGATCCGTCGGCGGCGTGGGACTACGACTATCTTCGGACCGAGGTCCAGGCGCTGGCCGCCGAACGCCGCTACAATCTGCAGGAAACCCTGGCCCACGCAATTTATCAACGGGTTGCGGCACTGCGCGGGGTCAAGGCGCTGCGCGTGGTGACCGCCAAGCCCGATATCTACGCGGACGCGCGCGGAGTCGGAGTCGAAGTCGCGTCCTTCGAATGAATCGAGCGGAATCGCGCGCGGCTTTTGCGAAGCACCTTGCGGTTGTGGAACAAAATCGATTGCGCGGCCTTTGAGCGGGTTATAAGGACGCTCGCTTGGGGCCGATGATATGTTGATACATCGGCCGCTTCCGTCCTCCCGGACGGGGTGCGCGTCCGGATCATCGGTCGACCGCTTTCAAAGCGGCGTGTTGAGGAGAATTGCGGCTTAATGTCCTACGCTCAACGCAAACAGATGAGCAGCAATCGCACCGCGGCGATCATCGTCGTTGCATTGCTTCACGTAGCGCTCGGCTACGCACTCGTCACCGGACTCGCCTACAACGTCGCCAAGAAGGCGATGGAAGATTTGAAAACTTTCGACGTCGAGGAAGAGCCGCCGCCCCCCGAGGAGCCGCCGCCCCCGCCCGACCAGCCGGATACGCCGCCGCCGCCGCAAATCGTCGCCCCGCCGCCACTGGTTCGGACGAACACGGTGTCGCCGCCGATCATTTCGACGCCCGTCGCTCCGCCGCCGGTGATTACTCCGATCGCTCGGCCGGCGCCGCCGGCCCCGCCGGCTCCGCCGCCGCCGAGGAAGATCGAGCCGGTGAGCGTCTCCGGAAACCTGCAGGGCCTCATCCGGACGAGCGATTATCCGCAAACCGCGCTCGACAATGAGGAGCAGGGCACGGTTTCGGTCGTGCTTCAGATCGGCACGACTGGACGAGTCACGGGCTGCAGCGTTTCCGGCTCAAGCGGTTCGCGGACTCTCGACAACACGACCTGCCGGATCCTGACCAGCCGCGCGAAGTTCACGCCGGCCAAGGACAGCACAGGAAATCCAACGACCGGTACTTTCAGGCAACGGATCACGTGGCGGCTGGAGTAGCCGGCATGCGTGGCATAAACATCAGAGGGAAGTGAAGATCATGGCAGCACCAGCAGCAGCACCCGCCGGCGAAAGCCCCTATGGCTTGATGCAGGCCCTCGAGGAAGGTGGCATCATCTCCTGGTCGGTATTCATCATCCTAGTGATCATGTCGCTGGGTACATTCTACATCCTGTTCACCAAGCTCATGCAGCAGCAGAAGATCATGAGCCAGGGCCGCAAGGTCAGGGCGAGCTTCTGGAACTCGCCCAACCTGCGGGAAGCGGCGACCAAGCTCGAGAAGCGCAGCGCCTATCGCGCGATCGTCGATGACGCGCTGCTCGCCCAGGAACAGCACGGCAAGCTGACCGACCCGATCGACCAGCATGACTGGATGTCCAACAGCCTGGCGCGCAGCCAGGGCTCGATCGGCGCCCGCCTCGGCGAAGGCCTCGCCTTCCTCGCGACGGTCGGCTCGACCGCTCCGTTCATCGGCCTGTTCGGCACCGTCATCGGCATCTACCGCGCGCTCATCAAGATCGGCGCGTCGGGCCAGGCGTCGATCGACACCGTCGCCGGCCCGGTCGGCGAAGCGCTGATCATGACCGCGCTCGGCCTGGTCGTCGCGGTGCCCGCGGTGCTTGCCTACAACTGGCTGGTCCGCCGCAACAAGTCGATCATGGAAGACCTCGCGGCCTTCACCAACGACTTGCACGGCTACCTGATGTCCAACGGCCAGGTGAAGCCGGCGATGGCGGGCGGCAGCACGGAAACGCGCGGCACGACTCGGGCGAGCACACCGCCGATTCGCGGCAACGAGCCGGTTCGCCCCGGCGACACCCGCACCGCGGCCGAACCCGTCGGCACCGACCGGCCGTAGTCAGAATTGGGGGCGCCGGCCGAGTGTCGGCGCCCGCACGTTTAAACTTGATGCAGAACGCAGAAAGCGAAACTGGCGATGGCAGTTAGCGTAGGTCCCGGCGACAACGAAGACATGGAAGCGATGTCCGACATCAACGTCGTGCCGCTGGTCGACGTGATGCTGGTGCTCCTGATCATCATGCTGATCGCGATCCCGGTCGTGTTGCAGACGGTTCCGGTCAAGCTTCCGAGCGTCCGCTTCCAGCCAACCACAACCAAGCCGGAGAACGTCAATCTGAGCGTTCGCGGCGGTCCTGGCGGGACCTGCGAGGTTTACTGGAACCTGACCAAGGTCAACAGCAAGGAGCTGCTCGACCGGGCCGTGAAGAAACTCGAGGACGAGATCGAGCGGCAGGGCGGCGTCGAGAACATCACCGAAGAGAACATGCCCGAGGCGCACATCCGCGGCGACGTCAACACGCCCTACAAGTGCGTCGGAGGGGCCGTGTACAACATGCAGCGAGCCGGCTTTGCGCGCGTCGGGTTCATTTCCGAACCGCCGCCGGGCGGCGTCACCACGCGCCTGTAGCTGGATAGGAGTTAGCCGCCATGACGATGCAGACCACGAGCGACAATGCTCAGGGCGAACCCATCATGGACATCAACACGACGCCGTTGATCGACGTCCTGCTCGTGCTGCTGATCATGTTCATCATCACCATCCCGATCCAGACCCACGCGGTGAAGCTCGACCTGCCGCAGAACCAGCAGAACCAGACGCCGCCGCCGGTCGACCCGATCAAGAACAAGGTGGTGATCACCGAAGCCGGAGCGATCCTGTGGAACGGCAATCCGGTCAATCTGATGCAGCTGCGCCAGTATCTCGACATTTCGCAGCAGATGAACCCGGTGCCCGAGCTGCACCTCCAGCCCGAGCCCAACGCCCGCTACGAGATCGTCGACCAGGTGCTGGCCGTAACCAAGCTCGCGCACGTCGAGAAGATGGGCTTCGTCGGCAACGAGGCCTACTCGGAGTTCTAGGCGGCCCAACGCCGCTTTCCGTTGCCAAAGGGCGGTCCTAACGGGCCGCCCTTTTTATTTCCGGTCTTGCGCCAACGACTGGAGATGATATAATGTACCATCACTCAGGAGGCAGCTATGCAACAGGCGCCGCGTCACCGGGACGAGCTTCCGATCATGGAGATCAATACGACGCCGTTGATCGACGTGCTGCTGGTCCTGCTGATCATGTTCATCATCACCATTCCATTGCAGAGTCATGCCGTGAAGCTCGACCTGCCCGGCGGCCCGCCCCCGCCCACCGCGCAGTTACGTCCGCTCAGCAACCGGGTCGTAATTACCACCGGCGGACAGATCCTGTGGAACGCCGTGCCGGTCTCCACAACCGAACTGCGCCATAATCTGGAAGTCACGCAGCAAATGGCCCCGACGCCGGAGCTGCACCTGCAGCCGGAGCCGGAAGCGCGCTATGAGCTGGTCGACCAGGTGCTGGCGATCACGAAGCAGGCGCAGGTTGAGAAGATGGGCTTCGTGGGCAACGAGCGGTACGCGGCCTTCTAGGCGTCACGGCGTCGCGGTTACGACGCCATCACCCTCTGGCGCTTGGAAAATCCTCGTGCCATTGGGCCGCGGTGAGCCAGACCCCCGATTTCGCAGTCGTGATCCTCGCCGCCGGGCAGGGCACCCGAATGCGCTCCGACATGCACAAGGTGCTCCACCCGATCGCAGGCCGGCCGCTCCTGCTGCACCTGCTCGACCGGGTCGACGGGCTCGGAGCGAAGAAGCGCGTCGTCGTGGTTGGCAAGGGACGCGACCAGGTCGAAGTGGCGCTCGACGGACGCGAGGTGATCGTCGCTCACCAGGCCCAGCAAAAGGGCACCGCGCACGCGGTCCAGCAGGCGGCCGAAGCGCTCGACGGCTACGACGGGGCGGTCGTGGTCCTTTACGCCGACACCCCGTTCGTCGAGGCCGAGACGCTCCGCAGGATGCTCGACCGGCTCAACGGCGACGATGGGCCAGGCGTCGTGGTGATGGCTTCGCGGCCCGCCGATCCGAAGGCTTACGGCCGGATCATTCTCGGTGACGGCGACCGCATCGCCAAGATGGTCGAATATCGCGACGCGACCGAAGAGGAGCGCTCGGTGCGGCTGTGCAACAGCGGCATGATGGCGCTTCGCTCGAGCGACCTGTTCCGCTGGCTCGACAAGGTCGGCAACGACAATGCGGCGGGCGAATATTATTTGCCCGACGTGGTCAACATCGCCGCCGCCGAAGGCCGCGAGGCGGTGGTCATCGAGGGCGATCCCTACGAGACCGCCGGCGTCAACAGCCGCGCCGAGCTCGCCCATCTCGAGCTCGAATGGCAGCGGCGGCGGCGCGAGCAGGCGCTCGAGGAAGGCGCGACCCTGATCGACCCCGAAAGCGTCTGGTTCGCCTACGACACCAAGCTCGGCCGCGACGTGACCGTCGAGCCGCACGTCGTGTTCGGCGCCGAGGTCGAGGTCGCCGACGGCGCCTACATCAAGGCGTTCAGCCATATCGAGGGAGCGGTGATCGGCGCTCGCGCCAGCGTCGGCCCGTTCGCCCGGATCCGGCCCGGAACCCGGCTCGGCCCGGGCTCGCGGGTCGGCAATTTCGTCGAGCTCAAGAAGGCGCAGGTCGGGCGCGGCGCCAAGGTCAATCATCTGAGCTACGTCGGCGACAGCATTGTCGGCGAGGACGCCAATATCGGCGCCGGCACCATCACCTGCAATTACGACGGCTTCGACAAGCATGAGACGGTGATCGGCGACGGCGCCTTCATCGGCTCGAACAGTGCCTTGGTCGCACCGGTGACCATTGGCGAGGGCGCGGTGGTCGGCGCCGGTTCGGTGATCACCGAGGACGTCGAGCCGCACAGCCTGGCGGTCGAGCGCAATGAGCAGAAGCGCATCACCGGCTGGGCCAAGCGCTTCCGCGCCGCCAAGGCCGCGAAGAAAGCCGCGGAATAATGTGCGGGATTGTCGGCATCGCCGGGACGAGCGAGGTCGCCCAGCGGCTGTTCGACGGACTGAAGCGGCTCGAATATCGCGGTTACGATTCGGCCGGCATCTGCACGATCAACGACGGCGAGCTGGAGCGGCGGCGGGCCGAGGGCAAGCTCGACAATCTCGCCGCGGAGCTGTCGCGCGAGCCGCTGGGCGGGACGATCGGCATCGCCCATACGCGCTGGGCGACGCATGGCGCGCCGACCGTCGGCAACGCCCACCCGCACATCGCCGGGCCGGTGGCGCTGGTCCACAACGGGATCATCGAGAATTTCAAGCCGCTGCGCGACGAGCTGATCGCCGACGGCCGCGAGTTTTTGTCCGAAACCGACAGCGAGGTCGTCGCGCATCTGGTTGCGCGCGAGATCGAGCGCGGCTCGTCGCCCGAGGAGGCGGTGGCCGCGGTCCTGCCGCGGCTGCACGGGGCGTTCGCGATCGCCTTCCTGTTCCGCGACCACCCGGACCTGATCATCGGCGCTCGAATGGGGGCGCCGCTGACCGTCGGCTACGGCGAGGGCGAAAATTACGTCGGCTCGGACGCCCTCGCGCTGGCCCCGCTGACCCAGCGCATCGCTTACCTCGAGGAAGGCGACTGGGTCGCCGCGCGGCGAGACCGGGTGCAGATTTTCGACCGCTCAAATCAGCCCGTCGAGCGCGAGATCGTTGAATCCGGCGCGTCCGCGGCGCGAATCGACAAGGGCAATCACGCCCATTTCATGCGCAAGGAGATTTTCGAGCAGCCGATTGTCGTCGCCCAGACCCTGCAGAGCTACGTCCGGCCGTTCGAGGGCGAGGTCGCCTTGCCCGATGCGGGGCTCGATCTCGCCGCGGTCGAGCGGCTGACGATCGTCGCTTGCGGCACTTCTTATTACGCCGGCCTGGTCGCCAAATATTGGGTCGAGCAGTTCGCGCGGGTGCCGGTCGACATCGATGTCGCGTCCGAGTTTCGCTACCGCCAGCCGGTGCTCGAGCCCGGCGGGCTGGCGCTGTTCATCAGCCAGTCGGGCGAGACCGCCGACACGCTCGCCGCGCTGCGCCACGCCCGCTCCGAGCAGCAGCGGATCGCGGTCGTGGTCAATGTTCCGACCAGCTCGATGGCGCGCGAGGCGGACCTGCTGCTGCCGACCCACGCCGGACCAGAGATCGGAGTCGCGTCGACCAAGGCGTTCACTTGCCAGCTGGCGGTGCTCGCGGCGCTGGCGGCGAATATGGCGCGGGCCAAGGGCCGGCTGTCGCGCGACGAGGAAAAGGCCATCGTTGGCCACCTGCAAGAGGCGCCCGCCGCGCTCAATGCCGCTCTGGGCCACGACGAGGACATCGCGGCGATGGCGCATTTGATCGCCCCGGCCCGCGACGTGCTCTACCTCGGGCGCGGCCCCGACTATGCAATGGCTCTCGAGGGCGCTCTGAAATTGAAGGAAATCAGCTACATCCATGCCGAGGGCTATGCCGCCGGCGAGATGAAGCACGGGCCGATCGCGCTGATCGACGAGGACGTGCCGGTGATCGTCCTGGCCCCGTCCGGGCCGTTGTTCGACAAGACCGTCAGCAACATGCAGGAAGTCCGGGCACGCGGCGGCCAGATCGTCCTGATTAGCGATTCAAAGGGGATCGAGCAGGCGGGCGAGGGGACGATGGCGACCATCGAAATGCCCGCGGTCCACCCGCTGATCGCGCCTTTGGTCTATGCGGTGCCGGTGCAGCTGCTCGCCTACCATGTCGCGGTGCTCAAGGGCACCGACATCGACCAGCCCCGCAACCTCGCCAAGAGCGTCACGGTCGAGTGAGCGCCGAGGCTTCTTCGGAGCTGGAGGCAATCGACCCAATTCAAGTCACCTACACGATTGCAGATACGTTCGCCGTCGTCCGCCAATCTTGGCGGATCTACGTTATCAGGGTCCTCATCTTTGCAGCCGTGCTCGCGACGGTTTTCTTGGTGTTTTTTACCGTCTTGGATGGCGGGAGCATCCGCGATTCTGTTCGGTCCTTCCCGTGGGACGTTATTGTGGCACTCGTTTCCTTGATACTGGTGCTCGAGCTAGGGGTGTTCCCCCTGATCGGCCATTTTCTCAAGAGGCGCGAAATGGGCCCTAGTGGCATTCGTTTCACGTTCTGCGAAGATGGGGTTCAAGTGGAATCTTCAGACGGGCGAACCCTCATCTTCTGGGGCAGTCTGAAGCGCGTCGTGGTCAACGATCGCCGAGTGCTTCTTTTCCTCGGCGCCACCGGAGCTTTCGTCCTGCCGAAGCGCGCATTTGCCGATGAGTCGAGTTTCCGTGCGCTCGCCACGGTGGCGGAGGTTCGTTGGAAGTCTGCTCGTGCGTGATCAATGAAAACCATGTGGGAGCAGGCGCCGCCGCGCGGTCAGTGCGGAAAGGCTGCGGTGCGCTGCAGGGTGATGACGCACCGCTAGGCCTGCTGCTTGAGGCGGGCGTCCGCGGCGGCCTCGCCGAGGCGGTGGGGCAAAGCGGCGACGTGCCGCTTCAATTGCTCGTACATGAAATCGATCACCGTGCGGACCCGGGGCGCGTTGCGGACCCGCTCGTGGGTCAGCAGCCAGAATACCCGCCCATGACCCGCGCGCGGTGTAAGGCAGCGGACCAGGTCTGGCTCCGCGTCGGCGACGACGCACGGCAAAGCGGCGATCCCGAAGCCCGAGCGCACCCCCGACAGCAGGCCGGTCGATGAGGCGTGGTGCATTGCCACCTGATCCTCGAGACCGAGGCTTTGCAGCCACGCCTGGTAATGGCGCCACAAATTGCCGCCGCCGCCGCCGATGATCGTGTGGCTCTTGAGCTCCTCGACATTTGCCGGGACGCCGTTGCGGGCGGCGTAATCGCGGCTGCAATAGAGCGTCCAATCGTCGACGCAGATTCGACGGCCGACGAGGCCGTTGCCTTCCGCCTGGGTCGTGCTGCGCATGGCGATGTCGGCCTCGCCGGCGCCAAGGTCGCGGACGGCCTGCGACGTGTCGAGCTCGATCATGATTCCCGGGTGAAGCTCACGAAGCTCGCGCAGCATCGGCGCAAGCAAGGTGACAGCGAAAATCTCCTCGGTCGTCACCCGGACGTTGCCGCTGAGATCGCGGGTGCTGGCGGAGGCCGCGTTTTCGAACCCTTGCGCGGCCGACTCGACGGCTTCGGCGTGGCTGAGCAGCTCGACCCCCTCGGGAGTCAGTGTGTAACCGGCCTGGCGCTTCTCGAACAAGGTCAGCTTCACCGCCTCCTCGAGCGCGGCGATCCGGCGGGCGACCGTGGTCTGGCTGACCCGCAACGCCCGGCCCGCGGCCAGCGTGCTGCCGCCCCTCGCGACGGCGAGGAAACAGCGCAAATCGTTCCAGTCGAGGGGCGGTCCGTTCGGCATATTTGCAGAATCATAGCGCAACATCGTTGCTCACGTAAGTTGCGAAATGGGACTAATTGGAATGTCGCGCCGGCAGCACCGGCCCTCAACAGGAGGAAGCGACATGAAAAAGGCAATCACAATCGCGCTGACGTCCGCGCTGATCACGACCGCGGCGATCAAGGCCGCGCCGGCATTCGCGCAACCCGGCGGGATCGAGCCCAACATCAGCCGGGTGCAGACCGCCGACCTCGACCTCAACAGCGACGCCGGCCAGCACAAGCTCGAGCTGAGGCTCGTCCGAGCGGCGCGCGAAGTCTGCGGCACTGCCTCCGATGCCGACGTCGTCGGCAAGAACGAGGTGCGCAAGTGCCGCGCCGACACGCTCGCCAAGGCCCGCGGGCAAAGCGAGACCCTCGCCGCCGGTCGGGGCGACGTGATCGCCGTCACCGCCGCCCGCTGAACCTATCCCCATGGAACGGCGCCTTCTCCCCAGGGCGCCGTTCCGCTTGTCCGAACCGCGCAGCCGTCCTAGCCTTGGTCCATGATCGAGGCGCGGGGCGGCTGTCATTGCCAGGCGGTGCGGTTCACCGCCCGGCTGCCCGACCCGCCGGTGCCGGCGATCGATTGCAATTGCTCGATCTGCCGGATGACCGGCTTCGTCCACATCATCGTCCTACACGGAGATTTCACGCTGCAAAGCGGCGCCGAGGTGCTGACAAGCTATCGCTTCGGGACGGGGGCCGCCGAGCATCTGTTCTGCTCGAAATGCGGGATCAAGAGCTTCTATCAGCCGCGCTCCCATCCCGATGCCTGGAGCGTCAACGCCAGCTGCCTCGACCAGCACGTCGAGCTGATCGTTGATTTTTTCGACGGGCAGCATTGGGAACGGGCGGCTGCGCAACTCGACGCAAAGGGATAGCGCAGTTACGGCGCGTCCATGCACCGCCCGCTCCGACTGACGCTCGACCGCGCCGCGCTTCGGCACAATTGGGGCTGGCTTGCCGACACCGCCGGCACCGAGTGCGGGGCGGCAATCAAGGCCGACGGCTACGGAATCGGCGCCCGCGGGGCGATGGGAACGCTGTTCGAGGCGGGATGCCGCACCTTCTACGTGTCCAACTGGGCGGAGGCGACGGCGCTGGGCGAGATACCCGCGGGCACGAACCTCGCGGTGCTGCACGGGGTGGGCCCAGACGACGTCGAAGCGGCGCTAAGCTCGGACGCGCGGCCGGTGCTCAACAGCGCCGAGCAGGTCGCCCGGTGGAAGGCAATCGCTCCGGGGCGGCCGTGCGACGTGATGGTCGACACCGGCATGAACCGGCTCGGGCTTCGGCCGGAGGAAAGCGGCTGTCTCGACGGCTTGGCGATCGATACATTGATGAGTCATCTGACGTGCGCCGATGAAGACCATGCGCTCAACGCCACCCAGCTCGAGCGCTTTCGGGACGTCGCCGCGGCGGTCCCGGCGAAACGCTATAGCCTCGCCAATTCGGCCGGCATCTGCCTGGGCCGCGACTATGCGTTCGACCTCGTCCGACCGGGGATCGCGCTGTACGGCGGAGTGCCGCGGCGCGAGGCCGCGGGCCATATCCGCCAGGTCGCGCACGTCGAAGCCGCGGCCGTCCAGCGGCGCACGATCCGCGCCGGCGAAAGCTGCGGCTATGGCGCGACCTTCGTCGCCGAGGCGGACACCGAAGCGGCGATCATCAACATCGGTTACGCCGACGGCTATTTGCGCGGTTTTTCGTCGACCGGCAGCGCGTTTGCGGGCGAGGTCGCCTTGCCGGTGCTGGGCCGAGTGTCGATGGATTTGATCGCCGTTCAATGCGACGCCGCTCCGGATCTCAAGGAGGGCGACTGGGTCGAGATCGACTACGACCTGCCAACCGCGTCGAAGCAATCGGGCCTGTCGCAATATGAGCTTCTGACGACGCTAGGCGACCGGTTCGAGCGGCGTTGGCGCTGAGCCCTTGGGCGGCGGAGTCTTCGGCTTGTAACGGCAGAGGTCGATCACCGGGCATTTCCAGCACAAGGGCAGCCGCGCCTTGCAGGTGTAGCGGCCGTGCAGGATCAGCCAATGGTGCGCGTCGCGGCGGAATGGCTGCGGGGTGATGCGCTCGAGCTTGAGCTCCACATCGAGCGGCATCTTGCCGGGCGCGAGGCCGGTGCGGTTGCCGACCCGGAAGATATGCGTGTCGACCGCGAACGTCTCCTGCCCGAAGGCGGTGTTGAGGACGACATTGGCGGTCTTGCGGCCGACACCAGGGAGCTTTTCGAGTTCCTCGCGGGTGCGGGGAACTTCGCCATCATGGTCGCGGATCAGCGCCTCGGACAGAGCGATGACGTTCTTCGCCTTGGTGTTGAACAGGCCGATCGATTTGATCTGCTCGCGCAGTGCTTCCTCGCCGAGCGCGACCATTTGCTGCGGGGTGCGGATGCTCCGGAACAGCTCGCGGGTGGCGAGGTTGACGCTGACGTCCGTCGCCTGGGCGGAGAGAACGACCGCGACTAGCAGCGTGTAGGGGTTGGAATATTCCAGCTCGGTTGTGGGCGACGGATTGGCTTCCGCGAGCCGCGAATAGAATTCGAAAACCTGGGCCTTGTTCACTTGGCCGGGTTCAAAGGGCTTCGATGACGTCGCGCATCGAATAGAGGCCGGCCGGCTTGCCGACGAGGAAGCGCGCCGCGGCGAGCGCTCCGCCGGCGAAGATCGCTCGGCTCTCGGCGCGGTGCGACAGGATCAGCCGCTCGTCGGGCCCGAGGAACAGCACGTCATGATCGCCGACGACGGTGCCGCCGCGAAGCGAGGCGAAGCCGATCGCTCCGTCCGCGCGCTTGAGGCCGGTGCCGTCGCGGCCACGCTCGGCGTTCAGCCCGGTGCCGCGGCCGAGCGCCGCCGCTTCGCCGAGCAGCAGCGCGGTGCCCGACGGCGAGTCGGCTTTCATTCGGTGATGCACATCCTGAACCTCGATGTCCCACTCAGGTCCAAGGACCCGCGCGGCGCGCTCGACGAGGTCGGCGAGCAGGGCGATCCCGAGCGAGGTGTTGGCGGCGCGCAGGACGGCGATCTGCTCGGCCGCGGCAGCGATTCGGCGGTCGGCGAAGTCGTCGAGGCCGGTGGTGCCGATCAGGATCGGGACTCCGGCGGACATTGCGCGGTCGAGGCTGGACTGGAGCGCCGACGGAGCGGAGAAATCGATCAGGACGTCGCCATGGTCCGGGTCGAGCGCAAAGGCCGGATCTTCCGCGACCGCCGCCGCGATCGCCTTGCCCATCCGGCCCTTGGGCGCGAACAAGGTGATGCGGATCGGCTGCTCGTCGGTGCGCATGCCGCCGTTCATGGCGAAAGCGCGGGCGCCGCGCAACGGCGGCGCCCGGCTTGGCGAACCTACTTCCGGTAGACCTGCTCCTGGAGCAGCATGCTGCCGCCGAGCTTGCGGTACTTGGCCCGCGCGCCGCTCTGCGTGTCTGCCTGCCGCGCACTCGACTGCAGATAAGCGTTGGTTTCTTTCGCCCGCGCCTCATCTTCGGCGGGGGTCGTCAGGCGGTCGGCAATCGTCACCAGATACAAATCGGGCTCGTTGGCACGCTTGTTGACGTTGGCCAGAATGTAGGACGCCTTGATCCAGCCCTTGGATTTCTGAAAATCGATCGATTTGCGATAGAGGCCGGCGAGATGGTCGGCGTAATCGCCGAAATGGCCGTCATCGATGGTGATTTCGGCGACCGTCCAATAATCGCCGCCCTTCACCGGAAAATCCTGAGCCGCCGCCGGCGTCGCAAACAGCATCGTCGCCGCGCCAAGCGCGGTCATCAAGGTTTTGTGCATTTGTATTCCCTCCCTGTCGAAGGCGCTTGAGCGCGCTCTTCGGGAACGGCGGGGCCAGGCGATGACAGGACGCCAGCACGAAGCGGCGCCGTTCCGTTCGGGGCCACAGCACAGAGAATCGAGTCGCACCAAACTCAAATTAAGCTCGCAGCTTATCCTGCAGGGCGAGCGCGGCCGCCGGTGCGCGGATCTTGGCGCCGTTGATCATGAACATGTAGACGTCGCGCTCGGCCTCTTGCCAACGTCGGGCGCGCTTCGCGAACGCCTCGAGCGCCGCCTCGTCGTAGCCCGCTGGAACCTCGTCGCGCATGCGTTGCAGCCGCGCGTATGCAAAGCTTGCGGTGTCGGCTTCGATGCACGGGAATTCGTCGTCGTCGCCGAACACGATTGCCACATCATGCTCGCGGCACAGGTCGAAAAAGCGATCGTCGCGGAAGCTGTCGTGGCGCGGCTCGAGGACGTGGCGCAGAGGGATTCCGTCGAGGTGGCGGGGCAGCAGCTTCAGGAATGCCGCAATGTCGTCGCGGTCGAACTTGCGGCGCGCGGCGAGCATCCACAGGATCGGCCCAAGCTTGGGGCCGAGCGCGCTCAGCCCCTGGGCGAGGAAATTGCCGATGCCTTCGCCGGCGTCGGCCATGCGCGGCCGAGTGACGCAGAAGCGCGAGCCCTTGATCGCGAACTGGAAACCGTCGGGCACCGCCGCCGCCCAGGCAGCCCAGCTTTTCGGGCTCTGGCGACCGTAGAAGGTCGCGTTGATCTCAATCGCGGCGAAGGCGCGCGCGGCATATTCGAGCTCCTTCGATTGCGCCAGCTTGGGCGGATAGAAGGTCCCGCGCCACGGCAGATAGGTCCAGCCGCCGATACCGATGCGGATCTTGCCCTTGGTCACGCGGTGACAAAAGCAGCGGGCTCCGGCCCGTGCAAGCTCGTGGCTCTAGTGGAGGCTCGGGACGAGGATATTGTGGATGGTGCCGTTGTTCGATGACGACACTTTGTGCACTGCTCCGACCTGGCTGACGAACCGTTCGACCAACCGCGTGCCGAGCCCCGATCGCGCGTTGGCCGGCCGCTCGGCAATGCCCGAGCCATCGTCCTCGACGATAATCGCGACTCCCTCGGGGCGGGCCTCTGAACTCACCCGGATGACGCCCCCGGCTCGTTCCCGGAAAGCGTGCTTGAGCGCGTTGGTCACAAGCTCGTTGACGATGATCGACAAATAGATCGCTTTTTGCGTGCTGGCGCTGAGGTCGTCGACGTCGCATTCGACCTTGACGCCGTCGCGCGACAGACCGCGCTTGATCTGAGCGACCAGCTCGCAGAGGTGATCGCCGAGACGAACGGTGCCGAGGTCCTCGCTTCGAAGCGCCAGCTGCTCTGAGGCGAGGGAGACAGCGTTGACCCGGTCGGCCGCGTCGCGGAGCGCCTGGCCAACCTCGGGCAGCTCGGCCCGCTGGGCCTGCAGCATCAGCAGCGCGACCACGGTCTGATAATTGTTCTTGGTGCGGTGGTCGATCTCGCGCAGCGCTTCGCTCAGCAGGTCCATCTGGCGTTCTTGCTCGGCGAGCGCTTTGGTCACCTCACGCTGATACAAGGTGATGACCGTCAGCATCAGCATCTGGGATGCGGTCGCGAACAAGAAGGCGCCCGCCGCCCCGGTCTCGGTCGGAACGAAGCTCCCTCGAGGCTCCACCACCGCGTACAGGGTGTAGAATTGACCGATCAGCAGGGTAATCAAGCCACTCCGCCAGCCGCCGAGCACGCACGAAATCACGACACCGAGGAAAATCAGCGCATACGGCGCATTCTGTCCCAGCGACGCGTCGAGCGGCATGCGCGCGGCGACCACCGCGGCCGCAACGATTAGACCGATAATGATTTCAACCAATATCGGCGGGACGTGCGCGGCAAGGCGCTCCGGCAGCCGCGATCGGAAGATCTTCTTGATAGCCCCGCCCCTAACTCTAGTGCCCGGCTAGCACACGCCCGGCCTCAACGTAAGTTCCTTACATCATTAATGAAATCAAGTTCGTGTCAAAGGTCGCCGTCATTCTCGAATTCGAGCGCCGCGGCGGCTCCGCCGGAAAGGTTCTTGGGCCGGTTCGGCTCGACCGGAACGCCGCCGTCATCGAGGTCTTTGCGGCGGCCCCGTCGTTTGCGCCGGCGACGTTCCTGTGCCTCGCTCCACACCAGCATGTGGAGCGCGAAACCGTGGCGAAAGCCATGCTTGCGGTGCGCCCGGAAGGGGTCGGGAAACGGCATCGGCGCCCGATAGCAGATTTCGTCCTTGAGGCCGAGCGATTAGCCCGCGGGTTCCGCCGCCGGCTCGGCGCCGGGACAAAGGTCGGTCACCGTTCCAATTCCGCGTGGCGAGTCGCGCAAGCGAATGCGGCCGATTAAGAAACGGCGTTATGGCTTCCGCGGACATTCGCAACATCGTCGTCCTGACCGGCGCCGGAGTCTCCGCCGAAAGCGGAGTCGCGACGTTCCGCGGCCCCGACGGCTTGTGGGAGGGGCACCGGGTCGAGGATGTCGCGACCCCCGAGGCATTCCGGCGCGACCCGGCGCTGGTGCACGCATTCTACGACGCTCGGCGGGCAAAGCTGGGCACCGTCGGGCCGAACGCGGCGCACGAGGCGCTCGCGCGGCTCGACGCCGAATGGCCGGGCGAGCTGCTGCTGGTCACCCAGAACGTCGACGACCTGCACGAGCGGGCGGGCTCGAAGCGTCTGCTGCACATGCACGGCGAGCTCAAAAGCGGCTGGTGCCTGGCGTGCGACGAGCGCTTTGCCTGGGATGGGCCGATGGGTGAAGCGGCGGCGTGCCCGAGCTGCAGCCGGCCGGGCCGGGTGCGGCCGGACATCGTCTGGTTCGGCGAGATGCCGTACGAAATGGAGCGGATCGAGGAAGCGCTTCGGCGCTGCGACCTGTTCGTGTCGATCGGGACTTCCGGCGCCGTCTATCCGGCCGCGGGCTTCGTCCAGACCGCGCGCTATTGCGGCGCCCGCACGCTCGAGCTCAATCTCGAGCCGAGCCAAGGCAGCATCTTTTTTCATGAGAGCCGGATCGGCAAGGCCGGCGATCTCGTCCCGGCGTGGGTCGAGGAAGTTTTAGCCGTCGCTCACTCCGCCCACTCCAATCCGATGTCGCGGTAGAGGGAACGGTCCTCGTCCCAGCGCGGGTTCACTTTCACATGCAGGAACAGATGGACCTTGCGGTCGAGGTGCTCGGCGATGGCTTCGCGGGCCGCCTGGCCGATGCTTTTGAGTCGCGTCCCGCCCTTGCCGAGCACGATCGCCTTCTGGCTGTCGCGGTCGACGACGATCTGCTGGTGGATGACCGTCGAGCCGTCCTTGCGGTCCTCCCATTTCTCGGTCGCGACGACCGACGAATAAGGCAGCTCGGCGTGGAGCTGCGCGTAGATCTGCTCGCGGGTCAGCTCTGCGGCGACCATTCGTTCGGTGGCGTCGCTGAGCTGGTCGGCGGGGAAGTGCCACGGGGCTTCGGGCATCGCTTCGGCGAGCGAGCGCTTGAGGTCGGCAACGCCATCGCCGGTGGTTGCCGAGACCATGAACAATTGCCGCGGATTGAGCCGCTCGGAGAGCTTCGCCGCGAGCGCCAGCAAATCCTCCTTGCGGGCGATGTCGACCTTGTTGAGGACGATCATCAGCGGCTGCGGCTTGCCTTCGACTCCCGCGAGCATCGCCTCGACCCGCTCGCCGAGCTTGGCGGCGGCGTCGATCACCAGCAGCACCAGGTCGGCGTCCTCGGCTCCCGCCCACGCGGCGGCGACCATCGCCCGGTCGAGCCGGCGGCGCGGAGCGAAGATTCCGGGAGTGTCGACCAGCAGGATTTGCGCCTCGCCCTCGATGGCGATCCCCATCAGCCGGGCACGCGTCGTCTGGGCCTTGGCGCTGACGATCGCGACCTTCTGGCCGACCAGCGCATTGACCAGGGTCGACTTGCCGGCGTTGGGAGCACCGATCACCGCGACGAACCCGCAGCGGGACTCCCCCTCCCGCGCGCGGGAGGGGGTTGGGGGGAGGGCCTGTACCGGATCGCTCATTGAACAGGCCCTCCCCCAGCCCCTCCCGCGGGGCGGGAGGGGAGGAGTTGTTCGAGCAGCGCCGTCGCGGCGGCGGTTTCGGCTTCCTGCTTGCTCGAGCCTTCGCCGTCCGCTTCGCCAAAGCCCTTGACCGACGCTCGAACCGTGAAGCGCGGCGAGTGCGGCGGGCCAGTGCGCTCGATCACCTTGTAGGTGGGGGGCTTGCGGCCGTGGCCTTCCGCCCATTCGTGGAGCAGCGACTTGGGATGCCGCGGAGCGGTCGACTGCGAATCGACGAACGGGGCCCAGGCTCCACGGATGAAGCTTCGAGCGGCTTCTATTCCGCCTTCCATGTAGAGGGCGCCGATCAAAGATTCGGTCGCGTCGCCGAGGATGTTGTCGCTTTGCGAGGCGCCGTCGTCCCACGCTTGCTTGCCGAGGCGAAGATGGTCGACCAGCCCGAGATCGCGGGCGACCAGAGCGCAGTGGGCGCGCGAAACGAGGTTGGTGAAGCGGTGCGACAGCAGGCCTTCCTGCTCGTTTGGGAACAGCTCGCTCAGCCATTCCGCCATGACCAGTCCGAGCACCCGGTCGCCGAGGAATTCGAGCCGCTCGTAGTTGGCGCGGCCGAAGCTGGAGTGGGTCAGGGCGCGTTCGAACAGGCTAAGCTCGCGGGGCTGATGGCCGAGCTTGTCGCGGATAAAGGCCGCGAGATCGCTCATTCGGGATCGCCGTTGTAGCCGTTGCCGATCCGGCTCGGCCGCAGAGCGGTGAACCAGGTCCAGGGCTTGACGTAGGAAGCGCTGCCGTCGGTCGACCAGAAGGTGACCATTGCGCGGCCGACGAGATTCTCGACGGGGACGAGGCCGATGCCGCCCTCGGCGGTGGAAAAGCGGCTGTCGAGGCTGTCGTCGCGATTATCACCCATCAGGAAGATGTGGCCCGCGAGGACCTTGATCGCCGGGAAATCGTCGGCGCGGGGATTTTCGACCTGGTCGAGCACCGTGTAGCTCGGCCCGCCCGGAAGCGTCTCGCGATAGGCGGGGTAGTGGCAATAGCCGCGGCCGTCGGCGAGCCTGGTGACGAACGGGCTGGCCGGCGGGACCACTTTGCACGGGCTGTTGGGCGAGATCGGAATCGCGACCGGCCGGACCGATTGGCGCGGCAGCGGCCGCCCGTTGAGCACCAGCATTCCGCCGCGAACCTCGATGGTGTCGCCCGGAAGGGCGATCACCCGCTTGACGAAATCAATCTCCGCGCCGGGGGGCCGGAAGACCGCGACGTCGCCGCGCCGGGGCAGGTTGGTGAAGATCCGGCCGTCGAACGACGGGAAGCCGAAGGGGAAACTGTAGCGGGAATAGCCGTAGGGCCATTTGGCAGCGAACAGATAGTCGCCGATGTACAGGGTCGGGACCATCGACCCGGTCGGGATGTTGAACGCCGCGAAGGCGAAGCTCCGGATCGCCCAGGCGATCACGGCCAGGATCAGCAGGAAGCGCAGCAGGCCGCCATTGCCGCTTTTGGCGTCTCGCGATTTGGAGCGGGTTCGGCGCATCAGCCGGTGCTTCTTTCGGGCGGACGCTTGCCCGTCAAGGGAGCCGTCAAGCGGGGGTGGCAATATGAGGGCCGCCGACTATGAGGCGCTTGCATGGCGGGCAAGCAGTGGCAGGCGATCGACTCTCATGGCGCCCGGCGCCTCGATGAGCTGTTCAAGGCCGAGCTCGACCGCCTGAGCCGGCTGAGCTTCGAAGTCGCGGGGATCTATTTCGACTGGTCGAAGACGCATCTCGACGGCGAATTGATCGACGCGTTTGTCGCGCTAAGCGAGAAGATGGGCTTCGCGGCCACGCGCGAAGCCTTGTTCTCGGGCGGGATCGTCAACCCGAGCGAGGGCCAGGCGGCGGAGCATGTCGCCGAGCGCGGCAATGGCGCTCCCGAGGCGGTCGACCTGGCGAACGCCCGGCGGCAGCGGATGCGCGCCCTGATCGACGCGATCGAGGGCGGGGCATTCGGCGACGTCACCGGAGTGCTGCACATCGGCATTGGCGGTTCGGTGCTCGGACCGGCGCTGCTGGTCGACGCGCTCGGGCGGCGGAGAGCCGGGTACAAGGTCCGGTTCCTGTCCAATATCGACGGCGAGGCGTTCGACGAGGCGGTCCGCGATCTCGACCCGGCGACGACGCTGGTGGTGGCCGCGTCCAAGACTTTCACCACGACCGAGACCCTGGCCAACATGGGCGCGGCGTTGCGCTGGCTCGCCGCAGCCGGAGTCGAGGACGCGCACGGGCGGCTGATTGCGGTCACCGCCAAGCCCGAAGCGGCGGTCGCGGCGGGGATCGACGAGACGCGCGTGCTCCAGTTCGCGCAGGGCGTCGGCGGCCGCTATTCGTTGTGGAGCTCGGTCGGAGTGTCGGCAGCGCTGGCCCTTGGCTGGGACGCGTTCGAGGAGCTGCTCGAAGGCGCCGCGGAGATGGACCGCCACTTCCGCTTTGCGGAAGGGGCGCAGAATTTGCCGCTGGTCGCGGCGTTCTGCGACCGGCTGTACGTCCGCCGGGGATGTCAGACTCGGGCGGTGTTCGCCTACGATGAGCGGCTGCGGCTGCTGCCGTCCTTTCTCCAGCAGCTGGAGATGGAATCGAACGGCAAGTCCGTGACTGCCGACGGCAATTCGCTGAACGAGGCTAGCGCGCCCGTGACGTGGGGCGGCACCGGCACCGATGCGCAGCATGCGGTCTTCCAGCTGCTCCACCAGGGGACGGTCGCAGTACCGGTCGAGTTCGTCGCCGCGGCGGAGAGCGAGCATTCGCAGGCCGACGAGCATCACCGGCTGCTGCTGCTCAACGCCTTCGCGCAGGGCGCGGCGCTGATGCAGGGGCGGTCGAGCGACGATCCGCAGCGCAGCTATTCGGGCGACCGCCCGAGCGCGACGGTACTTCTGGACGCGCTTGACGCGCGGTCGCTGGGAGCGCTGCTCGCCTTCTACGAGCATCGCACGTTCGCCAATGCGGTGATGCTCGGGATCAATCCGTTCGACCAGTTCGGGGTCGAGCTCGGCAAGGCAATCGCGCGCGAGCTTGGCGAGGGCGCGGACTCGGCGGCGCTCGATCCGTCGACCCGGGCGCTGATCGAAAGGGCAGGCGTCTGATGGCCGATTTCGACCTGTTCGTGATCGGCGCGGGATCGGGCGGAGTGCGCGCGGCGCGGGTCGCGGCGGCGCACGGCGCCAAGGTCGCGATCGCCGAGGAATATCGGGTCGGCGGTACCTGCGTCATCCGCGGCTGCGTGCCCAAGAAGCTGCTGGTCTACGGGGCGCATTTCGCCGAGGACATCGACGACGCGGCGATGTTCGGCTGGGACGTTCCGCACAAGCGCTTCGACTGGCCGGTGCTGCGCGACAATGTCCTCGGCGAGGTGGCGCGAATCGAGGACGCCTACACCGACACACTGACCAACCATGATGTGCACATCATCCACGATCGCGCCGAGCTTGTGGGGCCCGATTCGGTGCGGTTGGCGTCGGGCAAGACGATTACCGCCGGGAAGATCCTGATCGCCACCGGGGCGCGGCCGTTGATGCCCGAGATCGCCGGCATCGAGCATGCGATCAGCTCGAACGAAGTGTTCCACCTCGAGCATCTGCCCAAGCGGATCGTCATCGCCGGCGGCGGCTATATCGCCAACGAGTTCGCCGGCATCTTCCACCAGTTCGGGAGCCATGTGACGCTGGTCAATCGGACCGATGTGATGCTGCGCCATTACGACCAGCAGATTGTCGACCGCCTTATCCAGATTTCCTTGCGCAAGGGCATCGACTTCAAGTTCAACGCGACGATCGATCGAGTGGAGCGGACGAGCGGCGGGCCGCTCAAGATTTCGATGACCGGCTGCGACGACATCGAGGCGGATCAGTTGCTGTTCGCGGTCGGGCGCCGGCCCAACGTCGAGAATCTCGGCCTCGATGCGGCGGGGGTCGAGGTCGGCGAGCGAGGGGAGATCAAGGTCGATGTCGACAACCGCACCAGCGTGCCGTCGATATTCGCCATCGGCGACGTCACCGACCGCGTCCAGCTGACCCCGGTGGCAATCCGCGAGGGCCAAGCTTTCGCCGACACGTTCTTCGGCGATACCGCGCACCAGGTCGACTATGGCTGCATCCCATCGGCGGTATTCAGCCATCCGCCGCTGGCCGGGGTCGGGATGACGGAGGGTGAGGCGCGCAACTCGCTGGGATCGGTAAAGGTCTACACGTCGGACTTCCGGCCGATGAAGAATGTCCTCGCGGGCCGCAACGAGCGCTCGCTCTACAAGATCGTCGTCGAGGGCGAGACCGAACGGATCGTGGGGCTGCATATGATCGGACCTGATGCCCCCGAAATCCTGCAGGCGGCCGCGATCGCCGTGAAGGCTGGATTAAAGAAGTCGGATTTCGACGCGGTGGTCGCGCTCCATCCGACGATGGCCGAAGAACTGGTGCTGATGCGATGACCCACGATGTCGTCGTCATCGGCGCTGGCCATAATGGTCTGACCTGCGCATTTTACCTCGCCAAGAAGGGGCTGAAAGTCGCGGTGCTTGAGCGCTCGACGACCGTCGGCGGGGCGGCGGTCACCGACGAGTTTCTGCCCGGCTACCGCAACTCGGCCGCGTCTTACACGGTCAGCCTGCTCAACCCCAAGGTGATCCGCGACATGGAACTCGAGCGCCACGGCCTGAAGGTCGTGCTGCGCAAGATGGACAATTTCGTGCCCGGCGAGGGCGCCTATCTGCTGACCGGGTGGGGCCAGACGCGCAAAGAGCTCGTCCGCCACGTTGAGGAGGATGGGGAGGCCTACGACCGCTACGTCGCGGAGCTCAACACGGTCGTGCCGCTGATCCAGAAGTGGCTATTGCGGGCGCCGCCGGACATTGGCGGCGGGGTCGGCGGCTTGCCGAAGTTGCTTCAGCTGGCGCGCGACATGTTCGGGCTGTCGCTGGCCGAGAAGCGCATCCTCCATGACTATGCGACGCGCAGCGCCGGCGACATCCTCGACCGGCACTTCAAGGGCGAGCTCGCCAAGGCCTTGTTTGCCTTCGATGGAGTGGTCGGCAATTTCGCCTCGCCCTACACGCCCGGAACCGCCTACGTGCTGCTCCACCATTTGTTCGGCGAAGCCGCGGGCGTGCCCGGCGCCTGGGGCCATGCCATCGGCGGCATGGGCTCGATCACACAAGCGATGGCCCACGCGGCGCGGGAGGCGGGCGCCGACATCCTGCTCAACACTCCGGTCGACCATCTGATCGTCGACAAGGGGCGTGCGGCGGGTGTCGTCGCGGGCGGGCGGGCGTGGCGCGCGAAGCAAGTCGTGGCCGGGGTCAACCCCAAGCTGCTGTTCGACAAGATGGTGCCGAGCGGAGTGGTCGAGCCCGAGGTCGAGCGGCGGATGACCAACTGGAAATGCGAAAGCGCGACCTTCCGGATGAATGTCGCGCTCTCGGAGCTGCCGAAGTTCAGCGTGCTGCCCAAGAAGGGCGACCAGCATACCGCCGGGATCATCATCGGGCCGAGCATGGGCTATATGGACCGGGCGTTTGCCGATGCGAGCCGCGACGGCTGGGCGAAGCAGCCGATTGTCGAGATGCTGATCCCGACGACGCTCGATCCGGGCCTGGCGCCGAAGGGCAAGCATGTCGCGTCCTTGTTCTGCCAGCATTTCCGCTTCGATCTCGGCCCGGGCCGCAGCTGGGACCATGAGCGCGAGGCGGCGGCGGACGCGATCATCGCCACGCTCGATGCGCATGCGCCCGGGTTCGCGAAATCCGTGATTGGTCGGCAGATCCACTCGCCGCTCGACCTCGAGCGCCGCTTCGGACTGATCGGCGGCGACATCTTCCACGGCAAGATGGGTCTCGACCAATTGTTCAGCGCCCGGCCGATGATCGGCGCCGCCGACTACCGGATGCCGCTCAAGGGCCTCTATCTGTGCGGATCGGGCGCACACCCGGGCGGCGGAGTCACCGGGGCGCCGGGGCATAATGCGGCGCGCGCCGTGCTCGCCGACCGCCGGCCGTGGAAGAGAATGTGAGCGGCGGCTGCGAAGCCCTCCCCCTCGATGGGGGAGGGTTGGGTGGGGGTGAGGTTCGCGCCCGTGCAGCCTTCTCCGGAGACTCGCCCCCCCCCCCACCCCCCCCCCCCCCCCGGGGGGGGGGGGCCCCCCCCCCCCCCCCCCCCCCAAAACTACCCCCCCCGCACGGGCACCCCCACCCCGCGCGTCTCCACC
>CAYSHL010000011.1:0-67452 GCA_964430865.1 uncultured Sphingomonas sp.
CGATCGGCAGCTTCCAGCTGATGCAGGCCAAGGTCGCCGACATGTATGTCGCGCTGAATTCGGCACGGGCCTACGTCTACCAGGTGGCTCGGGCGTGCGATGCGGGGCGGACGACGCGGTTTGATGCTGCCGGGGCGATCCTCCTGGCAAGCGAGAATGCGGTCAAGGTCGCGGGCGAGGCTATCCAGGCGCTGGGCGGCGCCGGCTATACCAAGGACTGGCCGGTCGAGCGCTATTTCCGCGACGCCAAGCTGCTCGACATCGGCGCCGGCACCAACGAGATCCGCCGGATGCTGATCGGCCGGGAATTGATCGGGGCCTGAGCGGCCGCGCCTTCACGCTTTATTGACCCAAAATGGTTACCCCCGTCGCGGTATGACGCTGAAATGGGGGCGTAAATGCGCGGGTGGAGTGCAATTTTCGTCAGTTTCGTACTTCTCGGGCTGGCCGTTTGGTCGTTCGCCTGGGACGGGTTTAGTTCTTCGACGCTAATGTGCGCGGTGGCGGCGGCGTTCATTTTCTACAGAGGCGTGCAGGGAATGGAAATCACGGAGGTCGGGGATCCCCTTGCGGTGATCGATTTCGTCAAGAATCCCGCCGACGCCATCGTCGATAGTGCGAGCGACCGGCTGGCCGATTGGCTGGGCGACCGCAACGCTGCGGAGGAGCCTGCCGAGAGCACCAGCGTCAACCATCGCCAAGCGCTCGTCGATTGGCTGCACGACCGCGACGAACCGGCCGCGTTCGACCCCGACGCCGCCATCGCGCGCTACTTGGAGAACCGTGGGCCCGAGATCGCCACCCAGCCGGAGAGCGCCGTCCCGATCCGAAGCTTCGGCCGCAAGGGGCTGTAGCCGGCCGCCGATCGCGGTCTATCACCTCGCTTGAGCCGAACGCCCGGCGGCTTTGCAACCGCCGCTCCAACGGCTAGGCCGAGGCCATGAGCGGGCCACGGATCGACGCCAAAGTCGCAACTGACAGCGAGGAATTTCGCGCCCGGGCGAAGCACAATCGCAAGCTCGCGGAGAAGCTCCGCGCCGACGTCGCGCAGGCCGCGCTCGGCGGGACCGAAAAATCGCGCGAACGGCACACGTCCCGCGGCAAACTGCTGCCCCGGGAGCGCGTCGAGCGGCTGCTCGACCCCGGTGCGCCGTTCCTCGAGATCGGCCAGCTCGCCGCGTTCGACGTCTATGACGGAGAGGTGCCCGGGGCGGGGATGATCGCCGGCATCGGCCGCGTTGCCGGCCGGCAGGTAATGATCGTCTGCAACGACGCGACGGTGAAGGGCGGGACTTACTACCCGCTGACGGTCAAGAAGCACCTTCGGGCGCAGGAAATCGCCGAGGCGAACCGCTTGCCGTGCGTCTATCTGGTCGATTCGGGCGGCGCCAATCTGCCGCACCAGGCCGAGGTGTTTCCCGACCGCGACCATTTCGGCCGCATCTTCTTCAACCAGGCCAATATGAGCGCCAAGGGCATCGCCCAGATCGCCTGCGTGATGGGCAGCTGCACCGCCGGCGGCGCCTACGTCCCGGCGATGAGCGACGAGAGCATCATCGTCCGCAACCAGGGCACCATCTTCCTCGCCGGGCCGCCGCTGGTGAAGGCCGCGACCGGCGAGGAGATCAGCGCCGAGGATCTCGGCGGCGGCGACCTCCACGCGCGCAAGTCGGGCGTCGTCGACCATCTCGCCGAGAATGACGAACATGCGCTGACCATCGTCCGCGACATCGTCTCGCATCTTGGGTTCGAAGAGGGCGCGCAGGTCGAGACCCGCGAGCCGCTGCCGCCCGCCCACGATGCCGAAGAATTGTACGGGCTGATCCCGGAGGACGTTCGCGAGCCCTACGATGTTCGCGAGCTGATCGCTCGGATCGTCGACGGGTCCGAGCTGCACGAATTCAAGCCGCTGTACGGCAGCACCCTGGTCACTGGCTTTGCGCATATCTGGGGGATGCCGGTGGCGATTCTCGCCAACAACGGCGTGCTGTTCTCCGAAAGCGCGGTCAAGGGCGCGCATTTCATCGAACTGGCCTGCCAGCGGCGGATCCCATTGCTGTTCCTGCAGAACATCTCGGGCTTCATGGTCGGCGGCAAATATGAGGCCGAGGGCATCGCCAAGCACGGCGCCAAGCTGGTGACCGCGGTCGCGACCGCGCAGGTGCCCAAGATTACATTGCTGCTCGGCGGCAGCTTCGGCGCCGGCAATTACGGCATGGCCGGACGCGCTTATTCGCCGCGGTTCCTGTTCACCTGGCCCAATTCGCGAATCAGCGTGATGGGCGGCGAGCAGGCGGCGTCGGTGCTGGCCACGGTCCACCGCGACGCGGACAAATGGACGCCGGAGCAGGCCGAAGCGTTCAAGGCGCCGATCCGCGAGGATTACGAGGCGCAGGGCAACCCCTGGCACGCGACCTCGCGGCTATGGGACGACGGTATCATCGACCCGGCACAGACGAGGGACGTGCTCGGCCTGGCGTTCGCGGCCTGCCTCAACGCCCCGATCCCTGAGAGGGCGCAGTTCGGCGTGTTCCGGATGTGACCTGCCCGGCCACGTCATCCTGAACTCGTTTCAGGATCCATTTTCCCGAAGGGCGGCGCGGTCTCCATAATGGACCCTGAAACAAGTTCAGGGTGACGGCAAAGGTGGTAGGCCAAGTCCTACCGCATAATCAACCCACTGCGGATTCTCGCTTTCGATTAAGTTGATCTTCCACCGGCGGTGCCATCGCTTCAATTGCTTCTCGCGCGCGATGGCTGTCGGCATGTCGGCGAATAGTTCGAAGCGCACCAGGCGATGGACCGCATATTTGGCGGTGAAGCCCTTCTTCTGGCCGGTGCGGTGCTGATAGACGCGGGCCAGCAAGTTCGAAGTGACGCCGATGTACAGCGTTCCATGGTCGCGGCTCGCAAGTATGTAGACGCATGGCTGTTTCACGAAGCGCAGAGGATGCGGAGGAATGGATGCTGAAACAAGTTCAGCATGACGAGGCTGGGTGAAAATCCGCGCCGACCAGTTGCTCGTCGCCCGGGAGCTGGCGGAGAGCCGGACCAAGGCGCAGGCGCTCATCCTCGCGGGCTCGGTCTTCTCGGGTGATAAGCGCATCGCCAAGGCCGGCGACCTGCTTCCCGAGGACGCACCGCTCGAAATCAGGGGCCGCGACCATCCCTGGGTATCGCGGGGCGGGGTCAAGCTTGATCATGGGTTGGCGCATTTTGGGTTCGACGTTGCGGGCGCGGTGGCGATCGACATCGGCTCGTCGACGGGCGGGTTCACCGATGTGCTCCTGACCCGCGGCGCGGCGAAGGTTTACGCAATCGACGTCGGCACCAACCAGCTCGCCTGGAAGCTCCGCCAGGACACCCGCGTCGTGGTCCACGAGCAGGTCAACGCGCGCTACCTCGACGCGTCGGTCGTCCCTGAGCCGGTCGATGTGGTCGTCTGCGACGCGAGCTTCATCGGGCTGGCGAAGGTGCTTGGGCCGGCGCTCGGTCTCGCCAGGCCGGGCGCGAAGCTGGTGGCGCTGGTCAAGCCGCAGTTCGAGGCCGGGCGCGGGGAGGTCGGCAAAGGCGGGGTCGTGCGGGACCCCGCCGTCCACCGGCGCGTTTGCGATGCTGCGGTGGAATGGGTCGTTTCGCAGGGCTGGAGCGTCCTGGGGGTCACCGAGAGCCCGATTAAGGGGCCCGAGGGCAATATCGAGTTTCTGTTGGGAGCAGTGAAGGATGGTTGAGGCGAGCGTGCGCCGCGATTGGCGGAAGATTGCGCTGATCACGGTTCCGGCGATCGTCATCATCGGCTGGCTGATGGGCGTGGTGTCGGACAGCGGCTTCGGCAACGGCTGGTACGACGGGCTGGCCAAGCCCGCCTTCCAGCCGCCGGGCTGGGCGTTCGGAGTGGTCTGGACGATCCTCTATATCCTGATGGGCATCGCCGTGGCGCTGATCCTCGCCGAGCCGCCGTCGCCGCGCCGCCAGACCGCGCTGACGCTGTTTTTCGTCCAGCTGGCGCTCAATTTCGCCTGGTCGCCGATCTTTTTCGGCGGTGCGATGGTCGAGGTCGGGCTGGTCGTGATCCTGGCCATGTTGCTGACCGCGACGGCGACCGCGAACCTGTTCCGCCGCATCCGTCCAGTGGCGGGATGGCTCCTGATCCCCTATCTGGCATGGCTGTGCCTGGCGACCGCGCTCAATTATGAGACCGGCAGGCTGAATCCCGAAGCCGATTCCGCGCCGCTCGGGATCATTGGAGAGTGAGCATGCAATCCGAGAACAGGCTGTTCGATGATTTGGTGAAGATGGTCAACGGGGTTGCCGGCACCATGGCCGGCGCCGGCCGCGAGGCCGAGGGCGCGATGCGCGAGCGGATGCGCGAGTGGATCGGCGGGGTCGATTTCGTCGGCCGCGACGAGTTCGAGGCGGTCAAGGCGATGGCCGCCGCGGCGCGCGACGAGAACGAGACCCTGAAGGCGCGGATCGCCGCGCTCGAGGCGAAGGTCGCGGGACCCGTCGCGAAGGCTTCGAAAACGCGCGCCGCGAAGCCGAAGCCGGAGACCCGGCCCTGAGCGACACCGACGAGCAGGAAGAGCGCGACGAGCGCGACGACGGAGCCCCGATCGAGGTCCTCGAGCAGTATTTCGACGCCCGCGGCTGGGCGTGCGAACGCTCGGGGGAAGGGGAAATCGTTGCTTCCGCAACGGGCAGCTGGGCGCAATATGAGCTCCGCGGCGTTTGGCGGCCCGAGGACCAGGTGCTGCAGTTCTTGGCCTTCCCCGACATCAAGGTTGCGGTCGAGAAGCGGGCCGCGATCTACGAGGCGCTCGGCCTGATCAACGAGCAATTGTGGCTCGGCCATTTCGAGATGTGGTCGGGCTCGGGCCTGATCGTCTTCCGTCACGCGACGATCCTCGACGCGCGCGAGGGCGAGGGCCTCAGTCTCGAACAGGCCGAAGCGATCACCGAGGCGGCGATGGAGGAGTGCGAGCGCTTCTACCCGGTGTTCCAGTTCGTGCTGTGGGGCGGCAAGTCGCCGGGCGAGGCGATTGCCGCTGCGCTCATCGACACGCACGGCGAAGCTTGATGGTCGCGCTTCCAAGCCCGACCTGGTTCGTCGGTTGCGGCAATATGGCCGGGGCGATGGTCGATGGCTGGCGGTCGGGCGGAGTTGATCTGTCGGGTGCGGTCGCCATCCGGCCGAGTGGGACTCCGGTCGAGGGCGTTCGAACCGTCACGTCCATGGCGGAAGCCGGTGACCCGCCGAAGCTCGCCATTCTCGGCTTCAAGCCGCAGAAGCTCGACGAAATTGCGCCCGAATTCGCGCAGCGGCTGTCCGACGAGACGGTGGTCGTATCAATCCTTGCCGGGGTCGAGGCGTCGACGCTGCGCACCCGCTTCCTCCGCGCCCGCTCGATCGTCCGCGCGATGCCCAATCTGCCGGTGTCGATCCGCCGCGGAGTGATCGCGCTCTACAGCGACGACGCCGACGAACCGCTGCGGACGCAATTGTCCGAGCTCGCGTCGATGCTCGGCTATGCGATGTGGACCAACAGCGAGGCGACTTTCGCGGCGATCGGCTCGGTCGCCGGCGCGGGGCCCGCTTATGCGGCGCGGTTCGTCGATGCGCTCGCTCACGCGGGCGTCCGGCGCGGGCTTCCGGAGGCCGTCGCGGCGACGATCGCACTCGAGACCGTGTTGGGGACGGCGTGGATGGCCGCGACGACCAACGAGAGCATGGACGACATCGTCCGCCGGGTTGCTAGTCCCAACGGCACCACCGAGGCGGGCCTGGCGGTCCTCGATCCGCATCTCGACGGCCTGATCGGGGTGACGATCGAAGCCGCCGCCCGCCGGGGCGCCGAGCTCGCCGAGGAAGCCGCTGACCGGTCGAGTTGATTCCCCCCGACCGCTGCCTTAGGCCGCTTGGTTCAACGCAGGATTTTGGATGGCCGAACAGCGCACTTTCGACGACCGCGACGGGTGGATCTGGTTCGACGGCAAGCTCGTCCCGTGGCGCGAGGCCAACGTCCACATCCTGACCCACGCGCTGCACTATGCGAGCAGCGTGTTCGAGGGCCAGCGCGCCTATAACGGCGAGATCTTCAAGCTCAACGAACACAGCCGGCGGCTGCACAAGAGTGCGCAAATCCTCGGCTTCGAGATCCCGTGGAGCATCGAAGAGGTCGACGCCGCGTGCAAGGAGGTCCTCAAGGCCAACAAGCTGGTCGACGCCTATTTGCGGCCGGTCGCGTGGCGCGGCTCCGAGCAGATGGGGGTCACCGCCCGCGGCACCAAGCCGCATCTCGCCATCGCCGCGTGGGAGTGGGGCAAATATTTCGACCCGGCACTGGCCGCGAAGGGCATTCGGCTCGATATCGCCAAATATCGCCGCCCGGCGCCCTACACCGCGCCGGTGCATTCGAAGGCGGCGGGCCTGTACATGATCTGCACCTTGTCGCGGCAGCATGCGGAAAGCCGCGGCTTCGACGACGCCTTGATGTTCGACTGGCGCGGCCAGGTCGCCGAGGCGACCGGCGCCAATGTGTTCTTCGTTCGCGACGGCGAGTTGCACACTCCGACCCCCGACTGCTTCCTCGACGGGATCACCCGGCGCACGGTGATGGACCTCGCCCGCAACCGCGGGGTCGACGTGGTCGAGCGGGCGATCTGGCCCGAGGAGCTCGACAGCTTCGAGCAGATGTTTCTGACCGGAAGCGCGGCCGAAGTGACCTTCGTGCAATCCGCCGGCCCGTGGAACTTCGCGGTCGGCGACCTGTCGCGCCAGCTGGCGAAGGATTATGACGACACCGTCCACGGGCGCATTCCTAATCGTTAGAACGAGGCGCTGAGGGGTTTTCAGCCCGGGCGGCCCAGCTATAAGCCCCGCTCTCCCTCAATGGGGCGTCGCCAAGTGGTAAGGCACCGGTTTTTGGTACCGGCATTCGCAGGTTCGAATCCTGCCGCCCCAGCCAGCACTTAGCTACTTTTCCACGAGCCGTTCCGCAATGAACGTGCCCTTTTTCTCGAGCTTGCCACTGAGAGACGCCGGCACCGCCTGATATGTGGGGCACCATTCGCCGTGCTTCGACTACGGGGGCGACGCCCATGGGGCAGCACCTGGTTGTTGTCGCGAGCGGGGAGAAGCCAACAGCCATGGTTTGAGCCGGCGCACGAGCCCCCCGCCGTTGGTATAGACGCCGCGGTCGCGTGCACCGGCTCGACAGCGCCTATCGCTTGAGCAGCTCGCGATAGAGGACGCTGCCCATTTGGCGGCGCATCTTGTTGCGCTGGCCGCTGGCCGCGGCGGCGGAATGGTCATCCTGACTCATTCGTTTCTCAATGATGTCGTCGCGCCGCTCGGTTTCCGCCGCGGACGGGAAATCATTATAGCGCGTGATCAGGATGATGTCGGGCTCGCCGTCGCGCGGATTGACGCTCTGCAGGACGTGATACTCGAGCAGCCAGCCTTGGGATTTCGCAAACTCCTGGTTTGCCATCCAGGTGCGCGTGATGAAGTCCATGTAATTTTCCAGCTGGCCGTCTTCGACGTCGATCCGGCCGGCAGTCCACAGCGGTCCGAGTTTGTAGCTGCTGTCTTGCGCCGTCGCAGGCATGGCCGTGAGTGCGCTGGCCAGCATGGCCGCGCCGATGATCCACTTGTTCATAAACTTACCCCCTGAAAAGCGCTGGACGAGCCCAGCGCAATACCGGCCAATCGAGGACCGGCGCTCATGACGACACTGGGACACCTGGAACGGACTAGGCGATCCAGCTCACGTCATGCCAAAGGGAATCGAGTCGCGCCTATCACAATTTGAGGGTGAGTAACCCAGTGTCCGCTTTGGGTGGAGTGGACATTAGAGATCTGGCGGCGATCCCCGCGTCCGGGACCCGCGGACAAGTGCGGCGGTTTTCATAATGAGCCGGGTCGACGGTCACAGTATACTTTGTGATGCGATCGGCGTCGGCGGGTAGGTCGCATATACCTAGACCTGGCAGTGCTGAGCCTTCGTTAGACGTCGCGAATGGGGGTGTGGCTGTTCGTTCTGCGGACCAAGTAAACCGCGGAGAGGCATTGAGCGTGATCCTCGTATCTCTCACCGGTCATGATGGTTTCACCGTCTGAGGCTTTCAGCCTCCACCGCCACGCGGTGCGGGTTATGTAGCCATCGCTGACTCTGCCGTCCGCGTCGCCCTCCTGAAAGATTTCGAAATGCACGTTCACGCCCTCTTGTCTGCGGCTCCGCTGGGGTCTCGACCTACCTGCACCAAAGCAGGCCGAGCTCATCAACAAGGTCATCCGCTACGTCGCTCAATGTCGGCTCACCCGCGCCAGGTGAAAATCATATTGCTTGCCTAAGAAACCGCGGTCAATTCCATGGTCAACCGTCGGGTCTCTCCCGGCTTGATTGCATGTTGGTCGGCCTTGCGTGAGAAGGCATTAGGCCGATGTGATACGGGCTCTACGCAAAAGAATTTCTCACCTTTGGGAACGTAGACGTGGAAGCCCACCGCCCCTCGCGTCTTTAGGACGCAGTGCACGCCAGCCGAACGGAGTTGCATTTGACCGCTATCGTCCAGCAACAGGTTGTCCATTCCCTCGATTGTGTCGAGAGACTTCTCGCCTGGAGTGATAGGCACTTCGCCGCTAGGAATTCCGCCGCGGTCATTCATGACCATCCGGGTAGCGCCGACGGAGATCGTATCCGCCTCACCCCTCGCGAAATAGGGGTGCAGCCCGAGCCCCGCCGGCATGTCTTCGTCAGACCTGTTGATAACTGAAACTTCGATCTCCACCCCCCGCTCTTTCAAAGCAATGCGTTGGATGGCGACATACGCCCATGGCCATTCGTCCGGGGCGTGCCGGTACTCTAGCGCTGCAAGCGTGTCACTTTTTTCGAGAATGCGCCAAGGGCGCCGCCATCCGTGTCCGTGATGCGCGTGCGGCGGCGCGGCTGGATCAGGCGGTAGGACAACCTCTCGGCCGTGAAATGTCATTCGGCCGTCAGCGATCCGATTAGCGAAAGGCACTAGCGGGAAACAAGCAGTCTGCAGGACGTCCCGAGCTCTGAGACCGGAAGGCCGCAGCAAGCCATTTCCGTTCACCGAAAGGGAGAGCAGCGACCCGCCGAGCTTCGGATCAATTGTGCATGCTACGCCGCCGCGTTTCAGAGCGATCATAAGTTCGGAGTTTCAATGGAGGCACCAGCCGAGGCCCGTTCGATACGTACGTCGGGAAGCCCTCCGGAGGGTGGGCTGTACTCGGAAAGCACCCGCCTGCGTACCGCATCCACGCGGTCGATGCTCATCAAACCAATTACGGCCCCCCCGAAGCCGCCGCCCGTCTGCCGTGCGCCTCCGCTATCGCCGATCGCCTCCGACATGATGTCGGCTAGCCGGTCGGTATGCTCGACTGTGATCTCAAAGTCTTCGCGTTGAGAGGCGTGGCTGTCTCGCATAAGCTGTCCCACTCCTTCGAGGTTACCAAGCGCGAGTTCCTTCGCCGCCGCCAGCGTGCGATCGTTCTCTGTTATGACGTGGCGTGCCCGACGGACGACTACGGGATCGAGATCAGCGGCCGCTGCTATGAGCATGCGTAGATCGGCGTCTCGAAGAGCGGCCACACCGAGGATCGCGGCCGCTTCTTCACATTGACGTCGACGCTCATTGTAATGGCCCTCCACGAGACCGCGAACCACACCCGATTGCACGATCATCACTGCAGCGTCGGACGGCATCTTGACCGGGCTTAGTTCGAGGGATCGGCAGTCGATCAGCAGCGCTGCGCCCTCGACCGTCGCGGCGGAGGCCAACTGGTCCAAATTGCCGCAGCGCATCCCCACAAAATCGTTTTCAGCTGCCTGTGCCCAAAGCGCGACTTGTTTTGCGTCCTCACGCCTGCCGACCGCGGCTAGAACCGCGGTTGCGACCGCGACCTCCAGCGAGGCGGAAGATGAGAGGCCAGTGCCCATCGGGACGTCACCCGCCACAGCCAGCTCGAGCCCTCCGATGTCGACGCCTGCCTTGGCGAGTACAGCCACGGTCCCACGGACATAATCACGCCATCCCCCGCCAGTCGCTCTCTCAAGTTCAGCAGTAGGGAGAAACGCATCCTCCTCGTCGAAATTAAGAGCGACGATTCGAATTTCTCGATCGCCGCGACGGCGCAAGGCCACCCGCGTTTCTGCGCCGATCGCCAGCGGCAGCGCAAACCCGTCATTATAGTCGGTGTGCTCGCCGATGAGGTTGACGCGGGCAGGCGCGCGGGCGACCAGATCCGGTACTCCGCCAAAGTGATTTGCGAAGCCTTCGGAGACCCTTCGCTGAAGCGCCGACACTAGCTAACCTCCTCGGGATAGGGATCTATGGCCCGCAGCCGTTCAGCGGCTTGCTCGGGGGTTAGATCACGTTGCGGTTCGGCCAGCATTTCATAACCCACCATGAATTTGCGAACGCTCGCCGATCGAAGGAGGGGTGGGTAGAAGTGCGCGTGGAGTCGCCAGGCTTCGGGCTGATTTGACGTGCCAGGTGCCTGGTGCCAGCCCATCGAATATGGAAAGCTCGTCGAGAACAAGCGATCATAGCGGGCCGTAATTCGGCGCAGCATGCTCGCAAGAGCCTCTCTAGCTTCTTCCCCCAGTTGAGGAAGGCACCGCACGTCATCCCGGGCGACTAACAGGACTTCGAATGGCCAAGCTGCCCACCACGGCACGACGGCGATCCAGCATTCGTTGCGGTCTACAATCCGAACCTCTTCCTGCTCCTCCCGCGCAATAACCTCCGCTAGAAGCGTTGAGCCCCTGGAATTAAGCCACTCCGCCTGGCGCGCGTCCTCGATCGCAACCTGCGTTGGCACGAAGTCGCTTGCCCAGATTTGGCTGTGCGGATGCGGGCTGGAACAACCCATTATTGTTCCCTTGTTCTCGAATACCTGCACATAAGCGTGGCTGCGGCTCAGCTTCGCGGCCTCGGAGCACCAAACGTCGATGACTTGCCTGACCTGGCGGTGGCTGAGTTCCGGCAGGGTTTGTGAATGATGAGGGGAGAAGCAGACGACATGTGCCTCCCCGGCAGCAGGCATCGCGCGAAAGACATCGTCTTGCACGTCTAGATTACGGCGCATCGGCGTCAGGGCGGGGAAATCGTTAGAGAACACATAGGTGTCGGAGTAGTGGGGATTACGGATGCCATTTGCCCGAAAAGTTCCGGGGCACAGGTGACACTCTGGATCGTGTGCAACAAGTTCCCTGAGCACTGGGGGCGTCTCGTCGCCATGCCACGGGCGCTTCGCCCGATGCGGAGACACAAGTAGCCACTCCCCGGTCAGCAGGTTTAGCCTTCGATGGGGATGCTCGGAAACATCCAGTGCGGGCGCACAGGTCGTCATAGGTCCGTCATCGGTGGCAGATTCAGCTATTGGAGGAAAGGGCCCCACATTCACGGCGGTGCTCTTGAGCCGCATCTCGATTGCGTTCCGTGGCGCCCGCTTCCGCTAGAGCCGTGCAGGCCGTCCCGCGCAGGTGTTGAAAGTGGAGGCCATGGAGGCCGGCTTTGAGGACCGTCGGGCTCCCCGTATCGGTCTCAAGTGGAAACTAGCTCCTTGTTGCCTTGAATGCCCGGAGCAGCGCGAAGTCGTGCCGCCACATGGTGCGGAAAAGGAGCCAGAAGCCGGTCACCGCGAGCCAGGCCATGGCGAAGCCGACGGTAATAATCAGCGGGTGATTGAAGCTGGTACGCTCCGCATAGTCCATGTTGTGGAGCATCCAGAAAAAGTCCCACCACCGCCAGCTGTCGTTGCGCCGCTCGAGCACCGTGCCCGTCGCGCCGGACACGTAGTAGCTGCTGTTCTTCTCGTCGGGGAAATCTACCCGCCAAATGGGCAGTTCGTGCTCGCGAATGGCAAGGGTCAGCTTGGTCATCGGTGTCACTCGCGATGGTGACAGGCCGTCGGGGTGCATGGCCTTGGCGATTGCCGCCGCAGCCGGGCGGTCGATCGCAACCGGCTGGCCGCTTCCCGCGTCAAATAGCTTGACCTCGTTCGTTGTTGTTACCTGGATTGCCTGGCGTCCAGGCAGGGATCGAAGGCTCACGTCCTTGACCGGCTTGTCGCCGAGCTGGCGTTGGACAGCGGCCCAACCGGAGGTGGCCGGAAGCGGGGAGGGCGCGGCATGCTCAGCCATTGCACCGCCCGCGACTTCGTCCATGCTGATGAGGGCCATGGCCGCGCCGCTGATCGCCCAGACAAGAAACTGCAAGCCGATCACCAGGCCGACCCATTTGTGAATCTTGCGAAGCCAGATTGACTTGATGATCATCGGCGAGGGGCCTTCTTCTTCTTTTTCGGAAACGCATAGAGCAGCAGCCAGGCGCCGGAGAGCGCCATCAGCACCGCGCTCCAGGTGAAAATGCGCAGCAGCATGTTGTTCACATTCTCCCGCTCGTCATAGTCCATGATGTGCAGCATCCAGACGAAGTCGAAAATGCGCCAAAGCTCATGCCGCCTGGACAGCAGCTCGCCGGAAACTGGCGAGAGATAGAAGGTGGGTTTGTTCCAGTGGGCGAACTCAACCCGCCATAGCGGCGGTGTCCGGCCGCGGATCTCACCGGGAATGTTGGTGATCAGCTTCACCGAAGCGATGGGTTCGCTGCCCGCGTAATGGGATTGGGCAATCCGCCGGATCGCTGCTTCATCGGGAGCCGGGACCCTCGCGCCCGTCCGTGCGTCGACGGCAAATTCGCGGGACTCACGGCTGATCACATAGATTGGGGATTCGCCGAGCCACGCGATCCGGATCGATTGTCCTGCTCCGGCCGAGAGCAGCGCAATTGGATCGGCCAGCGATGACGCCACGACTGACCGCTCAGGCGCCGGCCGGACAAGATGATCGCCGTGGATCGTGTCGATGTGGACGACGGTCATGTACAGGCCGCTAAGCGACCAGATTACGACCTGCAGACCGATGAACAGGCCCAGCCACTTATGAGTCTTACGGGCAGCAATATGAAGTCGCATGTGCGGGCGCAGCGGTCCTAGGGGAGGGCAGGGATCCCGTTCAAAGCGAAGCGTAACCCGGACTGCCAGTCAATGGCGGGCAACTCACGCCTGGCTCGCGTCGGTTCCGACCTGATCAGCAATGACCCGCCGCTCGATGCTCCGGCGCGCAATCGGCGGGAGGGGCAGCGGGCCCGGCCGGCTTCGGCTTCGGCTGCGCGGGAGTAGCCGGTCTCGGTGTCGGTTTGGTTGCGGCGGGTTTAGCGGGCGCAGCGCTGCTCGCGGTCGGCGGCGGAGCGGAGGGTGCAGCGGACGGCATCGGCTCGCCGCGGAGCATGGCTTCGACCATCGCGATTTCCTTCTGCTGGTCCGCCCTGGTCTTCTCGATCTGCGCGCGGACGGCGCCCGTTGCTCCATTGGCTAGGGCGACATCGGACATCGCCACGGCGCCCAGATGATGCGCCAACATCTTGCGCAAATAGGTCTCGGAAATGTCCGCGCCTTTGGCCGCCATCATCGCTTCATGCATTTGCATGTTAGCGGCGCGATAAAGCTCGCCACTCGCCGGGTTGGGGCTCCCGCTTGCGACCAGCTTTTCGAGATCCGCAATCTCCTTTGACTGCTTGTCGATTGTCTGCTGCGCCATCTTCGCGACATCAGCCGACGGATTCTGCGCCAGAACGATGCGGGACATGTCGACCGCTCCCTTGTGGTGCTCAATCATCTTGCGAACCCAGCTGTCGATTGCATTTACGCCCACAGCCGCATTGATGGCCTGATCCATCGCCATTTCCGATTGGGCGAAAGGATTGCTGGGGTCGGCCATCGCTATGTTCATGTCGTTGGCAGCGACATTCTCTGCGGGCTTATCGGCTCCGCTACACGCAGCCAGCGAGGCCATCAGTGCTATCGCGCTGAGGCCGGTCATCAGTGTCTTCATCATGCTCTCCATATCTCTAACGGTGGCGGTGGCAGGCAAGGCGTGTCACCAATTCATGTGCCCGATGCCGTGCACGAGCGCTCCGCCGAACCAGCCCTGGACAATGATCGCAGCGGTCATCAGTCCTAATGCCAGGATCATGCCCGCGCCTCGGTCATCTTCGGGTTTGCGAATGGCCCAGACTGCCAGTGCCAACGCGCCAATGCCGACGCCTGTGCCGAGCCAGCGATGAAAGCTGAGCAGCGCGTCATCGGTCGCGAGGGCGAATCCGCCGTCGATCCATCCAAGCACGGCTGCAATCGGAGCGATAATTCCGCCAGCAACGACCAGGAATTGCACGGGCTTGGCATAGGCCGGACGCCGTCGACCGACGATTGCGGTGAAAAATGCCGCGGGGAAAAACGCGATTGGGAAATGGACAATGATCGGGTGCAACCGCCCGATCCAGTCGAGCAGACGCGCTGACGTGCTCATCTTCGACCGATCGACTTTGGGCAGGCCCATCATTTCGCCCATTTGGGCATGCTTCGCGGCGGGAGCGCCGACGGTCGCGACGGCCGTTCCTTGCTGGGCAGAGGCGTGTGCCTGCCGCATCTGTTCGGCCTTGAGGGCCGCTTCGCGCTGACGGCGGTGCTCCTCGTGGCCAGAAGCGGGCGAACCGCCGACAATCGCCAAGGCGGCCAGCAACGACATGATGATGCCGGTTCGCCGCCGGTGGCCAAGCATGGTCAGCTTCCCTTCGGCTTGCGGGCCGAATTGTGCATCGACAGGATCTTCCACTGCCCGCCGATTTTCTTGAGCACGCTGGTCGCCACGCCGCGGCGTTCGGCGGTTTCGCCCGACTTGGTCTCGATGCGATAATTGTAGGTCTCCGTCGCCAGCGCGAGCGGCCCCTCGAACCTGACCGTCACCTGGTAATCGGAAAATGCGAACGCCTTGAACGCCTTTAATTCCGGGCCGAGATGATGGTCCAGATACTGAGCGTAAGTGCCCTCGACGCCGCCGGTTTCGTAGATCGCTGAGTCCGGCGCAAACAGTGCCTCGGTGCCGGTGGCGTCCAGGCGTTCGATTGCGGACTTGTAGCGGGAGAGTATGCCCTTGACCGCTGCCTCATCGGCAGTAGTGGCGGCGGTCGCCGGATTGGCCATGGCGTGGCCAGGAGGGTGCTGCGCGGGTTGTGCGTAAGCGGCTTGCGAAAATGCTAGCGTGCCAGCCAGGGCAATGCTGAGTCTCATTGTTTTTCTCCCTCAAAACCAGAAGCGCACGCCGGCGAGCAGGTTGAACCCGCCAGGATCCTCGCCCTCCGCATGCAGGAAGCGGCGCGTGTCGCCGAAAGCGCGCTCATATTCGACGCCGATGTAGGGGGCGACGAGCGGCGAGATCTGGTAGCGAAGCCTCAGGCCGAGCGATGCACTGGTCAGGCCCGAGCCAATGGCCAGCTCCGGCACATCCTGAACCGCCAGATCGATCTCGGCGCGCGGCTGGAGGATCAGCTTCTGGGTCACTCGCAGGTCATATTCCGCCTCGGCTCGCGCCGTGACATCGCCCTTGCTGGACAGGAACAGCGCCCCTTCGACCTCCCACCAATAGGGGGCGAGGCCCTGGACGCCGAGCACAAGGTGAGTGCGGTTTGGTCCGGCTTGCGCATCGAAGCGGGCGCCAGCCTGAAGGTCGAACCAGGGACCGATGGCATGACTCCACAGCGCCTGAACCTCGGCATATTCGAGCTCTTGACCCCACGAACCTTCAAGCTCGCTTTTCAGCCAGAGCTTGTCGATGTCGCCGCCATACCAAGCCTGGATGTCGACGAGATAGCCGTCCCGGCCTTCACCGAAACGGGCTTCTGCCCGGTCGACCAGGAAGCGGCCGACCGGCATGTCGCCATGCTCCTCGCGCAGGAATTCGCGGCCGCGCTGCATGGCTTGGCTCCCCCAATAGGCATCGGCGGCATGCCTTGGGCCGCTCAGCGCCTCGGGCGGAGGCGGCCCCGGCTCGATCTCCGGTCCGGCCATGCTTCCCATGTCGTGACCGGCGTGAGGGTCCGTGGACCCCGGCTGCGGCGGGGAGGGCGCCGAAGGCGTGCAATGGCCCATGGCCGCATGGTCTGGCGGACATGTGGAGCTGCCCGGTGGAGCAACTTGCGTGGGCGGTGCTGCCGGAGTGGACGGTTTACAATGTCCCATCGCCTCGTGCTCAGGCGCGCAGGCGACGCTGCTTGCTGGAGGAGATGGCGGCGGCTGAACCGCTGGAGCGGGCAGCTTGCAATGCCCCATCGCCGCATGCTCCGGCGTGCAGGTGGAGGCAGGCGCAGGCGGTGCCGGTTTCTCCGCGGTCATCTGATGACCGGCATGTGGGTCGGCCGGCTGCGCCCAGACCGGAGCGGCCAGCGAGCTTGCAGCGAGCAGAAGGAGGGCACGGGTCATGCCTGCGCTCCTTCCAGCGGCCGAACGCTGACCACGCGCATCATGCCGGCATGCATGTGATAGAGGAGGTGACAGTGGAACGCCCAATCGCCGGGCGCATCGGCGGTGAGGTCCAGGTCGATGAAACCGCCAGGAAGCACGCGTACGGTGTGCTTCAACGGCTGATGGTCGCCATGACCGTTGACGATCTCGAAGAAATGGCCGTGCAGGTGCATCGGGTGGGTCATCATCGTGTCGTTGATGAGCCGCAGGCGCACTCGCTCGTTCCGGGCGAAGCGGTAGGGCTCGGGATTTTCGCTGAGCTTCTCGCCATCCATCGACCACATGAACCGCTCCATGTTGCCGGTGAGGTGGATATCGATGCGGCGGGTTGGAATCCGCGTGTCGGTGTTGGGCTTGAGCGCCGCCAGGTCCTTGTAGCTCATGACCTTGTGGCCGACATTTTCCAGCCCGATACCGGGATCGCCCGAGCGATCCATTGGCATGGGCGCAATCATGTCGACGCCCGGTCCGACCGGAAACGTGACCTTGGATTTGTCGCGCATGTCGTGATCCATCGGCACCGCGGAGGCGCTGCCGCCGTGCGCGCTATGGTCCATCATGCCCATGTCCATCATGGTCAGGGTCGGCCGCTCGCGAAGCGGCGGGACTTCGGCCCGCATGCCTTCACGGGGGGCCAGCGTGGCGACGCCCATGCCCGAGCGGTCGATGCTTTCGGCGACGAAGCTGTAAGCACGGTTCTCGGGCTGGACGATCAGGTCGTAAGTCTCGGCATTGCCGATCTGCAGCTCGTCAACCTCGATCGGCCGAACCTCGATGCCGTCGGTCGCGACGACGGTCAGCTTCAATCCTGGAATGCGGATGTTGAAGATGCTCTGGGCCGCGGCGTTGATGATTCTTAAACGCACGCGCTCGCCAGCGCGGAACAGGCCGGTCCAGTTTTCGGCCGGACTGTGGCCGTTGATAAGGAAGGTATAAGCGGCCGCAGTGACATCGGCGATGTCGGTCGGGTCCATCCGCATTTTAGCGAACATGCTGGCGTCGGCCGGGGACAGCGGGTCGGGCTTGCCGCTCATCTTGTCGGCCAGCGTCCGCCGGTTGCGGTTGAAGAAGCCGCCTTCCTGCTTCAGCCGCGTGAAGATCGTGTGCGGGTGCATGAAGCTCCAGTCCGACAGGACGATCACATGCTCGCGGTCAAAGGCGACGGGGTCGGGACCGGCCGGATCAATGATGATCGGCCCGTAATGGCCGAGTTGTTCCTGAAGACCACTGTGGCTGTGATACCAATAGGTCCCCGACTGCTTGATCGGGAACTCGTAGGTGAACCTCTGGCCGGGCCTAATGCCGGGGAAGCTGATGCCCGGAACGCCGTCCATCTGGAATGGCACGATGAACCCGTGCCAGTGGATGGACGTATCCTCGCGAAGCCGGTTCTCGACCGTCAGGCGGACGTTCTGGCCTTCCTTGAGGCGAAGAAGTGGCGCGGGAATGGTGCCGTTGATCGCCACCGCGTGACCTTGGCGGCCATCGACGGTGAAGTCCGTTTTGGCGACCACCAGGCGAATCTCCTCGCCACTTAGCGTGCCCGGAGTCTTGGTCGCGACGCCTTGGCTTACGGTGCGCGCCCACGCAGGCTGAAGCCCAGCGGCAGCGGCGAGTGCAGCGCCGCCACCGAGGAACGCCCTGCGGTCGAGGGAATTAGGAAAAGTCATGAAATTCTCCGCGCCCAGACTCAGCGCCAGAAGCTAATTGTTGCCGATGCTTAAAGGCGCCGCGTCAAGCGGCGCCCCGCGCCAATCACTGGCCCTTATGGCCTTCGTGCCCCTGAGGTGACGGAGCAGCGGATGTGCCGGACTTGGCACCATGGTTCATGCCATGTTGCTTCATCATCTCCTGGCAGTGCTTGTGCATCGCCGCCATATCCTTGTGCATCACCGCCATGTCCTTGTGCATCGCTGCCATGTCCTTGGCATGGTCCTGATGATGCTCGCCCTGGGGAGTGGGAGCCTGGGCCTGGGCATGATCCGCGTGCGGGTTAGCGGCCGGAGCGGTCTGCGCCACGGCGGTACCAGCGGAAGCAAGCGCGAACGCGCCAATAATGATCGTCTTCATTTCAAAACTCCGTGAAATCGAATGGGGGTTGAATCAATTTTCACGCGAGTCTGGGAGGGGGAGTGGGCAGTTCGGCAAGAAAGCTGTGGTCGAACCGGACCAGCGAGGGCCGTTCAATCGATTGCGGGAAGAAGTACGGCTCAACCGACGCCGAGGGAGCGACGGTAACCGCCGCGCACATTGCGACACAGCAGGACTTGTCCGGCGCTTTGTCGTGGTCACCCTTCGCGGGCCGTTCGCCACAGTGACCGCTGTCCATCATTTGGGCATGGTGGTCGGCCGACGGAGCCATTGCCATGGCGCTCCCGCTGCCGAGCCCAAGCGGTGCGAACAGCATCGCAAAGGCAATCAGCATGCCGAACAGCGGACGAAGGCTCATGCGCTCAAGATAGTGCCGTGAAGCTTGCGGGACAATGAGCGAGGTCAATCTGACGTCTCCAGGCCGCCGAGTATTGGGCAGTCCGGACGATCATCGCCATGACAGCGCGATGCAAGGTCCTCCAGCGACCGGCGCATTTCGTTCAACTCGCGGGCTTTGCGCTTGAGCTCAGCGGCTCGGGCAAGCGCAAGGGCCTTCACGTCCGCGCTTGACCGGTCGCGATCGTTCCACAGCGCCAGCAGCTGCCGGATCTCCTCGATCGGAAAACCCATGTCGCGCGCCCTGCCGATGAAGCGCAGGGTGTGCAGGTCGCGCTCACCATAATCGCGATAGCCCGAATCCCGCCGGCTGGCGGGCGCGATCAGGCCAATCTTCTCATAATGACGGATCATCCGCTGGCTGACGCCGCTTGCTAAAGAAACCCGCCCGATGTTCATTTCTGATCGCCGCCATGGCCGTGGCCGTGGCCGCGGTGCATGAAGAAGTGGAGGACGGGGCAGGCCAGGAACAGCAGATATGGCGCAAGGCCGAGCGCATGGCCCCAATGTTCCCGGAGCAGCCAGAACAAGCCGGCCGATGCCAGGGCCACGGCAGTCATGGCCCAAAGACTGGTAGACCGTCCGCTCATGTCAGCCTCCTTTATTTTGCATGTCCGATCAAAGCCGAACCGCTCGCAAGCGCAGCGAATTGCCGATGACCGCGACCGAGCTGAATGCCATCGCCGCGCCGGCAATGATCGGGCTCAAGAGGATGCCGAACCAGGGGTAGAGCACGCCAGCCGCAATCGGCACGCCGGCCGCGTTGAAGATAAATGAGAAGAACAGGTTCTGGCGAATGTTGCGCATCGTCGCGTGGCTCAGGCGCCGAGCGCGAACAATGCCGATGAGATCACCCTTGACGAGGGTCACCGCGGCGCTTTCCATCGCCACGTCGGTGCCGGTCCCCATGGCAATGCCGACATCGGCCGCAGCCAGAGCCGGCGCGTCGTTGATGCCGTCACCGGCCATGGCGACGCGGCGGCCCTGCTGCTTGAGCTCCTCAACCTTGGCCTGCTTTTGATCGGGAAGGACGTCCGCCAGCACCTCGTCGATCCCGACCTTGCGCGCGACCGCCTCCGCCGTACGGCGGTTGTCGCCGGTCATCATAACGACGTGGATGCCGCTGCGCCGAAGCTCGGCGACGGCCCCGACGGCGCTTTCCTTGATCGGGTCGGCAACCACGACCAGGCCGGCGAGGCGGCGGTCGATGGCGACGAACATCACGCCTTCGCCTTCCGCGCGATGCTGGTCGGCCGTGGGCTCCAGCTCGGTGGAATCGACTCCAAGGTCCGTAAACAGGCGCTTGTTGCCCAAGGCGACAGATCGTCCATCGACGCTGCCGGTGACGCCCTTGCCCGTGTGGGAAGCGAAATCACTGCTTGGGGGAAGCTCGATGCCGCGCTCCTCAGCGCCATGCACGATGGCCTCTGCCAACGGATGCTCGCTTCCGCGTTCCAGCGCGGCCGCGAGCCGCAGCACCTCCTCTTCCCCAAAGCCGCCGGTCGGGATGACCGCGACGAGCTGGGGTCTGCCGATGGTCAGCGTGCCGGTCTTGTCGACCACCAGCGTGTCGATTTTCTCCATCAGCTCGAGCGCTTCGGCGTTCTTGACCAGCACACCATGGGTGGCACCCTTGCCGGTGCCGACCATGATCGACATCGGCGTGGCCAGACCCAGCGCACAGGGACAGGCGATGATCAGCACCGCGATCGCATTCACCAGCGCGTGCGTCAGCCGCGGCTCGGGTCCCACCAGGCTCCAGACGATGAAGGCGATCACGGCAATTGCCACCACCGCCGGGACGAACCACGCCGATACCTGATCCGCCAGCTTCTGGATTGGCGCCCGCGAACGCTGGGCCTCGGCGACCATGCGCACGATCTGCGACAGCATGGTGTCGCGTCCGACCCGCTCGGCTTTCATCAATAGCGAGCCGGTGCCGTTGACCGTAGCGCCGGTCAGCCGCGCGCCCTCGACCTTTTCGAGCGGGATGGGCTCACCCGATATCATCGACTCGTCGACCGAGCTGCGCCCTTCGACGACCACGCCGTCGACCGGAACTTTCTCGCCCGGCCTGATGCGAAGCAGGTCGCCGACATGGACATGCTCAAGCGGGATGTCTTCGTCGACACCGTCCTTCACCCGACGTGCCGTTTTGGGTGCAAGGCCGAGCAGCGCCCGGATCGCCTTGCCGGTCGCGGATCGCGCCCGCAGCTCGAGGACCTGCCCGAGGAGCACCAGCGTGGTGATGACCGCCGCCGCCTCGAAATAGACCGGCACCAGCCCGCCCATCGTCCGCAAAGAGGCTGGAAACAGGCCGGGCGCGAGCGCTCCGATGACGCTGTATCCATAAGCGACGCCGACGCCGAGCCCGATCAGCGTAAACATGTTGAGGTTGCGGGTTTTGAGAGAAGCCCACATGCGCTCGAAGAATGGCCAGCCGCCCCACAGCACCACCGGCGTGGCCAGCAGGAGCTGAATCCACATCGACTGTGCCATTGGGAACGGCTCCCACCCGAACAACTCGGCGCCAAAGGTCAGGACACTCAGCGGTGCAGTCAGCACGGCACTGACCCAAAAGCGCCGGCTCATGTCGATCAGCTCAGGATTCGGACCCTCCTCGAGGCTCGGCTCGAGCGGCTCCAGCGCCATGCCACAAATCGGGCAGGAGCCGGGACCGTCACGGCGGATCTGAGGGTGCATCGGACAGGTCCAGATCGTGCCCGCGGCAACCGATGGCAGCGCTCCCAATGCCGGGGATTGTGCGGCGGGATCTGCTTGCGGTGGATTGAGATAGCGGTCCGGATTGGCCGTGAACTTGGCGTGGCAGCCTGAGCTGCAAAAATAATAACGGGTGCCCTCAAGGTCCGCATGGTGTGGGGCAGTCTCCGGGTTGACCGTCATGCCGCAGACTGGATCTTTGACTATCTCAATGGTGTCGCTCTCACCGGGATGCTGGTGAGTATGGCAATGCCTATGATCCTGGCGCTCGGTCATGGTGGTAATCCCTTTCATTCGACTCGCAGGTCCGGCGTATGGACCTTGACACGATGTCAGGGTCAAGCCTCTGAGCCGCGATGATCAGACGGGCGCCATCAGCAGCAGAGCCAATACGCAGCCGCATCCCATCACTTGAGCTGGGGTACCGAAAGCAACATCGCGGCGTTCCGATTTTGATCGGACCCGGGGGGTGCCGGGCTCACTGGCGATCGCCCTCGCAGGCGCGGCTCTGCTCCCCAAGGGTCCAGCTGGGGGGATCGCTGGCCGGAAAGGATTCGCGCCCGGCCTAATCGATTGTGGCACCGGCCGCGACCCTGACCGGGCAACTGGCCGGATCTTGACGGGGCAATGCCATTCGCACGCCCATCGCGGGGATGCGATACTTCCAGCCCAGATCCTGCTCGATGCGTTCGCCCAGCCCCCGTGAACCGCCAGGCTCGCCATGGACAATGAATGTCTCTGCCGGAGGACGACGGAACCCCGAAAGCCAGTGCATGATCTCGTCGACGTCGGCATGAGCCGAGAGCATCGACAGCTCATCCACTTCGGCCCTGATGTCGATCCAGTCGCCGTGGATCTTCACCTGCCGCTCGCCCTCGATCATGGCTCTGCCGCGAGTGCCCATCGCCTGGAAACCCGAGAACAGGATGGTGTTGCGCGGGTCTCCGCCATAGGCCTTGATGTGGTGGAGGACACGGCCGCCCGTGGCCATGCCGCTGGCCGAGATGATCACCTTGGGCATCCGGTTAGCGGACAGTGCCTTGGACGATTCGACGTCGCGAACGTAGGTCGCCGTCGCGCAGACTTCGTCACAGATCTCGGGGTCCAGCCGATGGTCCTTGCGGTGCTGGTGGAGCAACGCCGTTGCGCTCGTCGCCATCGGGCTATCGATATAGACCGGGACCAGACCAAACTCGCCAGCAGTCTTCAGCTTCCATAGGTAATAGAGCAGCGATTGGGCCCGGCCTACCGCGAAGGCAGGGATGACCACGGTTCCGCCGCGCCGGGCAGTGCGCTCGATGACTTCGCCAAGGGCTTTGGCGGGGTCGACTTTGTCGTGGTGTCGATTGCCGTAGGTGGATTCAATGACGAGGTAGTCGGCCTCCAGCACCGCTTCGGGATCGAGCATTACGGCATCGTCAAAGCGGCCAAGATCGCCGGAGAAGACGATTTTGCGGCCATCGACCTGCACCTCGGCCGTTGCCGCTCCCAATATGTGGCCGGCGCGGCGGAATAGCAGCTCGGCTCCGCTTCCAATGGGGGTACTGCGGTGAAAGGCCACCGCCCGGAACGCCTCGATTGCTCGCTCGGCCTCGGCTCGGCCGTAAAGCGGCAAGGCGGGGCGGTGGCGGCTAAAGCCATGCCGGTTGGCGAACTCGGCGTCCTTTTCCTGGAGGAACGCGCTGTCCCGCAAAATCAACTTCGCAACATCGATCGTCGCCGGAGTGGCGTAGATTGGGCCCTTGAACCCGTCATTGATGAGCCTGGGCAAGTAACCGCAATGGTCGAGGTGCGCGTGGGTCAACACCACCGCGTCGATCGAGGCGGGCGCGACAGGCAGCCGCTGCCAATTGAGCTGGCGCAGTTCCTTGTGGCCTTGAAACAGACCGCAATCGATCAACAACCGGCCCCCGCCATGCTCGACGAGGTGTTTGGATCCGGTGACCGTGCCCGCGCCGCCCAGGCTGGTCAGGCTGGTCAGGCTGGTCACCGGATTAGCGCCGATCGACAACGGCAAGCGCGTTGTAAATGGCAGCGATCAATGCGCCCATGATCAATCCGAAGCCTAATGACCAGCACACACCCTCGATCAGTGCGGCCGTCGAAGAAGGGTCCGCTCTGGTGAATAGCTGCAGATACATGTGGCTGAGAGTTCCAAATCGGATCTGCGTCCCGATCCAGCAGAACACATAAAATGCGGTTGCCGCGAGTGCCCCGGTCAGCCCAATCCGCAGCACGCCCAGACTGTGCGACTGGAAAGGGACGGCCGCGTTTGCATTAGTCGCCATCATTGTTCTCCTTGGTTGGAGAGTTCCGCCTCATACCGCACGCCTGCGTTAACTGATTTCAAACACGGCCGTGCAGGCGCCGTTGTGAAAGCGTCGCACAGCGAGCGAAATGCGTAATTATCCTGATGGATCGAGTTTGGGATTTGGCATCGTAGCCAGGATCTGAAGCACTGCCTCGCCGATCGGGTTACCTACGTCGATGGCATTCGAGGGATGAGGAACAGTGTTGGCGCTGACGATTGCCGCCGGGCCGGCCCGAAGAAGTGCCTGATAGGCGTCTCCAGCAAACAGCGCATGAACCGCGACGCATACCGGCGCCTCATGGCCGCGGCGCTTTAGGGCCTTGACGGCCTCCACCATCGTCCTGGCGCTTGAGGCAATGTCGTCGACGATGACGGGCGTTGCCCCGGTCGGAATGCTCGACTCCGCGTCATCGACCTCGACGTTAAGATCGCCGCGCCTTGTTTTCCGGAAGATCGCCGATGGGGCGTGCGCCAGCTCCGCTATCAGCTTGACCCACTGCCCGCTCTCGACGTCGGGTCCGATCAGAAATGGTCGCTCAACATGGGTCCCAATCCATTCGGCGATTGGCCCGGCCGCGGTGGTGGCGATTGCCGGGATCGAGTAGATGGCATCCAGGTCATCATATCGGTGCAAGTGCGGATCAACCGTCACCAGCCAATCGAAGCTGTTGGATAGTAGGCGCGCATAGGTCTCCGAGGTCACGGCTTCACCAGTCTGGAATGCCTTGTCCTGGCGCATGTAGGCCAAATATGGTGCGACGAGCCCTACAGTCCGAGCGCCCTGGTTGCGGGCCGCGTCGGCGGTAAAGAGCAGCAATAGGGTCTTCGCATCAGGATCGGTCAGCGACGCGAGAAGGACGACGTCACGCTGCTCGACAGGGGTCAAGAGTCGGACATAGCTCTCGCCATCGGGAAACTGGCGCCGCTCGAGTTCGCCAGACTCGCAGTTGGCCTTGCTGACCAGACTTCGCACCAAATCCGGTCCGACGCCAAAATGGAACAGGATTGGCCTCATTGCGGCCTCACCTGAATGATGGAGGGATTGGCCTTGGCGAAGGCCAGCGCGTATCCAAGTTCGCCTGCGTTCTCACCATGCAGCGTCATGGCCGGCTGGCCTCGCTCCACCGAATCGCCGACCTTTACGTGCAGTTCCAGTCCCGACGATGGGGATTCCGGCGCCCCGGCGAGCTTTGCGGCGCGCGCCAAGAGGCGGTTGTCAATTTCCTGCACCAAGCCAGGCTCTCGCGCCTCAATGATGTGCTGCAACGGGGCCACGGGAGGCTCGCGGAACCCGCCTTGGGCTTCACAGATCGCCATGAACTTGGCCAGTGCACGTCCGTCCGACAGAATCTCGGAGGCGAGTTGTTCGCCAATTCCGTCAGAGGCACCGCCGCCAAACTCCAGCAGAGCTCCAGCCAGTCGTATTGCACGGGCCCGAAGATCAGCTGGAGCCGCGGGATCGCCACGCAGGACCGAGAGAACGTCGCGGGCTTCCAGTGCCGGGCCCACGCCGCACCCGACGGGTTGGGTTCCATCGGTCATCACGGGGCGGACTTTGAGGCCGAACGCTGTCGCGACCGCAACAAGATGGTCGCAGAGCTCGGCAGCGTGCTGTGGGCTTCGCACCTTGGCGGTTGGCCCAACCGGCACGTCCAGAACGACGAGATTGGAACCCGCAGCGATCTTTTTCGAGAGCACCGACGCCACAAGCTGAGCCGGGCTGTCGATGTCCAGGGCACGCTCGACTTTGATTAAGATGTCGTCTGCGGGGCTGAGGCGGACACTGCCGCCCCAGACGACGCAGCCTCCCTCGCGCTCGACGACCCGGCGCATCGCTACGAGATCGAGGTCGACCGGCGCCATTGTTTCCATGGCATCCGCCGTGCCTGCGGGCGATGTGATCGCGCGCGAGGATGTCTTTGGAATGATCAGTCCCGCGGCCGCCACAATCGGAACGATGATGGGAGTTGTCCGGTTGGCCGGAAGACCGCCGACGCAATGCTTATCCAGGATGGGGCTGCCAGGCCACGTCAGCCGGTCTCCTGCCTCAACCATCGCCCGGGTGAGCGCTACCATCTCTTCCTGTTGCGCCGGCTGGCCTGAAAAGGCGGACACGAATGCAGCAAGCTGCACGTCGGAATAACGCTCCGCTGCAATATCTTGAATTATCGCCTCGAGTTGTGATCCGCCGAGCCGGTGCCCATAAACCTTGGCCCGCACGGCACTCATCGACTCAAGTGGCTGAGGATGCCGAATCGTGATTTCGTCGCCATCGATCACTTTCAGTCGATGCGTGACATTGTCGGACAACCCAACCTCGTCGGCCGCCAAAATGTCACCGCGAACCTGGTAGAGCGTGGCGATTGCCGATCGGCCGTTCGCCCGTAGTTCAACCTGGGCCCGTGCAGTCAGTCCTTCGGACCGCGCAACGGGGCAATCGGCGTGCATCAGCACGATCGGCTCCCGATGGGTGTAGAGTGCAAGGCACTTGGCCCTCAAAGGGTGCAGGGTCGCGCTGCCTGTCATGGGGAGTTCACCATTCGAGCATTTAACCAGCAGGCGGGGCGGGGTCTGCCTTCCCAATGCAGACCCGAGATCATTGACATCGCGCATCGCACACCTGTTGATGCGGTTCATAAGCTGCGTCGAGATTAGGGGAAGAGGACAAGGTTATGTGCTTCTCCGCAACGGCAAGTTTCACGGTTGGAGCCGCTCTGCTGGCAGTCGGCACCTTTACGATCCGTAAGGCTTCGCGGACCGCAGAGATTCCCTTCGCTTCGATCCCGGCGCTGTTTGGCGTTCAGCAGCTGGTCGAAGGCGCGCTCTGGCTGACTGTGCCTGATGGTGAGATGCACCTCAATGCGATGCTCACCCATGTCTATGCGCTCTTCTCGCACATTCTGTGGCCGATATTTGTGCCGATAGCGGTGCTGCTGATCGAACCGGAAAGCGGGCGGCGGAGACTCCTCGGGCTGTTGGCCGCCGCGGGAGCATTTGCTGGACTTTATCTTGGCTACTTTTTCGTAATGGACCCGAGCACCTCACTGGTCGTGAAAGGTCACATTCTTTATGTTTCGCCTCACTTCTTCGCTGGGCCCATCCTAGCTCTTTATATTTTGGGCACATGCGGCAGCCCGCTGGTGTCCAGTCATGCACCGGTGAGGTGGTTCGGGCTGGCCGTCGGCGCATCGCTCCTGGCCGCATATGTCTTCTATGCCTTCTGGTTCATTTCGGTCTGGTGCTTCTTCGCCGCGATCATCAGCGTTACGGTTCTCCTGCACTTTCAGCGCCGGCAGCAGGACTCGGCAACAACATCCCGACCTGCGATGACGGCGAGGTAGAGCCCGGCGGCTCCCAGGCTCAGGAGGAACATCGGCTGGCGGACGGTTTCGACGCGATTGCCCGCGGGCAAGACGGGCTGTCAGCTCAGGCCTTCTTCATGTCCATAAGCATTCAGATTCGCCACACCGTGCAGGACGCCATGAGCTAGATGTCCAATAGTCAGTCCGCGTTGGGCCGATCCGCTTCAAGCACAGTCAAGTCAGTTTCCCTTGCCCCTTCCGCAATCGAGTCGGCAGTGACGATGACGGTTGTGCCCGGCTCGACGATCTGCGCGACCGCACGCCTGAACTGCTCCGGAGCCCTAAATCGCTGCCACTCCTCCCGTGGTACCCGCTCGTCAGACAAGTCACTCGGCGAGAGGCGAATCCTGATCCATTCCTGTCCCGCGGGTCCGATCGACCGGAGGGAATAGGCCCATGTGCCTGTCGCCGGCCCTACCAGCTGAACCGGAGCCGAGCCGATCTCGATGCCGTTGCGGAGCACTACGGCCCGTCGGTCCGCCGCACTGACGACAATCGAAACCGGTCCCTTGGGCGACCGTTGCGGCCGCCAGACGATAGCTCCCGCCGCAGCAGCGGAGGCCGCGACGGGTGGTTGAGCGATGTCGGGCGGAGCGGCGAGACGAGGAGTCGCCGGCTCATCGGTGACGACGACGGTCATGCCGAGGCGGGTCGCGCCGTACAGGAGTTTCGCAAAGCCGAGCGGCAGGCGGATGCAGCCATGGGAAGCGGGGTAGCCCGGCAGCTGACCGGCGTGCAGAGCAACGCCGCGCCAGGTCAGCCTCTGCATATAGGGCATGGGCGCATTGTCGTACGTCGACGAATAATGCTCGACATGCTTCTGGAGGATCGTGAAGACGCCGGTCGGAGTGCGGTACCCCGGGCGACCCGTTGATACGGTCGACGCGCCGATCGGAACGCCGTTCCGGTAAAGCACAGCCCGCTGGGCCTTGAGGTTCACGATAAGGAGAGTGGGGCCGATGGGTGCGATCTCCGGCGCCCAGACATATTCTCCGGGCCGCAACCGCTGGACTGTTTCGACAACCGACCCGGTGCTGATGTCCAGCTGCTGCGCTGCTGCCGCCGCTGCGATCGGCAGCAACGTTGCGGCGGCGGTCAACAGCGATCGGCGCAGCAGATACGTCAGTGCTGTCGAACTGAGAGGCGCAGTGAAATTAACGGTTTTCATGGGGCAAAGCATCGCTGCGAGCACCCATTTTTCGAATAGGTGATGATACCTAAGTGGCGGCCCGTGCGCGCCCTGATCGGGCATGTTCAGCGGCGTGCACGAGGATTGCTGCCATCGCTCCGATCGGCAGGGCAATATCTTGCGGAACCGCCAACAAATAGAAGCTTCCCCCGCCGATCAGGGCCCAAAGAAGCGGCACGATCCACAGCCACCAGCGGACGCGGCTCGCCCAAACGTAGAGGCCGAAAGTGAAAATCAGCATCGGACAGGGAGCCACTCCGAAAAGCGGCATGGCAGGATATCGCTCACCGGCGATCAGGCCGATCAGCGGGTACGCGATCGCCGCATAAAGGATCAACGCAAGTCCCACCATGGAACGAAGGCCGCTGCGTCTGTCGAATCCGATGCCGCGCCCGCTTATTGCCGCCGCCCCGAAGAGCAGGGCCTGTAAGACGAATGCGGCCGCAAACAGCGGGGCAGCAAGGTTGATTCGGCTGAAGTAGAGGCCGTGATAGACGACTCCGACGAAGCCCCACAGCAAGGCGAGGGACGCAGCGACAATACGGGCGTTGCGACTGCCTCCGCGAAGGGCGAGCGCAACGATCGCGATTGCGAGCGGATAGACCAGGATCGCGACCGGCCAGATCGCCGAATTGTATGCGGCGAAGACGGCGAAGAATTGGTCTCGAGTGAATGGCATCACAGGATCACATCAGCGCCGCGATCGCCACGACGGCGAGGCCCCAGCAAAAGATCAAGACGGGGAAGATCAGTAGCAATACAACTGCTTCGCGACCGCTTGTGCGACCGGTGGAGGTGTCGATGCCCCGTTCCATGAGCTCCGACCAACTGAGTGATGGTCGACTGTCCTTCGGCGCGCTTCGGACGAACAAAGTGGGGATCGCAAAGAACATGCCGAGGAAGAAGGCGATGATCCCAACCGGAATGATCAATCCCGGTGTTGCAAAGCCAATCGATGTTACCCCGACGAACCCGAACAGGAATGCCGCCGATGCCCAATATAGGCCGGTGGGCATTTCAAAGCTGTGATTTTCACACGAGCGCTGCGCAGGCGGCGCGACGATTTCTTGTCGCTTGGCCAAGACATCCAGTTGATAGCGACGGGTCACAGTGAGCTCCTCGAATGAAGGTGCTCACAATTGCGCAGCAACTGGAACGTAACGATATCCGTATTTTCCCGAATGTAGCGGCTGCGGAACATCGTGTTCGAGCCCGGCTACATTGGCATCGCTGACGACCTTCTGCGCTCCTCCGTAGCTTCCCGTATTACCGGGCAGTTTCAGATTGCATATTTTTCCACCATGAACTGGAAATCAATTCGGTTGGAGCTTGGCCCGACGGCGGGATTTCCAAAGGGATCGGCGAGCCGTGCCTTTGTCCTTTGTGCGCCTCTCGATGACCTTGGCATGATTGATCATCAAGTCGTGGCGCGTGATCCCAGGCGGGCAACGGTGAGGCGATTTTGGGCGTCAGAAGCGGACGAGTTCGGGCGCCTGGAGTACGTCGATGGATCATGGCTCTTCCGAGTTCGGCGAGGAAAAGGCGAAGAAGCATATCGCTTTGCGGCCGGACCATTCGAGCTTGACGCTGTGGTCGATGTGCAGGGGCCAGATGGTACGACGGTCCCTTTCCGCGTCGCCAGAAGTGGGATTCTGAGCAGGTTCGCGGCCGCCGCGGTGTAGCCAATCACAAGTCTGCTGTTATCCTGCCCAACCATGAACCCGTCCCAGGACATGATCCGAACGGCCGAGACCGAGGCGCACCTTCGTTCGATCCTCGCGACTGTTCCGGACGCGATGGTGGTAATTGACGACTACGGCCAGATCCTGTCGTTCAGCGCGGCCGCGGAAAAGATGTTTGGCTACTCCGAGAGCGATGTCATCGGTGAAAACGTTTCGATGCTTATGCCATCGCCGGACCGCGAGCGGCACGACGGTTATCTCGAGAATTATCGACGAACCGGCGAGCGCAAGATCATCGGTATCGGACGCTTGACGACTGCACGACGTCGCGATGGCCACACCTTCCCGATCGAGCTTTCGATCGGTGAGGCGTGGGTGGGCGACAAGCGCATATTTACCGGGTTCATCCACGACATCACCGATCGCCAGCAAGTTGAGTTGCGCCTCCGGGACATCCAGTCGGAACTCGCGCATGTCGGGCGGATCAGCGAAATGGGCTCTCTTGCCTCTTCGTTGGCACACGAACTCAATCAACCGCTAACGGCGATCGCAAATTATTGTGAAGCTGCGCGTGACCTTGTGCCGTCAGAGGCCATTGATGAGCCCCTTGCGACGATCCGGGAAGCACTGGACGAGGCCGCCAAGGAAGCGATTCGGGCCGGCCAGATCGTTCAACGGCTTCGGAGTTTCATTGGTAGAGGGGACGCCGAGTACCGAGTTGAATCTCTCGGGCGGCTGATAACCGAAGCCAATGCGCTGGCCCTGGTCGGTTCACGCGAATTTGGAATCGATGTTCAAGTCCAGCTGGACCGCCGTGCAGATGAAGTCTTCGTCGACAGGGTGCAGATCCAACAGGTCCTCACGAACCTAATCCGGAACGGAATCGACGCAATGATCGACGCGCCCATTCGCTCGCTTGTCATTCGCGGCTCGGCTGGCCCAGACAATTTCGTGACTGTGAGTGTCGAAGATACGGGGTCGGGAATCGACGAGAACATGGCGCCTCAAATGTTCCAGCCATTCGTTACTTCAAAGAAGACCGGAATGGGTGTGGGGTTATCGATTTGCCGGACCATTGTGGAAGGGCATGGCGGCCGCATCTGGTTCGAATCGAGCCTGGATGGCACGGTCTTCAAATTCACTCTGCCAACCGCGGAGGCGGCCAATGAATGACGGCGAAAAGCTGGTTCATGTTGTCGACGATGACGACTCCGTTCGACGATCCGTAGGGTTCATGCTGAAGACGTCGGGTTACAAAGTCTGCTCCTATGCGTCCGGGACCGAGATCCTGAAGAATGCGAAGGACATTAAGGCGGGATGCGTCCTGCTCGACATCCGAATGCCCGACATGGACGGACTTGAGGTTCAGGAAGCCCTCAGAGAACGCGGCGTCGCGCTGCCTGTCATCATCATGACCGGGCACGGCGATGTTCCACTCTCCGTTCGAGCCATGAAAGCCGGCGCAATCGACTTCATTGAAAAGCCGTTCGAAAAGCAGGTGTTAATCTCTGCCGTCGAGGAAGGGTTTGCCTCACTGCAGCGGGCCGATTCGGCGCGAGACCGCTCCAAGGAGGCTGCGGTGAAGCTGCAGGTTCTTACAGCGCGGGAGAGACAAGTACTCGACGGGCTGGCAGAGGGGCTTCCGAACAAGACAATCGCCTACGACCTCGGAATCAGCCCACGCACGGTGGAAATCCACCGGGCCAATCTGATGACCAAGTTGTGCGTCCGTAGCCTCTCCGAGGCGTTGCGCCTGGCGTTCGCCGTTCAGGCCGATTCGAGGTAGCGAAAGCCGGCCCCTGTCGGAAGGGGCCTGGCGTCTCGATGAAGACTTGGGCTATCTGCACAGCTCCAACCCGGCCCCCGAACTGAGCCTCGTCATCGGAAAGCTTGGTAAATGCCTGATGTTTCAGAGCAGGGTTGGGCAAGCTCGTTGATGACGTCCGCGGCATGGCCCGGTCCTACCCAGATTTGTTGAAGCGACCCACCCCGTCCGAACAGGAAGGTCGCACCATTTTCTCGGTCCAGCTTCAGGGCCGGCGGCGCGATATCGCAGAACGCGGTCCACGCGCTCCCATCTGGATCGTAACAGATCGCCCTGGGGCGTTGCGTCTTCAGCTCCGCAACGCTTTGGGGCCCTGACACCGTCAGCAGCCAAGCGCCAAACTCGTTCAGATCAGGACTGCGCTTGCTGTAATCTGAGAGCTCGGTCGCTTCAGCATCGGAGGCGTCGGGGCAAAAGACGACGACGAGGGCATTCCCCGCGAACCAGCCGGGATTGACCTTTCCTCCCTCAGTCCGCGGCAACTCTACGTCCGGAATACCAAACCTCAGGCGCGTGGGGCTCATGATAGTGTCCTGTAATTTCCCGGAGCGTCGCTACTGACCCATGCAATTTGGGAGTATCCGTAATTGCCCTGATCCGTGCGCAGGGCTGCGGAATGCGGTCCAGTCGCAGGCATCGCGTAGGTCAGCGACATTCATCAGTTCGAAGTTTCCCCGGTCCGTCGTGACTAGGCCCGAGCCATTCAGATCTGGAGAGGCCCGCCGCTCAGAGTGCGCGGTAAAGGTCGCGTCTAAGGGAATCTCCTGATTTCGCGCGGCGCGGGAAACCCTGATCGTGACTCCCATCGTCTGGCGGGATTCGGCCGGCGCGGAATTGAGGAGACTGGCCATGGGAACGCAGGACCAACTCGAACTCGAGCGCAGCGCCACTGTGGCGCCCCGTCAGCGCGCGGATGCCGGCGTCAAAACCATCCTGCTGCATGTGCAGAACGACAAATCTCTCGACACGAGGCTCGAGACTGCGCTTTCGCTTGCGCGGGCCTGTGAGGCCCATCTGAGCTGCCTGCATGTGACTCCGATCGAAGCTTATGTCGCGTTCGACAGCTTCGGCGGGGTGTTCGTGATGAACGATGTCATCAAGGCGCTCGACGAGGAAGAGCAAGCGCTCCAGGCGAAGATCGAAAAGGAGCTTCGGAACGAGGACGTGAGCTGGGATTATCAGCAAATCACCGGCAATGTCCCAGCCCAGCTGATTAGCCATGCCGCGCTCGCAGATCTCGTCGTTACGGGCCGCGAACCCCACAGGGCAGACTTCGCAGGTCCGGCCCTGCGTATCATGGGCGAACTTCTCCATCGCGCGCGCACGCCGCTCTTCATTCCCGATGACAAGGGCGGTCCGGTTGACCCGACCGGTGTGGCGCTGATTGCCTGGAACGGCTCGTTCGAGGCAGCGAACGCTGTCCGCTCCGCTATCGGACTGTTGAAGGTGGCGTCCGACGTTCGCGTCCTGCAAGTGGAGGAGGAGAAAGACGAAGCGTTCCCCGGAACCCGCTTGCTCGAGTATTTGTCCAGGCACGGCATTCATGCCGAGCTCACGCGAGCGACCCAAGAGGACGAGCAGCCAATTGCCGGGAGTCTGATGGCCTACGCGAACGCCGTGGATGCGGGATATATCGTCATGGGCGGATACAGCCACAGCCGCATTCGCGAATACGTGTTCGGCGGAGTTACCCGAACGCTCCTCAGCGGCTCTACCGTTCCGCTCCTGATCGCCCACTAAACGCGGCCCAGGCGAGTGCAGGTCGCCGTCTTCAGCGCCAAGGCCTATGACCGGCAGTTCCTCGACCGGGCGAATGCCGGCCGGCACGAGCTGCGCTATCTAGAGGCGCGGCTGTCGGCGGCGACCGCAGCGCTTGCTCAAGGCGCTGACGCAGTTTGCCTGTTCGCGAACGATCATGCCGACTCCGGCGTGATAGATAAGTTCGCTGAATTGGGCGTACGACTGATCGCCCTGCGTTCGGCCGGGTTCAACAATGTCGATCGCGCCGCCGCCCAGGCTCGAGGAATCGCCGTGTGCCGAGTGCCGGCCTACTCGCCGCACGCCGTGGCGGAGCATACATTTGCTTTGATCCTCGCGCTCGTGCGCAAGATCCACCGCGCCTACAATCGGGTGCGCGAAGGTAATTTCGCGCTCGACGGCCTGCTCGGCTTCGACCTCGCCGGAAAGACGATCGGCATCGTCGGGGTGGGCAATATCGGCTCGGTTGTTGCTCGGATCGCGCGCGGGTTCGGCTGCGAAGTGCTTGGAAGCGATCCCTTTCCGAGCGCCGAATGCGAGCGCTCGGGGGTTGCTTATTGTCCGCTCGATCAGCTGCTCGAAAGAAGCGATATCGTCACTCTTCACTGCCCGCTCGACGGCGGGACCTGGCATCTGATCGATGCCGCCGCGCTCGCGCGGATGAAACCGGGCGCGATCCTGGTCAATACAAGCCGCGGTGCGGTACTCGACACGCATGCCGTGATCGGAGCGCTGAAGCGGAAGCACCTCGGCGGCCTGGCCATCGACGTTTATGAGGAGGAGGATGCATTGTTCTTCGAGGACCGCTCGGCCGAGACCATCATGGACGACCAGTTCGTTCGGCTTCTGACCTTCCCCAATGTACTGGTCACCGGGCACCAGGGTTTCTTCACAACGGAAGCGCTTACCGCCATCGCCGAGACTACGATCGCAAATTTGAATGCGTTCGAGCGAAGCGGCGAGCCGCTGCACCCGCTCGTGGCAACGCCAGCTGCCAGTTCGACTGCACGTCCTCTGGGACACTACCTAGTGCGTTAGTGGCAGCGATCGTTGAGCTGTTCGGTCGAACGAACGGTTCGTATGGAGGCCCCCCATGGCGTTCGACGACTACAGACGTCATTGCCTACCTGGTGAGTGGCGGGTTCACCTCCTCGGAAATGAGCGCGCTGGACCCGCCCATTGCAGACCAGTGAAGAGAATAGGAGCGGAGAGTCACCGTGTTCGAAACAAGCTCGTCATCGCCCGCTTTGCTCGCGCGGGGTTTCGAGCGCGTTCATTCGATTGCGCTGGCAGAAAATCCGTCGGCGATCGCGCTCCAGGAAGAGATGGGTTTCACGGCCCGTCCGTGCGCCGAGGACATGAGCTTGACGGGCCTTACCAAGCTCCTCCCCAACGGATAAAGGAGCCTGATGACGTCCATTTCGACGCCGCCGACTGGCTCGGTTGACATGCACGCTGCCGACGATCGCGCGAAGAAAGACGCCGTCGCCATCCTGGAAGCGCACCGCCTGATGGCGATCTCCACGGTCCGCCCCGACGGCTGGCCGCAGACGACAATCGTCGGTTACGCGAGTGATGGCCTTGTCGTCTATTTTATGATCCTCCGCTCGAGCCAGAAATATGCGAACATCGGCCGCGACGACCGAGTGTCGATCGCCGTTGGCGAGGAACCCGCCGACGTTCGTCAAGCCAAAGCGGTCTTCGCAGGCGCACACGCACTGGAAATTACGGATTCAACCGAGCGCGACCGCGCCTGGAAGTTACTGGAAGACCGTCATCCCAACCTTGGCGCTTACCAGCTGCCGGACAGCTCCGACGCAGCGGTCATGCGCGCGACGTGCAGGTACGTATCGGTGGTGGACTACTCTCAAGGCCTCGGACACACAGAAGCATTCACCGCTGAGGGCGGACCCGCAAGCTGACCGCAGCCGCAATTCCTGCCGGCTTTTGGTGCCGGCATTCGCAGGTTCGAGTCCTGCCGCCCCAGCCACCCTTTCGACAGACGACCCTCCGGGGCCCGACCCATTCAGCCGTTGCCCCGCGAAGGGAATCACTTAAGACAAGCACCCGAGCGCAGTCCCCCGGATAGGAGTCGACCTGTGGAAAAGACCCGGCGCGGTGAAACGTCCGCCTACGTCATCGTTACCAGCCTGTTCTTCGCCTGGGGTTTCATCACCTCGCTGATCGATCCGCTGGTCGCGTCGGTCAAAGGCATCTTCAGCCTAAGCGACCTCGAGGCGCAATTGAGCGCCTCGGCCTTCTTCATCGCTTATGGCGTGATGAGCTTCCCGGCCGCCGTTCTCCTCGCTCGGCGCAAGGCCGTGCCGACGGTGCTGATCGCGCTTGCGATGATGGTCGCGGGCTGCATGCTGATGCTGTTCGCGGCGAACATCGCCAATTATCCGATCGTGCTTCTGGGCCTGTTCGTCCTGGCGAGCGGGATTACCATCCTGCAGGTCGCCGCCAATCCGCTTGCCGCGGCGCTCGGCAGGCCCGAAGGCAGCCACTTTCGCCTGACCTTCAGCCAGTCGTTCAACAGCCTCGGCACGTTCATCGGCCCCTATCTGGGCGCGGTCCTGTTCCTCAAGGGCATCGAAGTGAAGGAAGGCACGGTCATCACCGACGCCGCCCGCGCCGGCGCGCTCGCCGGGATCGACCGGGCGTTTTTCTGGATCGCCGGTCTGATCATCCTCGTCGCCGCCCTGATCTGGGCCGGCCGCAAGGTGATCACCGCCGCCGCCCCGGCACCTCCGGTGGAAACCGCCCGCAAGGGAATCGTCGCCGTTTTCAGCGAGGCAGTGTCGTCGCCTTGGGCGTTGTTCGGAGGCGCCGCGATCTTCCTCTATGTCGGCGCCGAAGTCGCGATCGGAACCCAGATGGCGCTGTTCCTCAACAGCAGCGACGTCTGGAACATCGCGCTTCAGGACGCCGGCAAGCTGGTCAGCCTGTATTGGGGCGGAGCGATGGTCGGACGGTTGATCGGCTCGGCCCTGCTGACCCGGGTGCCGGCGCCGCAGCTGCTCGCCGCGTTCACCGGAATGGCGGCGCTGATGTGCTTCTACGTCTTCGCCGTCGGCGGGGTCAGCTCGGGCTATGTCGCGCTTGCCATCGGCCTGTTCAACTCGATCATGTTCCCGGTGATCTTCACCATCACCCTCGAGCGGTCGACGGCGTCGGAGGAAGCAACTTCGGGGTTCCTGTGCTTCTCCATCATCGGCGGAGCCGCAATCCCGCCGCTGGTCGGGCTGGTGTCGGACGCGACGAGCTATGTCACCGCCTTCATCGTTCCGGCGATTTGCTATGCGATCCTGTGCAGCTTCGCGATTGCGTCGCGGCGGGCGAAGGTGCGGCTGCGCGACGAGCCGGCCGCGGCGACCATTCACTAAAGGCCGGACCGTATCGGAGGGCGCGCCTTTGAGAGGGCTGTTGGGTGCGGCCGGCGGTTCTTATCGCTCGCTGGAGAGACCTATGCGAAACGGCGGACAATGGCTGGTCGTGATCGGCGCGCTGCTGGCAACTGCGTGCGTCGCGCCCTCCGCGGTGCAGGTGGTCGCGCCGGCGGAAATGCCCGCCCCTCCGGCGCCGGTCGAGAGCGACCCCGACCGCTGGCCGGCGGTCCGCAGCCGGGTGGCGATCGACCCCGCGATCGAGGCTCGCATCGACTCGATTCTCGCGCGAATGCCGATCGAGGAAAAGGTTGCCCAGATCGTCCAGCCCGACATTTCGAGCGTCACTCCGGAGGACGTGCGGCGGTACAAGTTCGGTTCGATCCTGGCCGGCGGCAATTCTTCCCCGGCCGGCAAAGACAACGCTCCGGCCGGCGACTGGCTCAAGATGGCCGACTCGTTCTGGCAAGCTGCCCAGGCCGCCCAATGGAGCGGGGAGCGAATCCCGCTCATTTTCGGCATCGACGCTGTCCACGGCCATGCCAATATCGTCGGCGCGACGATCTTCCCGCAAAACATCGGACTCGGGGCGGCGCGCGATCCCGATCTCATCCGGCGCATCGGCGAAGTCACCGCCCGCGAGATGACGGTGACTGGCGCCGACTGGGACTTCTCCCCGACCCTCGCTGTTGTCCGGGATGATCGCTGGGGCCGCACCTATGAAGGCTTTTCCGAGGATCCCGAGATCGTGCGGTCGTACGCCGGGCTGATGATCGAGGGTCTCCAGGGCCGCGCCGGCACACCCGAATTCCTCGGCCCCGGTAAGGTCATCGCCACCGCCAAGCATTTTGTCGGCGACGGCGGCACGCTGCGTGGCAAGGACCAGGGCGACAATCCGTCCAGCGACCAGGAAATTCGCGACATCCACGGGGCCGGCTATCCACCCGCCATCGAGGCCGGCGCGCAGGCGGTGATGGCGTCCTACAACAGCGTCCGCGGCGAGAAGATGCACGGCAAGCGCGATCTGCTGACCGGTCGGCTCAAGGGCGATATGGGCTTCGACGGCCTGGTGGTCGGCGACTGGAACGGCCACGGCCAGGTGAAAGGCTGCTCGAACACGAGTTGCGCCGCCTCGATCAACGCCGGGCTCGACATGTTCATGGCGCCGGACAGCTGGAAAGCGCTGTATGAAGCGACGCTGGCGCAAGCGCGGTCGGGCGAGATTCCCGCCGCCCGACTCGACGATGCGGTTCGCCGGATCTTGCGCGTCAAGCTGCGCGCCGGAATGTTCGACAAAGGCGCCCCGTCGGCGCGTCCATTCGCTGGCCGGTTCGAGCTGCTCGGAGCGCCGGAGCATCGCGCCATCGCCCGCGAAGCGGTCCGCAAATCGCTCGTGCTGCTGAAGAACAAAGGTCAGATCCTGCCCCTGTCGCCGCGCGCCAACGTTCTCGTCGCCGGCGATGGAGCGGACAATATCGCCAAGCAGTCCGGCGGCTGGACGATCACCTGGCAAGGTACCGGCGTGACGAAGGCCGACTTCCCGAACGCGCAGTCGATCTATTCCGGTATCCGCGAGGCGGTGACGGCCGCCGGGGGCGCTGCAACGCTGAGCATCGACGGCAAGTTCAGGCGCAAGCCGGATGTCGCCATCGTCGTCTTCGGCGAGGAGCCCTATGCCGAGTTTGTCGGCGACCGGCCGCAGTCGGTCGAATACAGCCCGGCGGACAAGAAGGACCTGGAGCTCCTTCGCCGGCTCAAGGCCGCGGGCATCCCGGTCGTGGCGGTGTTTCTCTCCGGCCGGCCGATGTGGGTCAATCCGGAGATCAACGCCAGCGACGCGTTCGTCGCCGCATTTCTCCCGGGCGGGGAGGGCGGCGGAGTCGCCGACCTGCTGTTCCGCGGCCCGGATGGCGGAGTGCGCCACGACTTCCACGGCACGCTGTCCTATTCGTGGCCCAAACGCGCCGACCAGACGCCGCTCAATCGCGGCGACGCCGATTACGACCCGCTGTTCGCTTATGGCTACGGCCTCCGATACGGGCGGCCGGGCGACGTTGCGCTACTATCCGAGGAGCGGCCCGAAGGGCTCGGCCAGCCCGAAGGGGTGCTGTACGGTCGCGGAACGCTGCCCCAGGGCTGGACGCTCGGCTTCCGCCCCGACAACAGCGGCCGGGTGCGGGCGTTCGACCGCCGGGCCCAGGAGGACGCGCGGGCGTTCACCTGGCCGGGGAACCGATCGGCGGCGCTGGTCATCCAGACCGCGCAACCGTTCGACCTGTCGCGAGAGACGACCGGCCAGCTGAGCCTGGTGATCGACTATCGTCTCGACCGGCGGCCGACCAAGGCCGTCACGCTGGGCATGGAATGCGGCCCCGGCTGCTCGTCATCCGTTCCGGTTGGCGGCGAGCTGCGCGCGGCACCGATGGGCGAATGGCGAACGCTGGCCATCCCGCTCGGCTGCTTCGTCCGCGCCGGCTTCGATGCCAGCAAGCTCAGCGCGCCGCTGGTCATCGAAACCGCCGGCCAGCTCGGGCTGTCGATCTCGGATGTTCGAGTGATCAGCGCGACGGTGCCGCAAAACCAGTGCGGAACGCCTTGATCGGGCGCTGATCATCAACCTCTACTGCGGCGAGCTGACGGCACCGCCGTTCGAGCTTCCCGTCGAAGCGTCGTCGATCGGCCGGTGACGGGTTTCGGGAAGCAGCAATAGCCCGACGACGACGGTCAGCGCGGCGACGATGATCGGGTACCACAGGCCGGCGTAGATATTGCCGCTGGCGGCGACGATGGCGAAGGCGATGGTCGGCAGGAAGCCGCCGAACCAGCCGTTGCCGATATGGTAGGGCAGCGACATCGACGTGTAGCGGATCCGCGCGGGAAACAGTTCGACGAGCAGCGCCGCGATCGGCCCGTAGACCATCGTCACATAGAGGACGAGGATGGTCAGGATGAGGACGGTCTTGACCCGGTCGACCTGGGCCGGGTCCGCCTTGTCGGGGTATCCCGCGGCCTTCACCGCCGCCGTCGCCCGCTCCTGGAATTGGGTGATGGCCGCGGCCCGAAGCGGCGGCGGCATCGCTTGCGGTTCGGGCACCGCGATCGCCGTTTGCCCGATCCGCAACTCCGTCGGCTGGCGCGCTCCAGCTTCGATGTTCGAATAATTGACCCCGGCCTTCGCGAGCATCGACTTGGCGATGTCGCACGAGCGGCGGTCGAACTTCTGCTTGCCGATGGGATCGAACTGGAGCGAGCATTCGCCGGACCGGGCGACCAAGCTGATTGGTGCGCTCGACTGGGCGGCGGCGAGGGCCGGATTGACGGCCCCGGCGAGCGCCTGGAACAATGGGAAATAGGTCGCGGCGGCGAGCAGGCAGCCGGCGAGGATGATCGGCTTGCGGCCGATCCTGTCGGACAGCCAGCCGAACAACAGGAAGAAGGGCGTGCCGATCGCCAGCGCGGTGGCGATCATGATGTTGGCGGTCGCGCCGTCGAGCTTCAGCGTCTTCTCAAGGAAGAACAAGGCGTAGAACTGGCCGGTGTACCAGACCACCGCCTGGCCGGCGACGGCGCCGAACAAGGCGATCAGGACCAGCTTGAGGTTGGACGCGTTGGCAAAGGCTTCGGTGAGCGGCGCGCGCGAGGTGCGCCCCTCGGCCTTCATCGTCCGGAACACCGGGCTTTCTTCGAGCTTGAGCCGGATCCACATCGAGACGACGAGCAACGCCAGCGAGATCAGGAACGGCAGCCGCCAGCCCCACTCGGCGAACGCCTCCTCGCCAAGCGCGGTGCGGGTGCCGATGACGACCAGCAAAGCGGCGAACAGGCCCAGCGTGGCGGTGGTCTGGATGAAGCTGGTGTGGAAGCCGCGGCGTTGGTGCGGCGCATGCTCGGCGACGTAGATCGCCGCGCCGCCATATTCCCCGCCCAGCGCGAGGCCCTGGAGGAGCCGGAGACCGACCAGCAGCGCTGGCGCCGCGACTCCGATGCTCGCGTAAGTCGGGAGCAGGCCGACGAGGAACGTCGACAGGCCCATGATCGCCATGGTGACGAGGAACGTGTTCTTGCGGCCGACAAGGTCGCCGATGCGGCCGAACAATATTGCTCCGAACGGGCGCACCGCGAACCCGGCGGCGAAGGCGGCCAGCGCGAGGATGAAGCCGGTGGTCTCGTTGACCCCGGAGAAGAACTGCTTCGACAGGATCGTCGCCAGCAGCCCGTAGAGATAGAAATCGTACCATTCGAAGATCGTCCCGAGCGACGAGGCGGCGATCACCAGCTTCGGGTTTTGCGGGGCTCGCTCGTCAGGCATCGTGGCGTCCCCCTAATGGTTATGCCGCGGGGTCTTGGCGGAGGTGCCGCGATATTTCACCGCCAGCTCCAGGACGGCACCTTCGGAAAGCTGCCCGGTGTTGGCCCGCGAGCGGCGAACCACTCGCGCGAGCGGAATGGCCGGGCGGGTGCGCGGGTCATTGGGTCAACCCGGCATGTCCTCCAGCTCCTTGCCCTTGGTCTCGTGGATGAACTTCTGCACCAGGAAGAAGCTGATCACCGCCGATACGGCATAGAAGCTGTAGCTCAGCGCCAGGCCGAGGGTCGCGGCCATGATCGGGAAGCTCTGGGCGATCAGATAGTTCGAGAACCATTGCGCGAAGCCGGCGACGGCGAGCGCCGAACCGCGTATCTGGTTGGGGAACATCTCGCCGAGCATCACCCACATCACCGGGCCCCAGCTGACGTTGAAGAAGATCACGTAGAGGTTGGCGGCGATCAGCGCGAGCGTGCCAAGTCCGCTCGACAGCTGCAGATTGCCCTCGGCGTCGAGCGTGCCGTTGGCGAACGCGTAGACCATCGCGAACAAGGTTACCGCCATACCGGCCGAGCCGATCAGCAGCAGCGGCTTGCGGCCGATCCTGTCGATCAGCGCGATGGTCAGGAAACAGGCGGCGATGGACACGGCTCCGGACACGATGTTGATCTGGAGCGACTGATCCTCGGTGAAGCCGGCCAGCTGCCACAACGTTGCGCCGTAGTAGAAGATGACGTTGATGCCGACGAGCTGCTGGAACACCGCCAGCAGGATGCCCGCCCAGACGATCGGCCGGATGCCTCCGCCCGGCGCCTTGAGGTCGCTCAGCCGCGGCCGGTGATCTTCGCTGAAGGTGGCGCGGATTTCCTGAAGCTTGGCGTCGGCGACGTCGGAACCGAACAGGCTGGTCAGAACCGTTCGAGCCTTGTCGTCGCGGCCCTTGGAGACGAGGTAGCGGGGGCTTTCCGGAATGAAGAGCAAGGCGACCAAGAAGATCGCCGCCGGCAGCGCCTGCATCAAATACATCCAGCGCCACGCTTCGATGCCGAGCCAGAACTGCCCGGTCGACGCTCCGGCGCCCGCGGCGAGGAAATAGTTGACCAGGAAGGCCGCGGTGAGGCCGGTGATGATCATGATCTGCTGCAGGGTGGTAAGCCGGCCGCGGATCGCCGCCGGCGCGACTTCGGAAATATAGGCCGGCGAGAGCACGCTGGCAGCGCCGACCGCCATTCCGCCCATGATCCGGGCGGCGAGGAACAGCAGGTGACTGTCGGCAACGCCTTGCAGGATTGCACCGACCAGGAACAGGACGGCGGCAAGCATCATCGTGTTGCGCCTGCCCATCAGGTCGGCCAGGCGACCCGCGAAGAACGCCCCGATAAAGCAGCCGATGAGCAGCGATCCGACGGTGAAACCGAGCCCGCCCTCGCCGAGGTTGAACGCGTTTCGAAGCCCTTCCTGGGTGCCGTTCACCGCGCCGCTGTCATAACCGAACAGAAAGCCGCCGATCGTGGCCACCGCGACGATCGCACCGATATACCCCATGTTCGCACGCTGCGGGCTTGCTTCGGTCATTTCGTTTCCCCTGACTCGGCTGATGCTTCTTCCGTTAGCGGTAACATGCGTTGTCGGCTTCGCCGGCGGCCAGGCTGCGGCCGCGCCGTTGGGCGAGACAATGATGGTCGCGCGCGCCTTGTCAACGCCTTGGAGGCGCGCCCCCTTGCGTGGTAGTGGTGCCCCAGTGCGCCGACTTGCCTTCCTGCTAATGCTTGCAAGCTGCAGCCCGGTCGCCCCGCTACCGGCAGGCGGCGACCCGTTCGCTCGCGAGCTCGCGGGACGAATCGCCGGCCCTTCGCAAACGTGCGTTTCTGCGGTTCAGAATCAGGGCCTTCGAGCGATCGATTCCCAAACCATCGCTTACGAGCTGGGCCGGACCATGTGGGTCAACCGCCTCGACCAGGCCTGTTCGGCAATCAGTCCGCACAACGGCCTCATCGTCGACATCCACAGCGGTCAATATTGCCAGGGCGATCGAATCCGCGGGTTCGAGCCCGGAGCGATTATCCCCGGACCGAGCTGTGCATTGCGCGACTGGGTCCCGTACCGGCGCCGGTGATCGATCCTAAGCGATGGTGCTCTCGCCGCCTCGGCAAGGTTCTGGTCATGCGGACTGATGGACCAGATCGCGGCCCTGCAATGGGTGAAGCGCAACTTCGCTCGAGTCGGGGGCGACCCCGGCAACGTCACGGTCGCCGGAGAATCGGCCGGAGCGCAGGATGTCGGGCTGCCGCTCGCGGCGCCCGACGCTTGGCGGCTGTTCCACAAGGCCATCAGCGCGGGCGGCGATGAAGCTGGGCACTGAATATATCGAGAAGCCGTGGGGCCGCACCGGCGTCCCCGGCGCCCCCGCTGGAGAGCAGCGCATTGGCGAGATTTGGTATCAGGGAGCGCCGGACCTGCCGTTGCTTCTCAAACAGATTCTCACCAGCGAGCGTCTGTCGGTTCAGGTCCATCCCAACGACGAGCAGGCGCGGGCGCGCGGGCTGGCCAGCGGCAAGACCGAATGCTGGTACATCCTCGACAGCGAACCGGATGCAGTCCTCGGGCTCGGTTTTACCGGCGGGCTCGACAAGGACGAGCTGCGGGCCGCCGCGCTCGACGGATCGATCGAGCAGCGGATGCACTGGTGGCCGGTACGCGCCGGCGATTTCTTCCTGGTGCCGGCGGGGACCGTCCACGCGATTGGCGCCGGCGTGCATTTGATCGAATTTCAGCAGAACAGCGACGTCACCTTCCGGCTGTACGATTACGGCCGGCCGCGCGAGCTGCATGTCGACGATGCGGTCGACGTCGCCGACCTCGGGCCGTACCCTGACGAGCTCGTGCAACACGCCCCCGCGAACGAAACGCGGCTGCTCGCCAACGATGTCCATTTCAGCCTGCTGCACGGGGCTTTCGACCCGGCCGCCGGCGAGGCGTTCGCCGACCGGCGGCGCTGGGTGATCCCGCTCGAAGGCCGGGTGCGGGGAGGGGGCGACGAGGCCTGCGCCGGGGACTGCCTGCTGCTCGAGGCCGGCGAATCGCTCGACTGCGGCGAAGCCCGGCTGCTGATCGGCGCGGCGGCCTAGCCGGGTCGTCCGGGCCGACGCCGGTCATCGATCGGCTAGCGATCTGCGCGTCGATCGCGATCCCCGAAGCGCCGGCATTGCCCGCCAACCGCGCGTCGGCCTAGATCGAAGGAGGAGTCGGAAAATTGTCCATCTCAGCGGCGAATGCACCCGAACCGAGGATCGTCTGGGACCTTCAGGCCGAGCTCGGCGAAGGCCCGGTCTGGGTCGAGCGCGACCAGGCCTTGTGGTTCACCGACATCAAGCGCCGCAAGGTCCATCGCTACACGCCCGCGAGCGGCGAGCAACGCAGCTGGGATGCGCCCGAGCAGATCGGTTTCGTCCTGCCGTTAGCGAGCGGCGGCTTCGTCGCCGGGCTGCAAAGCGGGCTGCATCGATTCGATGACAGCGACGGCAGGTTCGAGCGGCTGGTCGAGGTCGAGCCGGACCGCCCCGACAACCGGCTCAACGACGGAGTCGTCGATCCGCGCGGCCGGCTGTGGTTCGGAACGATGGATAACAATGAGCGCGGCAAGACCGGCGCTTTCTATTGCTACGACCGCGGCCGGCTGATCCCCAGCGGCATCGAAGGCATCGCGATCACCAATGGCCCGGCGATCTCCCCCGACGGCAAAATCCTCTATTGGGTGGATACGCTCGGCGGGAAGATTTTCGCCTGCGACATCGCCGCCGACGGCTCGATTGGGCCGTCGCGCGATTTCGCCGCCATCGCGCCCACCGACGGCTATCCCGACGGGCCGACGATCGACAGCGAAGACCATGTCTGGATCAGCCTCTACGCGGGATGGGAGACGAGGCGCTATTCACCGGACGGCGAGCTGGTCGGCCGAGTCCGTTTTCCGGTCGCGAACATCACCAAGATTGCGTTCGGGGGCGCCGACCTGCGGACCGCTTACGCGACCACGGCGCGGCAAAAGCTGTCGCCCCAAGATATTGCTCCGCAGCCGCAAATCGGCGGCCTGTTCGAATTCCGGGTGGATGTCCCGGGCGTCCCGTGCCCGCTGATCGCCGGCTAGGGGCCGCTCCGAAGCAACCCTTATCCTGCTGGGCGGTTTGTCTCCTAACCCAGGTTTAAGGAGACCGAATTCTGTCAAAGGCGTGGTGGACGGTGCAACGCGGCGAGGGTCCGGTGGCAGCCGCGGCGATCCACGACGGCCACGGCCTGCGGGCGGAGATCGCCGAGCGGATGGTGCTCGCCGAGGCCGACCGGCTGCGCGAGGAGGACCCGTTCACCGGCCAGGCAATTGTCGGTGTCCCGACGCACTTCATCTCCCACTTGTCGCGCTTCGAGGCGGACCTCAACCGCGATCCCGAGACGGCCGTGTATCGTACGCCGGAGCAGTGCTGGGGGCTGACCGTGTGGGGCGCGCCGCTGGCGGAAGAGGTGGTCGCCCGCTCGCTCGATTATCACCGCGGCTTCTATGCGATGGTTGGGGCAACTCTCGACGCGATCGCGGCGGATCATCCGCGTTTCGTGCTGCTCGACGTCCACAGCTACAACCACCGCCGCGACGGGCCGGACGGGCCGCCGACGCCCCCGGAGAAAGCGCCCGAGATCAACATCGGCACCTTCTCGATGCCGCGCGACGACTGGGCGTGGCTGCTCGACCCGCTGATGCAGGCGATGCACGATTACGACTTCGGCGGCCGGCACCTCGACGTGCGCGAGAATATCGCCTTCCAGGGCAAGGGCGAGCTGACCCGCTTCGTCCACGAACGCTATCCCGGAGTCGGCTGCGCGATCGCCGTCGAGTTCAAGAAATTCTACATGGACGAATGGAGCGGCGAGCCGGACCCGGCGGCGCTCGGCCAGATGCGCGGCTGGGTCGATCACGTCGCCGCTGTGGCGCGGGAGCTGCTCGATGGCCGATAGTGCCAGCCACCGGGCGGAGGCGATGGCAGCCGATATCGTCACTCCGTTCCGTCTTCGGCTGCAGGGCGGCGGGCGCGCCCATGTCGACCGGCTGCTACCGTTCCTGATTCTCAACCGCGGCGGAGGGCCGGACAGCCTCGCCGCGCGGGTGGCGGCGATCAGCCCGACCTACGTGATCTGGCCGGGACCCGAGGATCGCGAGGCGGTCGCCGCGAGCGAACGGATCGCGAGCGCCGCCCACGCCGAATATGCCCAGGTTCTAGTGGTGTCGCTCTACGACCTGCCGCGCGACTCGTCGCTGGACGAGGATTTGCCCAAGCTCGAGGCGTTCAACGCACGGCTCAGCGCCAGCGGCGATGAGCCGGCCCAGGCGGCCGCCAAGCGCCTTGCCGACGCGCTCGAGACGATCGAGATCGACCTTCGCGCTTGCTGCGTCGAGCATGTCTCGGAAGCCTGGTTCGAGTCCGGAGTCGAAGACCTGGTACGGCGACTGCCGTGGCTGTCGCATGTCTCGCTGGGCCTGCCGCAAACCTACCGGGTGCCGGGCAAGGACGGCATCTACCCGCAATTGCTCCACGAGCTCGAGATCGGCGTGTTCGACGCCTTGCTCCAGGCAAGCCACGCGTTCCTGGCGGAGATCGCGCCCGATCCACCCAAATCGCACCGGGCGCTCGGCCGGCGGAGTTTCATCGCCGCGGCGCGTTCGGTCGACAGCAAGCTGCTGCGGGTTTCGACCTCGTTCGATTTCCTGCTCAGCGTCTCGCCGATCAACTCGGAAGCCGCCTACGCCAAGTTCAAGGCCGACAGGTTCGATGCGCCGCCGACCTTTCGCTACCGGCCGCTGACGGTCGATCCCGATCTCGCCAAGCGCGCGCTCTACGCGATCGACCTGCGCCGCGTCGAAGACCCGGTGCTCGAGAATTTGTTCGCGGAAAAGCGCCGCGAGCTCGACCAGCAGCTGACCATGCTGTCGTGCCGCAACAGCGGCGACTTCCGCTATCTGTCGCTGACGCTCTACGAGCCGGTCGAGCCCGACCTGCTGGCCAGCGCGCGCGACATCCTGGCGACCATCAGCGCGAATCCCGACGCCGGCGAGGCGATCGGCGCGGACCTGGTTCGCAAGGCGGCTCGGGGGCTGATCGCCGACTATCGCAAGGCCGATCCGGAGTTCAACGGCCGGGTCGCCGTCCGTCAGGACATTCCCGCCGGGCTGATGGTGTCGGGCCGGACTCTGATGATTTCGCAATCGACGCGCATGCCCCGGCACCGGCTCGACGCTCTGCTCCAGCACGAGGTCAGCATCCACTTGCTGACCCACGTCAACGGCGACGCGCAAGGCCTCAAGATCTTCCGCACCGGGCTGGCCGGCTACGAGGGCATCCAGGAGGGCCTCGGGGTGTTCGCCGAATGCGCGGTCGGCGGCTTGACCGCGGCTCGGCTGCGGCTGCTCGGAGCGCGGGTGCTGGTCGTCGATGCGATGATCGCCGGCGCCGAATTCATCGACGCGTTCCGGCTGCTCCGCGACCTCGGATTCGGCAGCCGGATGGCGTTCAACGTCGCCGCGCGGGTCTATCGCTCCGGCGGACTCAGCAAGGACGCCATCTATCTGCGCGGCTTCCGGCAGGTCCTCGGCCTGCTTGCCGACGGCAGCGACCTGACGCCGTTCTGGTACGGCAAGATCGCCGCCCGCCACGTTCCGGTGATCGAGGAGCTCGCGGCCCGCGGGTTGCTCCAGCCGCCGCGATCGCTCCCGCAATTCCTCGCCCGCCCCGACGCGCAGGCCCGCATTGAATCGATGCGGACCGCGCCGCCCCTGTCCCAGCTAATCTGAAGGCTAATCCGCAATGCTGATCGCGTTTTTTGTCAACGACATGGCTCGTGAATTTCCCAATTACACGACCACCGTGCTCGCCCATCAGGCAGTCCAGCGCGGCCACCGGGTGTGCTACATTACGCCCGGCGATTTCGTCATGCTGCCCGACGACAGCATGCAGATCCACGCGCGCATGGCGCCGACCAAGAAGAACAAGTCGCACACCGACTTCTTCAAGGGCGTCAAGGCGGTCGGCGAAAAGACCACCGAGCTGGCGATGACCGACGTCGACGTGCTGTGGCTGCGCAGCGATCCGGCACTCGATGCGCAGTCGGCGCCGTGGGCGGCGGACGCCGGCATCCTGTTCGGGCGCGAGGCGGTCAAGCGCGGAGTGCTCGTGCTCAACGACCCGAGCAGCCTCAGCCTGGCCGTCAACAAAATGTATTTCCAGTCGTTTCCGGAGGCCGTCCGCGCCGAGACGCTGATCACCAAGCATGCCAACGACGTCAAGGAATTCACCAAGAAGCATGGCGGCGAATGCATCCTGAAGCCGCTGCAGGGATCGGGCGGATCGGGCGTGTTCAAGGTCGACAAAACCAATTTGTCGAACTTGAACCAGATGCTCGAGGCGATCACCCGCGACGGCTATGTGATCGCCCAGGCCTATGTGCCCGCGGCCGCCAACGGCGACATCCGATTGTTCATCATGAACGGCCACCCGCTGGCGATCGGCAAGAAATATGCGGCTCTGCGGCGGGTCAGCGCCGACGACGACATCCGCAGCAACATCCACGCCGGCGGCAAGGCGGTCGCGGTCGAGATCGGCGACACCGAGCTGCGCGTCGCCGAGCTCATCCGGCCCAAGCTGATCGCCGACGGCATGTTCCTCGTCGGAATCGACATCGTCGGCGACAAGATCCTCGAGGTGAACGTGTTCTCGCCGGGGAATTTGCGCAGCTGCAACACGCTCGCCGGGGTCAATTTCGCCGAGCCGATCATCGCTTCGGTGGAGCGCAAGGTCGAGATCGCCAGCGAGTTCGCGCACAAGTTCGACAACCGCGCGCTGGCGGTGATGTGATCAGGCGCGTCGAGCGCGGTGCCAGGCGAGCAATCCGTTGACCGCGGCGAGCAGCAAAAGCGGCGTCAGGAAATAGCGGTGGCGCTGGTCGAATTCGAACCAGATGCCGAACAGCAGGATATTGGCGATCGCTGCGAACAGCAGCTGGTTCAATAATTGCCTGCGCCCGATCCAGACGGCCGTCATGGCGACGATGACCGCCACTCCATTCGCCAGGTTCGCGCTTCCGACCCACAGGCTTGCGATCCGCGCGTGGCCGTGGGGCACGGCCCAGTAAATCTGGCTGACTCCGCGATGCTCGGTGAACATGCCGCGAAAGAATTTGCCGATGCAGTGGAGGAAATAGCCGAGCGGGTCCGAAGCGATGATTCGCTTGGCTTCGGCGCCGAGCGCCGCCGACATCCTGAACTCTTCGCCGAGCCAGAAGCTCGGCGGGGCCTGCATGTATGTGCCGTCGCCGACCGGCGTGCTGCCGATCCACAGGCTGTAGCCGCCCGCCGCCGTCAACGGCACGAACTTGTCGAACAACAACCAATTGCGGACCCACCATGGCAGGACGGTGAGGACGGCGCACGCGGCCGCCACGCCCATCATCGCTAGCCATCGCCGCCGGTCGCCGAAGCGGGGCAAGGCGACCAGCGCGAACAGGGCCGGAAGGAACAGCAGCCCCGGCTGGGTCAGGGCGAGCAGGCCGGTGAGGATTCCGTAGAGGATGCCGCTTCGCCAGCTGCCCCTGGCGATCGCCCGCACCAGAACGGCGAGCAAGGCGAGGACGAGCATCGCGATCAACGGCTCCTTGCGGGCGAGGGGAGCCATTCCGAGGTTGGTCGGCCAGACGAGGTAGAGCGCGGCGGCGAGCGAGCCGGCTTGCGGCGAGCCCGAATCCTTGCCCAGACGCACCATCAGCCAGGCGCAGGCGAGCTCGATGGCGGTGTTGATCGCGGTGATGACCGCGAACGACAGCGGCAGCGCCAGCCCGACCGCGGCGAGCAACAAAGGGTAAAGCGGTGGATAGGTCGCGCGCATGTGAAGGCCGGTCGAATCGACCAGCAGCAGCCCGCGGCCGGACAGAATATTCTCGGCGATCATCAGATAATTGGGCGTGTCGCCGCCCGGCAGCCGGCCGTTCAGCAGGTCGAGCGACCACAATCGAAAGGCGATCGAGACAAGGAGGACGAGCGACCAGAACAGCAGCTGGTTGGGCGCTCCGAACCGTCGAATCGATGAATCCCCCACGCGACCGTGCCTAGCGTGGAAGCCGGCATCCGCCAAAGCCGCCCTGATGCACTCGCGGGCGGCGTTGGCACCGGCTATGGGCGGCAATCCGAGGAAATTGAGAGGTCCGCTTGAACCCGCTTTACGAGAATATGCGGACCAGCGTGTTCGAGCGCATGTCGGGGCTCGCGGCCAAGCATGGCGCGGTCAACCTGGGGCAGGGCTTTCCCGATTTCGGCTGGCCGGACGCAATCCTCGATGCGGCCGCGCGGGCGGTCAAGGACGGATCGAACCAATATGCGCCGTCGCGCGGACTGCCGCAGCTGCGTGAGGCGGTCGCCGCCCATTACCAGCGGCACCAGGGGCTCGACGTCGCTGCCGAGAATGTCTGCGTCACCAGCGGCGCGACCGAGGCGGTCGGCGCGGCGATCCTGGCGACGGTTCGGCCGAGCGACGAGGTGATCATCCTGACGCCGGCCTATGACTGCTATGCGCCGATGATCCGCCGCGGCGGTGGCACGGTTCGAGAGGTCGCGCTGCAACCACCCGACTGGAAGATCGACCGGCGGGCGCTCGAGGCGGCGGTCGGGCCGAAAACGAGCGCGATCCTGTTCAACAACCCGCACAACCCCGCCGGGCGGCTGTTCGAGGGCGAGGAGCTTGAGACCGTTGCCGCGGTCGCTCGCGAGCATGACCTGACCGTCATCAGCGACGAGGTGTGGGAGCATATCGTCCTTGATGGCCAGCGCTTCACGTCGCTTGCCTCGTTGCCGGGGATGGCGGAGCGGACGATCAAGATCGGCTCGGCTGGCAAGATCTTCTCGCTGACCGGCTGGAAGGTGGGTTGGATGGTCGCGGCGCCGGAAATGGCGGGAGTCGCGGCGCGGGCGCACCAGTTCCTGACCTTTTCGACCGCGCCCAACCTGCAGTCGGCGGTCGCGTATGGCCTCGACGAAGGCGATACGTGGATCGAGCCGATGAAGCAGCGCTTCGCCCGCGCCCGCGACCGAATGACGCAAGGGCTCCGCGACGCGGGCTTTACGGTGCTCGACGCGGCCTCGACCTATTTCCTTTGCGTCGATCTCGCCGCATCCGGAATCGCGCTGGACGACGAGGCCTTCGCCGCCGCCGCGGTCGAGCGAGCCGGAGTCGCGGTGGTGGCCCTGTCGGCGTTTGCGGAAGACGACCCGCCGCGGCATCTAGTCCGGCTGTGCTTCGGCAAAAAGGACGAGACGATCGACGCCGGGGTCGCGGCGATGGCCAAAGCCAAGGATCTGCTCGCATGAGCCCCGCGGAGGAAGCCAAAGCGGTCCTCGAGCAACTCGGGGTCGATGCATCGGCCGGCGACCTGGTCAGCACTTCGCCGATCGACGGGCGGCCAATCGGGCGCGTCGCGGCCGGCGATCCGGCGGGCGCCTGCGAGTGCGCCGAGCGGGCGTTTCCACAATGGCGCAGCGTCCCGGCGCCGCGCCGGGGCGAGCTGGTCCGGCTGCTCGGCGAGGAGTTGCGCGCGGCGAAGGAGCCGCTCGCCCGGCTGGTGACGCTCGAGACCGGCAAGATCGTCCAGGAAGGACTCGGCGAGGTCCAGGAGATGATCGACATCTGCGACTTCGCGGTCGGCCTGTCGCGCCAGCTCTATGGCCTGACCATCGCCAGCGAGCGGCCCGACCACCGGATGAGCGAGCAATGGCATCCGCTGGGGCCGGTGCTGGTGATCAGCGCGTTCAATTTCCCGGTCGCGGTATGGGCGTGGAACGCGGCGCTGGCGCTGGTCTGCGGCAACCCGGTGATCTGGAAGCCGAGCGAAAAAGCGCCGCTGGCCGCCGAAGCGGTGATGGCCTTGGCGGCGCGCGCGGTGGAGCGGTTCGGGGACGCTCCCGATGGCTTGCTGCAGCTGGTCCAGGGCGGGCGCGAAATCGGCGAAGCGCTCGTCGACGATCCGCGGATTGCGCTGGTTTCGGCGACCGGCTCAACGGCGATGGGGCGCAGCGTCGGCCCGCGCGTCGCGCAGCGGTTCGGGCGAGTGCTGCTCGAGCTCGGCGGCAACAATGCGATGATCGTCGCTCCGAGCGCCGACCTCGAGCTGGCCGAGCGGGCGATCCTGTTCGCCGCCGCCGGCACCGCCGGCCAGCGCTGCACCTCGCTGCGCCGGCTGATCGTCCATGACAGCATCGCCGACGAGCTGGTGCGGCGCCTTCGCGACCTGTTCGGGCGCGCCGCGATTGGCGACCCCCGCGAGCCGGAAACCCTGATCGGCCCGCTGATCGACGAGGACGCCTACGCGGCGATGGCGAAGGTGCTAGGCGATTCGATCGAGCCGGTCGATGCGGTGCCGGGCGGCCATTACGTCCGGCCGGCGATCGTCGAGGTGCCGGCGCAGCAGGGGACCGTGCTTCAGGAGACCTTCGCGCCGATCCTCTACGTACTGCGCTATTCCGCGCTCGACGAGGCGATCGCGCTCAACAATTCGGTCAGCCAGGGGCTGTCGTCGTCGATCTTCACCAACGACCTTCGCGAAGCCGAGCGGTTCATGTCGGCCGCCGGTTCGGATTGCGGGATCGCCAACGTCAACATCGGTCCGTCGGGGGCGGAGATCGGCGGCGCGTTCGGCGGCGAGAAGGAGACCGGCGGCGGGCGCGAAAGCGGCTCCGACAGCTGGCGCGCCTACATGCGGCGGCAGACCAACACCGTCAATTACGGAGCCGACCTGCCGCTAGCCCAGGGAATCCGCTTCGACGTAGCTCCATAAGGCGAGGCCCTCGTCCTCGATCAGGCCCGGCCAGCGGGCGCGGAATTCGCGCTTCCAGCCCATCAGCGCGTCTGGCTCCAAGGGCCTCGAGATCAAATAGCCCTGGGCAACGTCGCAACCCAGCTCGCCCAACGATTGCAGCTGCTCGCGGGTTTCGACCCCTTCCGCGGTCACCGTCAGCCCCAACCCATGGGCGAGATCGACGATGGCTCGGATGATCAGCCGCGATTCCTGCGAAGTCACCGCGTCGCTGACGAAAAAGCGATCGATCTTGACCTCGGTGAACGGCAGCTGGCGAAGCTGCATCAGCGACGAGAAGCCGGTTCCGAAATCGTCGATGGCAAGGCCGATGCCCTTGATTCGGAAGCGGGTCAGAGTGTCCATCAGATTGACCAGCGGTTGCGTCGCGCTCTCGGTCAGCTCGAGCACCAGCCGGTCGGTCGGGACGTCGAGCGCCCGGCACATGCGCTCGACGAGGTCGGGAAAATCGAGCTGCTCGAGGCTTAGCGCGGATATGTTGAAGGCGAGGTAGGTGTCGATGCCCTCTTCGCGCCATTTGAGCCATTGCCGAAGAGTCGTCCGCAAGCCCCACTGGGTGAGCTCCTCGATCAGCCCGTGCTTTTCGGCCAGCGGCACGAAGCGCGACGGCTCGACGGTGCCGAAATGAGGATCGTCCCAGCGGACCAGGGCCTCGACCCGGGTCAGGGCCCCGTCGCGCAAGCGCACTTTGGGCTGGTAGACCATGTGCAGCCGGTGGTTGAGCAACGCGCGCTCGAAACCTTCGACGAGCTCAAGCTCGGGCCGTGCGGTCATTGCACCAGAGTCGGCTTCAACTCGATGAGAAGGGCCTCGAGCTCGTCGAGCCGGACCGGCTTGCTCAGCGGACCGACCATCGTCAGCCCCAGCGCCTGGCCGAGGCGGAAAGAGCTTTCGAGGACCCGGCGCTCGAAGCCGCTGATGATCAGCACCGGCGATTGGAAGCCTTGCTCGGCCAGGAAGCGAAGCAGCTCGATGCCGTCCATCCCGGGCATTCCGAGGTCGAGCACCACGAAGTCGGGCCGATTGGCAAGGAATTGTCCGCGAAACCCTTCGTCGTCCGAGGTCAGCACCGGGTCATAGCCGCTTTCGCGAGCGGCGGTGGCAACGAAGCCGGCAAGCACCGGCTCGTCGTCAACCACCAGCAGCCGCGGCCGATTCATGCCCGGACCTCCTCGCCCCTGTGCACTCACTGCGCTCTTTGGGGCGGTTAGGTCAAACGCATGAAACGGCTTTTTAACTATGCGTGTCGTAAAATCCGGGATTGGTGCGATTTTTCCTAGCGCCCTGGAGACCATTCGAATGTTCGGATCGCTCATTCGAAAGAAGCCGGAAACGGCCTGGAATCAAGACGACGCCTCGTTCGAATCGACGACCTTTACGTTGTCGACTGCGGTTCCGCGCCCGGCCGAGCGCCGTTCCAACACGCGGCTGCTACCGACGCTCCGAGTCGCCAAGCTTATTGGCGACGGTAGCGAGCAGCTGATTCGGGTCCGCAATATTTCCGCCGGGGGCCTGTCCGCCGAGACGGTGCAGACGCCGCCGCAGGTCGGCGAGCGGGTCAGCGTCGAGCTTTCGTCGCAGACCATTCCATCCAGCATCGTCTGGATTCGCGAGGGCACGGTGGGCGTCAAGTTCGACCAGAACGTCGATCTCGGCGAGCTGCTTGCCGGGCGCAAGCCGCGCCACGGCTTCCGGCCGCGGCCGCCGCGGCTGGAGGTCAGCTGCAAGGCGTCGGTCCGGGTCGGCAAGGTCTATTACACAGTCGACGTACATGACATTTCGCTGGGCGGAATGAAGGTCGAGCCGATTGAGGAATATTGCCTCGGCAAGGACGTCGTTGTCGTCGTCGAGAGCCTCCGGCCGATCAAAGGCCAGGTCCGCTGGTTCGCCGACCGCCGTGCCGGCATCGTGTTCGACCAGGAGTTGAAGTTCGAAGAGCTCGCCGAGTGGGTCGGAAAGCGGCTCGAGCTGGCCAGCCTCAAGGCGAGCTACCAGAAAGACTGACACTTTAACGGCTGTGGCCGGCACACTATCTGGACTGCTTCCCGTAAAGGAGCAGATCGATGGCTGATCAGGTGGCGGTTCTTGCCGGCGGGTGCTTCTGGTGCACCGAAGCGGTGTTCCTTGACGTCGTCGGGGTGAAATCGGTCGAGAGCGGCTATACCGGCGGCGAGACCATCAACCCGACCTACAAGCAGGTGTGCGGCGGCGACACCGGCCACGCGGAAGCGATCCGCATCACCTTCGATCCCGAAATGCTGTCGTTCGACGATTTGCTCGACATCTTCTTCGCGACTCATGACCCGACCCAGCTCAATCGCCAGGGCAACGACATCGGCACGCAATATCGCTCGGCGATCTTCCCGCAGTCGCCCGAGCAGGAGACGCAGGCCCGCGCCGCGATTGCCCGCGCCAACCAGCAGCACGGCGGGCGGGTCGTGACGACCATTGAGCCGGCGGGCGATTGGTACCCTGCCGAGGACTATCACCAGGACTATTGGAGCGGCGAGGGGCAGCGGAACCCTTATTGCCTGGCGACCATCCCGCCCAAGCTCAACAAGTTGCGCAAAAGCTTCCAGAACCGGCTGAAGAGCGCTTCGGCGAACGCCTAGGAGCGGGCGGCGCGGGAGAGGCGGTCGTTGATCGCCGCTCCGAGCCCTTCGACAGGAACCGGAGCGACGGCGATCCGGGTTTTGGGCGAGGCATCCGCCTGATGCAGCAGGTTGAACAGCCGCGCCGCGGCTTCGGTCAAATCGCCGCTGCGGCTGAGGCTGGCGTCCCCCGGCACGCTTCCGAAGCCAATGTGAAACTCGTCCGACTCGGCGTCGACGATGTCGAGACGCAGCGGTTTGGATGGCGCGTAATGGCTCCGCAATTGGCCGGGAGCTTCGATCGCGCCCGCTGACGACTGAAGCGCGTCGACGTCGATCGGGCCGGGGCGAAGCAGGCGCAACGGGCCGCCGGTCGCGGCGACGATGGTTGATTCGATGCCGCGCTCGCACGGGCCGTCGTCGACGATCAGGGGAATCCTGCCGCCGAGGCTCTTGAGAACGTGCTGAGCGAGTGTCGGGCTGATCGAGCCGCTGGCGTTGGCTGAGGGAGCCGCGAGCGGCCGCCGGGTGGCGCGCAGCAGCGCCTGCATCGCCCGGTGAGCCGGCACGCGCAGCGCGATGGTCGGCAAGCCGGCCGTCACCAGCGAGGCGATTCCGGCGTCCTGGCGGAGCGGCACGACGAGCGTCAGAGGGCCGGGCCAATGTTTCCGAGCGAGCTCCAGCGCTTGGGCACCAAACTCACCGATGCGTTCGGCCGTGGCCAGGTCCGGCACGTGGACGATCAGCGGATTGAAGCTCGGCCGGCCCTTGGCCTCGTAGATCCGAGCGACGGCCACGGCATTGGTGGCGTCGGCGGCAAGGCCGTAGACGGTCTCGGTAGCGATCGCGACGGGCTCGCCGCTTCGGATCAGCTCCGCGGCCTGGGCGATTGCATCGTCGCTGAAGGGCAGCACGCGCGTCATCGCGCTGCGCTACTGGATTCAGCGGTTGGCAGGAATATCAGGCGTTCTCTTGCTCGAGCAGCCTGGCGGGATCGATGCCGAGCCGCTTCATCCGTTCGCGGACGGCGGGCCATTCTTCCTTGACGAATCGGCTGCGCTCGGATTCGCGGAGGCGCGCGCTGGCCCCGGGAGCGACGAACATGCCGACCCCGCGCTTGACCGTGATCAGCCCTTCGTCCTGGAAACCCTGATAGGCCTTGGCGACGGTCAGCGGGTTGGCGGATTGCTCGGCGGCGAACGCCCGCACCGACGGAAGCGGGTCGCCGTCGCGGTAGCGGCCGGCGAGGATCGAGTCGGCGATCGTCTCGCGCAGGCGCACGTAAACGGGCTTTTCGTGCTGCGATCCGAGCGTCATGCTGTCATAATACAGCACCGCGCAAAAAGGTCAAGGATTGTGAAGGTCTTGGGGCGGCGACCAGCGGCGATGCACGGCGCCAAGCTCGGGCCGCGGCCGCTCGACCAGCTCGGTCCCCGGATGGGCGATGAAAATGAAGCCGGCGATGCGCTGACCGGGCTCGCAGAAAGCGGCGCGGACATGCTCCGAATAGGCCTGCCAGCCGGTCACCCAGCCCGCCACGTAGCCGAGCGCGTGGGCGGCCAGCAGCAGGTTCATCCCCGCCGCTCCGCACGATAGAATCTGCTCCCAGACCGGGATTTTGTGGTCCTCGACCGGCGCCGAGACGAGCACCACCAGTGCTCCGGCATAATGCGCGAATTGCTCGGCTTTTTCGTAATGCGCGGGCGTCGCGGACGGATCTTCTTTGGCCAGCGCCTCGCGGAGCAATTTTGCGAGTGCACCGCGCTGGTCGCCGGCGACGGTGACAAAGCGCCACGGCGACAGCTTGCCGTGGTCGGGGATGCGGGCGGCGATTGCCAGCATGCGCTCCAGCTCGCTGTCGCTCGGGGCCGGCCCGACCAACTCGCGCGGCTTGCCCGAACGGCGCGTTTCGAGCAGCGACAGCAAGGACGAGCGATCGTTGAGCATCGGCCGCCCGTCTAACCGTGCGAGCGCTATGCAACAATGCGCTTCACAAGTGCATTTAGCCCGTTAGGGTGCGCGGCGGACAGCTTGGGAGCGGCCGACTATGAAGGACATGTCGTTGTGGCAGGAGGGCGATTGGATCGCGGTAATCGCGGTCGTTGTCCTTGGAGTGTTCCTTACGATTGGTGCCAAGATCGCGATCCAGAAAGAGCCGGAGTTCGCGGGCCATCCCAAGGGCCTCTACATGCTGTTCTTCGCCGAAATGTGGGAGCGCTTCTCCTACTACGGCATGCGCGCTTTGCTCATCTTCTACCTAACCAAGCACTGGCTGTTCGCGGACGACAAGGCCAACTTGATCTACGGTGCCTACACCAGCCTGGTGTACATCACGCCCGTGCTCGGCGGCTATCTCGCCGATCGCTATCTCGGCCAGCGCAAGGCCGTGCTGTTCGGCGGCTTGCTGCTCGCGGCCGGGCACAGCCTGATGGCCGTCGAAGGGGTCGGCGGGCAAGAAGACCCGACGATCAACGTATTTTGGCTCGCGCTCGCCTTCATCATTGTCGGCTCGGGTTTCCTCAAGGCCAACATCTCGGTGATGGTCGGGCAGCTCTACAAGCTCACCGATGTCCGCCGCGACGGCGCCTACACCGTCTTTTACATGGGGATTAACGTCGGCGCCGCGATCGGCACCATCCTCGTCGGCTATCTCGGCGAGACCATCGGCTGGGGCTATGGCTTCGGGCTCGCAGGCATCGGCATGCTCGCGGGTCTCGCCGTCTTCGTGCTCGGCAAGCCGGCGTTGCATGGCCATGGCGAGGCGCCGAATCCGCTGTCGAGGAACAGGGAATTCACGCTTTACGGGGTCGGTTTGGCTGCCGTCGCGGTGATCTGGGCGCTGGTGCAATACCAGGACGTCATCCAGAACTTGCTGCTCGCGTCCGGCATTCTCCTGCTCGGCTATGTCGTCCTGGCCTCGACGTTCCAGCTTCCTTACGGGTCGATCGCTGCTGGGCCGCGCGGGCGTGTCAACACGATGTACGCCGGCCTGGCGCTCATGCTGATCTTGCCGATCGCGGCTTTCCTCGGCTTGGGGATGGGCGAAGGCGAGGGCGTCGGCGGCCTGCCGCTCCCGGCCTGGATCGCCATTCTCGGTTTTATCGTGCTGCTGGCCGTAATGGTCATGGAGAAATCGAGTCGGGAGGACCATCCGCGCGACCGATTGTACGCGATCCTGTTCCTGATTAGCCTCAATCCGTTGTTCTGGGGCTTGTTCGAACAGGCTGGCGGATCGATGAACCTGTTCACCGACCGCTTCGTCGACCGCTCGGGCGTCCCGGCGTCCATTTTCCAGTCGATCAACCCGATTCTGATCATGATTTTGGCGCCGTTTTTCGCCGCCTTGTGGGTCACGCTCGGCAAGCGACGGTCGGAACCCTCGGCGCCCGCCAAGTTCGGCCTGGCGCTGCTGCAGATGGGTCTCGCCAATCTCATATTGGTGTGGGGCGCCGAGGCGTATGGCGTGGCGGCCATGACTCCAGTCATTCTCGTATTCGCATATTATCTATTCGCGACTACCGCCGAGCTGTGCCTGTCGCCCGTGGGCTTGAGCGCAATGAACCGGCTTGCACCGACTTTCATGGCTTCGCTGATCATGGGCGCATGGTTCTACATGACGGCAGTCGGCAACTTCGTCGCGGGCAAGATCGGCGAAGCGACCGGCGGGCACGACGGCGAAATGAGCAAGCAGGGCTTGCTCGACATTTACGAGCTGTTCGGCTGGATCTCCGTCGGGGTCGCCGTCGCTGTCCTGGCGCTTAGTCCGGTCGTGAAGCGGTGGATGCACCTGGAAACGCTGAAGGACGAGGATCTCGCCGGCCAGGCGGAGCTCGCCGAACCGGCGGCGCCCGGGATGAAGCCGCAGCGCGAAACCCGCCCAGACCCGGATCCGGCGAGAATCTAGTGCGGCCGGGGGGGCGTTGCCTGGCGGCGCTGGCAATTCTCGCGGTCGCGGGCTGTGCGCAGCTCGCGCCCAAGCCCAAGCCCGCGCGGGCGATCCCGATCAACGAGGATCCGTACCCGTCGACCTATGCGCCCTATCCCGGGGTGCCGACGCTGATCCGCAACGCAACCATCTTCGACGGCGAAGGCGGGCGCATCGACAATGGTTCGGTGCTGTTCGTCGACGGCAAGATCGTCGCCACCCATCCGCCTCGCGCCGACTTTTCGGTGCCGGCCGGGACGACGGTGATCGACGGCACCGGCAAATATGTGACGCCCGGGATTATCGACGTCCACAGCCATCTCGGCGATTACCCGTCGCCTGGAACCGAATCCCATTCGGACGGCAACGAAGCGACCAGCCCGGCGCGGCCCGAGGTGTGGGCCGAGCATAGCGTCTGGCCGCACGACCCGGGCTTCAGCCGGGCGCTCGCCAACGGCGGAGTCACCGCGCTTCAGGTGCTGCCGGGCTCGGCGAACCTGTTCGGCGGCCGGTCGGTGACTTTGAAGAACGTCTACGCGCGCACCGTCCAGGGGATGAAGTTCCCGGGCGCGCCCTACGGGCTGAAGATGGCCTGCGGCGAGAATCCCAAGCGGGTCTACGGCTCGAAGGGCAACATGCCGCAGACGCGGATGGGCAATATCGCCACCGTTCGCGCGACCTGGCTGAAAGCCCAGGCTTATAAGCGCAAATGGGATGCTTACGAGCGCAACGGCGGCAACATGCCCGAGCGCGACATCGCGATGGATACGTTGCGTGGCGTGCTCGCCGGCAAGATCATCATCCACAACCATTGCTACCGCGCCGACGAGATGGCGATCATGATCGATGTCGCCCGCGAGATGGGCTACAAGATCGGCACCTTCCACCACGCGGTCGAGAGCTACAAGGTCGCCGACTTGCTGGCCGCGAACGGCATCTGCTCGGCGATGTGGGCCGATTGGTACGGCTTCAAGATGGAAAGCTATGACGCGATCAAGGAGAACATCCCGTTCGTCCATAATTCGGGCGCCTGCGCGATCGTCCATTCCGACGATGCCAACGGCATCCAGCGGCTGAACCAGGAGGCCGCCAAGGCGCTCGCCGACGGCCGCCGCGTCGGAATCAACTTGAGCGAGGAGGTCGCCTGGACCTGGCTCAGCGCCAACCCGGCCAAGGCGCTAGGGATTTTCGAGAAGACCGGCAGCCTCAAGGCCGGCAAGATGGCCGACGTCGTGCTGTGGAACGCCAACCCGTTCAGCGTCTACGCGCGCCCCGAGCGGGTGTGGGTCGACGGAGCTTTGATGTACGACGCCAACGATCCCAAGCGCCGTCCGGTCAGCGATTTCGAGCTCGGCCAGCCGGGTGAGGGGGACGTGAAGTGAGAAAACCCTCACCCTCCGTCGCTTCGCTCCTCCTCCCTCTCCCGCGCGCGGGAGAGGGTGGGTGAGGGTCCTTCTGCTGGCCTTGGCCCTGACTTCGGCCCCCGCCACCGCCCAGACCATCGCCATCACCGGTGGGACGGTCGCGACCGGGGACGGCGGCGAGCCGGTGGCCGGGACCGTCGTCATCCGCAACGGCCGGATCGTCGCCGCCGGGCCGAACGCGCGCGTGCCGGCGGGCGCGACCATCGTCGACGCGAGGGGCAAATGGGTGACTCCCGGGATCGTCGCGGGTTTCTCGCGCCTCGGCCTGGCCGAAATCGACCTGTCGGGCGAAGGCGGCGACGACACCACCGCCAACGGCCCGTTCAGCGCCGCGATCGACGTCGCCCCGGCGATCAATCCGCTCGCGTCGACGATCGCCGTCAACCGCGCCGACGGAGTCACTCGAGCAGTCGTCGCGCCGGCCGCCGGCCGGAGCATTTTCGCCGGCCAGGGCGCGGTCATCGACACCGGCGCCGACATGGACCCGATAACCGCCGCGCGCCGCTTCCAGTTCGTCGAGCTGGGCGAAACCGGTGCCGACAAGGCGGGCGGATCGCGGGCGTCGGCGCACGTGCTCTTCCGCAACGCGCTGCGCGAGGCCGCGGAGTTGCGGCGCTTTGCGCAGCCGATCGCGTCGAGCGGCGGCGGCGAGCCCGACGAGCGCAACCGGCCTGTTATCCGCGATCCGAACGAGTCGCGCATCCTCGGACCCAACGCCCAACGCAGCGAGGATGTGCTGCTGACCCGCTTCGACGCGGCGGCGCTGGTGCCGGTGCTGCAGGGGCGGCAATATCTGCTGGTCCACGCCGAGCGCGCCAGCGACATTTTGCAGGTGCTGCGCCTGAAGCGCGAAATCCCGGCGCTGAAGCTGGTGCTGGTCGGCGCCAGCGAGGGCTGGACGGTCGCCGACCGCATCGCCGCCTCGGGCGTCCCGGTGATCGCGTCGGCGGTCAACGATCTGCCGGCGACCTTCGAGCGGCTCGCGGCGACCCAGTCCAACGTCGGCCGGATGGGCGCCGCCGGAGTCAAAGTGTCGATCGGCACCATCGACGACAACGACACCCGCAATTTGTTCGCCGAGCGGCAATATGCCGGCAACCTCGTCGCGCTGCGCAACGTGCCCGGAGCGACCGGCGTCAGCTGGGGCGAGGCGCTGGCGATGATCACCTCGCGGCCGGCTGAGGCGATTGGGCTGGGGCGCGAGATCGGCAGCCTGCTGCCCGGGCGGCGCGGCGACGTCGTCATCTGGTCGGGCGACCCGCTCGAGGGCTCGAGCAACGCGGACGCCGTGTTCATCGACGGGGTCCAGCAGCCGCTGGTCACCCACCAGACCAAGCTTCGCGACCGCTATCGCTATCTCCCGCGGCGCGACCTTCCGGAGGCGTACCGACATTGACCCCGCAGATGGGCCTGTTCTTTTCGGCGATCGCGTTCGTCGGCACGCATTTCCTGCTGTCGCACCCGTTGCGCCGCCCATTAGTCCGCAAGCTCGGCGAACGATCGTTCCAGATCATGTATTCGCTGGTCGCGATCGCGCTCCTTGGGTCGATGATCTATTTCTACCGGGTGATCGGCGACGAGCCGCAGCTGTGGCAGCCGGGGCAAGCGGCGTGGATTGCCGGCGAGTTGCTGATGTGGTTCGGCTCGATCCTGCTGGTCGGCTCGTTCGTCGGCAACCCGGCGTTGCCGGGCGCGCCGGGACCCCGAGGCGGGCCAAAGGGGGTGTTCGGAATCACCCGCCATCCGATGATGTGGGCGTTCGCCTTGTGGGCGATCGTCCACCTCGCGATCGTCGCCATTCCGAAGGCATTGGTGCTCGACGGAGCGATCCTGCTGCTGGCCGGCGTCGGATCCGCGCTCCAGGACCGCAAGAAGGCCGAACGGATGGGCGATGCGTGGCACGAATGGACCGCGCAGACGGCGTTCTGGCCGTTCGCCCGCGGGCTCGCGAGCCCCGGCGCCTTCGCGCTGGTCGCTGGGACGGTGCTGTTCCTGCTCGCGACCTGGTTCCACCCGCTGCCGGTCGGCGTCTGGCGCTGGATCGGCTGAAACTCGCGCGGTTAACGTCGCCGCGCTAAAGCCCAGCCCATGACTCGTAAATTCTTCGGCACCGACGGCATCCGCGGGCTCACCAACAGCGAGCCGATGACCGCCGAGACGGCGCTCCGCGTCGGCCAGGCCGCCGGAGCGCATTTCCTGCGCGGCGACCATCGCCACCGGGTGGTGATCGGCAAGGACACACGGCTCAGCGGCTACATGATGGAATCGGCGCTGGTCGCTGGCTTCGCCAGCGTCGGCATGGACGTCGTCCTGCTGGGGCCGATGCCGACTCCGGCGGTGGCGATGCTGACCCGGTCGATGCGCGCCGATTTGGGAGTGATGATTTCCGCGTCGCACAATCCGTTCGCCGACAACGGCATCAAGCTGTTCGGCCCCGACGGCTACAAGTTGAGCGACGAGGCCGAGCGGGCGATCGAGCGGCGGCTCGGCACCGAACCGAAGCGCGCGAAACCCGAGCTGATCGGCCGCGCGAAGCGTATCGACGACGCCCGCGGCCGCTACATCCATTTCGCCAAGTCGACCTTTCCCGAGCATCTGCGGCTCGACGGTCTCAAGATCGTCGTCGATTGCGCCAACGGCGCCGCTTATCAGGTCGCGCCCGAAGCGCTGTGGGAGCTGGGTGCCGACGTCGTTGCACTCGGAGTGACTCCGAACGGCACCAACATCAACGACGGCTGCGGATCGACCCATCCCAAGGTGCTGCAGGCCAGGGTCGTCGAGGAGAAAGCCGACATCGGGCTGGCGCTCGACGGCGATGCCGACCGGCTGCTGGTGGTCGATGAGAAGGGACAGCTGGTTGACGGCGACCAGCTGATGGCGCTGATCGCCTTGCAGCGGAAGCGGACGGGCCAGCTCAAGGGCGGCTCGGTGGTCGCGACGGTGATGTCGAACCTCGGCCTCGAGCGCCGGCTCGCGGCCAAGAAGGTCGGCCTGATTCGCACCCAGGTCGGCGACCGCTACGTGCTCGAGGCGATGCGCGAGACCGGCTGCAACGTCGGCGGCGAGCAGTCTGGGCACATCATCCTGACCGATTATTCGACCACTGGAGACGGCTTGGTGGCCGGGCTGCAGGTGCTCGCCGTGCTGGTCGAGGAGGGCAAGCCCGCGAGCGAGGTCCTGAGGCAGTTCGAGCCGGTCCCGCAGCTGCTCAAGAACGTCCGCTTCAACGGCGGCGCGCCGCTCGATTCGAAGACGGTGAAGGCGCGCATCGCCGCCGCGGAGAAGGAGCTCAAGGGGCATGGCCGGCTGCTGATCCGCAAGTCGGGCACCGAGCCGCTGATCCGGGTGATGGCGGAGGGCGACGACGAGGCCCTGGTCGAGCGGCTGGTCGACGATATCTGCGAGGCGGTGGCCGCTGCCTAATTCCCCTCCCGCTTGCGGGAGGGCGCCTCTGCCAAACCCCCCTCCCGCTTGCGGGAGGGGCAGGGGGTGGGCATGTCCGAATTAACGTGACCGAAACAGGCCCACCCCTAACCCCTCCCGCAAGCGGGAGGGGAACTGTGCCAAGAATCCTGATTATCGCCGGCTCCGATTCCGGCGGCGGGGCTGGGATTCAGGCCGACATCAAGACCGTCACCATGCTCGGCGGCCACGCGATGACCGCGGTCACCGCGATCACCGCCCAGAACACGCTCGGCGTTACTGCCGTGCACCCGGTGCCGGCCGAAATGGTCCTGGCGCAGATCGATGCCGTGGTGAGCGACATCGGCGTCGACGCGGTCAAGATCGGGATGATCGGCAGCGCGTTCGCCGCCGAGCAGGTCGCGCTTCGGCTCGAGGTGCTCCGGCAGGCCCAGGCCGAGCTGCCGATCGTCTTCGACCCGGTGATGGTCGCGACCAGTGGCGCGGAGCTTGCCGACGAGGCGACGGTCGCCGCTTTCGGCCGGCTGATGGGCGTCGCGACCATCGCCACGCCCAATCTCCCCGAGCTCAAGCGCCTGACATCGGAGGAGGACCCGGTCGCCGCCGCGCTGCATTTGGTGTCCGACAATGGCTGCGCGGTGCTGATCAAGGGCGGTCACGAGGAGGGGGACGCGCTCGCCGACGCGCTGATCGAGACCGACAATATGACCAGCTGGCAGGGCAAACGGATCGACACCAATAGCACCCACGGCACCGGCTGCACGCTGGCCAGCGCGATCGCTCTGTTCCTTGGGCAGGGGGCGTCCTTGTCCGACGCGGTGGAGCGCGCGCGCAATTTCGTGCGGGTCGCCTTGCATGCGGCGCCGGGACTGGGCGGCGGCGCCGGCCCGATCGGACAGGGGGATGTGCGGCTCGACGTCGGCGCCGGGCCGCGGCTCAACCAGGTGACCCTGACGGTCAATGATTTCGCCAGGGCGGTGGAATTCTACGGTCGCCTCGGCCTCAAGCAGATCGTCCACAGCGTCGAGAATGGCTACGCGCGGTTCGAGACAGCTGGCGGCGCGACTTTGTCGATCCAGTGCGACCCCGAAGAGAAGATCGCCGCGACGACCGCCATCTACCTCGAATGCGACGACCTCGACGAGCGGGTCGGGAAGCTGTCGCGAATCGGCGTTCCGTTCGAGCATGGGCCCCGGAACCAGCCGTGGATGTGGCGCGAAGCCCGGCTGCGCGATCCCGACGGCAACATCATCTTCCTCTACAAGGCTGGCGAAGCGCGCCGCTTCCCGCCGTGGCGGATGACGGAGAAGTAGCGGCGCAGTTTTCTGTGGACAGTCGGGAATGGATAACTGGACCCCGGCTTTCGCCGGGGTACATTGGAGCGATGCCGCGCTGCGACTTCAAGCTCGAGCTCGATTTCCCGGAGCCGCTGGCCGGGGTCGACGAGGCTGGGTGCGCGCCGCTGGCCGGGCCGGTCGTCGCCGCGGCCGTGATCCTGAATCGCAAATGCTTCCCGCGCGGAATCGACGATTCGAAAAATTTGCCGATCGAAAAGCGCGAGTCGATCCACGCCCGCCTGGTCAAATGCGCGGTGATTGGGGTCGGAATCGCCTCGGTCGAGGAGATCGACACGCTCAACATCTACTGGGCGCGGATGCTGGCGATGACCCGCGCGGTCGAGGCGCTTGGGGTCGAGCCGGCGTGGGTGCTGGTCGATGGCAACGCCTGCCCGCGCTGGCAGCGGCCGTCGAAGGCGATCGTCGCCGGCGATGCGCGCTGCCGGTCGATCGCGGCGGCGTCGATCGTCGCCAAGGTCACCCGCGACCGGCTGATGGCCGAGCGCGCCCGCGATTACCCGGGCTACGGCTGGGAAACGAATCGGGGCTACGGGACTCCCGAGCACTACCGCGGGCTGGAGGCGCTGGGAGTGACCCCGCTCCACCGCCGAAGCTTCGCCCCGGTCCGCGAGATCATCGCCCGGCACGATCAGCCCAAGCTGCCGCTGCAGGAAAGCATCCCGGCGAGTCCTTTGAGTCACACCGCTACCTGTTGAGGCTCCGCGGCTTCCGATAACGCAAGATGTTGTGGCGGAAACGTTACGAACGCGGCGCCACCTATCCCGTTTCCGGACCGCCGTTAACTCTTACGCGCTTGACCCGGACTCCCCCCTGACTCACCCTTGGCGGCTGACAGGGGGATTTGCATGAACCTCATCGCACCCATTGCGGAGAGCCGGGGGCGCTTGCGCCCGCGTTCAAGTCGACGCGCCGAGACGCTTCCGCTCGATCAGATCATCGAGGACGACTGTATCGCCGCGATGGCGCGGCTCCCCGACAAATCGGTCGACATGATCTTCGCCGACCCGCCGTACAATCTGCAGCTGGGCGGCGACCTGTTCCGGCCCGAAGGCGGCCGCGTCGACGCGGTCGACGACGCCTGGGACAAGTTCGACAGCCTGGCGGTCTACGACGACTTCACCCGCGACTGGCTGGCCGAAGCTCGGCGGATCTTGAAGGACGACGGCTCGATTTGGGTGATCGGCAGCTACCACAACATCTTCCGGGTCGGGGCCCTGCTCCAGGATGCCGGCTACTGGATCCTCAACGACATCGTCTGGCGCAAGTCGAACCCGATGCCGAATTTCCGCGGCACGCGTTTCACCAACGCCCATGAGACGCTGATCTGGTGCGCCAAGGACGACAAGGCGCGCTACACCTTCAACTACCGCGCGATGAAGGCGCTCAACGACGATCTGCAGATGCGCTCGGACTGGCTGC